>CAZVIH010000020.1:0-20335 GCA_964627755.1 uncultured Anaerolineales bacterium
CTGGCGGGGACGACCGGATTCGAACCGGCGATCTCGGCCTTGACAGGGCCGCATGTTAACCGCTACACCACGCCCCCAGTAAATTTCAATTTTATCATATTCGGTTTTCAAGTCAAGATTACTAATAAAGACCGAGGACCGGAAATGGAAGAACGGGATTGAATCTGGAAAGAGGAGGTTGTTGTTGGCTGATCAGGAATGGATATTAACGGGCTGGACGCGTAGCCTCCCTGTCTTCGGTCTTTGGTCAGGATGGAAAGCAACCTTAAAACTCCCCCACTTCTCCGACCCTGAAGTATTCCATCAGAAGCATGCCGGCCAGGGTTGTGAACATCAGGATTGTGCTTAAAGCCATGGCCTGGCCGTAATTCAGGGCACCGGGCCGGGATAACAAACGGTAGATCACCACCGGCACAGTGGGGTATTCTGGACGGGTGATCAATGAACTGGCCCCAAATTCCCCGATCGAGATCGTAAAGGCAAAAGTGGCCGCTACCAGAAGTGCCCGGCCTATCAGTGGCAGATCGATCTCCCTGGTGATCCGCCGGGGTGAAGCCCCCAGGACTGCCGCCGCCTGCTTCAATTTGGGCTGAATGCTGGCCAGCGCTGGGGTCAGGCTGCGGACAACAAAGGGAAATGCTACCAGGGTGTGAGCGATAGGTACCAGTAGGGGGGAGGTCCGTAAATCCAGTGGTGGTGTATCCAGCGCTACCAGGAAACCGAGTCCCAGGGTCACAGCAGAGGTGCCCAGCGGCAGCATTAGAATCGGGTCCAGGATTTTATCCAGCAGCGTTAGATTATTCTTCGCCAAGGCCCAGGCAGCTGGCAGCCCCAAAGCCAGAGCCAGGACCACAGTGATCAACCCATATCCCAGTGAAACTCCCAGAGCTGTAGAGGGAGGTACATAAAAGAGTGATTCTCGCGGATTTTCTCCAAGAGCCTGGTAAAAAGCCAGTGTCAAAGGAGATCCTGGGTCCGAGCTGCTAAAAGATTTTAATCCCAGCGAAGCCAGGGGGCTGATCAGGAATACCAGCAAAAAGACGATCATAAGACCGGCCAGCATCCTGCTCCGCAGGGACATCAGCGGCAGCTGGCTTTTTTTCCGGGAGGATAATTCAACGGGCTGGTTGATGCGCCCTGTCAGACGAGTGTAGACTATGGTCAGGATCAGAGTGAAACCAATCTGGAGAAGTGACAGAGTAGCTGCCAAAGGTAGATTAAACAGACTGATGGTCTGATAATAGATCTCCACTTCCAGGGTAGCAAAAAGTGGTCCGCCTAATATCAGCACAACCCCAAAAGAAGTGAAATCAAAAATAAATACCAGCAGGGAAGATGCTGCAATAGCTGGCAGCAACAACGGCAAGGTGATCTCCCGCAATGTATTCCAACGATTTGCTCCCAGTACCCGGGCAGCCTGTTCCAGCCTGGGATTCAGCCGACTCCAGTAATCACCGACTACTCTCAATACGATGGTGGTGTTGTAAAAGACATGGGCAGTCAGGATGGCGGCAAAGCTATTCACGAACTGGATTGGCGGGGATTCCAGCTGGAAGACCCTCATTAAAACTTCGTTGATCCATCCGTTGGGTCCAACCAGAGCATAAAAACCGGCCGCCACAACCAGAGTGGGCATCACAAATGGCACACCGGTCAGGGCCCGGAGTAACTTTTTCCCTCTGAATTGGAATTTTCCAAATAGATAGGCGCCCGGCAGTCCAACTGCCAGTGTCAGTATAGTGGATAAAAAGGCTTGTTTGAATGTAAAACCAACTACCTCGCTGACAGTTGGTGAGGTAATAACTTCCCACAATCCAGCCAGAAAGCCGCCTTCAATCCGTGTAAAACTGAGCTGGGTGATCTTGGCCAGAGGAAAGAAGAAGAATAATCCCAGGAATACTAAAGGAAGGATCCAGAGTAAGAGATTGGAAGACTTGGAACGGGAGGAGATTTTCATTTAAATTGAGTCTCTGACTACCTTAACACCGCTTCAGTCCAGTCATTGATCCATTTTTCGCGGTTTTCCGCGATCATGGCAGGACTGATGTCAGCTGTGACTTCCGGTATGTCGAGGTATTTCTGGAAGGTCTCTTCCAATACGGCATTTCTATTGACCGGGAAAACATACATATTTAGGGGAATATCCTCCTGGAAAGCTGGTGAGAGCATGTAATCGACCCACTTTTCTGCCAGTTCCCGGTTAGGTGTCCCATTAAGAATGCCCACAAACTCGATCTGCCGGAAGCAGGTTCCCGGTGAGGTTACAGCGGCAGTGGGAGCATCATCCAGCGGTTCTTCCGCAAACAGCACTTCAAATGGGGGGCTGGAACTATAGGAGACTACAATCGGATCCGTCCCTCCAGCCTGGCTGAAGGCGCTGTAATAAGCGGTTTCCCAATCATTAACGATATTAACCCCGTTTTCTACCAGCTTTTCCCAATAGTCCAGGTAGCCATCCTCCCCAAAATAACCCACAGTGGTCATCAGAAAAGCCAGACCGGGGGAAGAAGTGGCCGGGTTCTGCACGGTTAGCAGACCTTCAAAATCCGGCTGGATCAGGTCCTCAAGGGAATCAGGGGCAGGCAGGTTATTCTCAATAAAAAAGGATTTCTGGTAGTTGAGGCATACGTCTCCAAAATCCACAGGCAGGGCCCGAAAACTTTGATCAAGAATGAAGACCGGATTGATATCTTCCAGGAGCGGGGACTGATAAACCTCAAAAATATCCTCTTCCAGGGCCCGGCTCAGGAATGTGTTATCCACTCCGTAGAAGACATCAGCCAGGGGGTTTCCCTTGGAGAGGGCAGCTTTATTTACTGCAGTGCCTGTATCACCAACTTCCAGGAATTGGATGTCTACATTATATTGTGTTTCAAAATAATCCACCACGGATCCTGAAATCGCAAAAGAGTCATGAGTCATGACAGTCAGGACTTTCTGTCCCTCCGGGATTGTCTTGCAAGCTGCCATCAAAAAAACCAGTCCTGCCAATAAAAATCCCATTCTTTTCATCTCAATTTTCCTCCTGGAGAGATGAGCGAGTATGGATCACCGCCAGCAGACCGCTTTCCAGGTGAACTGTGCCTCTATCTCCAGTAAGTTGATTGCTAATCCCGCGGGATACGCCAAATTCCAGAGGTTCATTTTTCAAGGGGTACTGAAGCCCTCTGGTGCTGACAGCTGAATTCCCCGGCTGGATAGGCAGCAGGGATACAATTTCTCCCGGTTCACCTACAAGTGTAAGCATTTCACCGGCATGTAGAAGATGGACTTCTTCCTCACCGTTGATCAGGGTGGTAGGTGTTTTAAGATGGGGGTGGGCCAGCAAGGTCAGATTTCCAAAAGTCATATCTAACCGCCCGCCAATTGCGCCATGAACCACAATCTTCCTTGCACCCCGATCTTGGGCCAGCATTAAAGCCAGCTCCAGATCGGTCTGGTCTTTGTCTACCGGATGCTGGATGATTTCAACACCTTCCCCGCGCCATTTTTCCACCAGCGCCGGATCGGTTGAATCCATGTCGCCGATTAAAATTCCTGGCAGGATGCCCAGGGCTAGGCAGTGCTGGCTGCCTCCATCTGCTGCAATAATGAGGTCATCTTTGTTGATATTAAGAGGGAGAAGCGGGGGTATAAATTCTCCATTGGCAAAAATAATGGTTTTCATATTTAAGAAAAAACTCCTCTTGCCGGAGGAGATTATAATTTTGCATCCCTCCGCCGGCATGATCCGGATCAGGTTCGCGGGTCGAAAACCATGGTTTTCCTCTCAGCCGTACAACGGCTCCCCGTGCTTCTATTTTATTACTGACAGTATAGGATCTGGATGAAAGAATGTCAAGTTAATTTGGTATACGATTAGAGAAGTTGGAGAACTGAGAGTAAGAGACAGGGTACAACGGTGGAGCCAATGGAGTTGGAAGGTCGGGATTGGATAATCCAAAATCCTAAACCCTAAAATAGTGGTCTTCTGTCCCCGATCTTGGAACCAGCTTAAGTGAAATTTTCTAACGCTTTCCGTAACATTACCCGATTGTCAGAATTAAATAATCTCATGACTTGCCTTGTGACCCGGAAGATCCTCGGTTTGGCTGCTGCAGCTAACTGGCGTTCCAGGAAGTAGGCAGTTTCCTGTTCGGATCGTTTTTGCAGGACCTTCAACAGGCTGGTGATTTCCTTTATCAGTCCTGTTTCTTCATTCTGCAGGATCTCGGCCAATAGATTATATATCAGTGGTAGATTGTCGAAATCAGGATCATTTCCGAATGTTATCAAACCAAACAGAGCTGCCTGATGGTTTATTTTAGATCCGGATGAGATCAGGTCCCGGATAAAATTGAAGATGATTTTTGGTTTTTCTTCTGCCAAATGGATCAGCCCCCGGGTCATGATCATGAGGCGAATATCCTCTGTGGTGCAGCTTTCCAGCCAGGACTTTATCCGCTCCAGGATTTGCTGTGGGTTAAAAGGAGGCATATCTCCCAGGCAGATGATCGCCAGCTGGCGAAACTCTACCCATTCCTCCTCCCAGAGAGCATCGATCAGCTTCAGTCCGAGCCCCGGATTTTCTGCCAGAGATCCCTCCAGTTCGCTCACCAGTTCCCGCAGCACTGGTGCCGGCACCTGGTAGGTCTGCAAGCTGAGTGGTGAGTGAGCCAGGGAGGTCTGCCGGATGCGCCCCGCGTAAAATCCCAACAGGTCATGCAAACCTGGGACAAATTTGGCCGGGTTGGAATAATATTCACTCAGAGCTGCGCACTGGATCTTCAGTCTGGCCGGATTGATGGCGGTCATGGAATTAAGCCGCTCAGAAGATTGGTAGCGGATTCTACATCTGGAACAGTCATAATCCTGTTTTGATCATCTGCCGGGATATATTCACCAAGTTTGGTCTTGAAAGTTTCCAGGGTTTCTTGCCATCCCAAACCCACCAGGATCAGGGGTTTTGGCCTTTCAGGATTGATTTGCAGTTCAGCCCAGGTTAGAGCAACTTCTGCAAGGGTGCCAATTCCGCCAGGTAAGGCAATGGCTGCCACACATTCATCTATCAATTTATAAAGACGTTCCCTCAAAGAAGCGCAGCGTTTTTGTTCCTTAACCCATTGATTAGGGGCTACAGGACGCCAGTTTTCAATCTCATCGCAGGTCACACCGATGACATGACCGCCCGCTTCCGATGCCCCCCGGGAAACCGCTTCCATAGTCCCGATATATCCCCCGGTCTGGACAGCGTACTTCAAGCCAGCCAATATACTTCCCAGTAGCTGGGCATCCTGGTAGGCCTGTGATCCGGGCTTTGGTAATGAACCGCCAAATACTGTAATAGTTTTCATGGGGGTATTATACCTAATACTAATTGAGGAAATAGTATGCTGAGGCACCAGAAATATCACATAGAATGTTCTTGTTTTTAAGGTATCCGTTCCCTAAGTGTAGTTAGGGTACAATATTCTTGACCCTAATGGTCAGCGGGGAAAACTTTATGGACATAATCTTAACCCATGAAAGGACCGATTTTGACGGCCTGGCATCTCTGTTGGGTGCGTATTTGTTGGACCAGAGTTTGGTCCCAGTATTACCCCGCCAGCTAAACCGTAATGTAGAAGCTTTTTTGAACCTTTACGGTGTTGAACTTCCTTTAGTAGACCCCCGCGATCTGCCAGGTGATCCAATAGAATCGGTCTGCCTGGTGGATACCCAGGCCATGACCAATATCAAAGGCATGGTTAAGAATATCAAGGTCCAGGTCATTGACCATCACCAAATGAAGGAAGATATCCCGGAAGATTGGGATGTAACCATTCGAGAAATCGGCGCAGCAACAACAATCTTTGTTCAAGCTATCCAGGAACGAGATATCCTGCTGACACCTGTTGAAGCTACCTTGCTATTATTAGGAATCTACGAAGATACGGGATCCCTGACCTATACCCGCACCACTGCGGAAGATATCTTCGCTGCTGGCATCTTGGTGGAACGGGGTGCCAGCCTGGCCATTGTCACCGATTATATTAATCATCCCCTCTCTATGGCTCAGCAGCGGATTTATGAAGAACTGCGAGCTAATGCTGAGAGTTTGATCATCCACGGACACAGTTTGATCCTGACCCAGGCTGATGCTACTGGACTGGAAGAGGAGCTTTCCAGTCTGGCTCATAAATTGCGGGACTTACTTGATCCAGATGCACTTTTTTTACTGATTAATACATCAGGAGGTGTGCAGATCATTGCCCGTTCAACCTCGGATCACATTGATGTCTGTGAAGTGTTATCGACCTTTGAGAGCGGGGGAGGTCATCCCAGGGCGGCCGCTGCCTTGGTGAATGGAATTCCAATATCCGAGATCTATAAAACTCTGACAGATATCCTGCCCCAGTATGTTAAACCAGCCATCCGGGCCCGGGACATCATGTCGAAAGATCCCCAGACACTGGCACCAGATACTCCAATCAGTGAAGTATCTGAATTAATGCTGCATTATGGTTTTGAGGGTTACCCGGTAGTGGATAAGGATGAAATCATCGGCCTGGTCACACGGAGGGCGGTCGATCGGGCCTTGGCCCATAAATTGGATGTTACCGCAGAGAGTATTATGGAGGCCGGCAATGTGCGGGTTTTCCCGGCTGATTCGATCGAATATATTCAAGACGTCATGATGGAATCAGGCTGGGGCCAGATCCCGGTGGTCAGTTCTAGGTCCAAGCAAATAGTCGGAATTATCACCCGGACTGATTTGATAAAAATTCTGGCACCTCATCGCCCATCACCTGGCAGGCAGAATTTATCTCACCGTCTAGAATCTACCTTGCCTGAGGTTCGCCTGGCGCTATTGAATAAGATTGCTGATATCGCTGCCAAGCAGAAATCAGCCCTATATATCGTGGGTGGATTTGTTCGAGATCTTTTACTGGATATACCGAGCCTGGATTTCGATCTGGTTGTAGAAGGAGACGCAATTGATCTGGCCAGGGAAGTCCAGCAGCGCTACGGAGGGCGGGTGACCAGCCACAGCCGTTTTGGTACAGCTAAATGGTTTATTAACAAGGAAGAGCTTGATATCCTGGGTTCTACTCAAAAGATCAAAAAAGCCTTACCAGATTCCCTGGACTTCATCAGCGCCAGAAGGGAGTTCTATACCCATCCCACTGCACTACCAACAGTAGCCAGGGGCAGCATTAAACTGGATTTACACCGGCGGGATTTCACCATCAATACTCTGGCAATGAGGCTTGATGGCCATCATTATGGCGAATTATATGATTACTGGGGTGGCCTGGGGGATCTTAAAGCCAAACTGGTAAAAGTGCTGCATTCTTTGTCTTTTGTGGATGATCCAACCCGCATCTTAAGAGCGGTGCGTTACGAACAACGATATGAATTCAATCTGGATGAACGGACCGAAAATTTGCTGCTGGAAGCTAAAGAATTGCTTATGAGAGTATCTGGCGACCGGATCCGTCATGAATTCGACCGAATTTTTGAAGAAAAGAATGCTGCCCAGATGTTCGAACGCTTAAATGAACTTACCATTTTGGAGACTATTCATCCTCACCTGATCTGGAATAATGACCTAAAAAACTTGATGAATTTCATGCCGTGCAAGGATACTCCCTTGGAATGGAATATCGATGTGGATGGGATGGGCGTTTCACTCGATATGGCGCTGCGTTATACCCTGTGGTTGATGAATGCTCCGGCTGGGAGTGATGTCAGTACACGTTTGCGCCTGGTTCGCGGTCTGGCAGAGACCATTCGCCAGGCATCTGAACTTAGGGAGATTTTGCCAGATCTTGCCGGACATCCTGCCAGTGAAGCGACTGCCATTTTAGATCGAATTTCCAATCTTGCCATTTATGCAGTTTATTTGAATGAAAAAAAACCCAAATTGAAGGGCATTTTATCTCATTATTTATCTTCCTGGCAGCATGTGGAAACCAATTTAACTGGTAAAGACCTCCAGAAAGAAGGTTTGGCTCCCGGTCCGCGGTACTCGCAGATCCTCACTGAGCTGCGAAATGCCTGGCTTGATGGAAAAATCACCACTAAGAAGGAAGAAAAGATTTATTTAAAGAAGATATTGCTAGAAGAAGAGCAAAATTCTCCTGAAAATAAACTGGACCAGAGACCTTAGGGGTAAATTCTGGATGCTGGTTGGGTTTGGGGGGATACCTTGCCAGCCGATATCCTTCATGATAAAATGAATTTCCAGAGGGGGGAAGCAATATTGGCGGCGTCGGAAAGTGGGTTTACCCACTTTTTTTATTGCCATCATAAGCCTGAGCCATCCCTCCCGGTAAACGTAGTTGGAGATATCAAAATGAAAACAGAATTTGCTTTAGCCTTTAAACAGATCATCAATGACAAGAACCTTCCAGAGGAGATTATTGTTGAAGCGTTAAAGGATGCTATGGTTTCTGCATACCGGCGCTCCGTGAATGCTTCCAGTGCTCAGAAGGTTGAGGCTGAGATCGATCTTGAATCTGGCGAAGTGGTCGTCTTTGTTGAAAAAGAGGTTGTGGAAGATATTCAAGATAATCGGACGGAAGTGCTGATAGAAGAAGCCAGGAAAGTGAACCCGGATACTAAGTTGGGTGACCTGGAAATGGTGGAAAGCACCCCGGATGATTTTGGACGAGTTGCTGCCCAAACAGCCCGCCAGGTGATTCAGCAGCGCATTCGCCAGGCGGAACGACTGGCCCAATATGAATATTATTACGACAAGATCGGCGAAGTAGTAACTGGTGTGATTCAAGCTGTCCACCGCCATGAGCTGACTATTGGATTAAATATCAACGCTGAGGGGAAAATGCCCCGCAATCAGCAGATCACAAAGGAATATTATCGGGTCCATGACCGCATCCGGGCTCTGCTGCTGGATGTGGAAGAGACTACTCGCGAACCGCGTATTATCCTATCCCGTGCTCATCGTGACTTTTTGCGGCGTTTGCTAGAGAATGAAGTTCCCGAGATTTACCAGGGTTTAGTAGAAATCCGATCTATAGCCCGGGAAGCTGGTTACAGATCAAAAGTGGCTGTTTCAGCCCTCAAACCTGGTGTGGATCCAGTGGGTGCCTGCGTCGGCATCCGTGGTGTGCGCATTCAGGCCATCGTGAGAGAATTAAGTGACGAAAAGATTGACGTTATTGAATGGAATCCCAATACGGAAGAGTTTATTGCCAAGGCTTTAAGTCCTGCCCGGGTTTTGAGCGTCTTTCTGAACAAAGAATCTGATGGCATGCCCACAGCTACGGTGGTTGTTCCTGAGGATCAGCTCAGCCTGGCAATTGGCCGCAACGGTCAGAATGCCCGCCTGGCAGCCAAACTATCCGGTTGGCGGATCGATATCAAAGGTCTCTTTGAAGCGGTATCCGATACTCTCTTCAAGATCCAGGACAACCCCAAGTATGTCCAATTCCAGGATCTGGAAGCGTCGACAATTCCCCGTATAGAAGGTATTCTGGCTAAAAAAGCAGATGGCCGGCCAATTACGCCTGAAGAGTACCGTGAACTGCATAATTTTAATAACCGTGTTGAATCCGGTTTGATCAAGGAACGCCAAGAAATAACCAAACAACAGCAGGCTCGCATCCAGGCTGCCAAAGCCGCAGTGCCAGATGATGCCTACGACCTGCCGATTATGACCCTGGGTCTGCCCACCAAGATTGAAAACCTGCTGGATGAAGCAGATTTTTCAAATGTGGGAGAATTGGCTTACCGGCTGCTGTTGGTGCCGGATATGATCAATGACATCGATGGGATTGGCCCAACCTCTATCAAACAAATTGAGAGCGCCCTGGAAGTGATGATAGGTTACGAACCTCTCCCGGAAGAATATGATATTGTGGAAGAGATTATCCTGGATGAGGAGCCCACTGATCAGGAAGAAGAGCCTGAACAGGTTGGAGAAGAAGAGGCTCCTGTCGGGGAAGAAGGTGAGAGTGAACCTGAAGAGCTACCCGTAGAAGAAGGATCTGAAGCGGAAGGATCTGAAACAGAAGAGCTTGCAGCGGAAGATGCTGAACCTGTTGAAGATCTTCCGGAAGAGGATGAGGTTGAAGTAGATGATGCAGATGAACATGATCTACCTGAAGATCAAGAAACAGAAGCTGAAGTAGAACCAAAAGAAACAGAAGATCAAGAAGAAATTACTTCAGAAGATGAGATAAAGGAAGAGGAGTAGATCCTGCCAGTTCAATGACCAGAAATAAACATAAACCCCAACGCATGTGTGTAGCTTGCAGGCAAAGCCAGGATAAAAAATCACTAGTCCGCCTGGTCAGAACACCTGAAGGTGTTGTAGTGGACCAGACTGGGAAACTGGCAGGCAGGGGAGCATACTTACATGCCGATCCTGATTGTTGGGAGCGGGGAGTGAAAAAGAATCTGGAAAAAGCGTTGAATACGACCTTGAATGAAAAAAATCAGGCAGAATTATTAGCCTTTCAAGATTCCTTCTTAGAAGAAAACAAAGAATAATTTGAGCGTGCAATAAATCAGGCTAACGAGGTAATACATGAGTGAAAACGGACAAGAATTAAAACAAATAGAACTGCCGATCAGTATAACTGTCCGCGATTTGGCCCAGACCCTGGATGCCAGTCCGATCGAGATCATCAAGACATTAATGGCAAACGGCATGATGGCTAATATCAATCAGCAGATTGATTTTGATACTGCGGCCATTGTTTCTGCGGAAATGGGGTTTGAAGCGGTTTCTGCGCAGGTTGAAGAAGAGGATGAAATTGAAGAAATTGCAGTTCCACTCTGGCGCCAGAAACTAGAAGAGGAGGATGAAGAAGGTTTGGTCCTCAGGCCGCCGGTCGTGGCTATTCTAGGACATGTTGACCACGGGAAGACATCTTTGCTGGATGCTATCCGGCAAACTTCGGTGCAAGCCGGAGAAGCTGGAGGAATCACCCAGCATATTGGTGCCTATCAAATTGTGCATAATGGAAAACCCATCACATTCCTGGATACTCCTGGTCATGCTGCTTTTACAGCCATGCGGGCCCGCGGCGCCCAGGGAGCGGATATCGTAGTGCTTGTAGTAGCTGCAGATGATGGTGTGATGCCTCAGACAGAAGAAGCCATTGCCCATACCCGGGCAGCCCAGGTATCCATGATCGTAGCCCTCAATAAAATCGATAAATTAAATGCGGCTCCGGACAAAGTAAAACAGGAGTTAGCCGATGCTGGCGTAGTGGCGGATGATTGGGATGGCGATACCATTATTGTCCCTGTTTCAGCCACTGAAAAAACCGGCTTGGATGACCTGATGGAAGCTATCCTGCTGGTTGCGGACGATCTGGATATCCAGGCAAATCCTGAGGGAGATATTTTTGGCACGGTTATCGAAGCTGAACTGACTAAAGCCCGCGGTGTGATGGCTACTCTGCTTGTTCAGAACGGTACTTTGAAAGTTGGAGACACTGTCATAGCTGGCACGAGTTGTGGACGCCTTAAAGCAATGTTCGATTTCACCGGCGCCAAGATCAAGGAAGCTGGACCATCCGTGCCAGTCTCAGTAATGGGTTTAAGTGATGTTCCCAAAGCGGGTGAGTTATTCAGCGTAGTAATCAACGAGAAGGTCGCCCGCGAGATGATCGAAGAACGAGAACTCTTGGCTGAAAGGAAGGAAATTGAACCGGATATTGCAGCGAACCTGGAGCAGCTTTTTGCCCGAGTTCAAGCCGGCGAAGAGGAAGAGCTTCGGCTGATCATAAAAGCTGATGTGCAGGGGTCCCTGGAACCGATCGTCAACTCCGTGAAAGATTTGAAAAGCGGCGGTGAACAGGACATCGGCGTCAAAGTAATTCATGCTGGCACAGGCAATGTCACAAATGATGATGTGATGCTGGCTTCTGCCACAAATTCAATCATACTTGGATTTAATGTTGGCCCGGATAGTAGAGCCAAACGCCTGGCGGACTCAGAAGGGATATCCATCCGGAGATACAGCATTATCTATCATCTGATTGATGATATCGAAAAAGCGCTCAAGGGTATGCTGGAGCCGGTGGAAAAGAAGATCCTGATCGGCCGGGCTCGTGTTCAAGCTGTTTTCCCTTCCGGCAAGTTTGATCAGGTGGCTGGATGTAAAGTAGAAACTGGTGAAATTCGCCGCAATGCCAAGATCCGTGTCTTACGGCAAGGCAAAATCGCATTTGAAGGTGATATCGCCTCCCTGAAACACCACAAAGATGACGTAAACGAAGTCCGTGGTGGATTTGAATTTGGGATAGGTTTAAAAGGATTCTCGGGCTTTGAAGAAGGCGACGTGCTGGAAAGTTACGTCATTGAGATGGTATCGGAATTTTAAGGAAAATTATGGTATCAGAATCAAGAACAGATCGTATAGCCGACAGGATTAAAAGGGAACTGTCCCTGCTTTTTTTGCAGGAGATCAGTGATCCCCGCCTGGAAGGTGTAAATATTACTAGTGTAGAGTTGGATCGGGAAGTGTCCTATGCAGATATCTATGTTTCAGCCATGGATGGCTCTGACAGAAAAAAGGACATCATGAGCGCCTTAAAAAAGGCCTCGGGTTTTATCCGCTCCCAGTTGGCAGGGAGCATTTCCCATCTGCGCACATTTCCCCAGCTGCGTTTTCACTGGGATCCTATCCCTGAGCGTGTCGATCGTCTGGATGAAATCTTCGCCGAGCTGGATGAGGAAGAAGGGCTCGAGGATCTGAATGAATAAGGACCAGATAAAGGCATTTGGAGATCTGGTATCACGGGCAGACCGGATCCTGATCATTTCCCATATCCGGCCTGATGGGGATGCAGTTGGCTCAACCCTTGGTTTAGGATTAATGCTTGAAGATCTGGGGAAAGAAATAAGCCTGGTCCTTGAAGACGGCGTTCCAAAGGTCTTCAACCATCTGACCGGGTCAGATAGGATCATCAGAGAAGCAATTGGTGTTTTTGATCTGGTCATAGTGGTGGACAGCTCGGACATCGATAGAATCGGGTCTGTGCTGGATGATTTTGGGGAACCTGATGTCAATATTGACCATCATCCAACCAATACACAATTTGCGAAACTGAATTTGGTCCGGGATGATGCCGTCGCTACGGTTGAAATCATTTTCGATTTGGCAAGAGAGCTCTCATTCCCCATCAACTTGGCTGTCGCAGAAGCTTTGTTAACCGGTTTGTTAACTGATAGCCTGGGTTTCAGAACCTCGAACACCAACCCCCAGACACTGCGGATTGCAGCCGATTTGATGGAAATAGGCGCCAATCTGCCTGTTCTGTACCGTAAAGCTATGCTGGAAAAATCCTTTGAGGCAGTCAAATATTGGGGACAGGGATTATCCAGGATCCAAATGGAAGATCGGCTGGTCTGGACTTCCTTATCATTAGAAGATCGGATAGCAGCTGATTATCCTGGTCGTGATGATGCAGATTTGATCAATGTCCTTTCCAGGATCAAGGAAACTGATATCAGCGTGGTATTTGTAGAACAGAAGAATGGAAGCGTGAAGGTCAGCTGGCGATCCCGACCGGGATTCGATGTATCCAGTATAGCCACACAGTTTGGCGGAGGCGGCCATAAGCCTGCTGCCGGGGCGGATATAAAAGGCGACCTGGAGCGGGTGCAAGAAGAAGTACTTGAGGCAACCAGGAAATCACTCCAGTCGAGTGGATAGAACGGTCTCTACTCAAGATTAGCAGTTGGGGAGATTCAGAACATGAAAAATGATCAATTGAAGGATTTTATAACTGGTGCGTTGGTAATCGATAAACCCGTCGGAATGACATCTCATGATGTTGTGAAGGTTATCCGGCACGGTACTGGTATTCGCAGGGCAGGCCACACAGGCACATTGGATCCCCGCGCTTCGGGAGTTTTAGTAGTATTGATTGGCCCGGCAGTACGGCTGAGTGAATTCCTCTCCGCTTCTGATAAACGTTACCAGGCCATTTTACGTTTTGGCGTTGCCACTGATACCTATGACACTGAAGGGAAACAGGTTGGTGAAACCAAATCTGTTGACCATATTACTGAAGAGGACTTTCAGAACCTTCTTCGAGAGTATGAAGGTAGGATCGCCCAGATTCCACCAGCCCATTCCGCCGTAAAGGTAAATGGAGAAAAAGCCTATAATCTTGCCCGCAGGGGAGAAGAAGTGCACCTCGAACCCCGGATGATCGATGTGTATAACTTGGAATTGCTGGAATGGGCGCCTCCGGAAGCGGTGATCGATGTTTTCGCTTCTTCTGGCACCTATGTCCGCTCCCTGGCAAACGATCTTGGGAATGACCTGGGTGTAGGGGCGCACCTGACGGGATTGCGCAGGACCAAGAACGGCCAGTTCACACTGCGCGATGCAGTTCGCCTGCAGGATATCAAAGAATCCTTCGAGGTTGGAGATTGGTATAAACACCTGATACCGGCAGCTGAAACCCTGGCAGATTGGCATACCCTGGATTTAACCCCAGATGATATGGATAAGATCAAACATGGCCACCGCATCCCGGCTGAATCGGGATCAAGCGGCTGGGCCAGGGGGTTAAGTGAGCAGGGGGATTTGATTGCGCTTTTGGAAGCAAATGAAGGTGATGATACCTGGCAACCTCGCAAGGTGTTCATTACTTCCTGACTGGATTTTTATGCAGCATTTTCACGATCTAAAAAAAATTTCTTTGGAAGAATCCCTGGTGACCATAGGCAGTTTTGATGGTGTGCATATTGGCCATCAGCAGATCATCCACTCCCTGGTAGATCGGGCCCACCAGGTCGGGAAACCAGCTGTAGTAGTGACTTTTCATCCCCATCCCCAGCTGGTTCTGAAGGGCGAATCTCGAGCTTTTTATCTGACAATGCCTGAAAAAAAAGCCCAACTGTTGGGAGATCTGGGAGTAGATTATGTTTTAACATATCCTTTTACTCCTGATACATCTCGGATGAGCCCGGATGATTTTATCAAGCAGCTGCATGAGCATTTGAAATTTACTGAACTGTGGGTTGGATACGACTTTGCCCTGGGAAAGAACCGCCAGGGGACTCCCTCCCGCCTGCGTGAAATCGGGCAGGAGTATAAGTTTGAAGTCCATGAAATTCCTGCCTATTTCCATGAGGATGAACTAGTCTCCTCCAGTCTGATCCGGAATAAAATCCGTATCGGTCAGATCCGGAAAGCAGCTCAACTGCTGGGCAGGCCTTTTGAGATCAGCGGTGAGGTAATCAAAGGCGAAAAACGCGGTAAAAGTTTGGGTTTTGCTACCTCAAACCTGGATGTTCCCCCTGAGATGGTAGATATCAAACCGGGTGTTTATGCTTGCCGGGCAATTGTCAGGGGAGAGACTTATTTGGCGGTGACCAATGTCGGCTACCGTCCGACTTTTGGAGACGATCTAACTACTCCCCGCATTGAAGCCCATTTTCTGGACTTCTCCAGTGATTTATATGGCGATTGTGTGGATCTGTTTTTCATTGACCGTCTGCGAGATGAAATGAAATTCTCCCAGGTAAGTGACTTGATAGAGCAGATTAAAAAGGATGTGGAGCAAACCAGGAGGATTCTGGCAGACTGATGAGCATCCTTGCCATTTAGGTTCTCTTTGGTATAATTTCCGTGCTGACTAGACCACTTTGCGGCCCAGGCTGCGGAACTGGAGACCTGCTAGAAAGCAGAAAAACAAATATTTTAGGAGATAGCAGACGTCATGACCATGTTAAAGGAAAAGAAAGAAGAAATTATCAAGGAATTTGGACGACATCAGAATGATACTGGCTCGCCTGAGGTCCAGATTGCTCTCTTGACCACCAGAATTTTGGAATTAACCGGACACCTGCAGAATCACACCCATGATGAATCCTCCAGGCGAGGATTATTGAAACTGGTTGGTCAACGCCGGAGATTATTGGCATATCTTCGTCGAGAAGATTATCAAAGATATGTCGCGATCAGTGATCGTCTAGGCTTACGAAGGAAATAATTGGATCTAACCGAGTGGGTGCTCCAAATGACCCCTCGGTTTTATTTTTTATAACAGACTGATCGGAGAGCGGGGGCGGGGAAAATAAAGTTGTCGGTGCGGGTAGGTTGAGTTGGCAAGGGGGACCCAACCAGGCGGTGGATCACTTTCTCCCTGAAAAATATAATTGAATATCGTATTTAACGAACGTTTAACTACTTACTTAAATGTAGAATGTTATCAAGTCCGTGCATTCTAGTCAGGTTGGGTATTGGGAGGTAACGACATATTTATGTCTTTAGTTCCCAATCCCTGACCCTAATAATGTCGGCAGGAGGAAAAAATGAAACCTGAATCAAAGAAATATGTAGCAGTAGTAGAAGGGAAAGAGATCGTTATTGAAACTGGAACCCTGGCACTCCAGGCAGGCGGTGCAGTCACTGTCCAGATCGGAGAATCGATCTTGCTTGGAACCGCCACCATGAATGATAGTGCCCGCGACGGAGCAGATTTCTTTCCACTAACCGTAAACTATGAAGAGCGCATGTACGCCAACGGCTCCATCCCTGGAAGTTTCTTCCGCCGTGAAGGACGACCAGGTGAGGATGCTACTCTAACATGCCGATTGATCGACCGCCCGCTCAGACCACTGTTCCCCAAAGATCTGCGCAACGAAGTTCAATTGATCCTCTATGCTCTCTCATCTGACAATCATCCCATGGATGTTCTCGGTATCAATGCTGCATCAGCGGCGTTGATGATCTCAGATATTCCCTGGGAAGGACCCATTGGGGGAATTAGAGTAGGGCGCATTGATGGAAAACTCATTGCATTTCCATCCTTTGAAGAGATCCAAGAATCAGATTTGGACCTAGTTATGGCTGGCAGCCGCGACGCAATCCTGACGGTAGAAAGCAACTCCAAGGAAATCTCTGAAGAGGATTTCCTGGAAGCTCTTGAATGGGGACAAAAAGCCATTCAACCCCTGATCGATATCCAGGAAAAAATGGCAAAGGAGCTTGGTAAAGAAAAGAAAAGTTATGTGTCCTTCATGATCAGTGAAGAACTTATCTCCGCAGTACATGATAAAGCATTTGCCTCGATCAATGATGTTCTTGTCCAGGATCTGGAAAAAGTTGATTTCCGGAAAGCCCTGGATGCAGTCCGGGATGATGTCCTGGAAGCTTATGCCGAGAATGAAGAAGTGGATATTGGTGATGTCAAGGAAGCCTTTGAGGAGGTTGTCAAAGCCGCCATTCGGAAACGTATTCTGGAAACCGGAAAACGACCAGATGGCCGTGATCTGACCACAGTCCGTGATATTTGGTGTGACGTCAACACCAGTCCCCGGGCCCATGGAACCGGTCTTTTCACCCGCGGTCAAACCCAGGTACTGACTTCAACCACTTTGGGCACCCCCCGGGATGCTCAGATCGTTGATAACCTTTCACCCGATGAATCCAAACGATATATGCATCACTACAACTTCCCACCCTTCTCGGTTGGCGAAGTTCGTTTCTTGCGCGGAACCTCTCGACGTGAAGTGGGTCATGGCGCTTTGGCTGAACGTGCCTTGCTGCCTGTGATTCCTTCCGAAGAAGATTTCCCATACACTCTCCGCCTGGTCTCAGAAGTACTGTCTTCAAATGGTTCTTCCTCGATGGCTTCTGTTTGTGGATCCACTCTTTCCTTAATGGATACAGGGGTTCCCATTAAGGCGCCAGTAGCTGGTGTAGCCATGGGTCTGGTTATGGAAGGCGATCGTTATGCGATCCTGACTGATATCCAGGGCCTGGAAGATCATATTGGAAATATGGACTTTAAGGTTGCTGGAACAGATGCGGGGATCACTGCTTTACAGATGGATATCAAGTTGAAAGGGTTAGCCTCCTCGGTGATGTCAGAAGCGCTGGAAGCAGCCAAGAAAGCCCGAGCCCTGATCATGAGCAAGATGTTGGAGACTATTTCTGAACCCCGTGCAGAGCTCAAACCCCACGTGCCGCGTATCGAATCTGTCCGGGTACCCGTGGACAAGATCGGTGCGATCATCGGTCCAGGTGGGAAGACCATTCGTGAGATCCAGGAATCTACTGGCGCTAAAATTGATATCAACGATGAAGGTATTGTGTTCATTGCATCTGATAATGGTGAAAGCGCTCGAATGGCAAGGGAACGGATCCAAGGTTTGACAGCTACTCCAGAAGTCGGTCGAATTTACACTGGCCGTGTGGTGGGTATCAAGACCTTTGGCGCTTTTGTTGAGATCCTCCCGGGAATTGATGGCCTGGTGCATATTTCCCAGCTGGAATCCCGCCATGTCAAGAGTGTTGAAGACGTGGTCGAATTTGGTGATGAGATCACTGTTATGGTGACAGATATCAGCAAAGATGGCAAGATCCGCCTTTCCAGGCAGGCAGTGCTGGAAGGTTGGTCGCTGGAAGAAGCTCAGCAAGCAGACCGCAAGAAATAAATAAGAAAGATTAAAAGCCTTAAGATCCGGTTGGGCAACCAGCCGGATTTTTATATTCAGGTATATCAGGATCCGTGTAATGGAGAGAGTAAGTCCATTTAAGGGATAAGTAAGTTTTTTTCCCATCAATAATCTGAATATGTATAAAATATTTATAAAAACGTGCCAATAAATGCACTCTGAGCAGCCCTATTCAGTCTAAATTTGGTAAAATGTGGAAGTGAAATTGTTCTTTAAAATAGCATGAAATAAGGAGTAATACGCATGAGTAAAAAAGAGATTGGTATCAAACCTTTGGGCGCCCGTGTTGTCATTCAGCCGGTCGAGGAAGAAAGCAGAACTGACAGCGGTTTATATATTCCTGACACCGCAAAAGAAAAACCCCAGACAGGTGTAGTTGTGGCAATTGGCGAAAGCAGCGAAGATGTCAAAATTACAGTTAAAGTTGGCGACAAAGTCCTTTTCCCGAAATATACCGGCACAGAGATCAAGCTGGGCGGAGAAGACTACAACATCATGGATTTTGAAAAAGTCCTGGCAGTTCTTGATTGATCTGACAGATGACTGAAGCTTCAAAGAAAGTCCTTCAATGCCTGATCATCGGTTCAGGACCGGCCGGTTTGTCTGCGGCATTATATGCTGCCCGGGCAGACCTGGCTCCTGTTGTACTGTCTGGTATGGATCTTGGCGGTCAGGTATCAAGAACCGACGCTATTGAAAACTACCCTGGTTTTTTGGACGGTATCGAAGGTCCTGACCTGGTAGAGATATTCCAGAAACAAGCAGAGCGGTTTGGTGCGGAAATCGTGTTTGATTCCGCAACTGCAGTTGACCTTTCAGAACGACCGTTTAAGGTAACTACCTATGGTGCAGAATACCTGGCAGAAACCCTCATCATAGCCACCGGCGCTGCCGTCCGTGAGTTGGGCGTGCCCGGAGAAACTGAATTTACTGGGCGGGGTGTATCTTACTGTGCTACCTGTGACGGGCATTTCTTTAAGGAGAAGGACCTGATCGTGGTTGGCGGTGGGGACAGTGCCCTGAAGGAAGGTATCTTCCTGACCCGCTTTGCAAAATCAGTTACCATTGTTCACCGCAGGGATGAACTCAGGGCTGGCCCGTATCTGGCCAATAAAGCCAAGAACAACCCAAAAATTGGTTTCATCTGGGATTCTGTGGTAACCGAGATTATCGGGGATGGAACGGTAAATTCCGTCCGTTTGAAGAATAAAAAGACTGGTGAGGAAATGGTCCGGGAAACGGATGGTGTTTTTATCTTCATCGGGCATGATCCAAATACAGAGTTATTCAAGGATAGCCTGGAAATGGATGATAAGGGGTATCTGGTAGTTGATCAGCAAATGCATACAAATCTGCCGGGCGTATTTGCCGCTGGTGAGGTGGGAGATCCACACTTCCAGCAGGTGATTATCTCTGCAGGTATGGGCGCAGCTGCCGCCATGGAAGTAGTGGAGTTCCTGGAAGATGAAAGTTAGATTTTACTATTTATGAGATAAGGAAGCGGGATCCGATTATTTAGGATCCCGCTTCTTTCTTTAAGGGACTGAGTCCTTTAAAAAGGACTCAGTCCCTCCTTTTTTAAAGGACATGGTCCCCGGTTGGTTTAAGCCTCTTCCAGTTCGCGCATGGCATTAAAGGCAGCAATGCTGACTTCCAGGATATCCAGGGAAGGTTCGTTGGTTGTCAGGTGCTGCAGTGCTAGGTTTGGTTTCACAAGTATTTTTACAAAGGGGCGGTGCAGGTTCTTTGCTGTCCACTGCAAGTATTCATAAGCAATACCAGCCAGGACAGGCAGCAGCACGATCCGGCTGACCAGCCGCCATACCAGGGTCATAGGACCCAGGGCTGTAAACAACAAAACTGAAAACACGACCACGATCAGCAGGAACGCTGTCCCACAGCGGGGATGTTCCAAACT
>CAZVIH010000021.1:0-57272 GCA_964627755.1 uncultured Anaerolineales bacterium
TTTGGGTGAATGGCTGGGGTTTTTGGAGACATATCTTCTGCCGCCATGGGCGTAGATATGTTTTTTTATGATCTCGGAATAATAGCGCATATCCCGTTCTTTCACATCGTCAGGGACTTGATCATCATAATAGATATATTCTCTGATCAACTTGGGAAAAGGAAAGAATGCCAGCAAATGAAAGGATGACCAGATCTGGAAGAATACTTGCCCATCCTCTTCAGCTTCATTCAATCCGATCTTGTGTATATAGGCTTCTTTTTCAACGATGCGGTTGAACAGGCCTATCACCCAGCGGGCAGGATTGCCCACTGCGTAATTGATTTTCATCAACCAATGATAGAATTTCCTTCCTACCACCGAGGGCGCGAGATAGAGTTCCCAGCTGGTAAAACTGGTTGATTGATCGTCTTTGGTTAAAAGGCGGTGCAGAAAGGTTGTGCCGGACCGGAAATTGCCAACAATAAAAATCGGCTCTTTTACATTCTGCGCCTGGTGGTCAGGATAAAAAAGGTTATCAAATAAATAGGCGATCCGTATGCTGAGCATCCAGGCCGGCCAGAACAGGAAGATAAACAAGTTAATAAAGAATCTTTTGGGGGACAATCTACCAGGGGTGCCTTCCGATTTTAAAAAGGCATACTGGACTGTTTTTAGATAAAGCTTCAGATTAAATCGCATATCTTGACCAAAAAAACAATTTTGTCATAACGCTTGTATCAAGGGATAATTGAGGCTTTTATCCTTACCAAGTATAGCATAATTGGTGTTTTGATCAGGCATTCTAATATTTTAAGTGAGAGTTCACCTCCTTGCCATTCTTTCCCCTTCCAGTATAATGAGGGCAAGTACCTTTTACAAGAAGATGTTAACGGAGACCAGTACTCGGTCCCCCCATTCAGAGAGTCCTCGCCTGGTGAAAGGGGATTGGACGGGATCGGCGAAATCCCCTCCGTATCTGAAGCCATCAGGCTGAAGACATCGCTCCCGCAGGGGCATTCTGCCGTAAGGGAGCCGGAGCGACCGGTATCTCGCAGCCAAAGAGACCGCAATCCGCGGTGAAAGCAGGTGGCACCACGACCACCCCTCGTCCTGCTGGCGAAGGGGTGTTTTAATTAAAGGAACGCAGGAGTGCAGCCATGTTAGATATCCAATTATTTCGAGAGAATCCTGATCTTGTGCGCCAGTCATTGATTAGGCGGCATCAAGATCCATCACCAGTAGACGAGGTCATCACACTGGATGAAAAAAGGAGAGCCTTGCTCCAGCAGGTTGAGAGTTTGCGGGCGGAGAAAAATCAAGCCTCCAAAGCTATTGCGAAAACCAAGGATCCGGACAAACGCCAGGAGAAGATCATCGCCATGCAAACCCTCGGTGGACAGCAGGACAAACTGGAAAATGAATTAAAGGAATTAGAGCCGACCCTTAAAGACTTATTGGGAACATTCCCAAACCTGGTAGATGATCGGGTACCCGAGGGAGTGGATGACAGTGAAAATCAGGTCACCAAAACCTGGGGGAAAAAACCGAAATTTGATTTTGAACCCAAAGCCCATTGGGATCTGGGTCCCGAGCTGGGCATCCTCGACTTTGAGCGCGGAACCAAGTTGTCCGGGACCAGATTCTATATATTGAATGGCCTGGGCGCCAGGCTGCAGCGTGCCCTGATCAGTTTTATGCTTGATACACATACAAAAAATGGTTATCAAGAGCGCTACACGCCCTTTATGGTTAAAGAAGATATAGTCTACGCATCCGGACAACTGCCCAAATTCGAAGATAATCTCTACCATGACCATGAGGAAGATTTCTGGTGGGTGCCTACTGCCGAGGTATCTTTGACTGGACTGCACAAAGATGAAATCTTGGAAGAAGCTGAGCTTCCGATTTCTTATACAGCCTACACTCCTTGTTTTCGGCGCGAAAAAATGAGCGCTGGCAGGGAAGTTCGCGGTATTAAACGCGGCCATCAATTTGATAAAGTTGAAATGTATGTTTACTGCCGTCCGGATGATTCTGAAGCCCAATTCCAGCGCATGCTGGCAGACTCCGAAGGAATCTGTCAGAAACTTAATTTGCCGTATCGCGTAAATAATCTCTGTACGGGAGATCTCGGATTTGCTGCCGCATATACCTCAGACATTGATGTCTGGGCTGCTGGCTGTGGAGAATGGCTGGAAGTCTCATCAATCTCCAACACGCGTGATTTCCAAGCCCGCCGGGCTGCCATCCGCTACCGTCCCGAAGAGGGTAAAAGCACCCGCTTTGTTCACACTCTGAACGGTTCCGGCCTGGCTTTGCCCCGAGTAATGATCGCCGTTCTGGAAAACAATCAGCGAAAAGATGGATCCGTTGTGATCCCCGAAGTGCTTCACCCCTGGATGGGTGGGGTTGAAATCATTGAACCTTAGTAAATAGGAGACCCCGGAGTTCTTATGCACCTCCGAGGTACATCAAATGCCAAACTGGTTGAACTTGTCTCTCAATATTTTTACATACCTGATCATGGCTGTGGGGCTTTTCGGCATGATCATCCCTATCTACCCCGGTGTGACAATTATTTGGGCCGCAGTGTTGATTCACGGTCTGGCAACTGGATTTGCCCTGCTTGAGATCTGGGTACTGGTCGTCATAACTGTATTGATGATTGTTGGCAACCTCGTGGATAACGTGCTGATGGGCGGTAAAGCCCGCCAGGCTGGCGCCAGCTGGCTCTCGATTGGCGGGGCATTATTAGGTGGTTTGATCGGCACCTTTGCTTTTCCTCCCATCGGCGGCATCATTGCCGCACCCACACTGCTCTTTTTGCTGGAATACGCCCGCATCAGGGACAGCCAGGAAGCCTGGGATACCACCAAGGGCTTGTTAACCGGGTGGGGACTTTCGTTTGTGGCCCGCTTTTTTATCGGCCTAGCCATGATCATTATCTGGATTATCTGGGGCGTACGCTAACATAAATATGGGGGTTCGAAACTCCGGGTAGGGACGAAGTCCTTTGGAAAGACTTCGTCCCTTTCTATTTGACACTTCCCTCCCCTTCATCTACACTTAAAGTGCAATAAGGATAGTCACATGGATCAGGATACTGGCGGTTATCAGTCCAATCCCTTTGTAGCCCGGATTTATGATCAGGTCATTCCTTATCGGGAACGTCCTGATGTGGGATTTTTTGTTAACGCCGCAATTGAATCCGGCAGCCCTGTTCTGGAAATAGGCTGCGGTACTGGTCGTGTTCTTCTGCCCACAGCTCGAGCGGGGATTTCCATCACCGGGCTGGATCTATCAGATCATATGCTGGAGGTTTGTCGGACCGCGCTAAAAGAGGAACCACAAGAAGTCCAGGACCGGGTAACTCTGGTGCAGGGAGATATGCGGGATTTTGATCTGGGAAAGAAATTTTCTCTGGTTACCACACCATTCCGCCCTTTCCAGCACTTGCTAACGCCTCAGGAACAGATCAGCTGCCTGAAATGTATCCACCGCCACCTTGAACCAGGCGGTACCTTTATCCTCGATATTTTCAATCCTTCTCTGACCAGTATCACAGCGGACAATCTGGGCCAGGAACTGGGTGCAGAACCCGAATTCACAACGCCGGAAGGCATAAAAGTTCGCCGCTTCAATAAAACCAATCACCGGGATCACCTCAAGCAGATCCTCGATGTAGAACTAATTTATTACCTGACTCACCCCGATGGAAAAGAGGAACGGATTGTACACGCCTTCCAAATGCGCTACTTGTTCCGCTATGAAGCGGAACACCTGCTAGCCCGCTGCGGTTTTGAAGTGCTGGATGTCTTCGCCGATTATGATAAAAACCCCCTGGGCTCAACCTACCCGGGTGAATTGTTATTTATCGCCCGGAAACCGGACTGATATTGGTAACAAGAGGGAGATCATGTCTAAAAAAATATTACTTTCGAGTATTCTATGGACCCTCACCGCGGGAGGCCAGATCGCGGCTGCCTGGCTGCTGTACGACCCGGCAGCAAACACTACCCGAATCAATATGGGCTGGTTGATCATTTTTGTATCCGGTATTTTTGGCTGGCTGCCCATTTTTACATTTCGTTCCCGGGGGAATATCCAGGGGCGCAGTTATATCGATACAACAACCCTGGTGGATTCAGGGATATACCGTTTTGTTCGCCACCCCCAGTACCTGGCCGGCCTGCTGATCAACATCGGAGCTGCTCTCATTACCTGGCATTGGCTGGTGATCCTGCTCGGTTTGTTATCCGTGATCATGTATTACTGGAGTACCTTCATTGAGGAAGAGAAAAACCTGGAGAAATTCGGAGATGATTACCGGGATTACCAGAAGCGCGTCCCGCGTTTCAATTTCCTGCTGGGTTTATTCCGGGTTTTAGAAAAAAAAGAGAATAAGGATGGATAATTGGCAAGAAATCCTGGAAGCCTATGCCCGAGGACCGGAAATACTATCCCAGGCCATTGATGAGATACCTGAGGAATTCCTTGATCAGTCACTTGATGAAAATAATTGGTCCATCCGGGAAATCATCCACCATATCGTGGAGGGCGACGATATTTTTGTGCCCTTCATCAAACAGGCTCTGGGAGGATTAGGCGGTCATTTTCAAATGGGTTGGTATTTTGAACAATCCCAGATTGATTGGGGGAAGTGCTGGGGTTTTGAAACAAGGAGAATCGAGACAGCCCTGGCTCTCTATCGTGCCAACCGCGCTCACACCTGTGAAGTACTGGACGGGGTTGAGAAACCCTGGGAATATAAATTATCCATCACCTGGCCTGATCACGAACCGCTTGAATACAATATTCCAGAGATCATGAACATCCAGATCGACCACCTGGAAGAACACCTGAATGAAATTCAAGATATTCTCCAGCTAAATAAAAGTAAACAGTAACAAAACCTTTGACTCATTACTGATCATAAGGCAGGAAAAATGCTCTATTGGATTGGAATCTTCTTCACACTTCTGGTTGGAGTTTTGACTTTCAGAATCATAGTTCGCCGCGATTATCTCCAGCGTGGATCCCTCTCATTCCTTGCCACCACCCTGGAATTCGTGATCTTCGCCCTGCACGCCAATCTGCCCTATTTGTACCTCGGCGTTCCCTGGCCGTTATTTCCCCCTCTGCCAGAGAGCTTCCTGCAGCGCAACCTCTCCCTGGTTATCATAGCTGCGGGCCTGGTAGCCACCCTGGGGATCATGGCTTATCTGGGATTTAAAACAAGTATCGGCGAGCAGCCCGGCACTATCCGCCAGACAGGCCCCTATCGCTGGTCCCGCAATCCCCAGCTGCTCAGTTACGCCCTTATGCTCCTGGGGTTTGTGGGTTTATTTCCATCAATAAATTCTCTGGCCTGGTTTTTATTATATGCAGCCATCGCCCACCTGATGGTCCTGACCGAGGAAGAACATTTAGGCAATCAATTTGAAGGTCTATATAAAGAGTACTGCAATCAGGTTCCCCGCTATATCTTCAGATTGCAGAGTATACTACCTGAAAAATCAAAGGAGTAATTCATGGCCCTCTTCCCTCATCTCAGTCTGGGATGGCTTAACGGCTGGATCCCGATGGTTATCTTTTATGTAATCTTCTTCATCCTGCTGAAAGTATTCCCTAAAGAGACTACGGAACGCCTTTATGAAGATTCCGGCTGGACCCTGGAGCAAGCCAGGCCGGCCAAGATCGGTTTGCCCTTTGCCCTGGCCGCTCTGATTCTGATTCTCTTTACCCCTCTCAAAATCAACCAGCCAATTTTCTGGATCGGCCTGGTCCTGGCTTTGATCGGTCAAACAGGATTTATCTACTCACTGCTAACTTTTAACATCACCCCTCTAGATGAACCGGTAACAGCAGGATTGTACAGTATCTCCCGCAACCCTCAATGGGTGGCTTTTGCGGTAGTCATGGTCGGTTTCAGCCTGATGGTGGGCAGTTGGACGGTCCTGGCGCTGCTGACTGTCAGAGTGGTCATGAACCACTTCCGCATCCTGGGTGAGGAACAAGCCCTGGAAAGCCAGTATGGAGAATCATACCTGGCTTACAAAGAGTCTATACCAAGATATTTCTTTTTCTTTTAGGGATTGATCTTTATGTCTGCCATCAACATCAAACCTCACAGCGTGATCCTCTTTCAGGGTAATTCCATTACCGACGCCGGTCGCAGTCGGCGGTCAATTAGCCCCAACAACCCGGATGGTCTGGGTTATGGATATCCCCGTTTGATTGCTGATCAGCTACTGACTGAATACCCAGACCACTTTTTACAGATCTACAACCGGGGCGTGAGCGGAGATCGGATCCGCGATCTGGCTCAACGCTGGCAGAACGATTCCCTGCGCCTGCTTCCAGATATCATCAGTCTGCTGATTGGAGTGAACGATACCTGGAATTACCTTTATATGGGAATGGGATCAGATCCCAGGGATTACAAGAAGGTTTATAGAAAAATCCTCCAGGACACCCATCAGGAGCTGCCGGACATCCAATTTATCCTCTGTGAGCCCTTTGTGCTTATCACCGGCGAAGTTTCAGAGGAATGGTTAAGTGATATTAACGAGAGGCAGGAGATTACCCGTGAGCTTGCCGGGGATTTTAACGGGGTGGTAGTACCCTTCCAATCCGCTCTCGATCAATCAGCACAGGATATCTCGCCCAATAAATTATTGGATGACGGAGTTCATCCCACGGACCTGGGGCATCACATTCTGGCAGATTGTTGGATTGAAGCTGTGCTGGGTTAATTAAAAAGAGGATACGGTTTCCTCAGGGGGGAACCGTATCCCGGGTCTTGAAATATTTAATCTCGTATCCTGAAGATTATTTTTCAGGGGGTGGAACAGGCAGGTCCTCAACCGCAGTATCGATCCACTTATCCCCTTCATCAATTAACATCACAGGGATATCCTGCCGAATAGGATATTTCCGCCCGCATTCCTTGCAGGCCAACCAGGCTTCCTTATAATAATCCAGTGTCCCTTCCCGGGTTTGCACACAGGCCGGACACCTCAAAATTTCAAGCAGTTCTTTGCTAACCATACCTTCCTCCTCAACTGGACCCTTTTCCTTTCTTATTATAGCTTACTTCTTTTTGCAGGGATTATCTGGATCTGGATTCTCCGGTGGATAATTTTTTGTGCCTGGTCCATACTGGCAAACTGCAGCCCAGGGTTGATACTTGGTCTTAAAAACATCCTGCCACAATTTTTGACCATCTCTGTATACGTCACGAGTGATGGTGACTGTTGCGCCTTCTACAGCCCAGTCCACCTGTTTGATCTCGCCTTTCGCTAGATCGGGGTTTTCTTCATAAACGGGATCTGGGGGATCTTTTTTATTTTTTAATCCCGTAGTGCTCCAATCCACTGTCCGCCCATCATCGGTACCGTAAAATTTCCAGACCAGTTGACGGTAATCTCCATAAACATAAGTTTCCATCAACAGCCAGTGGTCGGTATCATTGGTGAATTTAAAATCAACCACCGGGACAAAAACCGTCGCGTCCAATCCGGCAAGTTTGGGATTGTTGCTTCCGTTGGGGTTCTGCTCATAATATAAAACCCGATAGGCATGCGGGTAGCGTTCCACAACAGGTAAACCCGAAAAAAATACTGTCCGAAATAAAGTGGTGCTGACCTGGCAAACGCCTCCCCCTACACCCTTAATAGTGCGATCGCCAAAGATGATCCAGGCTTCCGAGTATCCTTCATCAAGGCTGACATCTCCCAAAACTTCCGCCATTGAAAAGGTCTCACCAGGAGCAACAAAAATACCATGAAACTTGGCTGCTGCTGTGGCGATATTATTTATCCTGGAGTTGTCTGAACCGTAATAATAACTTGTCTGGGATTCGATCAGTTCTGTGATCCCTAATTCTTCTGCTGTGACCTCAGACGTTATCGCCGGAAAAGTTTTTTCAACTGCCAGATCAATTTGGTGTTTTCCTTCCAGGAGTTGAGCCTGGATATCAATAATGGACTGGTTGATATCTAGAGCCAATCCAGTTTCGTCGTCTTCTATAAGAACAAGTTCTTTTGTTTCATCGTCAAAATACATTCTTGCATTCTTGGGATCCTGATTAATACTGCCTTCACGGCCAACCAGATACTCTCTCAAGGCCTCGGAGTCTAACGCAATCCGGTACTCATCCCCATTTTCTGTAGTTACTCGCTCGATGATCATCATCTCGACTAATTTTTCTGGCTGGATCGACCAGGGGCCAGGATCGTTTTCTGCCGCATCAGGAATCTGTAATAACAGCGGCTGGCTTAGAATTTGCCGGGCAAACTCTGCCTGGGCAGTCACGTCAAGTATCGCCGGATAGGTTTCGGTGACGATCAGCGGGATGCTGCCGTTTTGCATGCTCTGCATCTGCAGGCCAACCACATCAAGCGAGGTCTGGATATCCATTTCCCTTCCAATCTGTCCGGGTTGTACAAGGACTTCCAGACCAGCAAGTTCTAATGATGCTTCCATCACTGGCTGGTTTACCTCATTAGCTAATTTCGCCAGGTATTCTGAGCCTGTTTTTTCATCCATCACAAATTGAGGGGCCAGGATCATTCCGTGGCGCAAAATCTGGATCTGGGCAGCGATCCGCTGGGCAATATTTCCTTCTCTCCCAGCATTAAACGCAAGTTCTGCGTTAAATTGCGGGCTGAAAAACAAACCCAGTTCAGCCGGAGTAGCTGTCCAACTGAGCTCATCGTACTGCAGCGTGATCTCTCCCTGTTCAGGATACTGAATTTCTCGTTTGAGCAAGTCCGCTGCCTCTATCGGTTCCTGGCCGCTGAGGTTAATCCAGCCGATCTGAACATTAGGGAAAATCCGTCCGGAATAGAGCGCTCGGAAACTCATGGTGCCCAAACCGATCACAACCACAAATAGCAGGATCCCTCCTGCCAGAGCAGCAGCAATTTTCAGGAGAATCTTTGTGACAGAAGGTGTGAGTTTCATGGAGTTCATTTTACCAAACAGGTATACCTGGTCGGACAGGTTTTATTTATCTACGGGTTTAACTGCAAAATTGTGTGCAATTATCCTGCCGCAAAATCCAATAGATTCAAGACGGCTCTTGCCCGTTAAAAACAGCAATTTCCTGAAGAAGATCACCTAAGGGATCAGACTGATCCCGACCATCTTCAGACAGGATGGGACACAAAGCCTCTTTGGTCTTGACTATCTCGGGGATGGTAACAGGCCGGCCAGCTCGAGCGGAATTGTGTCTGAGAAATAATCCATGTTGAGACCGGTGGCACTGAATTGCTTCTGATTTTTTCTCTTTCCAAGGAGAGACATCTACCTGAAGGCCGGTTTCCGGGGTAAATTTCCCTGTTTCTCTCGAAAACCAGGCTGGCGCATAAATTGACACAGCCGGGTATCCTATTCCACTCAAAGCTGACTTCAGAGCTTGATGAGCCTGAATATGAGCCGGATGTCCGTATTCCCCTCCAGGGCCGTGGGTCAGGATGACCTGCGGCTTGAAGGCTAATATTACCTCTCTGACCTCCTCGGCCACTTGATCGGTATCATCGCTGAATGGGTAAAGTTCGTTATCGGGCCCAACCAGCGGGTCCTGGTAACCCAGGAACTGAACTGATTTTCCACCCAGGACCTTGACGGCGCAGCGCAATTCATTTTCTCTCACTTTTCCCAACTCGTCCCTGGAGCAAATGGGGGGATCCCCCATTTCGCCTCCTTCACCCCGGGTGGCACACAGATAATGGATTTCCGCTCCCCGCTGTGCCAGAAAAGCCAGGGTTCCTCCCAGGAACATCGTTTCATCATCCGGATGGGCGAAAAAAGCCAGGATACGAAGTGGTGTTGTGTTCTTGTTATCCATAGACTCAAAATGTACCACAAGCTCTATTAATAAGGTATAAGAACCTTTTATCGCAACTGGCTCCTCCTTTCCAACGTATATAATTAATAATGAAGAGAAAGTTACAATTCTAGATATTTTTCCAATGGAGGAGAAAATGCAAATCACAATTTTGGTCTCTGCCCTCGCCGCGTTTTCCTGGCTGGTAGTCGTTGGCTTTTTAGCCCTGGCCGTTTTGCGCACCCGGCAAGGAAAGAAAGCCCGCGGAGCCGTGACCGGGATTCTCGCCGCTATCGTTGCCGGAGTAGTGTTAAGCACGGTCAGCGCCGGGCTGGTATTCATCCAGCCCCAGGAGCGCGGTGTAGTAATCAGCGCCCTCGAACCAAAAGGGTACAGGAGTACTGTCCTGGAACCTGGTCTGCGATGGGTAATTCCCTACGCTGAAAACGTAAAAACCTATAATATTTCCAAATACACCTACACCATGTCCATTGCCCAGCTGGAAGGAGAAGTCAAGGGAGATGACTCGATAGCGGCTCGCACGTCAGACGGACAGGAAGTATATATTGACGCATCCATCATTTTTTCGCTTAATCCTGCCTCTGTCCTGGATGTGCATATCATCTGGCAAGATCGCTACCTGGACGGCCTGGTACGCCCCACTGTCCGCGGCGTGATCCGTGATGCTGTATCCCAATTCCGGGTCAATGAAGTCTACAGCACAAAACGAGACGAGCTCAAATTGCAGATTCAGAACGAGATGAGCGATGTAATGGAAAAGAATGGTTTAATTCTGTCTGATTTTGTGCTGCGCAACATCACCTTTACACCCGAGTATGCAGCCTCGATCGAACAGAAACAGATCGCCGAGCAGCTGGCCCAGCAAGCCGAATATATTGTTGAACAGCGCTTCCAGGAAGCAGAACAGGCCCGGCAAGTAGCGGAAGGCACCAAGGACGCCGCCATTCTGGCAGCCGAAGGGCGGGCCGAATCGACAGTGATCGAAGCCAAGGCGGAAGCTGAAGCGCTGCAGTTAATTGCTGAAGTGCTGGCGGCCAATCCCCAGCTTCTAAACTACCGTTATATCGAAAAGCTGGCCCCTGGCATTCAGGTCATGTTGGTTCCCAATGACAACCCTTACATCCTGCCCCTGCCGGATATAACACCCTAGTTATCAGATTTCTTTAACATTTCAGCTCCCGGAGTTCTGATTTAACTACGGGAGCCTTTTTTAATACAGCTCACTTACATCCTCGTTAGCAGAAAGCCTTTTCCCTGGGAAGGTGGTAGAATTTTCCCAGAAAGTAACTTTTGATAATTTAATCAGGACAAGGATGCCCAAACAAGAGAAAAAACCCTCCGGTCGACAGATACGCCTCACATCGCTCTCCAGCTGCGCTGGTTGAGCGTCCAAGCTGAGCGCGGATGCTCTGGCGCAGGTTCTGCGCCCACTGGATGGGTTGTTCAATAAAAAAGATTATCCCGATCTGCTGGTAGGATTGGGTGAACCAGATGATGCGGCAGTCTGGAAACTGGATGATGACCGGGTCCTGATCGCGACCACAGATTTCTTCACACCTGTTGTGGATGATCCCTATGATTATGGAGCCATCTCGGCCGCCAACAGCCTTTCGGATATCTATGCTATGGGCGGAACTCCTTTTCTAGCGCTGAACGTAGCTGCCCTACCAGCTAATCTGCCCCCGGAGATCTGCGGGGAAATCTTAAGAGGCGGTGGAGAAAAAGCCAAGGAAGCCGGCGTTGTGATCGCCGGAGGGCATACAATCCAGGACAAAGAACCTAAATACGGGTTGATATGTTTGGGGTTTGCCCACCCGGATCTGATCATGACCAAATCTGCCGCCAGACCAGGTGATGCCCTGGTGATCACTAAGCCGCTCGGTTTTGGCGTCACCACAACAGCCCTGAAAGACGGGAAAGCCAAAGATGAACACGTCGAGGAAGTAGTCCTGTGGATGAAGCAGCTCAACAAAAAAGCCAGCGAGTTAGCCCAGGCCTATGGAGTTAAAGCCGCCACTGATATCACAGGTTTTAGTTTGCTCGGTCATAGCTGGGAGATGGCTCAGGCTTCCGGCGTTGGGTTCAACATTCACTGGGATCTACTCCCCTTCACCAGCGGAGCCAAAGAATATGCCAGCCAATTCACTTTTCCCGGCGGCGCTTATGACAATCGCCAATATTTTGGCGACCATATCAAAGCTCCCAAATCACTTTCCGAGGAAGAATTGATGCTGCTCTTTGATCCCCAAACCAGCGGCGGACTCTTGTTCTCAATAAGTTGTGATTATTTGGAAGAGTTTCGGATCCACGCAGAAAAAATGGAACAGCCGATCTGGGTCATTGGTGATGTGGTGGAAGGAAATCAGATTACGATAAAATAATAGGTTGTGTTTTCAGGGATAAGTGCTACATTCATTCACAGTAATAATAAAAAGGACTGTCAGTTCAAGGAAAACAGCCCTTTTCCTATTTCACAGCGGTAGATTCACCAATCTCCCGCATAATCCAGGCGATATGGCTTAGCCTGTTCCACTAAGTAGAATCGCTGCAGCTCAATTAGCTGCCTTAAATGCAACAAATCGTGGGTCACCCAGGAGACGAACAGTTCTCCGGCGCTGATTTCCCCAAACGGCGCCTCATGTACAATATCCCAATCCGGATATTCAATAGAGTCCAGCCAGTTCAGGGCTTCATTGCGAAGATCCATATAACGACTCAGGTTTTCAAAAAGATCTAATTCATTGTAGTTACGGTCAATGACCCATCCTTCCGGATCGATTTCCGGCCAGGCTTTTTCGGATTTCTCCAGGATCATTTGCAAACGAACAGGAAAGTCGAATTCCTCTTCATCCGCCAGATGGCAAATCACTTCCAAAATCGACCAGCTTTCTTCATTCGGTTTCCAGCGGGCCTGGCCTTCGGAAATTCCTCGGGCCAGCGCTGCAACCCTATCCCTGTTGAGGGCAAGCTGCCTTTTGAAATAAACCTCATCCATTTCTCCTCCGTATCTACTTCCCAAACTCGTTATTCAATTCATTTCATACCGCCCCAGGGCAAGATCTACTGCTGCCCGGGCATGGATTTCCATCGTGTCGAAAATGGGGACAGTCACATCTTCCTTCTTGATTAAAAGGCCAATCTCAGTACAGCCCAGTACAATCCCCTCCGCGCCCTCTTTAACTAAATTTAGAATTACCTCCCGGTACTCCTGCCGGGATTCGTCCTTGATCAAGCCCTGAACCAATTCGTCATAGATCACGGAGTGTACTAATTCGCGCCCGATCTGATCTGGGACAACCACTTTGAGCTGGTGTTTTTTTTCCAGCCTGCCGCGGTAAAATTCCTTTTCCATCGTAAATCGGGTGCCCAGTAATCCAATAGAATTCAGTCCCTCATCCTTAACTGCCCGGGCTGTGGCATCGGCAATGTGCAGCAGGGGAATATTAATACCTGCCTGGACCTCTTCCGCCATTAAGTGCATGGTATTAGTGCAGATCACAAGGAAATCAGCTCCTCCCCTTTCAATATCCCTGGCGCTCTGAATCAAAACCCTGGTGGCTTCCTCCCAATCTCCTTTTTTCTGAAGTTCTTCTATTTCCCCAAAATCCAGCGAGATCATCACGCTTTTTGCGGAATGAACTCCACCCAGGGCTGCCCGAACCTCTTGATTGATGATCCGGTAATATTCAATGGAGGATTCCCAGCTCATGCCGCCTAGCAGGCCAATTATTTTCATCTTATACACCTCATGATTATCAGAATTCAGTGATCAGTAATCAGATAACGTACTACTTAAAATCATAACGATCGACATCACATACAGGTTTATAGCCGATTTGCTGGTATATATGATTGGAAGTTGGGTTCAGAAGATCGGTGAATAAAAAACAGAACTTATATCTCGTATCCAGCAGATACTGACTCAATCCCGCTGTAACAGCACTGGCATATCCCTGTTTGCGTTGTTCTGGCGGCGTATATACCGCGCCAATCCGAATTCCATTTATTGTTGGGCCGGCATATCCGGCCATGGATACCGGAATACCCTCTTTCTCCCAGAACATTAACCCCCGTACTTTTGGGTCCGCCTCCAGGTACATGTCTACCTGTTTTTGAACCCGGACCAGGTCCGGAGCTTCCAGCATGGCATCTTTGTGAAAACCGGAATACCAATCCACCATCAACCTTCTATCTTCTTTTTCTGCCGGCCGGATCATACCTGCGGTTTTGGGAACAGGCAGCACCTCATCCAGTTTATAGATCCGCATGGCCATATGCAACTCAGCTTTTCTGCCTGTCAGTTCTTGCCAGATATCTTTCAATCGATTCGCCAGCTTCTTGTTGCCTGAAATACCCACGAACTCATCCCCTAGAAAGTCGATCAGGTCTTCTAGAACAAGATTCAAAATTTCGTCAGACGGTGGTGGATTTTGATATGAGAATATTACCGGAAAGGGTGGGGTGCACAGGATGACAATTTCTAGTTTATCATTCTCTTCAACAAAGGCTAGGTAGGGATCCCTGTCGCGATACTCTCCAGATATCAGGTTATTGATTATTCCCAGGGGCAGATTGTTTTCCGCTTCCTTAATAATTAGATTATCCTGGATCTCTTTCCGGAAAACTTCCGGATCGTCAAATCTCCAAATCTTCATTTCCTTACTCCCGCACCTATCCGTGTGCGATGATCCCACAACATTAATAATAACATCTCGGAGATGCCTGGGGTTGAAAGTTGTACTAGATCAATCGGCGAAACATTCTTTAATTAAAGGGGTTTCTATATGTATAATAAAATTATTAAACTAAAACTTGGAGGCCCGATGGCATATAAATTTCCTTCAGATGAATGGATCAAAGCCCTGTCAGAGCTGCTGAATGCCAGTGATTCCTATCAACGTTCTGCCAAGGACTGGGAAGGTGATTTTATCTTTATTGCAGATCCCGACGATGCATATCCTGAAACCGCCTATTTGCATCTTCAGCTCTATCATGGATCCAGCGCTGGTGCAGCCCAGGTGTATCCCGACGACATGCCAGAAACTGAATTCATCATCAACGCTCCCTACAGCACCTGGCGCAAGGTCATTGATGGCAAACTGGATCCCATTCAGGGCATGATGACGGGCCAGCTAAAACTACAGGGAGATCTGATGAAAGTCATGAGATATCCCAAGGCCGCCCAGGAAATTGTTTCCTGCTGCGCCAAAATCCCGACCGATTGGCCATAAATCTACATCTACTAAATAATATAGGAGGTCCGGGATGTGGCACTTTGTCTCTCCCAGGATTGTATTTGGCGAATCTGCTCTTTCTTCTTTGGAAGAAATCAGTATGTCTCGCGCCCTGGTGGTAACTGATCAAAATCTGGTTCAAATCGGTCTTGTAGAACAGGTTCTGGATCAAATCAAGAAGGCAGGCTGTGAGGTTCTGGTATTTGATGAAGTAGAACCCGATCCAACTCTTGCTGCAGTCGAGCTGGGCAAAAAAGCCGCTAATGACTTTCAACCGGATTGGATTATCGGTCTGGGTGGTGGCTCGCCCATGGATACATCCAAAGCCATCTGGGTCTTATATGAACGCCCGGATTTGATCCCTGCCGAAATTAATCCTTTCATCCACCTGGGATTGCGGGAAAAATCCCGCCTGATCACCATCCCCACCACCAGCGGAACTGGCGCGGATGTGACCTGGGCTATTGTATTGACCGATTCCGAGAACAATCGCAAAATGGGATTAGGCAACCGTGAAAATGCGGCTGATATTGCCCTAGTAGATCCTGCCCTGGCTTCCGGCATGCCCCCCCGGCTAACCGCAGACACCGGTCTGGACGCCCTCACTCATGCCGTGGAAGGTTTTATCTGCACCTGGCATACGGACATAACTGATGGTTTGTGTCTGAATGCTGCCAGAGAGATCTTCAATTATTTACCAATAGCCTACGAGGCATCACAATCCGATAATCCCCGGCAAGAACGCTATCAACAGGCCCGGGAAAAAATGCATAATGCCGCCACCAGCGCGGGCTTGGGTTTCGGCAATGCCATGGCCTCCCTGGCCCATGCCATGGGCCACGTTCTGGGGTCGGTCTTTCATATTCCCCATGGCCGAGCGGTGGGATTGTGCTTGCCCTATACCATTGAATTTGCCGCCAGGGGAGACGGAACAAGCCGCATCGCTACCCTGGCCCGAATACTTGACATCCGGGCCCCGAAAAATGAAATTGGGGAGAAATTCTCATCCAAACTGCGGGATCTGGCCAGTGCAGTTGGCAATCCCCTCAGCCTGGAAGAACTAGGACTAGAAAAAAAGGACTTTGAGGATCAATTGGATAAACTGGTTGATGATGCATTTAATGACACACAAATCATCACCTCTCCCAGATGCCCATCTTTTGAGGAGCTAGAAAAGATATTCCAGTATGTTTATCAGGGCCATCCGATCGATTTTTAAGACTGTTACAACTTAACAGATCCATTGATAATCCACAGGAGCCAGCATGAAGAGATTACTGGTGATTGACCTTAACACAAGAAACTCTGAAACTCGGGAAATCGATCCAGAAATGGCCCGGGGGTTTGTTGGCGGCAGCGGTCTTGCTGCCAGGTTGCTTTATGACCACCTCAAAAATCAACCCAAACCCCTGGGGCCAGAAAATCCCTTGTTATTTTTAACTGGGCCGCTGGTTGGAACCAGCCTGCCCTCAGCCGGCCGCTGCACAGTCAGCGCCCGCTCTCCCCTGACTGGCTTGTGGGGAGAATCCAATACCGGCGGTTTTATTGGTCCCGAAATGCGCTTTGCGGGTTTTGACGGGGTATTGATCAACGGCAGGTCAGATCAACCCTGCTGGATCTCGGTCATGGACGGCAAGATCCAGATTCACGATGCCGGCCCAATCTGGGGACAGGATACCTACCAGACCCAGGACAGCATCCGGGAGATACTTGCAGATCCAAAAGTTCGGGTGGCCTGTATCGGCCCAGCAGGTGAAAATCTGGCCAAGATGGCAGCGATTATCAACGATCACGGACGAGCTGCCGGCAGGACCGGGATGGGCGCGGTGATGGGGTCCAAGAACCTCAAAGCGATTGCCTTCCGCGGCAGCAGCAAGGTAGCTCTGGCAGACCCTGCTGCCTTTAAAGAGGTAGTGGCCGAGATTCAGGGAGCGGTCAAAGGAGATGTTGCCGCCCAAGCTTTTAAGATGGCTGGAACGGCTGGATATGTGGATATGGCCTCCATGTTCGGTGATATGCCGGTCAAATATTACCAGCTGGGGGAATGGGAGGAAAGCAGCAAACTCTCCGGAATATTAATGGCAGATGAATACCTGACCAAGGGCACAGGTTGCTACCGCTGCCCAATCATGTGTGGCCGGGAAACCCGCACAGTAAAATATAAAGTAGATACCGTGGATGGCCCGGAATATGAAACCATTGCTGCATTTGGATCCCTTGCCCAGGTGGATGATCTGGAGGGAGTGATCTACGCCGGTCACCTGTGCAACGTCTTCGGCCTGGATACCATCAGCACCGGGTCAACCATTGCTTTGGCTTGTGATCTATTTGATAAGGGCATTCTATCTAAAGAGCATACAGGTGGGCTGGATATCCGCTATGGTGATGTGGAGATGTCACACCATTTGATCGAATTAACCGCGAGGCGGGAAGGGTTTGGAGACCTGATCGCAGAAGGCAGCGCAGCCCTGGCAGCTCATTTTGGTGTGCCGGAGATGGCGGCCACTGTCCGCAACCTGGAAATTCCCATGCACGATGCTCGCTCCTTCAGCGGCATGGCGCCTGTTTATGCCCTCTCTCCCCGGGGCGCCTGCCACCTGCAGGGCGATATGTATGGCGTGGACATTGGCCAAGGTCCAGCAGTGGAAGTGGGCATCTTTCCTGGTGATCGTTTTGAGAATTCCGAGGAAAAGGGCATAATCACCGCCCGGGCCCAGGCCTGGCGCAGCCTCTACAATGCCCTAACAGTATGCCATTTCATGAATCCGGGAGCAAGCAAAATCCAGCGGGCACTTAATGCTGCAACGGGGTGGGACTACAGCCTGGATGAGTTGATGCTGGCAGGGAAAAGGATCTTCTCTTTGAAGAGGATCATCAATTACAATCTGGGATCAACCATCACTGATGATCGTTTGCCGGATTTTATGCTCAAACCTTTCAAGAAAGGTGGGACTCTGGGTTTTGTACCGGATCTAAAGCCTCTCCTGGCCGGGGCCTACCAGGAACATGGCTGGGACGCAAAAAACGGATTGCCTACTTCGGCAACTCTTGAAGAATACAGTCTGATTTTTACCCAACCAGACCTGCCCTGAATTTTCCTTTTCAGGGTCCTATTTATCTTCAAAAAATACCAGATATATTTTCAGGAGCTGGATAAAAAATCAGCTCCTGAAATCATTTCCAGGGGAAAATTTGCGGTATACTTGGCATTTGTGCCCATTCACAAATTAAAGGTATTTATGAACCCACAAAGACGCAATCTGATCCTTTTGTACTTTACCCTTACGGTTATCCTGCTGGGTTTTGGGGTCTTGATCCCCCTGGAAGCTTTCCTGGTAGATGAGTTCGGCGCCAGCGGGCAAGCCCTGGGCGCCTTGATCTCGCTTCACGCCCTATTCCAACTGTTATTTTCCCCCATCTGGGGATCGGTCTCTGATTCCGTAGGGCGCAAACCGATCCTCGTTGTTGGTGCGGTCGGCAACGCCCTCGCCCTGTTAATGTTTGGGCTTTCCACCCAGTTGTGGATGTTATTTGTCGCCCGGGCACTGGCGGGAATATTCTCGGCGGCTACCATGCCCTCGGCACTGGCATTTATCGGCGACAGCACCTCAAAGGAGAATCGGGGCGGCGGGATGGGAGTGATTGGAGCGGCTATGGGCACAGGCATGGTGCTTGGTCCGGGCATCGGGGGCTGGTTGGGTGCAAATTCCCTGTCAACGCCTTTTTTTGTGGCCGGGGCACTTTCCCTGATCGCCGGCTTGTTAATAGTACTGATTCTTCCCGAATCCCTGCCCGTAGAAAAACGGGCTAAAGCCGTCAAATTCGATATTTCCTCCCGCTATGCGGGTATGTGGCAGGGGCTGAAGGGGCCAACGGGGTTGTTCTTTTTATTAAGCTTCCTGGTCAGCTTCGGGTTAAGCAATATGGAAGGCATTTTTGGTCTCTTTGCCCTGGAGAGATTTGGCTTTGGCCCCAAAGAGGTAGGCACTGTAATGGTTGTGGTGGGTACGATGGTTGCTGGTGTTCAGATGGTCCTCACAGGGCCTGCTACAAAGCGCTGGGGTGAAAGAACTGTCATCAAAGCCACGTTGTTGGGATTGACGGTAACTTTTTTACTGATCCTGACCGCATATAATTTTCCAACCTTGTTAATAACCGTCGGCTTGTTTTCTTTTACAAATGCCATGCTGCGTCCTTCCATCTCTTCCCTGGTATCCAAGGAAACCGAGGTCGATCAGGGTCTGGCATTAGGCCTTAACAGCTCCTTTATGAGCCTGGGTCGTTTTACTGGCCCTCTGCTGGCGGGATTTTTATTTGACATCAGGGTCACGCTGCCCTACCTGGCAGGTTCTTTGATCATGTTCCTGGGTTTTCTTTTTGTGCAATTCAAGTTAAAAGAACCCTCTCAAAAACAAGCTGTACCCCTTCTATAAGCATAACTTATTCCAATTCTTCAGTTGACTCAATAAGAAAGTCATCAAGTGGTGTAAAGAACCATCCATTTGGATGATATCTCCCTTCTTTTACCATGTTATAATCCCGTATCGTTCTAGAAAACGGAGATCTCATGTTTAAACGCCTGGATCAGATCTACAATGATTTCCCTAGAAAATTCTGGCTGGTTGTGCTCACTTCGTTCATCGATGTGATCGGGAATACCTTGCTGTTCCCTTTCTTTTCCCTTTACATAACCCAGAAATTCGGCGTGGGCATGACCCAGGCAGGCATTGTCCTCGGTTCATTCTCTGCGTTCGGCCTGATTGGATCCATGGTCGGCGGCGCGCTGACCGATAAATTCGGCAGAAAATCCTTGATCTTGTTTGGTCTGGTTTTCAGCGCGGTCAGCACTCTTTCTCTCGGCCTGGTCAATGAATTTGCTGTTTTGATCCCCCTTTCCGTGGTGATCGGCCTTTTTTCCAATATTGCCGGACCAGCCCGCCAGGCCATGGTGGCCGACCTGCTGCCAGAGAATAAACGCCAGGAAGGTTTTGGCATCCTGCGGGTAGTGGCCAATTTATCCTGGATCATCGGCCCTACAATTGGCGGGTTTATCGCAAGTCGAAGCTTTTTTACTCTCTTTATTTTGGATGCGCTTATAAGCTGCCTGGTGGCTGTGATCTTTTTCTTCTACATCTCAGAAACCAAACCAACATCCACAGAAGAACAAGAAAGTATATTCAAGGCTTTTGCCGGTTACGGTATTGTTTTAAAGGATTTTTCTTATTTGGCCTTTCTGTTTGTGTCCATGTTAATGGGTCTAGTCTACCAGCAGCTCTACAACAGCCTCTCTGTTTACCTGCGGGACAGCCATGGTATCGAGCCCCAGGGTTATGGTTTCCTGATGAGCACCAGCGCGATCACGGTGATCCTGCTGCAGTTCACCACAACCCGTTTGATCAAAAAACGGCCGGCCTTCCTGATGATGGCCCTGGGTGTATTCTTCTACATGATCGGTTTTGGGATGTTCGGTTTTGTGAGTGCCTTCTGGCTTTTTGCTGCGGCTGTCGTGATCATCACCATCGGCGAAATGGTAGTAATGCCTACTGCGTCCGCCCTGGCGACCAATTTTGCACCGGAGGATATGCGCGGCCGATATATGGCGGTCTTCGGCTTATCTTGGGCAATTCCGGCAACCATTGGTCCCAGCGCTGCCGGTCTGATCCTGGATAACTACAACCCCAACTTGCTCTGGTATGTAGGGGCAGCCATCTGCGCTGTTTCGGTAGTCAGTTTTTACGGTCTCCACCTGTGGTTAGGTAAAAAAGAGCGTTTTAATCCCCCACAACCTGAAGCAGAGGCTGTGCCAGTTTCCTAATAAAAACAGGCTGCGGTTCCAACAGGACTGCAGCCTATTTAATTAATTAACTTTTTTATATCCTTAGTTCTTCCTTACCCTCTTTCTTTGAACCAGCGCCACAGCGGCCAGACCTACTGGCATAGCCAGAGAACCAATACAGGGGAGGTTAAATCCTCTCGATTCTTCGCTGTGTGTTTCCTCGCTACCTGATTCTTCACTCGCCTGTTCTGGCGGGGTTTCTATTTCCTCATCGGCGTTTTCACCGGGAATCATCCAGCCCAGATCATCGATCCAGACCACGCCTTCCAATTCTTCATCCTCGGTGCTGAATCCAAAAGCTACTCCAGACACCTGGACCGGCTTCCTTAACGGGGCGCCAGCATTTGCCTCCCAATCCACCCGCTGGAAATAATCCCAGACAATGCCAATTTGGACCCATTCTTCTTCCATCCTGGATTCCAGATCAAGCTCGTAAACATAGGATTCTTGCCCTTCCAGACCTTCTACATACAGGTCCACATGCAGAGGCTGTCCTGCCTGCCCGGCCAGGACAGTAAATGCCAAACCCATGGATCCACTCCAGTCCTGGGCCTGGTCGTAAAATAACCCGCAGGTTCCCCAGCAAAAATCAGAAATTTGATAGTCGAGCCGCAAGGCATTGCCACTTGCTCCCGCACCTTCTTCAACCACACAGGAAAGTTCTGAGTTGGTGCTCTCGTCCCAATAGGCTTCCCAGCCATTGGTTCCGTCCGGCGGCGTGCCCTCAAAATTATCGATCACTCCGGACAGCTTTGGATGGGCCGGGGGCGGTGTGTATTCATCTGTTTGTGATGTGTCCCCTGAGTAATCCTCGCCAATTGGCGGCAGCGAGGTTGGGTTTTCAGCCTGCCAGCGGTTGTAGAAATAATTCAGCAGCGGAATAAAATCATCGGTTGCTTTTTGACTGCCCTTTTTAGAGGGATGGTCATCTCCTGAGGGGTAATACAGGGTATCTTTACTGGCAATCTGGTGGACTTCTTTCCCGTTTTCAAAAGTATGGTGGCCGTCTTTGCCGGTCAGCACATTATAGAAATCAAAAACGGCGACATTTAGATAAGGATAGTCATTTTCCGCCAGCCAATCGTTCACCAGCCAGAGATTAAAAGCCCGGGCGTTGGCCGCGTTGCCCCGGTCGCTGAGGGGCGGGGCGGTAATGATCACAAATAATTTTTCAGGGTGCTGCCCGAAGTATTTCAAGATCTCATTGTAGACATATTTGGCATGACCAACAGACAACCAGCCATCAGCCGATGGGGGGTCGTCGGGATTTCCTTCCAGATCCGAGTTGGGGAAACAGGATTTGAACATGACGATCTCGTTCTCTCCTCCGGGATCTGCACCCGGGCGGGTATAGTCTGCATGCTGGTCGCCTTCATCAAAGAGCGCTTCCATGTATGTCGATGTGTTATCGCTGCTGAACCATTCTTCCCAATCCGGGATATCGGTCCGGTCCCCAATGCCATCGGGGCCCCAGCCGTAGTTGGTGTCGCTGACATAATAGTTATTCTCCGCCAGAGTCTGACCCAGATTCCCATACCCATCAGTTAACCAGTTCTCGCCGGTAGAGTGATGGATGAAAACCAATTTCACCAACCTGTCAGGAGGATTTGGATCGCCCCCTTGCGGCAGCGGGGATGCCTGGGCAAGAGAAGGTTTGAAGCCTGCTCCGGCCAGGCAGACAACAACAATCAGTGTTAGAAGGAAAATGCGATTTTTCATAACAATACCTTAGCTCCTGGAAAGTATATTCAAATTCTCATTTGCCATTTTTCAGTGTTATCAAGCCAGCGACTGCTAATCCGATCCCGGACAGGATCATGCCAAAGATCAATCCTTCCGAAAACCAGCCGCTCCAGTAGGGACCCGGTTTGATGATCAGGGGGATATGTTTCAGGATACCGGCCAGGGCCAGGAAGATCCCCATACTGATGGCTCCGATAACTCCCCCCCTTCTGCCCTGGGCCAGGAGGATCAAAATTCCCAGGTAGATCAGGATAAACACTCCGGCCAAAAATTGGGAGAGATGCACCGAGATCCCAAAATCCGCCGGGATATCAAAGAGGAAATCATCGATCAGGTGCGGAACGGAAAAGAACGCCAGGACCAGATAGAAGGTTATCAGCCAGTGATGATTAACATCGGAAGGTTTCGCCATTTTATCTGATCCTGTTTTTATACTCCGAATAGCTGATTATTCAAAATCCCGGCGGCATAAATCGTATCGCAAATTCCATTCCAATCCATCGTTGAACCAGGATAAGTTATGTTCTCCCTGATCGTCCCTCATTATCCAGAAAGTGCATCTGTCTGTCAACGGATTTTGCCCCCCAGCTCCCCAGGATGGACCGCTTAAAATCTGGGTTGCAGCTAGACTTTCCCACAGCGTACCAGGGTGATCGATAGTGATTACTACTTCCAGTTCTTCACCCCCAACAATCATAAAGGGTTCACTGATCCGGGAATCATCATTGAATTGATAACTGGTCCACCCCTCAGGTATAAACCAACTGTTCCAGTTGATTACCTGGTTCAAATCCAAATTTACAACTTGTTCAACCCTCGTCCTTCCTTGAAGGATATAGGCATCAATATGGAATTCAACTTCATCGCGAAGGTGGTAAGGCGCTATAGCGCTATACCAACTCATTACAATTTCAGTTCCCTCACTTACCCGGAGTGTATTATTTTCAAAATTACTTTCCATGAATATTATTCCAGGATTGAGGGTTACTGAATATCCTCCTCGCAGCTGGTTCCGGTTTACGGATTCTGCTGGTACTTCAAAGCGCAGCGATCCTCCATCTCTTATCGCAACACCTGCTGTTGTAAATGGATCGACCAAGAGCTGGTTCTCCGCATCCCTGATTTCAATCACCAGGGTCCTAGAAGCCAGCGGTCCTTGACCAATATTCTTAACATCGATATAAAAACTATTTCCGCTGTCAGTTCCAAAATAGACATCCTCAACTGTAAGGTCTGGCAGTTCCTGGCAGATAGGGTTGTGGACCAGCGACCCGGAGGCTTCGAAATATTCTAGGACCTCGTCCAGGGGGTCAATGACCACACAGGCATCATAAGGAGGTTCCAGTTCAAAAAGCGGATGGTTCAGGTCCATGGTTTCACCGGTAGCAAGGTAAACATTTTCAAAAACAGCGCTGCCCAGGGATCTGCCGTCCCTGGTCTGCATTTCAATCGTCAGGTTTCGATCCGCCCAGGCAGCTGTTCCTGTATTTTGCACGGTGATGTGGGCGGTGCCAGTGCTTTCGTCCACACCATAAGAAACCAGGTCGATCCAGGGCAGGGCTTCCCTTCCTGTAGACCGCTCACCAACCGGACTGTCTTCTGTAGGTTCAAATTCAAAGGTCACCAGGCAGCGTCCGTTTTCAGAGGGGATAGAATCGCGGTGATATCCGTCCAACCTGATAGGCAAATAGACACCAGAGCAGACCTCGTCATCCGGATTGTTGTCCCGGTCCATGATAATGTAACCCATCCACAGCTCACCATCAAAAGGCACCTCAGTGATAATGCTGTTGGGTCCATCAAAATGCCAGCCCAAATCTCCAGAAAGATATGCCAGATCATAGGTCCAATTATCCTTTAACCCATCTGGCCTATCCAGACCGCGTCCTTCCGGTCCTTGATCAAATGACACCTGGGAATCGTTGGCATAAAAGGTCCCGTAGGCAGGACCAACGTCTCCATGCCGGCGTTCATAATGCCCATCATCCCCGAGCTCAAAGGTCTCCAATTCCAGGAAAGTCACCCGCATGATGCGCATACATCCTTCCCGCGGCTGGGTTAACTCAACCTCGCTGGGCGGGTCAGATTCCGGGCCATCTGGAAAATCAATCAGATAGGCAGTGACCCCAAATGTATAGGTCCAGGCGCAGGGTGGATTGAACCATTCCGGAGGTAACCGGGTCGATCTGGCATCGGCAGGAACAACCCACTGCAGGTTGCCGTTAAGATAGATCCTGAATCCACTGATAACCTCGTCCTCGGCGGCCTCAAAATCCCATTCCAGGGTGTGGTTTTCCGGATTCAATCGGACATTTGTAGGCTTGGTCATTAGCGGGTCCGGGGATTTTGGTGTATTCCGCGGATCTCCGCTCAACTGCGTGACCTGGGTTCTCAGGTACAGATGTCCCCCTTCTCCATCACTTTCATGCTCTTTACTGATCCCGTCCCAATCCTCCGGGGGGATCATCAAGTTGATCTGGCCCAATTCAATTGCCTCGCTTCCTCCAAGAATGCCCACACAGTCAATCACCAGGGGTAGCGGTTGATTCCCCGGCCAGCTGATCAACGGGGCAGAATCACCCGCTAAAAAGCCATCTGTGATCCACAAGCCATCATCTCCGGACGGGAAAGAATCATCTGTAGCCTGGTCATTGTCCAAATCGGGATACCACTGCGGCAGGCTGTCAGCCAGGCTGACATAACAATGCAGCGTGTTAAAACCCTCTGAGGTCCTCAGCTCTGGCACCTCCAACCGCAGGGTGACATTCTCAGAATTGCCTGAAGATACAAAGAACAACGGGAATGTCCAGTTTGTCAGAGGTTCTTCAGCTTCTGCTTCCGGAGGATCTCCATCTTCTGTGGCTGAACCATGACCATCTCCTGGTTCCGGTTCAGGATCGGGAACTACAATCTCCTGCCCGGGTTCGGGCTCCCCACCGCCCAATCCGGGGTTCATGTCAGAGATTTCATCCGCCGAAATGCCGAAGTCTTCGGCAATGGATTCAAGCGATTCGCCTTCTTCGACAAGGTGTATCAGCTGATCGGCTTTTACCACAGATACCTGGATCATGGATTGTCCGGATATCCCATCCGCAGAGGTTGCCCGGACAATAATCCGCTGATCTCCCTCGAAGGTGGGTATCCAGGTTGATACCAGGGTCAGGTTGGTAGGGGCAGATTCTTCTGCATCGGTTGAGTCAATCAAATCATCGTTAACCCATAGTTCAATCCGGCTTAAACCATAATCTTCCCTGGCAGTTGCATGAACGATCACTCCGTCACCCACCTGGACCTGATCTCCATAATCAGGATCAAGGATTAGTACCAGCGGCCGTGAATTCAAGTTCTTTCCACGTTGGTAAAACTTGCCCAGGAAAACTCCCATCAGGATCAAACCAGTCAGAAGCACAATCCCAAAGATGATCAGCAAGCTTTTTTTATTCTTTTCCATGACAACCTCCCAGAGGTTATGCAATTTTCAACATTTCATTATGATTGATCCCAAGATCAATTCAGGTTGATTACAAATTGCCACCAATTGGACCAGGGGCCAACATTTCCTTCCCCATCCACTGCCCGTACCTGCCAGCGGTAGTACCATCCGCATTCCACGTACATATTGTATGATTTACCTGAAATACCGGTAAAGGTGCTTCCCGCCACATTGGTCCAGTTGTTATCGCCCGAATGCCGTTGGGCTTTAACTTGATACTGGCTGATCCCGCTTTCATCACTTACCGGCAGCCAAACCAGATTCTGATAGGATTTACATCCTATGGATAGCCCATTGTCGGGAACCTGCTGCACAGGGGCCGGTGGAGGTGTATTGTCCGCACAGGTGCCAACTACATTGATATTCACTTTCAATTTCTCTACAGTATCATCCAGGTTGGTCACCGTTAGGGTATAGGTCTCGTTTTTACACAGGCAGGCCTGGAAAACACCTTCCATTGCCTGCTCAACACCGCCAAACACCACGCTTTTCACACCCTGGGCCTGCCAGTGGATATCCGTACAGGCGCCCGCATCGATCGTCTCTGGATCAGCCCAGAAAATCACGCTTGCTTCTGGTTCTGGGAGAGGAGTAGGGGTATCTGTGAGTGTTGGAGTGATCGAGATCACCGGGGTGACAGAGATGATTGGTGTCGGGGTTTCCATACCCAGGGTGATCCGGGTCTCGTCATACTCGCTTGGTGAGCCATCTGGTCCATATGCAATCGCATGGATGGTGTATGAGCCAGGTCCAGGAGGAAGCCATTCAGTCTGGAAGTTAGCCAGGGTATCTACCAAGGGAGGGTCATCGATGGTCTTCCATAGATCTCCATCCACAAATATTTCGACCCGGGCAATGCCTTCTCTTCCCGTAGCGTGGCCTTCCACTTTCACTGGCTGCACATCCGGATAGGATAGGCCGTCTTCAGGAACATCAATCCAGATATATGTGCCGCTGGGCGAACTACCGCAGCCGCTTGCCAACAGTGTAAACAGTATACAAACAGACATAAAACGGAGCATTTTGGCAGATAACATCGAACACCTCCAATGATTAATCCTGTATATTCTTAAATCATTGTCTTAATTTATGAGGAGCATTTTTAGTCCCTCGTGGCATTTTCACGGCAGATATTAAACCGTGTTGACCATGCTTCCCCATCAAGGTAGGCAAAGACCCAGTGGTGAGCTCCACCCTCTATTGAAGAATAACCGCTGCAGGCATAATTGAAGGGGGCACTACCTCCCCATGTAGGGGGAGTAAAAACATCATTTAGGGTAAATGATTCCCGCAGTGTTCCAGGGTGCACGGCCGTGATCGTGATATCCAGAGCTTGATCTCCGTACACATCAAACCAGTAGGTATCATAATCATCGCGTCCTTCATGCTCATTGTAGTCTTTTATACAATGGTATGGCCGGAAACACGAACCCCAGTCGATATCCTGACGGATTGCCCAGTCCACAACTTGCTGGCGGTCCCTTCCGGAAACAAGGTAAGCATCAAATTCAAATTCTACCGAATTGCGAACATCATAAGGTACATCGATATAAAGCCAGTAGAGCCACAACCGGGTCCCCTCTCCAACAATATAGGTGTTGTTGCTGCTGTCCTCCTCAAGTATTCGTTCTTCCGGATTCACAGTTATGGAGTACCCATCCATCATCCTGCTCCGAATTGAATCATCCAATCCCGGGAACTCAAAAATCCGGCGTTCTCCAGGCTCAAGATTGACAGAGGGATAGACATCACTCTCGAATAACCTCGATCCATCTGGCAGCAAAATATCAAAGCTTATGCTCCGATTCACAATAGATCCATCACCTGTATTCTGGACAAAAGCACGCAATCTCTGGCCGATCTCGGGGTGAGTTGTTTCATAGATAGCATCGTAAATAATCAGGTCGGGAAGCTGGGCGCAAATCGGACCGTGGAACATAGCCCCGCTTCGTTCCGGTCCTTCAGGAACATCGTCATAGGGATCGATTACGACACATGCGTCGAATGGAGCTTCGAGGAACATATCTGGATGCGTCAGGGTGGTTTCCTCTCCTGTCTCGAGAACAAATTCTGGCCAGGTATAAAACCCGATCGAATCCCCGGAGCGAGTCTGAAGTTCAACTACCAGGTCTTTCCAGGGCCAGGTTGCAGTACCGGTATTGCGCAGTTTGATTTCAACCTCTCCTGTCTCTTCTGATACATAAAAATCTGTCATGGAAAGCCAGGGCAGAGGAAGATCACCTTCAATTCCCGTTCCTACAGGACTTCCAAAAGCCGGTCCCCAGCTATAGGTCAGGCGGCAGCGGTCGTTATCCGAAGTTAATCTGCCTTCATGAACTCGATCTAATTCTCCATAGCTGTTGTCCTCGTACCGTGTGGATAAAGCTTCACAGATCAGGTCATCACATCCAGGATCACCGGAATCGTTGCAGCGCCCGGTATCTCTGTCCATAATATGGAATCCGAATTCAAATACTCCTCCCGGCGGTACATCCACAATCGTACCGTTCATGCCGCTGAAATGCCAGCTCCGATCCCCGGACATTTCACTTAAGTCATACACTGTATTGTGGGTGAACCCGTTGGGCATATCCACTCCAGAACCTTCGTGTCCGGCATCAAAGGTAATTTGTTTTTCGTTCGCGAAAAATTGCCCGTAAACGGGCCCTATATCTCCGTGACGGTCTTCGTACCTTCCATCTCCACCCAGGTCAAAGGTTTCCAATGAAATAAAGGATATCTGGATCTCCTTGTTACAATCCTCCAGAGTTTGATCAATGATAGCAATCCCCGGCAGAGATTCCGGACCATCCGGGAATCCTACCCGGAATGCGGTTACGGCAAAAGTGTAATGAGAGCCGCAGGGGGGGTTGAACCACTCATAAGGTAATCCGCTTTCCCGGTCATCAGCATCTTCAACCCACTGTAGGGTTCCATTTAGGTAGATGCGGAAACCATCGATGGCTTCTTCATCGTCTCCGGGTTCGTAATCCCATTTCAGGGAATTTCGGCGATCGTCCAGGCGGACATTTGTGGGTACAGTCATGTCCGGATCCAGAAATATAGGGACTCCATGGGGAGTGCTGGCAAGGCGGGTAACCCGATATCCGAGGTATAGCTGTCCCCCATCTCCGTCCAATTCGACATTTTTAATGGTTCCATCCCAATCTCCCGGAGCAATATGCAGATCGATAGTGCCCAGATCAATCGCTTCTGAGCCACCCGCAGAAATACCAACACAGGAAATAGAAACCGGGATGTCCTCATCTTCCGGCCAGGTGATCACCGGGGCAGCATTTCCAACCAGGTATTGTTCCGTATCCCACCAACCCAGACTCAGCGGGGGAAATGATTCGTCTGTGGCCTGATTATGGTCCCCGTCGGGATACCACTGAGGTAAACTTCCAGCCAGGCTGAGGTAACAATGCAAACCTTCATAGGGCAGCGCGGTACGCAAGCGGGGCACCTCTAACTTCAATGTAATTCGTTCTGCCGGAGGACTGAAGATCTGCAGATATTCAAAGATGTCCAGCAGCCCCAATAAAGGCGGCCCGCTATCGGGTAAAGGGGCTGGACCGCCATCTCCAGCCCGATCCTCTCCCGGCCCAGGATCACGTCCACCTTCCGGGCCAGATTCTGCTTCCTCGGCTGAAACTCCTTCTCCTGGAATCTCTCCTCCTTCCTCACCTTGATCAGGCGAAGTTCCTTCCTCTGATTCATAAGCGACTATACTGATGGATGATTGCCCTTGAATGCCATCTCTGGATATCGCTTGAACGATTAAAAGGTGGTGACCGATATAATCGGGCACCCAGGTTGTGGATAATACCAGGCTAGTGGATTCAGGATTCTCTGCATCTACTTCTTCAACCAAATACCCATTCGCCCAGAACTCAATCCGTTCTACACCATGGTCTTCCCGGGCTGTGGCGTGAACAACCAATCTGTCACCAACCTGAACCCTTTCATTATTTGTAGGGGAATGCAGCAATACCAGCGGCCTGGAGTTATATATCTGCCCCCTTTTATAAAACCAGCCCAAGAATAGCGCCAAAAGTACCAGGCCAATGAATAACACAGCCCCCAGCACGATTAGCCAGCGTTTTTTTGTTATATTCATCTTATCTGCTCCAATATATCCGCATACACGAAACAGCCAAATACATCAGTTATGAAATATTAATTTGAAAATCAATTTGGAAACAATTAAAGGAAAACGATCAAATTGTTGCGTTTCGCAAGAAAGATTCTTACAAATCTTTTTAGATATTTCTGAGTGTAAACAGCCTCTTTCTCTTTGTCAATAAAAATCTGCAACAAATCTCCTGACAGATCGTATATATCGTTGAATACTAATAAAGGAGTATTGTGTGAACAACCGACAAGGGTGCCTGACAGGTTTATTTAAACTCTTAATGCTGGATGTTTTATTCGATTGGCTTCAAAAAACATTTGGTTTTGGACGGGGAGCATCCTGCACCGGCTGCGGATGCGGGTTCATTTTGCTGATCATCTTTATCGCCCTCACCTGCCAGGTAATCTTCAATACCAACTGGTTCCAGCTTGGTTTTTAAGGTCCCAGTTCTACTGATATATAAACGTAACAGGATCAAATAAAGTTACACCATTTATTCACCTGATTCTATTACGAATTTTTCTCCCGCACTGATGGCCTGGATTTCAGGGAAGTAAACCTGACAGGCTCGAGCTGGCAGCACCTGGTATTCACCCGGATGGGCCAGGGAGATCAAATAGGTAAGTTGATATGTACCAGCGGGCAGGAAATTTGCCGCCCAGGTGATCCGATCATCAAATACACGGGGTATATTGAAATACCACCAGCCCCAGCCATCTTTGAAAGGCGCAGCTGCTTGATACTGCTCCAGGTCCTGGCGGGAGGTTTTAAGTCTGGTATCCAGGATCTCGGCTCCGGCTGGGATATGGTCTTCCACCATAAGGTAATAGGAATCGTGTTCTAAAACCAGCGTTAGCTGAACCTGGATAAGCTGGCCGGTCTTTCCCTCTTGGGTAAATCTCACGTTTTCCGGACCAGTCAAGTCGGCATAAACCCTGGATAAACTCAGTCCACGGCCGTATGGCTGCACATCCTCTGCAGAGCGATATACCTGCAAATGAGCTTTATAATACAGATTGCCATTGCCTTCAGAGCGATTGATCACCAGGGCATTGGGTTCTTCAGGATACAGATCTTCCACCGGCAAAGAAGCATAACCAGCTTCCAGCTGACTTGATCCTTCTGCTTCCCCACTGATCAACTCTGTACCATTCACAGAACTTGAAAAAGCATATCCACTTGTGAATTCAGCGGTGTTTTTCAGGACCTCGTTCAAAGCCAGGATAGACCAGCCCGTTTCATAAGCAGACCACCAATCACCCGCCGGGGTCTGAGCTGATACCAGGTAGCGGACTGCTTCTGGAACCAGGGCTGGCGCCTCGTCCACCCGAGCCAGGGCATAGGTAACTATTGCTGTAATCGTGGTTGTATTGTTCATCCAGGATCGGCTGATCTCATCATTCTCCCAGTGTATCCCTGTCGATGTCCGAATACCGGTTCCGGCCAAATTAGATAACAGGGAGCGGGTTGTATCGTTCCCCGGTTGATCTTTCTCCAGGGCCATTGCCAGTAGAGCTTGACTGGCAGGATCAAGTTGACTGCTTAATGTGGCCAGCGTTTTTATACCTGAACTTACATCAGTCCCGCTTTCAGTCAAAGCGAAATATCTCAGTGCCAGCAGATTGTACTGCCACGGTTCAGATAACATATCCAGGGCTGGTAAAGTTGCCAGCAGATATCCGCGGGCTTGTTGGATCATCAGATCTTCTACAAACACACCCGCTTCCTGAGCCTTGATCAAACCAAAAAGAATATAGGAACTGATCTCGGGGTCACTTGCTCCACCCTGCCACCAACCCCAACCTCCATCTTCGTTTTGGGCTGCATCCAGAACATCAAGGGTCTCGGGGATCAAGGTTTCCAAACGGCTATCCAGCTGCGGGTATTCAAAACCCAATTCCTGCAAAGCCTGGTAAGTAATGGCATTGGGCAAGAAGTGGAACATTTGTGCTACTACGGAATAGTGCTGGTCCTCTTCCAGAGCATCCAGTGATTTAAGGACTGCTGCCGCCAGAGATGGTGACAACTCAATATCAAGAGATCCGGCGGTAGGGTCGTAGCTTTTAGGCAGGGAGACGATCTCCAGCTTTTGCCCAGCCTGATCCAATACGCCAGACGTGGCATAACTGTATGGAGTGATATACCGCAATACCGGCACCGGGCCGTTATAGGGTTTCACCGCATCCTGGTAGAGTCCTGCATCAGCAACAAATACCAGGTCAGCTTCATCAACATCTTCCACGGTGGCCCACCATTCAACCCGGACCCTTCCCTCAGCGGGAATTTCTACTGTCTGGGTAGAGAAATCCGGGATATCCAGCTGAATACCCGTTCCCTGCAGGGACACATCAGCTGTTTGTTTTATAGCTGTATTATTGTGTATCACCGCCGCCAGAGCCAGGTGATCTCCTGCCACCAGGAAGCGCGGGGTCACGGGTCGAACCAAGAGATCCTTTGTGGTTACCACTTCTGCTGTTGCCTGCCCCACCTGAGATTCTTTGGTAATACCCCGGGTATCAGCCTGCCAGGTTGTAAGATTATCCGGCATCGTAAATACCACTTGAGCCTCGCCTTTTTCATCGGTTACTATATCCGCCTGCCAGTATCCTGTATCTTCAAACTGATCCCGGACAGAATAATCAGCAGCGCCTCCACCTCCCCCCATACCACCAGGCACCCAAACCAATCTGCCGGCATGCATCCCCAACGGGAGACCCATCCGTACCGAAATAGGCTGGATCCCATAAAAAGCCTCATCGATCTGGGGAGAATTAGGTTCTGTGAGTGCCAGAACGGCCTTATCAACAACTGCTAGGGAGAATTCACCTTCCAGCGGGTCCCCCTCCTGATCCGTTACTCGAATGGTGAACTGAACTTCCTCTCCTGGACCAAGCCGCTCAGGTTCGCCAACAACTTCTACCTGGAGAAGCTGGTTGACAGGTTCCACCAACAGGTTGATATACCCCTGCCTGAAACTGCTTTGTCCTTCGTTATTTTGACCGATCAAAGTAACCGCGAGATAGACATTTGGCGCATCTTCGTCACCTAGCGGGATGGTAACTTCCTGTCCGGAAGAAGTAATCGAAAAAGTTTGATGGGAGATGATTTTGTGGCGTTCAACCGTCACCAGCGCCTGGGATCCATCCGGGAAGGGGTTGGGGATGAAGATGGTCGCTTCATCACCTGGCTGGTAAATATCCTGGTCAGCGATCAGTGTTATCTTTTGATTGGTCTGGGTAGGCCAAACCGTGGTGCCTGGACCGCCAACCCAGAGAGTCACCTCTGTCCGGGCCCCATCGCCAAAAATGTCCAACTGGTAAGTGCCTGGCTCCAGTGGTGTAAAAGTCAATTCAGCTTCCCCGTTCTGATTTGTTCTGATACTTCGTTCTGTTACCAGTTCTTTTTCACGAACGTAATCCATTTCCCCAATCTCACCAATTTCATACTGCCAGATAACTTTGTAAAACTCGGCATTCAGGGTCTTGGTCCCGGCTGGTTCTTTCTCCCAATCCACTACCAGAATCTCAAAATCCACGGACTGGTCTGCAACAGTCATCCAGTCAGAGGGTTTAACTCCAATATAAAAATCACTGGGGTGAACCAGGAGATCCGATCTGTTTGTAACCTGGAATCCAGTTTCGTCCTGTGCTGTAACCTCAAGGGAATAGTTTGCCGGTAAGGTGACTTCTCGATCATAGATATCGATATTTGTCAGCCTTTGCTGAATAGACCATTCGCCGCTAGCATCGGTCTGATCTTCTCCTGAATCTATCCGCGTTCCCCAAATTGTTGAGTAATCCATACCCGGATAAACGAACCAGTTACTGCTCAGCACACCAACCTGGTAGCCGGGAATTCTAAAACTGGTCGGTTCTGCTCGTAAAGTCCAGTCCAGTTGGACATCGCTGGCCGGGGCGTCAAAATAATATCGCGCATCCAGTTCTGCCCGGAATTCTTCTCCGACCAGGGTTTCTTCCTGGTCCATACTCAGGTCCAGTTCGATTTCCGGTTTTCGGTAGTTAGCTACCTGGAAATACACCATTCCGGTCTCTGTCTCTAACCTGTAATAACCCGGTTCTGCCTGAGTTGAAAGCCTGATCTCTCCCTGGGCAGTGCCATATTCAGATAATGGCAAATTGATGGTTCTTTCATCTTTGCCGTGAAGATAAATCGTCAGGGGGATGGTTTCTTCTTGCGGCAGGACATACCCTCCGTCTTCACGATCGCGGAGGATCAGTCGGTAGTATACCGTCTGACCAGGCCGGTAGATCGGTCGATCTGTATAGATATAGGTTTGCGGTTTTGGCGATCCATAATCAGATCTCAATCCAAATTCATAAGGTTCTGATCCAAAGCCCCAATCACTGGCCGTGATACCAAAATCCTCCTGGCCCGATTCGCCAGTGATGGCATAAAACACATTATTATAAAGATCAAAGGCTTTCGAGAAATCTGCCTGGAAGACACCTTCCTGATCAGTTTTTCCCGAGAAAAGGACCTCTCCCCCGCTATTGTAGACCTTAACCTCGGCATTCGGGACCACCTCACCAGATCGCAGATCTACCGCCCAGATCAAGAGATTTTCCGGGCTGGTTTTCATAGTTAAATGAATGTTGCTGACCGCAAGTAAGTAAGGCGACGGGTTGTAAGGCAGCTCTTGAGAATAGATCTGGTAGCGGTATAAACCCGGTGCCAGAGCAAGACCTGACTGGTTTAACGGTAAATTGACCGTATATATATCATCCCCGGCCACGCTAACCTGGTGGATCCATCGCACAGTGTCAGACGGGTAATAATCCTCCAGGGTCTGGTAAAGGCCGGCACTAAAAAGCTCGGGGAGCACATCTGTTGGTATGGTGCCCACGTTCAGGGACACCTGGTATAGATTTGTGCCCCGCGCCGGGATCGCATTTTCTGTCCCAGTTAAGAAAAGGATGTTATTGCCCTGGGTGATGGTCAGATTGGGCGACAGCGGCTCGGTTGTAAAGCTGATGGATCGCTGATTGCCCAATTTGCTTCCCCATATATCCGCCAGGGATTCCCGGATTATTAGCGTGTAGTTAGTGAGTGGCTCGAAATCACCATAAAGGGTCAGTACATTTCCTGATCCCCCATTTGATGGCCATACATTAGTGATTTCAGGAATGATTTTGATGTTTTGAGCCACGGTGTCCATATCCACCGTATTGTTGAAATATAACGTCGCCCCTTCATAGATCGAGGTTGTGTAATTCTGGCCCCCGGGGGTTCCAAGATACTGGAATTCACCGGTGGTTTGAAAATCAAAAGTCGTATCTAATTGCAGGGGAGTGCCCCCGGCAGATATCACTTCTCCCGGGAGAATACCGGCATATGAAGTTGACCGCGATAACAGCTGGTCAGGGATAAATGTAAATTCGCGGATCTCCTCATCCCATTCCATCTCCCCCTTTATCTGTCGGCCATCACCGTCTATCAGGGAGAAATTATCAGCAACACTATCCGGGTCCATCGCCTGGTTAAATTCCATCCGGATTTCCGCATCCAGGGAAACCCCAATATCTCCCGGATAGGGTTCCCTGGACAATACTTGTGGATAGGAAGTGGAAAACGACCATGTTTGAGTGCTTTCCGGATCCAGTGCGGCGCCTGCCAGGCTGGATAAATCTTTTGAAAGCGACACTTGATAGGTCAAACCTCCGGCAAGTCCAGGATCGGGTGAAAACTGATAAGTGCTGGTGTTGATCCATTCCCCTTTCCCGGCTACAGCCGGGTTAAATGCCAGGGCGGGTGTGGCATCCTTTTGGGAATCTCCTAGTGCAACGACCGGCTGGTTAAAAGCAACTACGATGGCAGATTCGGGATCGATCTCTATTCCCCCTGGAGACGGCAGAAGTGTAACTGGTTTGAGCCAGTCAGGTGTGTAAAAATTCAGGTTGGTAATTACTGGAAAAGTTAGTTCATTGGTTGCCTTGGCGGTAGTATCAAGATTAAGTACCAGTGTGATATTGGGTTCCAAAACCTGGTCTAACTGGATTTTAAGGACCGCTGGATCAAGCCAGGAATAAGTTGTTTCTACTCCAGGATCAAAAGACAAGGAATTAACAACGGATTCTTGATCCATGGGTTGATTAAAATAAAGAATGATATCTCCAGCTAGAGGAATAGTTGATCCTGCAGGAGGATCTGATTCTACGATCGTCGGCGGCAAAGGCTGCGGTGTGTTGGTCGGTGCCGGTGTGGGAATAATTGTTCCTCTGGAGCTGAAAAACCTGTCCTGTAAACCTGCGGGGAGATTGCATGATAAACTGATCAACCCTACCAAAAGGATGATTCCAGTCAGGGCGAGAGTTGTTTTTTTCTTCTGCTGGGAGATCATAGGCCAGTTTCCTTTTTCAAATTCAAAATTGATTTAGTATAGACCTGATAGATAATGAAATTATAACCGCTCGTCTTGAAAATCCACTTTTTAGTGGCCTTTTAAGCAATACACCCGGGGCAAAGGCTGCCCGGGTGTATTTTTCATATATATGGATCTTGATCTGGGGTTTTAATTTGTCCCAGCGTTTTTAGGTTCCAGCATTTGCATCTGGGAGGTGACTACCTTGGTGAAATACCGGGTATTACCGTCCTCCTCATATGTGTCAATTTGCAGCCGGCCCTCCAGAAAAACAAGGCTTCCTTTGTGGAGATATTCATTACATATCTCTGCCAACCTTTCCCAGGCTTCGATATTAAACCAATCAGCTACCTGCTGGGTTTCACCCTCCTTATCCCTCTTGCGGCGGTTGACCGCCACACTGAAAGAACAGACTTTTTTTCCATTTGGAGTGTCTTTCAGTTCGGGATCCCTTCCCAGATGACCAATTAACTGAACACGATTCAGGCCCACCATATTTCCCTCCTTATACGATATAATTGATAGGTCTTAGTATGCAGTGTAGCGTTAATCTCTAGCCTTTGTCAATAATTGGTTGCGTTTTCATGATTTTTCTGCAAATATCGTGTTTTTCAATAAACAACTTCCCTGTAAATATAATTTCTTTCAAAGGATAACACCGGCCCCATGTATATAGCAATTGAAGGCGCGATTGGCGTTGGAAAAACCACTCTTTCCCGATTATTATCATCCCGCTTCCAGGCTGATCTAATGCTTGAAGTATTCGAAGAGAATCCTTTCCTGGCTGACTTTTATGCGGATCGCGATGCCTACGCCTTTCAGACCCAAATTTTCTTTTTGCTTAGCCGATACCATCAGCAGCAGGAAGTTCCCCCGGTTTTGGATTCAGGCAGTAATCTGATTGCGGACTATACCTTTGAAAAAGATGCCCTTTTCGCCCGCTTAAATCTGGGCGGAGATGAACTAGATACCTATTTCAGTGTGCATAACGCCCTCGCAGAAAAACTCCCATTGCCCGATCTGATCGTATATCTGCAGGCAGAAACCAGCATTTTAATGCAGCGAATCGCCCACAGGGACAGGGTGTACGAAAGGAATATGGATCAGGGGTATATTGAAAGCTTAAATGATGCCTACGATGCTTTTTACAGCGGGGACCACAGCTGCGTGCCGGTATTAAGGATCAATACCAACCAGCTTAATTACGTCGCCAACGAGGGTGATCTGGACTGGGTTGAAAACCGGATCCGCCAAACCCTCAAAGTAGGTCCATACCAGACTCAGTTTTTTCATAAATCCTGAGTCCCGGGAAGGATAGCTTATAAATGCGCTTCACACCTGAAATACTTCGTAAACATGCCCGGGTTCTGGTAGAAAAAGAAACCAAGCGGAACCGCTCTATCCTGGCGGTATATTTACGCGGATCCCTGCTTTATGGTTCTCCATTAATCGGAGGAGCAGGGGATATCGATCTTGTTTTCATCCACAGTGCCCCACCATTGAAAGAACATCAAATCATCAGACTTACTCCAGAAATCAATTTTGATATTGAGCACCACGACGAGCTCCTCTATCGGACCCCGCGGGAACTGCGCCTTGACCCCTGGCTGGGCCCGACCTTGCGGGACGCTGTCCCGCTGCATGACCCCCGGCACTTATTAGACTATACGCAAGCTAGCGTTCGAAGCAATTATGATTTCCCAGAAAATCTCCAGGCCAGGAGCAAGCCGCTTCTTGAAGCTGCGCGCCAGTTCTGGATGGATCGCCAAATCTCAACACCTCTGGAGATAACATCTGAAATTCCTGCTTTTCTATCTGCCCTGGAAAACGCAATAAACGCTGTGGCTATTTTGTCCGGCCCGCCGCTGCCAACTCGCCGCCTGGGATTTTCCTTCGCTGAACGAGCCGCTGCTGTGGATGCCCCCGCTCTGAACATTGCTTTTCAGCACTTACTGGGGGGAGCAACTTTGCCGGGAGAAACCCTGGTGGGTTGGATCGATAACTGGGAAAGTGCCATGGGAATCTTAAAAGCGGAATCCTCTTCTCCCCCATTGCTTGTGGAGCGTGAGGTCTATTATAAAAAAGCCCTGGACGACATCGTTAAAAGTACCAAACCTGTGGATGCCTTGTGGCCCCTGCTTGTTACCTGGACCGAGATCATCTCACTCCTGCCCGGGCGAACTGATTTGCATCTTCCCTGGATTAAAGCCCTGACAACGTTGGGATTTGCCGGGAAAGATTACCTGGTTCGTCTGGCGGCTTTTGACAGCTTTTTGGAATTATGTGAAACGGTGGTTTTGGGGGAATCCGCCTCAGGCGGATAACACCTATCAGAATTTAAACGGTTGGTTTCGGCAGTACTACCTGGAACGTGGCCCCTTTTCCAATACCATCACTTTCAGCCCAGATCCTTCCCCCGTGCAGGTTTACTAATTCACGGGCAATAGAAAGCCCCAATCCCAAACCCCCATATTTCCGGGTCATATGGTCGTCTTCCTGATAAAAGACCTCGAAGATCTTTTCCAGGCTTTCTTCTGCTATTCCCCTGCCGGTATCCGCGATAGAGATCATCACTTCGTCCTTGCGATCTGACACGCTGAGAACAATTTTTCCTTCTACGGGCGTGAAGCGTATGGCATTAAGAAGCAAATTAACAAAAACCACACTCATTTTGGGCAGATCAACCAGGAGTGGAATAGGCTCTTCTGAAATTTGATATACAACGGTGTGGTCCTCGTTATTGACAGTCGCACGAACTTCTTCCTTGGCATATTCAATAACCTGCTGCAAAGTACAGTCAGTAAAATCCAGATCTGCTTCACCAGTGTAAAGCAAGTTCATATTGGCGATATCATCCAACACCGCCCGCAGTTTTGAAGATGCCTTCAAAATCGAACTGGCAAGAGGTTTGTTCTCATCAATGGCGTCTTCATATAATAATGTGGCATAACCCAGGATATTCCCTAACGGTGTGCGGAGCTCATGGGAAGCAACGGCCATCAAATCCCGTTTTAATTTATCCGCCTGGCTCAACTCAATATTGGCTTTTTGCAGCGCCTGGATCAATTGGGCATTGTGGATAGAGATTGCAGCCTGCGATGCCACAACCAGCAGGAGTGAAACATCAAAATCCGTAAAGTCCCCCCCTTCTTTATTGAGCGCTTCGATTACACCAGTAACCCTATCCTTGATACGCATCGGAACGCCCAACAGGGAATCTACCTGCAATCCAACTTCTTCTCCAACTTCATCATAATGGCGGGGATCGTCTTTGGTATTGTTAATCACCAGGTGGCGGTTCTCAGTATAAATTGTTCCGGCCAGGCTGTTATCTAGCGGGACCGGGATCTGTTCCAGTTGATCAATATTCACGCTGGACGTCGCTGCAAATCTCAGTTCTTTTTCCCTTTCATCATAGAGAAGGATTGAAATCACACAGCAATCCAGCAAATCAGCAGCTGCTTCCAGAATATTCTGGAGCAATAACTCCGGCTTTAATGTGGAATTTAAAATGGCGCTAATTTCCACCAGCTGGGCAATCTTCTGGATTTTCTTACGAACATCCGGTTCTGTGACGGAAGCTGTTAAAGAATTGAACATGATTGTTTTCAGGACCCGTATATGATTCAGAGGATTAATTATAGTCCAAGCGAGCCCTTTTTACCTAATAGTTTCGAAAGCCGAAAAACTCAGTCTTCAAACCTGGATTCGTCAAGCTGTTTTTGTAAATCGCCTTTTTCGGGATGGATCATTCCGGGTTCATCTATCCGGGTATAGCGGGATTCAGCCTCCTTCAAATGGGAACTTGAAGCTCGCGGCAAGATACTGATCTTCCCACAATGAGGACAGCGAACCAGTTTTCCAGCCAACAGATTGGGTGAAAAAACAGATCGGGAGAAAGGCAGCTCACAACGCGGACATACAACCCCGCCTCCAGGGCCGTATTTTCCAAGCACAAAAACTTTATTCTTGTTCGCCAGCAACGGCACACCAACACCAATTAACGTTAACACCGCTGTTCCGATCAGAATGGGCCCAACAAGCTGCTGAGTTTCACCCCAGGCCTGATCTGAAGACAAAAACACTTTGGAAATGTGATTAGATTCCAGGAATGTGCCATCAGCGAGTGTGCCTTCGGCGTACATCTCGCGTTCACCGTTGTCAAAACTGCTGGTATGGAACTTATACTGAAATGGCTCAGTGTCCACTACTTCTAATAATTCCCCATCCATATAAAATCGTACTTCACTTAATCCAGCTGGTGGATCCGATATTTTCATGGTGAAATTTCCTTGGATCTTCCCCAACCCACCATACCCAAAATTCCTTATTAAACCCAAATTCAACTGGGGTCCATCCTGGGCTGCAACTGCCGTTACTGGGATCAAAAGAATTACCGCAACTGCGATTAAAAACAAGTTTTTCTTTTTCATAATTCTATTTCCAACGTGAAAGGATAGTTTCTCTTTGAAAGATCTGAACCGCAAAGTAAAACAGGATGATGTCCAGTGCCAGCAGGGCTGCTGCCAACCAAAGAATGAATGTTTCATTGACCAGAATCATCCCAGTCATCTGACCAATAAACAAACCTACCACAGGAAGCACAAATATTCCCGAGATCTGTTCAGCAACCCGGGGGTCATTTACCCGCGATGAAATCATTACCGAGATGCTGACGCCCATGAGCGACAGAAGCGGACCCACTACGAATATTGCGATCATCCATAGAGGATCGAACAACTTGCTGACCACGGCTGAATTTGAAACCATCAGATAAGCCCCGGCCGCATAGACCAGGTACCCAATCCAGGTCGTCAATACAGCAGGAATGACTCCCGCCAAACCCTTACCAACCAGGATCTCAACTGTAGTTACCGGGGTTGCCAATAACGGTTCCAGAGTTCGGGTGGTTTTTTCGCCCACTATGCTATAAGAAGCGATCGTCATCGGAACGATCACTGGCACCATCATAAACAACAGCAGGAATTGGGTCACAATATAATACAGCATACAATCACTACCTCCCAGGTCACCACACAGCGACTCAAATTGGGGAGGAAGATCTGCGGTAGAAATTCCTGTAAAACCTTCTGAAGATCCAGCAAAATAGAGGATAACAAGCGGCAGAGCCGTGATCATGATCGGGAGAAAAGAGACTGTAAAAAGCACAAATCTGTTCTTAAATACTTCCCGCCATTCCTTAATGATTATCGCTTTAATTCTTTCCATGATTTTTATCCTCGTTTGCTTCCATCAATTCCAGGTACACGTCTTCCAGGCGGCGCCTGAGCTCGCCCACAAACTGCAATTCCGCTCCGCCTTCCACAAGGGCACGGATAATTTCAGGATTCTGCTTTTCAGGGTTTTCAACTGCTGCCATAATCTTATTATCCACCACCTGCACCTCGCTAATAAAAGGAAATCTTTCCAGCGTCCCAGCCAGCTCCTGATTGGCTTCTAATAAATGAAAGACTATTTTTCTGCCAAAAAGCTTCCTTCTTAATTCTCCTGGAGCGTCTAGCGCCAGGAGATGACCGGAGATCACAGCTACTCGATCACATAATCGATCAGCTTCCTCCAAGTTATGAGTGGTTAAGATAATTGTGCGTCCTTCCCCTCTCAAATCCTCAATAAACTCGCGAACCAACCGCGAAGCCTGGGGGTCCAACCCACTGGTCGGCTCATCCAGGAAGAGAACTTCTGGTTCGTGAAGCAGGGCCCGGGCAATGGCTAACTTCTGGCGCATGCCTTTTGAAAAGGTTCCTACTGGCTCATAGCGCCTGTTCCACAAACCCAGTAATTCCAGGTACTTCTGGGTTTGTTCAGCAATATTCCCGATTCCATACATGGAACCAAAAAACGCCAGATTCTGTTCTGCAGAAAGGGAATCGTATAAACCCGGAGATTCCGGCAGAAGCCCAATCTTGCGGCGGATATCCTGGTCATTTTCTCCAATTTGAAAACCCGCCACGCGGGCTTCGCCAGCGGACGGTATCAACAAAGCAGCCAGCATTCTAACAGTGGTTGTTTTTCCGGCTCCATTTGGTCCCAATAAACCAAATACCTCTCCGCGCTGGACTGATAAAGTCAATTGATTTACGGCTGTGATCTCGCCAAATTTCTTGGTTAGTTTTTCTGTGACAATGATCGAGGTATTATTCATCATAACGACTCTCTTCTATTTGTTCTGATGTAACTTGAGAGGCAGATACCTGCACCAGCGGGGGAAGGGGCAACTCGCCATCTTCTTCGGGGTCCAGTTCCCGGATCCTCCAGGACCAATAAAACCATCCCGCAGCAAAGATGAAAATCACGCCTTCCATTAGGATCAAATCCATCTGTTGGACAGTAATAACAGCAAAAGCATCCATCAATGCATGCCCTACAATAGCAACGATCAAGAAAACTGGCCTTTTACTACGAACAGTTTTATAGACCAGGATCGATGCTCCTAAATGAAACAACATGGCCGAAATTCTCTCCCAGGCACCCAGGAGTGATTGATACCAGGGCACAGCCCAATAAGCTTCAAGCTGGGATTTGACCAAAGAGGCTTGCTCAGGATCTAGCGCCCCAATTATCCCCTCTCCCCTCAAGACCAAAACCTGGACCACCGCGGATAGAGCAATAATACCAACCAACAAAGCCTCAACCCCCCCGTGCCCGATCCCATATTTCAAAGGCAATAAGGTGTTTGTATCTTTCTTCAGCCAGAATTTCAAAGCCAAATAGCGGGCAATCTCCTCAAATACCCCGGCAGACAATCCCGCTGCTGCACCCAGGACCCAGAGCGAAATTCCCCCCTGGGATGCGACATCCACCCCCAGGGCTTTTAACCCCGGGATCATCAGAAACTGGTTAAAAGGAATATGTCCGACCTGGGAGAGAATGAAGACAGCTGCCCCGATCCAGATCGGGCGAAACCCGCTTTTCCCCCGCTTGTAAATCAGAAGAGCAGCAGTAACTGGAATCCCAATCATTAATCCTGCGTTTAATATTCTAAGTATCAGCCCTAATATAGTCATCTATTTATATGTTTCACGTGAAACATCCTCCATTATTCTTTGGTATTTTTTTGTTTGTTCCTCTCGACCATGTTCTCAAAACAGGTTTTGATTTCCTCTGGATCAAACCCCAGTAAAGTTGCCTTCCGGATATAAAACCTGGTCAGATCCTCGATGTTTTCTGCTCGATGTTTCCCGGCACCTTTTTTATCCCTTTGTTCTAGAATGAAGGTACCCCTGCCGTGCTGGGTGGAAATGATCTCTGCCTGGTCAAGCATTCGGTAGGCCCGTGCTACTGTGTTGAAGTTCACACCCAGTATGACAGCCAGCTCCCTGGTTGTTGGCAGTTGATCTCCAGGTCTTAACACACCATCCTCAATCAACTCCAGAACCTGGTGGGCAATCTGTTCGTAGAGAGGAATGCCGCTTTGAAATTCTACTTCAAATTCCACCTTTTCTCTCCCGTGAATACTGTAAATATTGTATCATTGTATCACGCACAATTTTACCTGATTTTCTCCGGCAGGCAAGGGGATCGTTGAACGATTTTCCCCTGGTCAGGTAGCTGTTATATTTTTTCCGATACCTCTGGCAGGATTTGGTCATCTTGACCTTCGATATTCTTTTGGTATACTAATTTACGACAAGCCGGAGTGGCGGAACTGGCAGACGCGCGCGACTCAAACTCGCGTTCCCTTGAGGATTGTGGGTTCGATTCCCACCTTCGGCACAAATAAGAAAAACCGATCCGTGTAAATTTGGATCGGTTTTTTTTATCTCGATGTAGATTCCAGGGAGCTGGCTGTCCTAAGATCCTTCTGAGAGAAAAGTTTCTATCTCTTGGATATCTTGGGCAGTAAGGCTGATCTCCCCGGCATGGATCACCCCGTCCACCTGGTCCGGATTACGCATACCAACAATTGCGCTGGTCACCGCGGGATTCAATAACGTCCAGGCTATTGCTGCTTCTCCGGCTGTTGCGTCATGGCGTTTTCCTATTTCAATTAATAAGTCTACCAATTCTAAGTTACGCGTCAGGCGCGGTTCCAGATAATTTTCGTTTCTCTTCCTCCAATCGTCGTCCGGTAAATTTTTGATCCTATCCCGGGTCATCTTGCCGGATAATAACCCGGAGGCCATGGGAGAGTAATTGATCACACCAATTTCCTGCTCCAGACAATAAGGTAAAATCTTGCTTTCCACCCCTGGAAATAGCAGGGAGTAGGGTGGTTGGAGAGAAGTAATCCCGGCGATTTTTCCCACCCGCTTCATCTGCTCTATGGAAAAGTTAGAAACTCCCAGGAAGCGAATCTTGCCTGTTTTCTGGATTTCCGCCATAACCTGATATGCTTCTTCTATTTCTTGATCGGGGATTGGCCAGTGAATTTGGTAGAGATCAATCGTTTCTATATCCAGCCTTTTTAAGCTGGCTTCGACTTCATTTAATACCGACTGCCTACTTAAAGAATTTCTGACTTTTTTATCCGCTCCCCAAACCAACCCGCACTTGGTGAAGATGTATGGCTTGTGGGAAGTTTGTTTCAACGCTTCGCTGATAACTTTTTCAGATCGGCCCAGTCCATATACTGCAGCTGTATCAATCCAGTTGATCCCCATCTCCAGGGCTTTATGGATGGTTTTGATCGATTGTTGATCATCCTGGCTGCCCCAGCCCCATTCCCATTCACCGCCGATTGCCCAGGCTCCAAAACCAATCCTTGATAACATCAAGTCAGATTTACCCAATCTTCGTTTATTTTTTTCCATTTTTCCTTCATCCTGATAAATTGGCAGCTCATACCTATTATACATGATAGGTTTTGCACTCTATTTCACAGAGCGGTTTTTGTGACTGCTATAATGATAAGTAGTTCTGATTATATCGGGGCCTACATGTATGGAGAGGAGAAACACATGAACGTTCAAAACAAAGTCATCGTTGTTACGGGGGGAGGAAGTGGTATGGGCAGGGAGCTGGTTTTACTGCTCCTTAAGAAGGGCTCCCAGGTAGCAGCGGTTGATATCAACCCCGACACCCTTAAAGAAACTCTAGAGCTGGCAGGAGATAAAAAAGACAAAGTGTCTGCCCATGTGCTGGATATCACCAACAAGGAAGCTGTTTTCGCCCTGCCCGAGAAAGTTATCTCTCGGCACGGGGCGGTGGATGGCATAATCAATAATGCCGGCATCATTCAGCCTTTTGTCCGGGTTAACAACCTCGAGTTTGATGCCATAGAACGGGTTCTTAACATCAATCTCTACGGAGTGATCTATATGACCAAAGCCTTCCTGCCTCATCTGCTCAAGCGCCCTGAAGGACATATCATTAACATCTCCAGTATGGGAGGATTCCTTCCCGTTCCCGGCCAGACTATTTATGGTGCGTCAAAAGGCGCCGTAAAACTGTTCACTGAGGGATTGAACTCAGAACTGCTGGATTCCAATGTCCGAGTGACTGTCGTCTTCCCGGGAGCACTTGCGACCAATATCGCGGCGAACTCCGGAGTCGGTATTGGAATGGAACAGGATGCTGAATCCAGCAGCACTCCTACCACTCCCGCAGATAAGGCAGCTGAAATTATTGTGGATGGAATTGAGAAAGACAGCTACCGGGTTCTGGTCGGATCGGATGCCAAACTGATGGATTTCCTAGTACGGCTGAATCCCAAAGTCGCGGCAAAGTTCATCTACAAACAAATGGCTTCCTTACTGCCGGATTAACCAATTTTTAAAAATTGATATAAAACGATCAGTATGGATGAAATGAATTTTATAATCTCTCCGTAAAGGAGAGGTTATAATTTAAATTGAAAATTTTACAGGAAGGAGTCCAGCGTGCCATCTACTAAAGATATCCTGGCCGTAATTATGGGAGGAGGACAGGGAACCCGCCTATTCCCGCTGACAAAAGTGCGCGCAAAACCGGCTGTTCCGATCGCTGGAAAATATCGCTTGATTGATATCCCCATCAGCAACTGCATCAACTCCAATATCGACCGGATTGCCCTCTTAACTCAATTTAATTCCGTCTCCCTCCACCGCCACATCACCAGGACCTATCATTTCGATCCTTTTCATCGAGGCTGGGTCCAGATCTGGGCCGCGGAACAAACCAACCTAAATGACACCTGGTACCAGGGAACTGCAGATGCCGTCCGGCAGCAGCTGTTTGAGATCCACAGCACCGGAGCTGAATATACCTTGATCCTGGCCGGGGACCATCTCTACCGAATGGATTACGGGCAGATGGCCCGCCAGATGTGGGAAAACGATGGTGACATTTCTATTGCCCTGCAGCCGGTAGCCCTAGAAGACTCTCCCCGTCTAGGCATACTTAAGAGAGGGGAAAATCAGATCATCACCGATTTCGTTGAGAAACCCAAAGATCCTGATATTCAGAAATCCTTCATCAGCCGGGATGACCCGGATCTCCCTCTGCTGGGTTCGATGGGTATATATTTATTCAAGACCTCTGTTCTGGACGAAATTCTTAAAACGTTGGATGTAGATGATTTTGGAAAGGAAGTCATCCCTCATGCCATCCATTCCCACAAGGTTGTTGGATATGATTTTGAGGGGTACTGGGAGGATATTGGAACGATCCGCTCATTTTATAATGCCAATCTCGATCTGACAAAACCTTCTCCTCCTTTTAACTTTTACGACATTGATCGACCCATTTACACCCATGCCCGCTTTCTTCCCGGGTCCATCGTTGGCGGCGCGCAGCTGGAAGACGTTTCTCTCTCGGATGGTTGTACCATAGGCAGCGCAAAGATTTCCAACTCCGTCATTGGATTAAGAAGTCAGATCCAGGATGGGGCCGTCATCAAAAACACGGTTGTCATGGGAGCTGATTATTACGAGGAAAACAGCGCCAGTAAATTTCCTATACCTATCGGGATTGGAAAGAACTCTTATATAGACGGAGCGATCATTGATAAAAATGCCCGGATTGGAGCCAACGTTATTATCAAACCTTTTCCTCCTGGAACTGAAAAAGATGGAGAAATCTGGTTTATCAGAGATGGTATAGTAGTGATCCCAAAAAGCGCGATCATCCCCGAGGGAACTGTGATTTCCCCCGAATAAATCCCTTTATAACCAACAAATTCAACAAAAAACCCTTCAAAAAAGAAGGTTTTTTAGATTAATAATTAGTTAACTTGACCCATTTTCTGTGGATAAGTGCACCCTTTGTGTGGATAACCTTCCCCAATTGGGGATAACTGTCCCTTTATTAGTTAATACTTATCGGTCTAACTGGCTTCTTATACACAGCTAAAGTATATTTTCTATAAGTGTTTAATAATTTTCTCTGAATCGCGATTCTATTAGAAATTATCCCCACCTGCCTGTTAGTAATAATCCAATTGTTAATTCAGCTGTTCATCCCTCTATAAAGGGGTTTCTTATTTACCTACCGACATATAGAGCACTTTTCAATCTAAAATTTATCTATTTTTAATCTCCAATTGTCTTTTCCACATATCCACAGGCCCTACTAAGATTACTATAAATACTTATTAATACATATGGGGGATAAGTAATAAGGAAGAAGTCAACTTCCTGTCCAGAAAGGTTTTCTTTTTTCCAGAAAAGCTTTCATTCCTTCTTTTTGATCCTGGGAAGAAAATAGATTAAAAAATAGCTCTCTCTCTTCGTTTAAACCATCTGATAAAGATAATTCATAGACTTGGTTGATGGCCCGTTTGGCAGCCTGGATTGCTAGAGGGGCTCTATCTGCAATTTTCTGAGCCAATGAAATACTTTCATTCAGGTAGTCCTCCTCTGAATATACGGAATTGATTAGTCCCAATGAAAGAGCCTCTTGAGCTTTTAATGTGCGATTATTGAGAATCATTTCCATCGCGATTACTTTTCCAACTGCACGGGTTAATCGTTGTGTTCCACCAGCTCCTGGAATAATGCCCAGGTTGATCTCTGGCTGGCCGAATTTTGATTTAGTAGAGGCTATGATCATATCGCAGGACATAGCCAGTTCCAATCCTCCTCCCAAGCAGTAACCTGAAACAGCAGCTATGATCGGTTTTTTGATATCTCTTATTCGTGAGAAAGTTGGAATGAAAGAGCTCTTCCTGATTTCATCCAAAGTGGCATCTGCCATGGCAGTTATATCAGCGCCGGCAGCAAAAGATTTTTCATTACCTGTAATAACCATCGTGCCAATATCATCCCTTTCATCCAATTCTTTCAGGGATTCCATTAACTCGGACAGGAGTTGTTGATTGAGTGCATTATAGGACTCAGGGCGATTGAGTTTAACTAATCCAACATTGCCGATGATCTCAGTTAATATGAATTCTTTTTCAGCCATGGTTTGTCCCTCCCTGATATTTGATTCGATTTTTTTTAATGAGAGCATAAGGGAATTTCATTTTGGTTAAATTTCCCGTTTAATGGCAAATTAAAATAAAGTGATGGATCCAGTGTGTTTTGGATCTTCAGTTCATTCAAGAAACTTCCTTGTCCATCATCCTGCACTATCGAGAAATGAAGATGGATACCTGTCGGATTTCCAGGTGTTCCTGAATAATTACCCTGGTAACCCAAGAGAGTGCCTTCTTTTACAAAAACTTCACTTGTTCCAGGTGGGAAATCAGCAACGATATAGGAACTGCCTTTTGAATCAGCCATATGAGTGTAATAGGTCCAGATCTGGCGCCGGGGAGAAAGAGGATCTTCTGGAATTCGTATGATCAAGGATGATTTCCAATCGGGTAATCTGGTCAGGAATCCATCATAAACTGCAAAAACAGGAGATTCCCCAGATTCTAGATCGGTGAAAATATCAATGCCTTGATGTCGATGTCCTGGACGGAAAGAATCGTCCCATAAATATCCTATGTACCCATCCGTAGGGAATAAAAAAGGAGTAGATCCAGAGCAGCGTGTTTTGGATTTCATCTTCCACTCAGGGTGAGATTGGGGATTTCTGATCCAGCTGATCACCCGTCTGGTTCTGGAAGAGGACATCCTTCCAAGTTGATAATAAACAAAAAACAGAGAGGTAAAGACGATCAAGACAAGCGGGATTAGAAACCATTTCATAATTGATCTGGGAGTATTTTTTTTCATGAATTGTCACCCGTTTTTCCCCAGGATTGGATCCTCTCCTGAGTGTCCTCCTGGAAAGTCCCACCAAGAAGGATCACATCTCCTCCTGTTAGTTCATGAATTATTTTCCCGGCTTTTTCTCCCGGAAGGGAGACAAGAGACTTTTCAAAAGTGGATTTATCCTGAAAGATAAAACTATAAATTCGGCGGATATAATTTTGTCCGTACATAACACGGTCAATCCTGGAAACTGATTCCCGGATTAAACCATCCATATCCTCTGCTGCCTCCAGGAAATCCGGCCAGCCTTCGTCAAATATATTGATGTTAACATTGATTGGAATGAGTATTAAAAGCTGATACATAGTGTGATTGTTGAGCTCAGGCAGTATAAAAATGGTAGATATTGCCGCCCTTTTCTTTGGCTTTATACATGGCAATATCCGCTTTTTTTATTAAGTCATCAACTTCTGTCCCATCATCGGGGAAGAAAACTATCCCAATGCTGGTAGTAATATTAATTTGATATCCTTCCAGGAGGAAAGGAGTGCTTAATGCGCTCAGTATCCTATCGGCTGTTAAAACAGCATCCGCAGATTGCTGCATCTCCGGCAGGATCAATAAAAATTCGTCTCCACCCATTCGGGCTACGGTATCACTTTTTCGCAATAATCCCAATAACCGCTGTCCCACAGCTTGTAGAAGAAGATCTCCCACAGAATGACCATAGGAATCGTTTACTTTTTTCAGCTGGTCCAAATCAAATAACATCACGCCTATTTTCTGCTTATTTCTCTGGGAGCGGGAGATTTCCAGGGAGATCCTTTCGTTGAACAACCTGCGGTTGGGTAAGCCGGTCAGCGCATCATGATGGGCCAGGTGTTTGATCGCTTTTTCAGCTTTTTTACGATCGGCTATCTCTTGCTGGGCTTGTTCATATAGTTTGGCATTTTGAATTGCGATAGAAGCCTGGTCAGCAACAAATTCCAAGGTCTGAATCTCATTTTCTGTGAAAACATGAGCCCTTTTCAAGGCTACGTTCATTACTCCCAACACGGTGTTTCCTATTTTCAGAGGAAGTCCGATAATAGATCCTTCCCAGCTGCGATCCTCAAATAGGGGATGAGCTATCATATCGTTCACTACGATCTTGGTTCCTTCTCTGGCAACCTGGTAGGTCATCCCGTGAGGGCGAGGATTCACGAAAGGTTCTCCCTGCTGATGGCCATCAAAAAGGGCAGCGGCAAAAGATAAAACACCATGTTCATATAAGAAGACATGAGTATCATCGGCAGAAACTAATTCCAGGGCAATTTCCAGAATTGATTCCAGCACAGAATCAAGTGATAAGTTCATTGTCATATGAAGACTGGCTTTTCTGATCAGCAGCAGCTCGCTCAACCGTTTATTAAGATCCGTTTCAACCTGAAGGTTGGCTTTGATCAATCCGGATTTTTCCACAAGGGTATTCAAAAAAGGAAGGAAAAGGGAACAGGAAAGGGAATCTTCGCCAATAAAATAAATACCTGATAATGAAGAAGGGAATTGTTCCGTTTCTTTTGATAATAATAAAAACTGTTTTTCTGGATATTTTTTCTGAACGATTTTAACTACTTCTTCCTGCAATTCGGTTTGATGGTCCATGTCCACCATTCCTATCCAATCCTCTTTTCCTATTTCAGGAGGTATTTCCCCAGAAAGGGAGGGAATATTAATGAAGTGGAAATCAGGAGAGGAAGATAATCCGGCCTTGATTTTCCTCATAAAAGAGGGTTTTGGAGAAAAAGTCAGGATCTGAAAGGGCGCCATATCAAAATCGGTAAAGAAAGAAGTAGGTTCCGGCCTCCCCGGTTGAGAGAAAACAGGATGAACACCAAAGGCAGACTAAATTATTATACTTCAGAAGCAGGAAACGCATTTCTGTGCTCGGAATTGACCTGAAAAAACCGTAAGAATGTTGGTGGTTTACCAGATAGAAAATTATGGTAAGATAGCCCTAAGTGGAGGGATGGATCAGTGTGATCCAGAAGCTGGATGACCGAAAAAATTACCATTATTGAAGGACCGACCCCTGAATTCCGCGAAGTGAACGGTTTGTGGATCCAGGGAGTAGCTGAAAGCCCAGGCCAGTATAATACTTATTATACAGAGCTGAGGGCCTTTGATGGCTATTCACTTGTAGATCGCTGCACCAACGCCTGGCAGAAGAACGATACTATTGTACTGGAATACCGCACGGAAGCTGGGCTCACGGACGAAATCACCATCATAGCTGCCCACTCGGAAGAAACAGACGATGGGGATATGATTCAATTATGGGTCAGGCAACCCCGGGAAGATGTTGAATTTGAGATAAAATTTGACGACGGGGATGACGAAGAGGATTATTTCTAACCTCAACCACAAAATAAAAACTCCCCTTTTGGGGAGTTTCTTTTTTTTAAGCCGAATTTTATTCTTCCCAGAATTCTCCTTCGATGATCGGGTCTTCTTCCTCTGGTTTTAATTTCTCAAGCTCCTGTTCGTAACGGTGTTCCTCTACCAACTCGTCGGGAACAAGGCTCATAAAGAACTGCATAAACAAACCAATGACCACCGCATCGTCAAAAGGACCAGGAACAAAGTCGGGATAGATCAGGTACAACAAGGATAAAAACGGCAACACTTTGATAAGAGGGTGAACCCTTTTATCTTTCATTAAGCGGATGATCAGCTGGAGTTGTTTCACCATGTTGTTGATCCAATAAACATTTTGGGAAGTATTGTTAAATTATACTACTGTAAGGTTAGGGAACTTAGGATATCCTGTATAATCACGATTATGATGCTGCAAACACCACTTCAAGGAATTCTATTTGATTTTGATGGGTTGATACTCGATACAGAAACCCCGATCTTTCAAGCCTGGGAACAAAAGTTTAAGGAATATGGCCAGGAGCTGCTTTTAGATGAATGGGCGGAAATTGTTGGTAAATCCACAGATCAACTAGGCCCGATTGAAGGCTTTTTAAATAGTTTCGCAGAAGCGAACCAAAGAAATGAAATCCTTCAAGAAGTCAAACAAAAAGAATTAGAACTTCTCCAGCCGAAGAAACTGCTGCCAGGAGTGGAAGATTTGTTAAACAAAGCCAAGAGACTTGGACTACAATTAGGAATAGTATCCAGCTCGGATCAAGAATGGGTTCTCTCTCACCTTAAGCGGCTTGGGGTGTTGGATTATTTCGGACATACGAGCTGCGCAGATGAGGTTGAGATAGCAAAACCCAATCCGGCTCTGTATAATTTGGGTTTGAAAAAAACGGGACTTCCTCGCGAGAAAGTGCTTGTTCTGGAAGATTCTCCCAAAGGCGTGCTGGCAGCCAAAAGGGCAGGCTTGTTTTGTATTGCAGTTCCCAATCAGCTCACCAGCCAGCTTCCGTTTTATAATAATGGTGGAGCGCCAGACCTTGTACTGGCTTCTCTGCTGGAATTTCCCTGGGAAGAATTCATGAGGGATAACTGATGAAAACTATTTTAGGTGCCATATTAAAATTCATCGCCTTTATCCTGGCCGGCGTGCTGATAATTGCGCTTCCGTTAGCGCTTCTTACCAACAATGCTGGCAATGTGATCTTTAACCAGGAAAAGGTGAGCGAGATTTCAACTGGGGTGGTGCTGGATTCTGACCTTATTCCAGCAGCCTTGGAGATCATGACCAACCAGCGAGCGGAAAATATCTCCACCAAGATTGAGGACACAGAGAGTCCCGGTGCGAGAGAGCTCAACCTCTATAATTTAATCTACTCGATGAAAGAGCAGAACTGGAAAAATTTCAGAACTGCTCTCCTGGCAGATGAAGTGATCGGGTCCTGGATTAAGGCCACTGTCGATGGGTTTTACAATTGGTTGGACACAGACGATCAACTGCCTTTCATTAGCTGGAAAATGCAGCCGGTGATTGACAGAATGAGAGGGCCAGAGGGCGAGGCAGCTGTAGTGGCTTTTTATGATTCTCTGCCTGATTGTACGGATTTACAAATGGAAGAAATGCAAACCAATCCGGGGGAGCCCCTCCCGCGAAGTAAAATGGTCATAGAGTTGTGCAAATTATCCACATTTCCCCATGTAGAACAGATCAAAGTCTATAACGATGTCATGCAAATGGTAGCTGATGCAACTCCTCCCGAATTTAACGCCACACAGGCATTCTTAAGACAGCGGGAACAAATCGGAGGAATCTACACATTAAAATGGACTATCAGGGACCTTCGCTGGAGATTGGATACTGTACTGCTTATACCGCTGGGTTTACTTCTGTTGATTTTAATCTTTGGAGTTCGGTCACTGGAAGGGCTGGGACAGTGGTTTGGCATTCCCTTGATCGGCGGCGGGCTAATCTCTTTGATCACCGTGCTTTTATATCGGCCTCTGTGGCGGGGTTGGCTGGCAGAACGTATACCAGAGACCATCCCCCAGACTTCTCTGTTGTATCACGAATTAATTGACGCCAGCGTCAGGGTCCTTGGCCCAATTTTCAACCCGCTTGCCTTGCAGTCCTTTATCATTCTGTTGATCGGAGTAGGGTTGTTGGCAATGGGATTTATTTTACGGATGAGAAAGGCTGGAGATAAAGCCTCCTGAATCTGTCCTATCATAAAAAAAATTTAAAGCCTGACGGGTCATAATCGTCAGGCTTTTTATTATCCCGAATTGGGCAGCGGGAATTGGAGCGGAGGGGGTGGGATTCGAACCCACGGTGGCCCATAAGGCCACAACGGTTTTCGAGACCGCCCCATTCGGCCACTCTGGCACCCCTCCTTTTTACTAAGAAGGCATTATACCAATTGGATCCAGACAAGTAAATAAACAGCTGGTTCAATCTCTCCAGCAACGCAGGACAGATTAATAATTCCAGGAATTACACTAAATTTCACAGTTAATCAAGGCTGGGCACAACCCGCTTACTGTAACATAAAGTTGACATATGTTATAAAGTGTGTGAAAATATGCACGATCTCGCCGGGGAATGCTCTCCAGCTTGCGGATAAGCTTCAGCCAATTTAGTTAGATTATTAAGGAGATAAGTATGAAAAAGACAGATGTATTGGTAATAGGAGGAAGCGCTGCTGGTCTTGTTACGGCGCTTACCGGCAAAAGTTATTACCCTGAGAAAGATTTTCTAGTGATCCGGAAAGAAGATGTTGTGGTTGTCCCCTGCGGGATCCCTTATATTTTTGGCTCACTAGAGAGCAGTTCTCAGAATGTAATTCCCGATGCCGGTCTGGAAAAAGCAGGTGTCGATCTAGTGGTGGGTGAGGTTTTGGAAATTGATCCCGAAGCGAAAACCGCATCTTTGGCAGATGGCGATATCGTTTCCTTTGATAAGCTCGTGCTTGCTATTGGCTCAAGCCCGGTAAAACCCAGCTGGCTGAAAGGAAAGGACCTTGAGAACGTTTTTACCATTCCGAAAGATAAGGCGTATTTGGATGTCCTTACCGAGAAGCTTCAAGATAAAGAGGAAGTTGTTGTGATCGGTGGGGGTTTCATTGGTGTGGAAATTTCTGACGAACTGAACAAGCAGGGCAAGGATGTTACTGTAGTTGAGATCCTGCCCCACATACTTGGCGCCGTTTTTGATGAAGAGCTGGCTGCCAAAGCAGAAAGTATCCTGGTTGAACGCGGCGTGAAGGTCGAGTCAGGTGCTGGCGTCAAAGAATTATGCGGAAACGGAGTTGTAAAGTCAGTCAAACTCAATGGAGGAAAAGAACTGATAGCTGATGCCGTTATCCTCTCCATGGGTTACCGACCCAACATTGATCTGGCTGAAAAAGCAGGTATTGAAACCAACGAATTAGGCTTTATCAAAGTTGACCAGTATTTACGGACCAGCTCCCCCGACATTTTTGCCGTTGGAGATTGCTCTGAGAAACGGGATTTCATCACTAATCGACCCATTGGAGCTATGCTGGCTTCGACCGCCTGCGCTGAAGCTCGGATGACAGGCATGAATCTATTTGGCCTGGAAACCGTCCGAACCTTTACTGGCACGATCTCCAATTTTGCTACCGCGCTGGGAGACCACAGTTTTGGTGTTGCTGGCATTACAGAAGATACTGCCCGGGCTGAGGGATTTGATATTATCACAACCAGCTTTGAAGGTGTGGACCATCACCCTGGTAAACTGCCTGGCACCCACAAACAAACCGTCAAGCTGGTTGTAGCCAAAGAATCAGGCTTGATCCTGGGTGGTTCTGTCTTTGGATCCCATTCTGCTGGCGAAATTGTAAACGTGATTGGCTTGGCGATTCAAAACCACATGACAGTCTCTTCCCTGCTCACAATGCAGATTGGCACACATCCCTTGCTGACTGCTCCGCCGACTGCTTATCCCTTGATCAAGGCGGCAGAAATGGCATTGAAAACAATGCGTAAAAAAGCTAAAGTATAATTTTCAATAACAAAAAAGCTCCTGCTTATGCAGGAGCTTTTTTTGGATCCAACTCCCAGAAACCAGGAAATCTACTTTACAGAATTGTTGTTTTATCTCCTGCGCAGGGATATTTCCCCAGAAATCACACACCGCCTCCAGAATATCTCCAGATTTATAGGCTAAAATGATGCAGGATTTTATTTTTGAACATATTTCTTATAAGGTATACCCTGGCAATAACAGCCAGTGGTGTTTGAAGAAGGGAGATACTCATGAAAAAGAGAACTATCATTTTTATTATTGTGGGGGCATTGATCCTGGCTGGAGCGACTTATGGTGTTGTCAGCGCCAGGCAGAAAAGCCAGGCCAGCAGTAACGATCTCCAAACTTTCCAGATAAGTTATGGTGAACTCAGCGCGGTCGTTGATGAGACTGGAGAAGTCCATGCTGACCAGAGCGCAACCCTCTCTTGGGAAACATCCGGAATCGTTGATGAAGTTAAGGTCAGCCTGGGTGATAAAGTGAAAGCGGATCAAGTTCTGGCGGAATTAAGAAAGGGATCCCTGCCCCAGAATTATTATATGGCCCAGCAGGAGCTGATTACAGCTACCAGGGCCTTGGAAGACCTGTATGAAAATGCAGCTGAAGTCTCCGCAAATGCCCAATCGGCTGTTGCACAGGCGCGGGACACATTAGACAACGCAGAATATCATTGGCGCTTAAACCAACCGGGCAACAGGGCGGCCGAGGAGACGCTCAAGGCAGCAAAAGCCAAAGTGGTCATCACCTTGGATCAAATGGAAAACAAACAAAAAAGATTTAATAATGCGAGGGGCAAAATAAATAGAGCTCAGGCCCAGATATTATTGACAGATGCCATAAACGCCTGGCAGCAAGCTGTCTGGTATCTAAATTGGTTACAGGTAGGCGCAGATGAAATCGAAATGGCGATCCTGGATGCCAACATCGAAGTTGCCTCAGCCTCCCTGGATGCAGCTGAGCGACAGTATGAAAGGGTCAAAGATGGCCCAGACCCTGATGAGGTCACCATGGCAGAAGCCCGAATTTCTGCAGCCCAGGCATCCCTGGATGCTGCGTTTATAACAGCTCCATTTCCCGGGGTGAT
>CAZVIH010000022.1:0-70493 GCA_964627755.1 uncultured Anaerolineales bacterium
CCAAACTGTTCGTAGATGCCCTTGATTTTCTCGACGCCGATGATCGGCTTGATGTTCAATGCCTGGGCCAGCAGTCCCTTGATGTGGCTGATCCGCCCGCCGTGGATCAGGTATTTCAGGTCGGAGAGCGTATAGAGCAGATCAGTCGCATCGCTGACCTGCTTGAGGAAATCGACGATCTTCTCTTTGCTCCACCCGGCCTTGATCGCTTTGAAGGCCGCTTCGACCTGCCAGCCTTCCGCCCCGGAGAGCGTCATGGTATCAACGACGGTGACATCGGCTTCGGGGACAAGCCCGGCTCCCAGTTGGGCCGCTGCGCTGGTGCCGCTCAACCCCGACGAAATGTGGATCGACAGGATATCGGGATCGGTCTTTGCCATCTCGCGGTAAATCTCGGCGAACTCGCCCGCCGAGGGCAGGGAGGTGGTCGGCAGGCTCTCGGTCGATGAAAGCAGCGTGTAGAATTCGTCGGGCTGAATGTCGACGCCGCTGCGGTAGGTTACGTCGTCCAGGACGATCAATAGAGGGGCGAAGGTCACATCGAGTTGTTCGAGCTGCTCGGCGGAAAAATCCGCGCCCCGGTCGGTCAGTATTTGCATGTGTTTTCTCCTCGCGTAAAGTTTAAAACGGAGTATACCAAATTTCGGGGCGGGGTGGGATTTTCCAGTTTGCGGAGCGTCGAGAAGGTGGCGATCACCCCCCTTAACAAAGGGGGACGGCACACTCCTCGAGGAGTGGGAGTCAAAAAGTTAGAAAACTCTAACCGGCTATCGAACAGACGTTCGATATAGAGCATTGACACCGCATCCGAAAATCGAGTATTATAAAGCATAGAACGGACGTTCCGTTCAAACTTTCTACCAAAAACAGTCAGCGCAGCCTGATCAGCAGGCACGCGGGAGATGAGCGCCCCGCACCGGGATCGATTTCCTGGTGCGGGGCGATTTGTTCTAAGGAACCTATCCGAAATGAACGAAGTGAATGGCCGGATAGGTTCTCGCCGAAAGGGGGAAATGGATGGAAAACGAGATCATTAACCCGGCGCAGGGATTGTGGATCGGGGCGGATGGGCACTCGCGGCAGGTGCGGATCAAGGGCGGCCCGCTTTACGACGCCTTTCACGGCATCCGCCGCCAACACGACACCGACCTGACCGCCTCTCGCGGCGACCTGGCCCGCGCCTACGCCAGCGCGGTCTGGGCCTACCGCTGCATCAAGCTGCGCTCCGACGCCGTCGCCGGGGTGCCGCTGGTGCTGCTCGACCGCGACGACAACCCGATCGAGGATCACCCGCTGCTGCAACTGCTGCGCGACGTGAACCCGTCGACGATGAACCTGGGCGACCTGCTCCGGGCAACCGAGGCGGCCTACAACATCTGGGGATCGGCATACTGGCTGATCGTGCGGCAGGCGCGCCGACCGCGCTGGCTGCTCTGGCTCAACCCGCAGACTATCGAGCCGGTCACCGACAGCCAACAGGGGGTGATCGCCTACCGGCAGACCATCGACGGGCAGACGCGCGAGTATGCACCCGAAGACGTGGTCGTCTTCCGCAACTTCGATCCACTCGACGACCTGGGCGGACTCAGCCCGCTCTCGGTCGCCTTGCAGGAGGTCAACGCCGATCTGAACGCGGCGCGCTTCGTCTCGGCCTTCTTCGCCAACGACGCCCGCCCAGCGGGGCTGCTGACCACCGACCAATCATTGCAGCAGAGCGAAATGGAACGCGCCCAGACCTGGTGGTCGAAACTGTTCGGGGGAACGGGCAACAAATGGAAGACCGGCATCCTGGGAAGCGGGCTGCGCTGGCAGACGATCACCTTCCCGCCCACCGACCTGGCCCTGAACGATCTGCGGGCCGAAGATCGCCGCGCGATCTGCGCCGTGTTCGGCGTGCCGCCGGGGATGGCCGGGGCGTGGGAGTCGTCGAATTATGCGACCGCCCGCGAGCAGAAAGCCAGCTTCTACGAAGATACGATGCTGCCGCAGCTCGAATACCTGGCCGAAGTGCTGAACTGGTCGCTGCTGCCCGCCTACCCTGATCTGACGGCACGCGGGGCGCACCTGGCCTGGGACACGGACAGCATCACCGCGCTGCGCGAATCGGCAACCGACAAGGCCCGGCGGATGGTGTCGCTGTTCGAGGCCGGGCTGGTGACCCGCAACGAAGTCCGCACCCAGTTAGGGCTGATCGCCCTGCCGGAAGAGGAGAATGGATTCATGTTCGACCTGAGCTACCCCGCATCGGCCCGTTATCAACCGGTGACGGCATCCGCAGAAGAGCCAATCGACCCGGCATCGCCGGAGGGGGCCAAAGCCTTATGCGACGAACTCAAGCGCTGGGAGCGATTCGCCATCCGGCGGGTCAAGGCCGGGCGCGATCTGCGGCGCTTCGAAAGCCACCTGATCCCCGCCGATCTGCGTGAAACTATCGAGGCCAGGCTCGACGACGCGCAAACGCTCGACGAGGTGTTCGCGCTGTTCGGCGAAGCACTGGAGGCAATCAGCCGATGACTATCGACCAAAGTATGCGAACCATCAAAGCAATCGATGCAAACGATCAATGGATTCTCGACGTTCTGGGCGTGCCGTTCGGGGGGCCGTTCGGCGGCAAGGACGCCCAGGGCGAATACTTCACGCCCCAGACCGACCTGTGGTTGGAGCGCATCCCGAAAAGGCCAGTCGTCTACTATCACGGGCTGGCAGAAGGGGAAGGCGATCCACAGGTGATCGGCGAAGAACTGGGCTGGGAGCGCCGCGAGGACGGAATCTGGTTCCGGGTGGCGCTCGACAAGGCAAAGGCGCTTGCGCAGCGCGTATGGAAGGCGGCCCAGGCAGGGCTTGCCCGCGCCTCATCGGGCGCGATCGGGCACCTGGTCCGCACTGCCGCAGATGGCCGGATTCTGGTCTGGCCGGTCGGCGAACTCTCGCTGCTCGACGCGCGCGAACACCGGCCCGCCAACCCATACGCGGTGGTGATGCCCTACCGGGTAGAGGCGGTCAAGGCCAGGGCAGCATTCGAGGCTGCCGGGCTGACCGCGCCCGACATCGCCCCGCATCAACCGAAACCTAACAACCAACAGGAGTTTAAATCAATGGATGAACAAACCGTTCGCACGATCATCCGGCAGGAGATTGGCAGTGCGCTCGACCTGCGCGGCCTCGACGAGCCGGAGCCAGACGCCATGTTCCTGACGCGGCAGGCTCCCGCCGTCATCGGCATGCGCGGTGAATCGTCACTCAGCGCCAACGGCACGCCGTTCGTCGACGCGATCAAGGCGATGCGCCAGGGTCGCTTCGACGTGGTGCGCTTTCAACTGGCCGGTAAAGCACTGGCCGAAGGCACCGACAGCGCCGGGGGCTACCTCGTGCCGGTCGAGCACAGTAACAAGCTGGTCGAGATGCTCCGCGCCCGGACCGCTGTCCGCGCAGCCGGGGCGACCATCATCCCGATGAGCAGCGACACGCTGCAAATCCCCTCCCAGACGGGCGGCGCGACCGCCTACTGGGTGGCCGAGAACGCGGCGATCACCGCCTCCGACCAGACCTGGGGGCAGGTCGATCTCCAGGCGAAGAAACTGGCCGCACTGACCAAGCTCTCCGCCGAGCTGTTCGAAGACAGCGACCCGGCGGTCGAGGCGCTGGTGATGGCCGACCTCGCCCGCGTGCTGGCGCTCGAAGAAGATCTCAAGTACCTGCGCGGCGACGGCACAAGCAACACGCCGACCGGCCTGGAGAACATCGACGGCGTGAACGTCGATACGACCACGCTCGGTGCCAACGGCGGCACGCCTGACTTCGACACGCTGGCCGACATGCTCTACAACCTCGACGCCAGCAACGTCCCCGCCGATGGCCGCGCCTGGATCGTCCACCCGCGCACGGTCAACACGCTGCGGCAGATCAAGGACGGCGACGACAAGTACCTGTGGGCCGACCCTTCCGCGCCCGGCGATCCGCCGACGCTGTGGGGCTACCCGGTCTTCACCACCACCGCCGTCCCAATCGACGAGACGCAGGGGGAAAACTCGGACTGCTCGACGATCTACCTGGGCTGCTGGCCTGAGTTCGTGATCGGGCAGCGCAAGGCGCTCGAACTGCGTGCGTCCGACGCGGCAGGCAACGCCTTCGAATACGACCAGATTTTCATCCGCGCCATCATGCGCGTCGACTGCAACGTGCGGCATGCCGCCAGCTTCGAGGTGCTGAAAGGTGTGAGGGCCTGATTGGGGGTCTGAATCATATGGGGGCAAGTTGACACTTGCCCCCATAGGGGAGGTGCAGTCCCTCTGCCGGGACAGCTACCGGGCGAGGGAAAGCTGCCCGGAGAAGGACTGCACCCTGAGCATATCAGGTGGGCCGCCAATATGGTGTGAAGTTTTATGAATATCGAACCCGGCATTCATGAAAGGGTCCTTACGGGGACTCGAACAGAGTTGGAGGAAGGTTATATGGCCGATTATACAACGCTAAATATCGTAAAAACCTACCTGCGGATCACCGCCTCTACCGACGACGATCTGCTTGAAGACCTGATCGCCACCGCCAGCCGGATGATCGACGATTACTGCGGGCGGCGGTTCGTTGCGGAGAACGAAACGCGCACTTATGACGCGGTCGGGCCGCATATCATCGGGCGGCTGCTGCTGCTCGATGGCGATCTGCTGTCGCTGACGACGCTGACCAACGGCGACGGCAGCGAGATCGACGCGGAGGATGTGGTCCTGCGCCCGATGAACTCGACGCCCTATTTCGGGATTTCGCTCAAGCAGGGCAGCGGGCTGGCCTGGACGTATGACGACAGCCCGGAGGGGGCGATCAGCGTGGAAGGTCAATGGGGGTTTTCGGCGAGCGCCCCGGAGCCGGTCGCCCAGGCTGCGATCCGGCTGACCGCGTGGCTCTATCGCCAGCGCGATACCGGCGCAGAGGGATCGGCGGGGGTGCAGGTCGGCGATCAGGGTGGGGCGGTTCCGCCCGCCCGGCTCCCGCGTGACGTGCGTGATCTGCTGTCGTCGTACATCTACCTGCGGATGAGGATGGCGGGGTAAATACCCCCTCTGTCTGACCTGCGGTCAGACATCTCCCCCAGGGGGGCGAGTGGGTTGGCCTGTCTATTTGATCCGTGTCTTACAATTCGTGCCCCACCTGCCCCCTCCGGGGGAAGTGGCCGACCGTAGGTCGGGCGAAGGGGGCCGATGCCAGGGTAAATTGCAAAGGAACTTAACCATGACCTGGAGAACGGCATTTGAAAACCTGGCGGCGATCAGCGTGACGGGGATCGCAACGAGCTACGATCTCGACGATCTGCCCAACGTGCTGCCCGCCGCCGAACTGCCCGCGCTGGTTCCCGCTTTCCCGGAGAGCGCTGGCGTGCTGAACGAGGATCAGCAGGGGCTTTCGACGCTGACCTACGACGGCTCGGCCTGGATTTCGACGCTGTGTGTCGACCATGTCCTGTACTGGACTCCGGCCTGGTCGGGTACCGGGCTGACGGGCATCCTGCCCGACCTGATCGCCGCCGTCGACGACTACCTGGAAGCGGTCAGCGCCGACGCCACGCTCGACGGGGCGCTCCACGCGCCGCTGTCGATCAGCCGGGTGCAGATCGGGGTGTTCACCTTTGCGGGAGTTCACTACTACGGGGTGCGCTTCCACCACAGGTGGCAGCGATTGGTCGAGGCGGCGGCGTGAGCGTTGATGTGTCTCGAAAACCCATCAAGGGTAGGGGCGGGGCTTGCCCCCGCCCGAAAGACCGGGCGACCGCAAGGGTCGCCCCTACGAGACGGGATCAGGGAAAAGAAACATTCGATTATATGCGTGGTGGATCACCCCCTCTGTCTCCTACGGAGACATCTCCCCCAAGGGGGCGAGTGGGTTGGGTGGTTTTTTGAACCAAGTCTTACAATTCGTACCCCACCTGCCCCCCTGGGGGACGTGGCGGGGCGCAGCCCCGTCGAAGGGGGTAGAAAGATACGTTTTGAAAGGAGACGCCCATGCCGAGGGCTGAGTACACAATCGAGGTGGAACTCGAATACAACACCTGGACGGATATCAGCGGTGACTGGCACACACCCATCCCGCTGATCGTCGAGCGGGGGATCGAGCCGGGGGATCGGCTGGCCCGCGTCGGCAGGCTGACCCTCGCCCTGCACGACCCCGACGGGCGCTACACGCCCGGCCATACGAACCTCACCACCGGCTTCGGCGTGGGGATCGGGCTGCGGGTCAGGGCGAGTGATGGCTCGACGACCTATCCGCTGTTCTACGGGCGGATCGCGGCGATCAGCCCGCAGCGTTCCGCGCAGAAGAACGACCGCCACTCGCTTTACGTGACGGTCACCGCTCTGGACGACATCGACGCGCTGGCACGGGTGCCGGTCGGGGCGTTCCCGCTGATCGTCGATGCGCGGGCGGGCGATCTCGCCGAACGGCTGGTCAGCCGCGCCTTCGTGCCGCCGGGCCGGTTCGCTTACTGGCGGCTCGATCATCCGCAGGCGGCGGCGCTGGGCGAAGGCTCGACGCTCTCAGACGAATCAACCGGGGTCGACCTCGATACGGGGCAGAGCGTCTTTCCCTGGGCGGGCGATACCTGGGCCGCCGATCTGCCGTGCCTCGCCGCGCTGCGCGATGTCTGCCTGAGCGAGTGGGGGACATTCCACATCACCGCCGACGGCACGCCGACCTTCGGGGATCGGCATGCGCGGCCCAAACACGCCAGCGCCGACGCCGAACTGAGCACGCATCTGGCAGGGGTGACCGTCGAGCAGGAAGCGGCGCGAATCGCCAACCGGGTCGAACTGACCGTCCACCCGCGTGAAATTGGCGAAGAAACGGCGGTGCTCTGGCAGGCCAACCATGACATCCAGATCAAACCCGGCCAGACGCGGGTCATCACCTGCCCCTTCTCCGATCCCGACCAGCAGGTCGCCCACATCGCGGGGGAAGACCTGATCGTCCCCGTTCCCGGAGTCGACTTCAGTGCGACGGCGGGAGGCGATGGGGGCGAGGATGTCACCAACGCGGTGCAGATCGAAATGGCGGCGGGCGGAACGTCGGCCCGGCTGACGCTGGCGACGACCGCACAGGATACGAAGATCGTCGCCATCCACGATCTACAGGTGCGCGGCACGCCGATCCGCACCTACTACCCGGCGGCGGTCACCGTCGAGGATGCTGGCAGCAAGGTAACGCTGGGGCGGCACCCGCTCCAGATCGACCTGCCGTTTCAGGAGGACAGCAGCGAGGCCGAAGACCTGGCCCGCGTGCTGATCGCCAACCGGAAGGAGCCGCACCCCTGGCTGGTAGTGACCGTCGAGGCGACGGCATCTGGAACGCTGCTCACGCACGCCCTTGCCCGTGACGTTGGCAGCCGTCTCCACCTGACCGACCTCGACCTGGGGCTGGACGAGGCCGCCTGCTTCGTGGATCACGTTCGCCACGATGTGGAGCGCGGTGGGGCATCCCACCGGGTGACCTGGCGCACCAGCCCCGCCGATCTCGAAAGCTACTGGGCATTGGGCACGTCCCAGGCCCAACTGGGCCAGTCGAACCGGCTGGCGTATTGATGTGAGTTTTGATCAAACTTTTTATGAACCTTAAGAATTTGTTCGGTAATAAACGTGGCCTGTTTAATGGGCAACGATCCACCCCCTCTGGCCGACTAACGTCGTCCATCTCCCCCACAGGGGGCGAGCGTTACCGCCCGGGTACGGCGACGATCCACCCCCTCTGTCTCCTGCGGAGACATCTCCCCCGACCCCCTTCGACCGACCTACGGTCGGCCACTTCCCCCAGCGGGGGCAGTCTGGGGGCGATCAGGGTTGGCTTTGTTTGCTATGGTTGATAGTTGTTACCGGATCAATTTGTCAGGCAACATAAAAGTTTGCGGGATTGCAGGGGCAAAGCCTCTGCAAATAGCCAAAAGGAGAAACAAAATGCTTAAGGAAAATAACCAACTGATGCCGATCGTCGGCCCGATTCTCAACCTGCTGCGCAGCCGCAAGTTCATGGTCGCGCTGATGACGCTGATCGTCGACGTGGTCATCGCCTATGTGCCTGCGCTCGCAGAAGTCCAGGAGCCGCTGCTGGCCGTGTTCACCGCGATTGGCGTGGCGCTGGTCGCCGCCATCGCTTATGAAGATGCTGCCGGTGCCAACGGCGGCAAGGAGACCGGCCAATGACCTGGGTCGATCCTGAATCGCGCGATACCGGCGACCTGATCACCGCCGCGATCTGGAACCAGGACGTGGTCGACAACACGCAGTGGCTGAAGGACAACCTGCCGGGCGGCACCAGCGCCTGGGTTTACAACAGCAGCAACATCCTCCTGGGCAACGGTGGGGAGACCATGCTGACCTTCGATACCGAGTGGTGGGACACAGACGACATCCACAGCACACTGTCGAACACCGGACGCCTGACTGCGCCTGTCGACGGCCTCTACCTGGTCGGGGGGGCCTGCCTCACCACCATGTACGATGCCCTCCGGCTGTCGATCAGGCTCAACGGGACGGCAGTGGCGATGACCCGGTCGGGAGAGGGCGGCTTTGTTACATCGTGTGCCATCACGACGGTGGTGAACATGCAAGCAGGAGACTATGTAACCCTGCATGGCTACCAGAACGAATCAGGCGGCCTGTACGTGGATGCCGATGGGTACTGGTCGCCGTCGTTCTGGATGGTGAGGATAGGAGAGTACGTATCATGACCACGCTGACCTACACCGGAAAGCCGGGCGACTTCAACCCGGCGGCAGCCCTGGATCGGCTGATCGAGCAGGGAATCGCCGTCGAGAACATCACCCTCACCTTTGCCGACGACCGGTCGGCGGTGACCGTCTTCATCCACGACGACCCGGATTCGACCATCCAGGCCGCCGTCAAAGCCGAGTTCGCCAGTCACGATCCGGCGGCGCAGTCGGCGCAGCAGCAGTCAGCGGCGGAGAAGGAATCCGACCGCGCCTGGGCGAAAGCGATCCTCGCTGGCGTCGACGTGAGCACGCTGGACGACATGCTCGCGGCGCTGGTCATCCTGGTCGGCGAGGGGTAATCAACAGGCCGTAAATAATCTGCAAATGAAGGCAGCCCTGCCGGTTCGAACCGGCAGGGCTGCTGCCGGTAATAAACCAGCTTCCGGTCTGACTTAACCGGTTGCAGTGAAAATCGGGAAATTATAGTATCATAGTCGCTACGTTAAAGAGCGATTGGCTCGACAATATTTCGAGGAGGAAATGGAAGTTGCGTAAATCACAAACCCTTATCATTTTTGTTGTCGCCGCCCTGTTCCTGGCTGTTCTGGCCTGTGGGCCGACCGCCGGCGTTCAGCAGGCTGTCGACGAAGCCATGGGCGAAGTCGAATCGGCGGTTGAAGAAGTTGATGTAGTTGCTGAAGAAGCTGCCGGAGATGTCGCAGTAGTGGTGGACGAAGCGGTTGGCGAAACAAGCGGCAATGCAATGCTGGCCGATATCGACACCGACTGGGAATCCGTTTTCGACAGCTACGAGATGGAATATGTGACGACGTTCGAAGGCACCGACGAGAACGGCGAACCGTCGTCGATGGAGATGATCGGCTACATGGCCTACCAGTCAGACCCTCATGCAGAGAAGTTTGGCTTCGAAGGCACGGAAGCTGGAGAGTATTATTCCAGCATGGGCACGCTCGTCGATGGGATGATGTACACCGAAACCAATTTCGGTGGTGAGCAGATGTGTTATGCCATGCCCCTTTCAGAAGAAGACATGGAAGGCGCTGAGGAAAACGAGTTCGTTCCCAACGTCGACGATATGCTTGGCGAGGAAGGGGACGCCGGGGAAGCGCCTGACTTCGTTCTCGTCGATGCCAACGCCGATGTCAACGGGATGCCCGCCGAGCACTACCACGCCGAGCACGTCACGACCGGCGGCCTGAGCGATGGTACCATCGACGTGTGGATTTCGAAAGAATACAACGTCATGCTCAAGTCCGTCATGGTCGACGAGGGCTTCATCGAGGGCTTTGGCGACGGCGTTTTCCAGGTCAGTATGGAACTGGTCTCCGCCAACGAGCCTATCGACTTCACCCCGCCTGAAAACTGTGAAGTCTATGACTTTGAATCGATGATGGAAGGTATGGAAGGACTCGAAGACCTGGAAGGGTTGGAGGACCTCGATCTGGAAGGGTTGGAAGACCTGCTCACGCCGCAGCCCGAATAAACCGTATTCGATAGCAGTGTAGCAAATCAAAAAGGCGGTCGCGTTTTGAATGCGACCGCCTTGTTTTTTCTCCGGTTGGTTACCTGGACAGCGGGAGCGTGAACCAGAACAGCGACCCATGCCCGACTTTGCTCTTGACCCCGATCTGCCCGCTGTGCCTCTCGATCAGCTTGCGGGCGATCCACAGCCCGACGCCGGAGCTTTTCTCGCCGCCGGTCGGTTTGACCGACAGGCGTGAAAACTCCTGGAACAACAGCGGGAGTTCCTCGTCCGGGATGCCCGGCCCGGTATCGACCACTTCGAGAACGACCTCGCGATCCTGCCCCCGGGTGCGCACGCCGACCGTCGCCCCGCGCGGGCTGAACTTGATCGCATTGCTCACCAGGTTGCTGATCACCTGCACCAGCCGGTCGGGGTCGCCGTTCGTCTCCGGCAGCGACGGATCGAGCATCATCCGCACCTCGACCTCTTTCTCGTCCGCGTATGCCTGGAACTGGTCGACCACCGATTCTACCAGGGCGTTGAGCGACACCGGCTGGAGGGTCATGTTGATTTCGCCCGTGCGGATTTCCTGGAGGTCGAGGAAGTCGTTGACAATCGAACGCATCACGCCGGAAGCGCCGCGCATCGTCGTGATCAGCTTGTCGAAATTGTCGATTTCGGCCCCCGACTGCCCGTAGAACCGGTCCAGAAGGTCGATGCCCAGCACGATATTGTTGAGCGGGTTGCGCAGGTCGTGGGCGGCAATCTGGAGGAATTTGTCTTTGAGGCTGCTCAGGTTGCTCAACTCGACGATGTCCCGCTGGCGCTGGTCTTGCAGCCCTTTCATTTTTAGCTGCGTACGCACCCTTGCCGAGAGCACCTCGTACTGGGGCGGTTTGGTGATATAGTCGTTGGCCCCCAGGTCCAGGCCCTGCACCACGTCGCTGACATCGCCGGAAGCGGTGACCATGATCACCGGCAGTTCCTCGGTGCCGGGGTTGGCCCGCAGCCGTTCCAGCAGTTCCATCCCGGTGATCTTCGGCATGTTGACATCCAGCAGCACGCAGTCGGGGGGATTGGCTTTCAGCGCTTCCAACCCGTCAAGCGGGTCGGTATAATAGTCGGCCTGGTATCCTTCCAATACCATCTGGCGTACCAGTACGTCGCAGGTTTCGGGGCTGTCGTCGATGATGACGATGCGCCAGACTCGTTCTTCGCCATTTTCGCCATGTTCGCCCATCTTCGCGGCTTCCTCTCAATCCATCGCTGGTTCGGTAAATGTATTTCCGATCACTCACGGAGCAACCCGATTTTACAATAGCACAGTCGTCATGCAACTACAACCGCCATGCCGGTCCTGATTGACCGGTGTTACCTTTCCGTAGCCGGTGCCGACCGGCGGGCGATCCCCGCCGGTTGACGCGCCCCGGTGCCTGTGTTACGCTGGGGGCCGGTCGGATAAGCGGATACGGAGGAGGTTGCGATGGCTGTTTCATTGACGGTGCTGGCGGTGGTCATCATCTGCGCGGTGCTGCTGGTGGGGATTGTCGGCATGGCGGTGATAGTGTTCTTCGCCGTGCGGGATCGAAAAAAGGATCAGTAGCGTCTTTGCTTTGCAGGAGAACCATACGGTATGAAGATCGGATTTTTCGGCGACAGCCTGACCGAAGCGCTCCCCGGCGTCAATTACGTCGACAGGGTTCGGGCGATGCTGCCCGGCGACACGATCCTGAATTACGGGCGGGCAGGCGATACGGTGATCACGCTCGACCGGCGCATCCGTAAGATCGAGATCGACGCACCGCTGGACGTGGCCGTGATCTGGATCGGCGTCAACGAGGTGCTGCGCGAGATTTCGCCGCTGTACTCGCTGTTGAACGATCTGCGGGGCATACCGCGTTCCGACTCGCCGGAGGTGTTCCGCGCGGTCTATACGGAAGTGCTCGACTTCCTGGGCGACCGCGCCGCGCGGCTGATCGCCGCGCCGCCGGTGCTGATCGGCGAGAACCTCGACAACCGCTACTGCCGCAAGCTGGCCGATCTTGCCGCCATCGAGAAGGAACTGGTCGAGGCGCGGGCCGATGGCGATTACGTCGATCTCGCGGAAATCTACCGCCGGGCGCTGGCCGGTAAATCGATCTCCGGCTACCTGCCAAATAAGGGACTGCGCATCCTGCTCGATACCCGGCTGACCGACGAGCAGATCGACGAAATGTCGGCGCGGCGCGGGCTTCACGTCACGCTCGACGGGGTTCACCTGAACGGCGAAGGGGCGCGGCTGGCGGCGGAGGCGTTCGTGGGGGCGATCAGGGGGTAGGGCTTTGCTGCATTACTTGATCAATGGGCTGGGGCTGTTCCTGCGGCGGTTCAATAAGGCGGCGGGGCGATGACAGCCTGATCCTCGCTTTTGGGTGAAAATGTGGCTTGATCAAATAGCCGGGCGTAGGGGCGACCCTGGCGGTCGCCCGGTGACTCCCCTGTCAAGCCGCGTCTTTCCCATTGAGATGCACCAGATCGTACATCCTCGGCAGGTGATCGGCGAGGACGTGCGCATCGGCGATCTGCTCCCAGGGCACGCCGACCCCGCCGTATTCGTAGGTCGCCACCCAGGGGGCGGCCCACGCGCCGGAGTGGATATTGTCCATCGCCCAGGTGAAGACCGCCATGTCGTCGGCGGTCATCGGCATGTGATCCATCGTCTGCCCGGCGCGGGCGTCGAGCAGGTCGGCATCGAACCCGGCTTCGCGCAGCGTCTCGCTCCAGGCCCCTTCGACGGTGCGTATCCCGGTGACGTGCAGCTCGCGCAGGCGGTCGACGGGCAGGGCGCTGATATACTCCCGCTCGTCGACGCCCAGGCTCCCGGCGGCGAGACGTGCGTGGGCGATGTCGAGCAGGAAGCCGCAGCCGGTTTCGTCGACCACCTGATTGACGACGCCGGGCAGCATCACCGGGCGGATCATCCTCTCGTAGATGTCGGGGACGTTCTCGACGATCACCCGCTCCGGGCCGAAGCGCCGCGTCATCGCCTCGACATCGCGGATCAGGTTGGCGGTGATCATCTCGACGTGGGCCGGGTCGGTGGTATCGGGGGGGATATCGGGGAAGTCGCGGGAATCGACCCATAGGTGGGCGTTGACCAGCGGCGTACCTGTCCGTTTCAGAAGGTCTTCGAACTTCAGCCAGTCGGCGGGACGCTTCGTTTCGGTGTCGAGGGCATCGTCAATGCCCAGGCCGACTTTCAGCGGGAAGTGAACGTAGGCAGGGAACTCGGCGCTGATCTCGTCGACGAGATCGGGCCAGGCCGGGCATTTGAACAGGTCGATAGTGATCTCACCCCGGCGGAGAAGATCGGCGGCTTTGCGTGAATAGTTGACGGCCAGTTTCATTGTGGCTCCTTTTGGCTATCGAGGGGATTGTACCACGGATAATCAGCCAAAGGCTGATTAATAGGAGTTTTGACTGTGTCAAAACATCCACCTGGGCAGGGGGATCGACGGGAAACCGCCGTCGGCGCGGCGGCTGCCCTGCGGCCTTTCCGTGTGGTGCGAAGTCGGTAGTCCGCTTCGGTGGCTTGTCAAGATTTTCCCATTGACTTATGCTGTCTGGTGGCTGGCTCATCAGTAGAAACGGACTGACATGAATCCCTTTGACGATCCTGCTCTTGCTTCTAATTATGAAGCCTGGTATCAAACTATTGGCCGCCGGTCCGACCAGTTGGAAAAGGAACTGCTGGCATGGTTGATGACCAGGTTCCCAACGGCTTCTACGCTGCTTGAAGTGGGCTGCGGCAGCGGTCACTTTACACGCTGGTTTAAGAGAGAAGCGTTGCAGGTTTCCGGCCTGGACCTTTCTTTTCCCATGCTGTCCGAAGCGATACACCTGAATGGTATGCCATACGTACTCGGTGATGCGCTGACGCTGCCTTTCGCCGATAACACCTTCGATCTGGTGACCCTGATTACAGCCCTGGAATTTGTGTCGGAACCGCAGTTGGCGCTGGCGGAGGCGCTGCGAGTCGCGGAGCAGGGATTGATATTAGGCATTCTGAACCGCCAGAGCCTCCTGGGACGGCAGTATCGTCGGGCGGGGGGGCCGATATGGGAGGCATCCCGTTTCTTCACACCAGGCGAAATGATCCAACACGTGCGCCGGGTTGCCAAGAGACCTGTTGAAATAACATGGAGAACGACACTATGGCCTCTTTGGTCAGAAGCGCTTCCTCTTCCCTGGGGAGGCTTTATCGGTATGGCGTGTCGATTTCTTGCAAAAGGCAAAATCCTGTATAATGGTAGCGGAAACCAACTTTAATTATTCTTAGAGTATGATGGGGGGCAGTCGTGAATCGCTCACTCAAAACGAGCCTGGGTGCTCGGATCAGTCTGGTAGTTGTTATCGTAACGATCATTGCCTTGTTTGCGCCGATCATGGTGTCGGCCCAGGATATACCGACCGGCCTCGTCCAGACCGACGCGCTGAACGTCCGCTCCGGGGCAGGCCCGGCCTACCCGGTGGTGGCGACGGTGCATTACGGTGATTACGTCTACCTGCTGGGGCGCGACAGCGCCAGCCTGTGGGTGTACGTCCGGTTGTTCGACAATGTCACCGAGGGATGGCTCAATTCGAAATATATCCGCTCGACGGTGACGATCAGTTCGCTGCCGCAGATGGCCGATTATGAAGCCTCGGCGATTGTGCTGGCCTATACGCTCAATATCCGCTCCGGCCCCAGTTCGACTTACCCGATAGTCGGCACGGTCACCCAGTTGAATTTCGTGCAGATGCTTGAACGCGATACGAACGGCATCTGGGTGAAAATCCGCACCAATTCGGGCGTGATCGGCTGGGTACATTCCGGCTGGCTCTCACCGCTGTCGTCGATCAACGACCTGGCGGCGGCCCCGGTCGAAAGTCTCCCGGCGACGGAAGCCTATGTCCCGACGGCAACGGTGACGGCCTACGCGCTGAATGTCCGCACCGGCCCCGATATAGCCTACCCGCCGATTACGGTCATATATGCGGGTCACTATGTCACGCTGCTGGGGCGCGATACCTGGGGCGTGTGGGTCAAGATCAGGACGGCGTCGGGCACCGAGGGATGGGTGCATACCCACTGGATCAATACTCATGGCACCGATGTGATGACCCTGCCCGACATGACGCCCACCTATTGATCCCGGCATCGGGTGGGTGCGTTGTCGATCAACATGCAGCGATTCGGGTATGAAACCGGTTTGATCCCGGCGCGCTGTCCAGCATAATAACCATCGACAGTATTTCTATACGCCGCAGTGAAGCGGGCGCGGGTGCAGGGTTGTCCACGCCCGCCTTTTTGTATCTATCGGCCACCTGGGTGATTCCCGTCTCCCCCAGATGGCCGATATTGATATCGGCCACCCGGCCCGGATCAAGTTAGCTCCCGCGCCTGATGTTCCAATGTTTGTTTAGAGTTATAGTTAAGTTTGAATTAACAGAACATAGGAATGGAATTATAGCGAGAGTTGATTATTATGTACAAAGAAGATGTTACTCTACATGGTATGAAACCAACCGGACAATTAGAACTTGGGATCGATATTGACGACTTCCTGGCAATGGTCAGCCTGGGGGGGTACCGGCACAGCGTGCAGCAGTTTCAGGTCGTTCCGAACAAGATGGAATCCTTTTGCGAGGGGATCAACTGGCGAGTTGTTCTATACCCCCACCTGCACAATGCTGTTGCACTTCCCCTTGAAATCCGGGGCGACTCGATTTTAGGAATCAAGACACCCACCTCACCCGATGTCGATATCGACCTGCAGGCCTGGGATGGGTACCGGCTTGGCGTCAGCCGGAAGCATCTCTGTTTGCGACCGACGGCTCACAAGCTGTATGTCTTCGATCTGGGCAGCACCAACGGCACCTATGTCAACGGTCTGCCGCTCGGAGGCAGCCAGGCACATGGCCTCGGTAACGGTGACGTGCTAACAATCGGCCAACTGCACATCACCGTCAGCCTGGTAGACAAGAACAAACAGGGGTTGGTTTCGTAGGTATCGTTGCTATTTATTTTAGTGGTAGATTTCAGAAGGTCGAGGGTCGGCGCGGAGCCGCCCTCGTTTCTTTTTCCTGTTATCGGCCACCAGGCTGATATCCAGATCACCCACCCGGCGGTGAGAATTCGACCCTTAGCCTGATGTCCGGTCGGGTTGAACGGTTTAAGATTGAATATATTAGAACTGATTGTATCTGTAAACCCGGATCACGGAGGGCCGTTCAAATGATAATGAGAACCACCGAACACCTCGATACAACGCCTGATCTCCACCTTTGCGCGGCCACGGCTGTTTCACTGGGCAGGCTGCCCGACCAGTCCGATTTTTGGGTGGTGCCGCGTGTCAGCCTGAACAGCCCGGAGGGGCTGTACTGGCGCATCGTTCTCAGCCCGCACCTTTCAGAACTGCCGCTGTTCCCGCTGGAGATTCGTGGGGACGTGGTGATGGGACTCCGCACCCCGGAAACCCCGGCGGTCGACATCGACCTGAAGAAGTGGAACGGCTACTACCTGGGGGTCAGCCGACGCCATCTCTGTTTCCGGCCTACCTGGAAGCGCCTCTATATCTTCGATCTGTCCAGCACCAACGGGACGTATCTCAACGGGGTGCTGCTCGGACCCAGCCGGGCGCTGCCCCTGACCGATGGCGACGTGCTGACGCTGGGGCATCTGCATATCGGGGTGAGTCTGCTGGCGCGGCCCCATATGGATATGATGCCGCAGTAGGCGGGCCAGATCAGAATGTTAAATTATTTGACAAGGGATACCGCGCCCGATATACTCTGAAATCCATTGCGGGGTAGAGCAGAGGCAGCTCGTCGGGCTCATAACCCGGAGGTCAGTGGTTCGAATCCACTCCCCGCTACTTAAAAAAGACGCTCAACTGAGCGTCTTTTTGTTATTAATTTTTCTCTCGCTTATAGCGGATAAATAGAATTATCAAAAATACTGGCAGTAGAAAATCCCAATAGACGATAATTCCGGTATTACTGGGGGAAAAATTACCATGATTGAGCATATCCAGGATGTGTGTTAGTCCTGCACCCCACATAAAAGTAGATTTGGCTATGATAATCGGAAACCAGAACGATTTGATCCAGAATTCCCAAAAACCTACGATACCTATGCCAATTGCAGCAAAAGCCAGTTCCATTTGAAAACCGCTGTTCAGGGGTCAGCCGATCCCGGAAGCAACTTCATCTGCGTAAATGATGTGCCCAAATAGGCTGCTGATAACGGAAAACCAGCCCGCCAGCCCAATGATGTAGATCCACAATGGATTCAGTCCTTTTTTACTGCGTTTGGCCAGGAGATGGGCCATGACAGAGATCAGAATAACCAGAATCTGGATGTAGATATTTAAACCTGATATTTCAAAAAAAACACTCACTATTAGTTCTTGTTTTACTTATTTCATCAGATGATTGGTCTGGGTAATAAGGCGGCCTGAGACACGATATCCGCAACAAGTTCTTCCTGGCGGTAAGCCATGATATGGATCCCGGCAACACCTTCAATATCCCGGATCTGCTCTATCAATTCAATACAGATCTTTTCCCCCTCTTCCTGTTGTTTTTCTTTAGTGGTCTTTTTTAAGCGATTGACTATCTTGTCAGGAATGACCACCCCGGGGACTTTTGAACGTAAAAATTCTGCCGCACCGGCTGATTTTAGCGGACCAATACCGGCCAGGATAAAAGCCTGTTTATCTAACCCTAAATCTCGTACCTGATGCATATATTCTCTGAACCGCGGAAGATCAAAACAATACTGGGTCTGGATGAATTGGGCTCCGGCGGCGATCTTTTTGGCTAGCCGTTGGGGCCGCCATTCATAAGGCGGTACAAAAGGATTGGCCGCGGCTCCCAGAAAGAAACAGGGCGGCGTAGTGATCTTGCGGCCGCTGAGGAATGTGGCCTGATCCCGCATGGTTCGGGCAGTACGCAAGAGCTGGATGGAATCGAAATCAAAGACACGCTTGGCTTCGGGTTGGTCCCCTGAGCTGACATCGTCGCCGGTCAAGCATAACACGTTCAGCACGCCCATGGCGGCCGCCCCCAGTATATCTCCCTGGATGGCTATCCGGTTTCGATCTCTACATGTAACTTGATAGACAGGTTCATACCCGGCTCTGGTTAAGAGAGCGCACATGGCTACGCTGGATATGTGGCAGTTGGCCCCGGAGGCGTCCACGGCATTGATACCATCACAAACTTCTGCCAGAACCCCGGCAGCCCGGTAGACATCCTCGGGATCTGCGCTGTCAGGCGGGTTCAGCTCTGCGGTAACCGCAAAATGACCTGCTCTTAATATTTCTTCCAGACGGCTGCAAGAGGGATTGAATTCTTTAGTCACGAGGTCCATCCTTGATGAAATTTACCGGGATGTCCTTGGTGTCTCCCCAACCCTTTGGTATTTTTGTGTCAATGCCATGGAACATATTGATCCAGGACGATGAGCCTTTAAGTTGATTGTTCATGGGGGGCTGCAGAGAAGCGAACTGATGTCCATATAAGGGCATTTTCAAAGATCGATGATAAGCTTCCACCCAAACACACACCATCTCGGGCTTTACTTCGCAATTTCCATTTGAGCGCACACCACCGCAAGGACCGTTTCTCAGGTGTTTAGGGCAGTTAAGGGGGCAGGTCATCCCGGTGCTGTGCAGGATACATTGACCGCACATTTTGCAATTGAAAACTGCACCCTTACCAAGCTTTTCGACAGCGATCACCAGCGGTTCACTGAAACCACCGGGTTTGAACCACTTTTTCAGCGGTGATAATCCTTCTTCAAGGAGATCGTATAGGATTTCTAGGAAATGGGGAAATTGCTGCAGCCATCGAAACATAAACACACTCAACCTTTAAGAATGAATAAGAATCCCACAAACTGGATGGGGGATGCAAATCTGTTATTTTTTATTTCTAACTATACCAGATGTTTTATGTGGTTGGACTGCCCCCATTAACCGGGAAAACTTTCTGGGTTGTTGCTGTTTTATGAATTTGTAGAAATTTTAATATTTTTTTAATTTTCTATTTATGTAGTTTTAACATTACTATCATATATTTTTACTAGACGATTTACATCACTTGTAAATAAAAGGAGGTACATGCTATGTATAGAAGAATGCGAATGCCAACACTATGGCGTGAAATGGATCAGCTCCAGCGGGAGATGAACCGCCTCATGGAATCATCTCTTCGCCCCGGCTCATTTTCGCCTGCAGGTTTTCCGGCAGTGAATATCTGGGCCAGTGAAGATCGACAAGTGGTAACTGCGGAGCTTCCCGGGTTGAAAGCTAGTGATATTGATATTAACATCACAGCTGACCAGCTGGTCCTAACTGGCACCAGGACCAAAGAGGAGATCAAGGGGGAGACCCAACTTCACAGGAATGAACGCAGTTTTGGAAAATTCACCCGCTCCATACAGTTGCCATTCATGGTAGATACCAATCAAGTTGAAGCAACGATCAAAGATGGGATTCTGGAGATCTCTCTGGTTAGGGCCGAATCGGATAAACCCAGGAAGATATCGGTAAAAACAGCCTGATTGGGTGTTATTGATCGATAAGGAGGATACGATTATGACAAAAAAAGAACAGAAAGAGATACAGGTAACTGACCAGGAAATGGCAAAAGTGGAAGATCAAGAGCGCACCCGGGAGCGGAGGGTTTTCATTCCGAAAACTGATATATATGAGACCGAAAAGGCAATCGTTCTGATCGCTGATCTTCCCGGTGTAGATCCGGGGTCTGTGGATATTACTCTTGAAAAGAACATCCTCACCATTGATGGGTATGCCAACCTCGGAGAACAGCCCGGATTATCTATCAACTACAGTGAGTACATGCCAGGCGATTTCCACAGGGAGTTCCGCCTGACAGAAGAGATTAACCGGGATAAGATTGAGGCCAGTGTTTCAAATGGTATTCTGAATTTGACTTTACCCAAGGCCGAAGAAGCTCAGGTGAAGAAGATACCGATAAAAACTGGTTAAAAAGAGTACAAGGGCGCCCGAAATCAACGGGCGCTCTTTATTTAACGTTACTGTATTATCCCAGGTTTCGTATTTTTTTGGCTGCAAAGAAACTACCAAATAAGATCGCTATACCAGCAAAACCAGCCAGTTTTCCAAGCACAGAATAAAAATCTAATGGCCAGGTATGAAATAGTACCAGGTCGCGGATAGGATCTACAGCATATGTATTGGGGAAGAGCCAGGCAATCCAGGTGACAGCGTCCTGATTGGCTCGGACCATCGACAGACCTCCCCCGATAAAAAAGATGATCATTGCCCCCAGCACAGAACCTACTGCTCCGGCCATATAGTTCCTGGCGATCAACCCGATGGCCAAAGCTATCTGGATCCAGAATATCCCAACCAAACCAGTCAGAAGCCAGACTGCGGCGAGATAACCCCCGGGCCAAAATCCCAACCAGAGCCGAATGATCACCAGAAATAGGGTTCCGGTGATCAGCCCAAACATAGTGGCCAATACAGTCTTTGGTACCAATACCCAGGCTAGTGAACGCGGGGAAAGGCCCATTTCTAGGATGATCTTGCCCATCTGAGCTTTATAGGTCAGGATGAACATGTTGAAGACTCCCCCTAATGTAACCGAAAGAAGCACGATCCCGATGGATATGATCGAGACCCAATCTACCATTTCCGGGAGAGGATATTGTTCGGCCCTTTCCAATGGCGGGCCAGGTATACCGATCTTTTGGTAAAAAGCCCAGATTATCTCGGCTGAGTAGATGCGGTGATTCTTGGCCCGGTCATCGTTATAGTTCATAAAATGCATTTCAATTTCTGGGTTTTTTCCGAGGCTGATCCTTTCAGAAAAATCTTCCGGGATGATCCAGATGCCTTCAATGCGGTATTCCTGGAAGGCTTTCCAGGCCTGGCTTTCTGATAAGGGCCTGACCTCGTAATAGGGTTGATTATCCAGAGGTGAGATCACGCCATCAAAAGTATCAATCAGTGTTTGTCCGTATTGGCCCTGGTCATTATTGACCACTGCAATCGGGAAGGATAAACGACCGCCAAATAACAAGGCAAAAGCGATCAATATAAAGAGGCAGGGGATAATACCGCCCATGGCAGTGATGGGGTCGTGTCTCCAGACGTTAAACTCTGTTTTGAATAAAATCCATAAACGCCGCATAGGTCACCTTTCTTTTGCCAGCACCCGATCTTTATAAACAAGGATTACTACAATTAGAAGGGTAATGGTGTACCCGGACAGCTGCAGTTTCGCTCCCAGGGGATGGGCTGCAACCTGTTTGCTGAAATAAAAGTAAGGAAATAACATCTCTATTACCGGAGTGTTAGGGATCAATCGGCTGATTTTCTCGAAAAGAGGTGAAAACCCTGCCGCAAGTCCAAAACCGCTACCGATCAACCAGAATGCAAAAGCGCTGGCAAGGGCTATTAAAAATGATGGCAGGGAGCTTTGTGTGATCATTCCTGCGATCAGGCCAATACATGAGGCTATCAGAATGAGTGGCATCAGGATTGCGAGGACGGCTAGAAATGAGCTTGACCAGACTCCAGTGATCAGTCCCAAGGCCACATAAAGAATAACTACAGCTGTCAGGGCTGTGATCATCAGGCGGGTGAGTTTAGCAGTCAGGATCGCTAAGAAAGAGGTAGGGCTGAGCCGATAAGCCAGGATGGTGCCGCTCTCAAATTCCTGGGCCATGACATATCCACCGATCATGGCTGCGGCCAAATACGCTGCCAGCGGGATCATGGCCATGCCAAAATATACCGTATAGGGAATATCATTCGGGAGCCAGGGGTATTCCTGAACGGTTATGCCCTGATCTCCCAGTTCGTTATTCCAGAGGACCAGCAGGGCAGCGGTCAGGCGGTTGCGCAGGTTCTTGACCAGGTTGCTGTCAATATAGCCATAACGCTGGAGCGCTGTTGGTTTTCCATCGACTTCAATGATCTCAATAACCTGACGGTGACCTGGGGATGCCTCCTCCACCAGGATGGGTTCTATATAATCAGGGCCAATGGGTGATCCCACCTCTTTTGCAGCGGCTATAAAATCATTCCCGATCGCAGAAGCGGGATTCACGATCCTCATTTCGAAGGTGGGCACAACCATGATTGTCGACATCAAAATATACATTAGCGTGGGCTGGATGATCGCTATCAGGTGCACAATTGGCGCTGTTAGGAAGAGTTTAAATTCGTTTTGAAGAAGCAGAAAAAATCTTCTCATAGTTCACTCCCGCAGCGCCCGGCCAGTATGGAAGAGAAATACATCATCCAGGGAGGGGCGGGCGATCAGGATCGAGTTTAACTGATGATCGGCAGTGATGGTATTGATCAGGTCAGCAGTTTTAACATCGGCCCCTTGCATTTCAAAGCGGAGACCATCTGGCTCTGGGCGGGTCATATGCTGGATTTCATACCCGGTAAAGAGTTTTTCCGGATTTCTTATAATTGGGGATGTGTGAATCGAAACCACATCATACTTCATTGCAGCCTTCAGGTTTTCCGGAGTGTCCAGAGCGATAGCTTTTCCGTGATCGATGATAGTTAATCTGTCACATAAGGTATCTGCTTCCACCATGTTGTTAGTGGAGATCACAAAGGTCTTTCCGGTTTCCCGCTGCTGTTGAATATGTTCCCAGAGGGCAAACCTACCCTGGACATCCACCCCCAGAGTGGGTTCGTCAAAGAAGATAACATCTGGGTCGTGAAGCAGCGCTCGAGCAAGGGCCAGGCGCCTCTTCATCCCTCCCGAGAAGGTTCTGACCGGGTCCTTTCTGCGCTGCCAGAGATTGGTGAAATTCAGCAGTTCTTCCATACGATCTTTGACAGAGCCTAAATCCGGGCAGTATAATGCAGCGTGATGCCAGAGATTGTCGATAGCACTTAGATCCTGGTACAGATTTGTTTCCTGGGGAACGTATCCCACCTTGTGATATACCTGCCGTGTCTGTGTGTTGATATCAAAATCCAACACCCGGATCTCCCCGTGGTGGGCTTTCAGTAAACCCAGGATCAGGTTGATGGTGGTGGTTTTTCCGGCGCCGTTTGGTCCCAATAATCCAAAAATCTCACCCTGTCCCACCATAAATGACAGATCATCCACTGCAACCAAGCTGCCAAAATTGCGAGTGACGGATTTGACTTCAATTGCGTTTTCATGTGCCATTTTTTACTCCTCAACCATAAGCGTGCCGCGTACAAAAAGATCAACAAACTGGCCCACAATTTCATCGGGAGTTACTTCTGGCTGGAGGCTGTCCAGAAGAAATCCCTGCAAGACGGTATAGGAAAAGAACATACCTAAAAAAGCCTGGGCTAAAAGTTCCGGATGCCCCTGCTGGATCTTTTTGTTTTCCATCAGGTTTTGGAAGTAGCGAGCCAGCATCTGGCGAAGCTGGCGAGGATTTTCCGCTACAACCTCCCGGAATTCAGGGAAGTGCCCTGCCTCACAGATAGCCATCCGTATGGCATCATTCCTTTCTGTCATCACTGTTAACATCATTTTTCCGATCAACAGCAGATCTTGCCTGTAATCCCCGCTGAGGCGATTTTCCAGATTCCCCGCGATGGCCATTCCCCCGAACTGATTCATGATCTCCCTGGCCAGGTTTTCCTTGTTGCCAAAATGGCGGAAGATTGTAACTTCATTTACCCCAGCGGTTTTTGCAATGGCCCGGGTAGTGGTGCCAGAATAACCCTTGCTGGCAAATAAATCTGAGGCAGCCTGCATGATCCTGGTTCGGGTGTCCTTTGGAATTGAGTTAGTAGGTTTAGGTTTCATGGGTCCCTGAGTGTAAGTAAGTACTTGCTTGTATTATCCATATTTCAGATTGTTTGTCAAGAATTTGGGTTGAAAATCGGACTCCGATCTGGATTGAAACGTTTCTATCACTTGTGTTACCACTGAGGTAAGGATAGAATCACAAAATCATGATTATTTGAATTTGACCAGGAGAAAATATTGAAGTCTGACAAGAACGATCTTGGTCCAAAGCCCAAAATCTGGGAAGACTCCCGAATATTTGCAATTAACAGGCGTCCGATGAATGCTACAGCTGTCCGTTATCAAGACAGAGATCAAGCTTTATCGGACGAGGCTTCCAGCCAGTATATTTCACTGAATGGATCCTGGAAATTCGACTGGACCTCTTCAATGCCTGACCAGCCGGAGGTATTTTTCAGACTGGATTTTGATGACAGGAGCTGGGATGATCTCGAAGTCCCTGGTACCTGGCAGATGCAAGGATACGGAAGCCCTCATTATCGGAATATCGGACTGCCTCCAGGTATAGATGAAAAACATCCTCCCCGGATCGATCCCGAGAAAAATAGCCTGGGAAGGTATAGAAAAATCTTCACTATCCCTGAGAGCTGGAAGAAGCAGACCGTTATCCTCCATTTAGGAGCTGTCCAGTCAGCGTTTCAGGTCTGGGTTAACGGGAAAGAAGTTGGTTACAGCCAGGACTCCAGGCTTCCGGCCGAGTTTGAAATTACTGATTTCCTCGTTCCAGGAGAAAACCTTATCTCTGCTCTTGTTTTCCGGTTCAGCGACGGCAGCTACCTGGAAGATCAGGATATGTGGTACCTCAATGGGATTTTCCGGGATGTTTACCTTTATTCAACATCTCCAACCAGGATAGAAGATTTTTATTTACGATGTGATTTGGACTCCAAATATCAACATGCCAGGTTCCTGGGGGATGTGACCCTTCTCCGGGAAGGATCTGAGAAACAGGACTTGAGCCTGGTTGTTGATTTGCTCGATCCAGATGGAAAACAGGTGTTCTCTCACCTGGAGAAAATCAAAGACTGGGAAGGCTCTTTTTGTAAGATAGAGATTGATGAGCCGGTCAACGGGCCTGCCAAGTGGTCTGCTGAAGATCCGGCGCTTTATACTGTTCTTCTCGGCCTGTTGGATGGGAAAGGGAATGAAGTAGAAATTATCCCTGTTAAGTTTGGTTTTCGAGTGGTGGAAATCATCGATCGGCAGATCTTCCTGAATGGAAAACCAATCCTGATCAAGGGGGTTAATCGGCATGAATTCGATTCCCGGACGGGGTATGTCATCACCAGAGAATCCATGGAGGAGCAGGTAAAGCTTTTAAAACGATATAACGTCAACGCGGTGCGCACTTCCCACTACCCCAATCATCCCTATTTTTATGATCTGTGCGATCTTTATGGTCTCTATGTGATGGATGAAGCCAACCTGGAATCCCACCGATTTGTGAAACACCTTCCCCGCGGTAAGGCGGAATGGCGGGAAGCGGTTGTCTCCCGGGGAACCCGGATGGTCAGGCGGGACCGCAACCATCCCTCGATCATCTTCTGGTCGCTTGGCAATGAAGCCGGCAGCGGAGAGAATTTCCGGTATATGCGTCAGGCCATGCTGAGATTGGACCAAACCAGGCCGATCCATTATGAAGGTGAGCACACATCTCCCAATTCCGATCTGATCAGCATCATGTACCCGTCTCCCGATTTCCTGGAAAAACTGGCCCGGGGAGATAAACCCAGGCGTTTTGGTAAGGCTGGGGAAATGATTGGCAAATGGGTCTGGCCCAAAGATTATGCCAACAAACCGATCCTGATCTGTGAATATGCCCACGCCATGGGCAACAGCATCAGCTCCCTTCACAAATTTATGGAGATCTTTGAAAAATATCCCCATTGTGCAGGAGGTTATATCTGGGACATGATCGACCAGAGCTTAACCCAGGAAGGTGAGGATGGATCTCCAACCTGGAGCTATGGAGGAGACTGGGGAGATGAACCCAATGATGGTTATTTTTGCATCAATGGACTTTTCCAGCCGGATTTACGGCCCAATCCCCATGCTTATGAAGTTCAAAAGGTTTACCAGCCGTTTGCGGTGATTCCCGGGGATCTCAATCAAGGGGAGGTAATCCTCAAAAACAAAAATAGCTTTGTATCGCTGGATGACCTGGATCTACACTGGTCGCTGACCAGAGATGGTCACCTGGATCAATCCGGGACGCTGACATTTTCTTCAGTCTCAGCAGGGGAAGAGGAAAAGATCTTGATACCTTATAAGCTGACTGATCAGATTAAAAAGGCATCTGAGTGCCATTTGCTGCTGGAGTTTTCCCTGCGAGAGGAAACCTCCTGGGTAAATGCAGGACACCGGATTGGTTGGGAGCAGATATCGATTCCGGTAAGAGGACTGGATCTCAAAAATTCCCCTGATTGCGGATCTGAAACCACACCGCTGATTATCCATCCCCGAGATAACCTGCTGGAAATTTTGATTCCCGGGGCTAAGCTAACATTTGATACTGATACGGGATTTTTGCAATCCCTGGAGATCGATGGAAGACCGGTTTTATCAGGAGGATTGATCCCCAACTTCCGGAGAGCGCTGGATAACGATTTTATCGTTGAAAATATGTTCCCCCGACTGGGTCGCCTGATATCCCTGAACCGGAGATGGGAAAGTGCAAGATCTGAGATGAAATTGAAGGATTTCCAGGTTGAGCGAGTAAACTCTGGCTGCGTCTTGATCACGGCTCTTTACCAGATCCCGCAGAGCCATTCTCCCCTTAGGCTTTTAACCCGGGTGGATTTGAAAGGGGGAGTGGATTTTTATTATCAACTGCGACCAAGAATTGAGATGCTGCGTTTTGGTTTGCAGGCATTACTATCTAAATCTTTATCTGAAACGGAGTGGTTCGGCCGGGGACCCCACGAAACCATGCCAGACCGAAAACACAGCGGGACAGTGGGGATCCATCAAGGAAAATGCGATGATATCAATTTTCCTTACATACACCCCCAGGAAAATGGCAACCGCTCTGATGTGCGCTGGGTTAAATTCCTGGATGGATCAGGGAAAGGAATCCTTATTGAGCATCTGGAAAGCCAACTGCTCAATTTTAGTCTTTGGCCTTTTACACAGGAGGATCTGCTGGAAGCCAAGCATCTCCATGAGCTGCCTGAGAGGGAGTATTACACTCTGAATATTGACCTGGTTCAGCGTGGGGTAGGAGATCTTTTGAGTATGATCTATGGAAGAGATCCCGAATTCCGGCTGATGAAAGGCAAAATCTATCAATTCGGTTTTCGAATTACACCTTTATTGGGGTGAAAAAAGCCAGATTCTCTCGAAATCTAGCCCTTTGTATACTGCTTTCCTGTAAGATTCTCTTTATTGCCCCTGCCTTTAACTTAATTTCAAATCTGTAACATGGACTAGGCTAACGTGTTACATATAATAAAATAATAACAGCCAAGGAATTTTTTTGTGATACTAAATAATGCCATTTTTGTGATCCTGGGGGCGGTTATCTCCTTGTAGGATTGAACTATGTGTTCAGGATCGTCAGCCTGTTGAGGGTGTATGGACTGGCCCGTCCCTGGATTGTGTTTTCAATATTAATTTCGTTTTTCCTCCTGGGATATGTTTTCACCGCCTTGCGCTTCCTCAATATCGATCTATTACCATCTGTAACATTAGAAGGATTAATAACGGCGATCTTCTTTTTCGGCGCTGTTTTTGTTATTACCATGGCAGTCCTAAGCCGCAATTTATTGGCAGATATTTTTGGAAAGGGCATTGACGACACCAAAGCCTTTTCAATATTTGCGGATCATGTGGGCATGCCGGCCCGCAAGGTGATGGCAATGACCCGTCCGGAGTATTCTGTTACCTGCGATATATGCGGGGGTGACGTGAAGTATTCAATCCCGGATCTCGTCCGGTCCCATCCCCGGATCGATCGGGGTGTGGTTGTGGAACGAGCAATGGGGGGAACAAATTATAGGTTTTATGTTCGATATTATTGTGATAAGGAGTTGAGGGAGATTCCCGTTCGCCATGACAATCAGTTTGAATATCGATCGAACCGACTATCCCGTCCTGTATAATGAAATTATGTCAAATAAAATTACTGGTTATGTGATGCTGGTTGGTAATGGAGCAGTAGGAAAAACCACTGTTACCAAGGTTCTGGCATTAACTAATGCTGGGGACAAACCCAATCAGGAGATTCTGAGTGGCATCCACAAAACCAATAATTTGGAATATGAGTTTATTACCACTCAACAACAGATCGGGAACAAGGATTACACCGTCACACTGCAGTTCCTTATCCCTCCAGGTCAGAAACGGGGTGATGGCGGTGCTGCAGGCCGGTCTTTTGAGGATGTCATTGATATATTCAGGCCGACCATCCACCGTTTGGATGTGGTGCTTTTCACCTACGATATGACCAGCATGGCCAGTTTTCATGATCTGGTTTACTGGATTGACGGCGTAGGCGATTTACTGAATGATGCTTCCCATTTCATTCTGCTGGGCACTCATCTGGACAGGGAGAATGATCTGGAGATCACTCGGGGTGATATTGAAGAAGGACTGGAATATCTGGCAGGAGAGATGCGCGCCATGCGCCCCGGCTGGAAAGGGAATTTCGCCAGACTGGAAGTATCGAACTTAACGGGTGAAAATCTGGATGCACTGCTTTACTACCTGGCAGGCAGTGTGATCAGCTCCAGAAATATAATCCCGTAAGCTGGGTGGAATCCATTTACTGGATTTTTAGGACCTTTTTGAAGATATCCAGATAGGTCTTCTCGAGTTAAATAAGATGAGACCACTGGGTAAGATTCCGATGGTTTTGCCTATCTAGATTAGGTCAAATTGAGAAGTATAAATGACCTGGTTTAATCATTGAAGGAAAATTAAATATGAGTGAGAACTGGACAGCAAATAATATTCCAGATTTATCTGGAAAAATAATTATCATCACCGGCGGAAACAGTGGAATCGGTTATGAAGCGGCCCGGGAATTCATCCGTAAAGGTGCGGAGGTGATTGTTGCCAGCAGGGATCCCATCAAAGCTAACCAGGCAATCTTGAATATCCAGCATGAAATTCCAGGGGCAAGGCTGAAATTCATCGAACTAAATCTGACCAGCCTAGATTCCATCCGAAAGTTCACTGAAGAATTCAAATCAGCTTATCCAAAATTAGACATTTTGCTGAATAATGCCGGAATCATGATGGTACCCTATAAAAAGACTGAAGAAGGCTTTGAACGCACCATAGGCACTAATCACCTGGGCCATTTTGCATTGACCGGTCTCTTGCTGGACAGACTTTCTGCAACGCCTGGTGCCAGAGTGGTTAACGTAGCAAGCAACGCTCATTACGGGGGAGAAATGGATTTTACTAATCTGCTATTTGAAAATGGGCATGAATATACTCCAATGAAAGCCTACAGCAGGTCCAAGCTGGCTAATTTGATCTTTACTTATGAACTGCAGCGGCGTTTTCAATCCAACGGTTTGGATGTTATCGCTCTGGCTGCCCACCCTGGTATCTCGGCCACCAATCTGGCGAATCATTTATTCTTCGATCGGATTTCCTGGCTGATCCAGCCACTAATGAGATTGATCTTCCAAAGCCCAGCTATGGGGGCTTTACCCAGCATAAGAGCGGCGGTTGATCCCGACGCGCGGGGCGGCCAATACTATGGCCCGAACGGGAAGGGAGAAAGGTCGGGATATCCAATTGTTGTGGATTCGAATGCGGAATCCAAAGACGAAGAGACTGCCCGTAGGCTCTGGGAAATTTCGGAAGAATTAACCGGAATACATTATTTGGATTAAGCCATCGACTGATATAGAGTGCAATAATCAGGGCTGTTTGTGGAACATCTATTTCAAAAAATTGAAATTTACTCGACCGCCGTCCAGGCAATAGCTAGATTGACGGATTAGGACAAAAAACCATCCCTTACTTATCAGGGGATGGTTTTTCACTTGAAGATGAATGACTGGTGAGTGGGAATCCGTCATTGGTCTGGTTCAGCTGCCGGAAAGAATGATTAATGATAACACCCAGGGAAGAAATCACCGGGATTACGATCAGCCCCGCGATCACTCCAAAGAGGGCCAAGGTGCTGATGATGGCGATAAATACCAGGGCAGGATGAAGACCCATGCGCCGCCCCATGATCCTGGGTATCAAGATCATGTTTTCAACTGCCTGGATGGCAATAAAGATCACACAGACCAGGACCGCAAACCAGAAATTAGAGATATCCAGATTGGCAGAACCCTGGGTCCAGGCAGTCATTCCCCCAATCAGAGTTGAGACGGTTGGACCAAATGACGGTATCATTTCCAGGAAGCCGGCCAGGATTCCGATGATCAGGGCATTGCGCAATCCCACTACCACTCCGCTGAGCCCGGAAGCGAGTCCTATGATCAGCATCATCAGAAGCTGGCCCCGCAGATAGGTTTTCCAAACCTGATCGATCTCAAGCAGCATTCCCTTGATGGTTTCCTTAACGGAATTTGGTGCAATCAGGTAGATCCAGGAAATAAATTTTTCATGATCCAGAAGCAGGTAAAAGCAGGTTATAAAAGTGATCATGATCCAGACTGAGTTGGCTGTTGCGGATCTGATGATCAGGAACAGCCGGTTGGGGACCAGGATCTGATTGATCTCCCCTTCCAATTCTGCGATGATCTCATCCAGGGGCACATCGATATTGAGGATATTGTCCAGGAAAGGCTGCAGATTGATCAGCTCTTTTGAGATCATCTGAAAATCATTGGTCAAGATGTTGATCTGACGCACTACGATGGGGGCCGAGTATCTGGTAAGGCTGATCAGTAGGATCAGGAAGGTGATGAAAGTTATCCAGGAGGATATTTTGTAGTTGATTGGCAGTTTTTTGGCAAGAAATTTGGCCGCCGGTGTGAGCAGGTAAGCCAACAGAGCACCGACAATGAGTGAGCTGAGCACTGACCTGTATAAAAAAGCGATCCAGATTAACACCAACCCGATCAGCAGATATAATGCCATCTGTTTGCTTAAGATGAATCTTTTATTCGTTTCTGGAGCTTCTATCATGTTTAGAATCCAAAATATCCTGGTATAGTTCCTTTCAGATCTGCGGGCGTGCTGATTGGTTTTGGTTTTTTTCGACCGGAGATCCTATCTTCTTAGATTTCTTGTTATCACTCTGGTGTTTCCGATGGTGTTGGCTCCATTGTGGGAGTCGGGCTGGCAGATGAAACCGCAGCTGTTGAGGTAGCGCCCTCGACCACGTTGATCATCACGTAGAAACTATCCCCAAAAAAGGCTCCCGTATCATCAGTCATACGCCAATTGCTGGTATATACACCGATGGTGAGGGGTGCAGTGAGATTGATCGAAAGGTTAACTTCATCTCCCGAGTCGACGATCTTACCCAGGTTTTTTGTTTTCCCTCCCATGGCGTCCCCGCTGAAAAATCTGATCTGGTAATCTTCTTCCCAGGCACAGTCCCCGCTATTTTCAACCTGCCAGGTCTTGGTAAATATCTGTCCGGGAGCCAACTTGCTGTTATCGGGAATATTTACGTCTGAGATAAAGGTCAGGACGTTGCATGAATTGGTCGGCAGGATCACTGGCGCTGGTGTACGTGTCACAGTTGGAGTGGCTGTTTCCGTGGGACTCGGAGAGGGCGTTATCGTTGAGGTTGCTGTAGGCTGGGCTAAAGCTGTTTGGGTCAGGCCAGCTGCAAAGGTGGCAACAGCCTGGGTTTGGATTAACACCGGGTCGAGTGTTGGTGTTGCGTTGGTCGGTTTTGAGCAGGCGCTCAAAACAATGCTGAAAATCCAAAATAGGCTCAGCAGAATGTTATTTGTTGTTCTTTTTTTATTCATAATATTTATTCTCACTTTTATTGATGCGATATCGCCAGGAGCAGTTCCCGGACTTGAATGTCTCGTTGGTTCTTGTGGCGGAGGGGAAGCGTTTGATTGACAGTGTAGCGGTTTTCCCTGCCATCCTTGCTTTTTTTTATATACCCCTCCTGTTCTAAATCCCGGATAATGCGGTAGACAGTTCTGGTTGTGATATTTAGTTGGGAGCCAATTTTACGGGCTGTAAGATTGTCCTCCCGGCCCAGCAGCGTAAGCACGGCTGCATGATTGGTGATGAATGTCCAATGGTTATTGCTCATATATTCGGCCTGTTAGGTATGATGATTAATACATGAAATACAATACATGAAAATTGTGTCATATATTATATAATATAGAAGTTGGTTGTCAAGACGGATTTATATAGATATTTTTTATAGGCTTGGAAGCTTGATTAGAGCCAGCTGTTATTCCGCGGCTGGTAACACATCAGATATATTTCCAGTATCAAATGAGTGGAAATATTTGGAAATTATTAATGGGATGTTCAGTCGCTATTTGATGGATAGACAAGGATTCTGGTCGATATCTCCCGCCCCAGGGCTATTTCTTTGCCGTTAATTTCCACGGTGAAAGGACCGTTATAGGGTGCCTCATCGACGATCTTTAATACTGTGCCTGGCAGCATACCTCGTTCTTCCAGGTATTCACATAAGATCAGCTCCGGTTGCTCAATCCGTATGATTACCACTTCCACTTCACAGCTGATCTCATTGAGTGGGAAGGCTGGCGGAATCTCTAGATTGCCTTCGGCGTCCGGAATAGGATGTCCATGGGGGCAGATTGTTGGGTTACCGAGAAATACTGCCAGGGCTTCTGTTACTGCAGCATCTGTGGCATGTTCCAGCCGGCAAGAAAAATCATATACCTGGGACCAGGGGATGTTAAGGTGGTCTGCCAGGAAACGCCCCCATAGTCGCTGCCGCCGGATAACGATCAAAGCCCTCTGCTGTCCTGTATCCGTCAGCTCAACCCCCTTATAGGGTGTGTGAATGATCAGATGGCCTGCTTCCAATCGTTTGACCATTTCTGTTGCAGAAACAGGGGATACTCCCATACGTTTTGCGAGCAGGGATACCGCAACTGGTTCCTTTCCATCGGCAATTTCATAAATCGATTTTAAGTACATTTCCCTACTTTCAGATTCTGGCATGGTTATCCTTTTTTTTATCTAATTCGTATCTCTTGATTATAATCTTGAAACATCCATTTATTTTAGGACTGCCATCAACTTGAAGTTTTAGTATCTTTAGAGTCGATTAATTGGCTTTCCTATTAATGGTGATTTGCCAGATTATCAGGGTCTGACAGTCTGGTATGATTTGAGTGGAGTTGTTCCATATTCAGAAATAAATATGAAAAAAGTATCCTTTTCCCTGCTGATCTGTCTGGTGCTGTTCCTGGTTCTTCCGGTTTCAGCGCTGGCTCATCCGGCGGATATGTACTATCACACCCATACGATCATACTTTCTCCGGATGGCATCTCTATTACCTGGCAGATTATGCCGGGACCGATGATCGCCCAGAGCATCTGGTTTGATGTGGATAAAAATCAGGATGATCTGGTTTCAGATGCAGAAGCGGTGAACTGGGTGAATTCAATATTAATGACATTCAGTGTTGAGATGAACCAGGATCCCCTCCCGCTGGAATTGGAATCCGTCGATTGGCCTTCAACCGTGGATACTTTATTCGATGGTTCAGAACCGATCATCATCCACTTGTTTGCTGAGTGGACAGAAGAGATCCGGGAAGATACCTGGATAGCTCTTCATAACCGCTACAATCCTAAAAGCAGCTTGAGCTGGTTTGAGATCCAGGCGGAGGGGGGGCTCAGTTTTGAAATTCCAAACCAGAACGGCGGCAATTTGGACATACTTCTTGGCTTTTCCCAGGGGGATAGCACATCTACCCGCCTGACTGGTTGGGAAAGCGGTTCCCCGTCCATTCCTTGGGTGGTGGAATCCGTTGGTCTGGGCGAACTGGCTGAAGAAGCTGCAGCAGAATCTCAAACGTCTCCAGCAGCTGGTTCTGGACCGGCATCTATTCTGGAAGGTTTGATCAAAAAACAGGATGGGTCCTTCACCTTTATCCTGAGCGCCTTGTTCCTGGCAGCTCTACTGGGTGCTCTGCATGCTCTTAGCCCAGGACATGGGAAAACGATTGTAGCGGCTTACCTGGTTGGCTCGCAGGGAACAGTCCTCCATGCTATCGCCCTGGGTGGGATTGTCACCCTGACACATACAGGTTCGGTTTTTATATTAGGTATATTGACCTTAACCGCATCCCGCTATTTCCTGGCAGCTGATGTTTTCCCTGTTTTGGAATTGACCTCGGGGTTATTGATATTCTTGCTTGGGATGGGATTACTCTATCCTCGTTTGAGGCTCTGGTTCCGATATTATCAGCAAAAACGCAAAATAATGAAAGTTGAGGTAGATTCGGGAGCAAAGGCGCCGGGTGGGGAAAAACGTCTGCTGATCAGCCAGCCCATTGATGAAATTGGACCGGCTCATAGTCACGATTCTTCCGATCTGGGCTCCATCCCACGAGGACCAATCCCGGGAAGCCCTTTGGAGAATATTCGCTGGCGTAATTTAATACCGCTGGCGATCAGCGGAGGACTGGTACCTTGTCCGGACGCGATCGCTATTCTTCTGGTGGCAGCTGCAATCAATCGGATCGTTTTTGGGTTGAGTTTGATAGTCTCTTTCAGTTTTGGTTTGGCTGTTATTTTAATTGCCATAGGCTTGTTGATCGTGCAGGGAAAAGAGCTTTTTAAGCGGCTGCAGTGGTTTAGCAAAGCAGCTTTGGTCATGCCGATCGTCAGCGCCTTGATAGTTTTAGCTGCTGGGGCCTGGTTGTCAGTTGGAGCTCTTCAAAATTTCTCTGAATTTTCCGTTTCAGTGTTTACAAATGAAGAGACACCTCAATTTAGTTTAAGAGAAACCGACGTCCTCTATACTGCCCTGGATGAAAACGATCAGTCCCAGCTGTTGATGCTCTCTGCGGGTGGGGGAACCCCGCTTGTTATCTCAGAAGGAGTCAATGTCTGGTACTTTGCAGTTGCGCCAGATCATAACAAGGTAGTTTATGTGGGGGGCAATCAATATAATGGATCTGAATTATGGATCTGGGATCGGGAAACATCCCAGAATGAATTACTTCTGGAGTGTGCTGATGCCTACTGCTCAGAGATTTCCTGGTCGCCTGATGGACAGGGGTTCCTATACAGCCGGCTGGAATTTGACCCGGAGAACAATCCTGCCAATGTGCAGTCCATCTGGTGGCTGGACCTGGATACCGGCGAATCAGCGCCTCTCTTCCAGGATGCTTTAACTCCTGGTTTCAGCGCTCGCTGGTCACCGGATGGAAAATGGCTCAGTTATACTTCCATCAACCCCCTGGAAATCAAGATCTACCAAATGGAGAATGGAGAAAGTCAGATCCTGCCCAACGCCCTGGGTTATCCAGCGGTTTGGTCCCCAGATAGCAAGACCGTGATCCTGCAGGATCTGGAATTGGTGGATAGCGGTTATTTGAACAAACTGTTTTCCTATTCTGTGGAGGAGGATTGGCTGACAATGCTGGCCTTTGACCAGATGTATGATGAATCCTACCCTGCCTGGTCTCCGGACGGGGAGTGGCTAGCTGTAGTGCGCCGGGCCTGGGTGGATGATATTCCGGAAGAGGGCAACCAACTCTGGGTGATGCGTCCCGATGGTACAGAAGCAACCCAGTACACTGACGAAGAGAAACATACCTTTGGACAACCATCCTGGTCATCGGATAGCCGCTACCTGGTATTCGATTACCGTGCGGTAGTGGATGGGAAGATAAACACAGGAATTAAGGTGCTTGATCTTAAATCTGGCCGGATCTCTGATCTGGTAACAACTGGCAGCCATCCGGCTTGGTTAGAATAGATTATATAATTTCGAATCCGGTTACAGGGATGGAGTTGTTTTTAATGACCATAAGGGACTGATTACTTCGGAAAGAACTCAGTTCAAATAAAAATAGTTTGTGAAGCTTGGCACATAAAATATTTTATGGTATACCTTATAAATAATTATAAGACTCGTTTAGTAAAATAAACCAGAAGTTGGATGAAGGGATATATGCTTGTTACCACTCTAGATAAGTTGGTCCCGGGAGAATCGGGCAGGATTATAAAAGTAAGCGGTAGAGGTGCTATTCGGCGCCGGCTCATGGATATGGGTTTGACAAGCGGAGCGGTGATTAATATGGTTAAGGAATCTCCCCTGGGCGATCCGGTTGAGTACAGGCTGCGGGGGTATCATCTCTCCCTTAGAAAATCTGAAGCGAAGACCATTGAAGTGGAACTGTTAGGGAGTTCGCTTCCAATGAGAGGAAGGAGACATTATTCTGGATCAGCCCTGACATTGGTGAATTGCAGATCAGGTGAGAAAGTTGAGATTACCAGGACCAGAGGGGGAAAAGGACTTAACAGAAAACTTGAGATCCTTGATTTGAAACCCGGTTGTAAGATCTGTATTATCAAGAATGATTTCCCGGGTCCCTTGATTATTTCTATAAACGACAAAGAAAGGTTGGTTCTTGGCAGAGGTATAGCTAGGCATGTCTTGGTAAAACCTTCCTGACCGAGCCTGGAGAATAATATTATTATGACTAAAACCATCGCTCTGGCAGGCAATCCTAATGTTGGGAAAAGCACTCTTTTTAATGCTTTAACTGGCTCCCACCAGCATGTCGGCAATTGGCCGGGAAAGACTGTCGAGAAAAAAGATGGCTATTTGCGGATTGGAGAACAGGAAATCCTGGTTGTGGATCTGCCTGGAACTTACAGCCTGACAGCCTATTCGATCGAAGAGATCATCACTCGCGATTTTATTATCAATGAAAAACCTAACGCTGTGATTGCGGTTGTAAATGCCGCTAACTTGGATCGGAATCTTTATTTGGTAACTCAACTGATAGATCTGGATATCCCGGTCATTGTTGCGTTAAATATGACTGACGTCGCCAGAAGGCGGGGTTTGGCTATCTCATTAAAAGGATTATCAGAACGACTGGGTGGCATCCCTGTTGTGGAGACAGTGGGAAACCGCAAGGAAGGCTTAGAGGATCTAATTAATGCCATAACTATGGTCTTGAAATTTCCTCATACCGGGAATATTCAAACAAGCTTCAGTGGGGTCATAAAAGAAGAGATTGAGAACCTGAGGGCTGAGATAGAAGACCAGGAATTTCTCAGAGAATCTTACCGGGCAGGTTGGCTGGCAACCAAGCTACTTGAAAATGATCAGGGTGTAATTAATAATTTGGAATCCCTGAAAGCAACGGAATTACTGGAGTCAGCTCGGCATGCCCGAAGACGAATAGAAACTCAAACTGGAGAGGATCCAGAGATCCTAATTGCTGATCAACGCTACCAATTTGTGGACCAGGTAATAGATTCTGCGGTGGAGCGCCCCCGGGAAAGAATAATAACCCGTTCGGAGATGATCGATAATATTGTCACTCACAGGATCTGGGGTCTGCCGATCTTTATGTTATTGATGTGGTTTGTTTTCCAGTTTACATCCAATGTCAGCGGTCCGTTCCTTGACTGGGTGGATCTTTTTATTAACGAATTCATTTTCAAGTGGACTGTAAGAGCCCTGGGGCTTATGGGGTTGGGCAATTCCTGGGTCAGCTCCTTGATCACAGATGGTGTGATTGCCGGTGTTGGCGGAGTATTGGTTTTTGTGCCTGTTCTGCTTTTCCTTTATCTGGCCCTTAGTATCATGGAGGATTCAGGTTATATGTCCCGGGCTGCTTTTGTGATGGATCGGGTCATGCGCTGGATGGGCTTGCACGGGAAAAGTTTCCTGCCTATGATCATCGGATTTGGCTGCACAGTCCCGGCAGTTTATGCCACCAGGACCCTGGAGAATGAAAAAGACCGAAAATTAACAGCTTTCCTGGCTACCTTCATGAGCTGCGGAGCCCGCCTTCCAGTATATGTCGTATTTGGGGCTGCTTTTTTTGGGGCAGCATCAGGAACTCTGGTATTTGCCATGTATTTACTGGGTATTGTTGTAGCCCTGATCACTGGCTTTGTGATGAAAAATACCGTTTATAAAAGCCAACCCCCTGCGCCTTTTGTAATGGAGCTGCCTCCCTACCGAATTCCCCGTCCCAAAGATGTTTGGCACCAGATGTGGGAGCGCACACATGGCTTTCTAGTGAAATCGGGTACGGTAATCCTGGGAGTTTCTGTGGCCCTTTGGTTGTTAATGGCTATCCCTGCTCACCAAGACACGGGGCTATTTAACCAGGTTCAGGCGAGAGACAGCCTTTTTGGCCGCATTAGCGGCCTTGTTGCCCCAATATTTAAACCGGCAGGATTTGGATCATGGCAGACAACTGGTTCGCTAGTGACAGGTATTCTGGCGAAGGAAGTGATCATCAGCACCATGAGCCAGATATATGCCGAGGAAAGCATACCTCCCGGGGAAATAACCTCTTCATTCGGAGAAGACTTGGTTTCGGTGGGAAAAGGTTTTGGACAGGCTGCTCTGCTGACAATCCAGGAAACCATTAATATCATTCCCCGCACTATTAATTTGATCCCGTTTATGGATCTGGGAGAACTGGATTTCTTTCCTGCGGAGAGTGCGATTGTGGATTACACACGTTTAGAAGGGTCATTGCTGACGGCTTTTACCAGGTCTGCTGGCTCTCCAGATGCTGGTTCCATAGCCGCGGTTTCATTTAATGTCTTCGTTTTGCTATATATCCCCTGCGTTTCAGCTATTTCAGCCATGCGCCAGGAATTTGGACGGCGCTGGATGTGGGCCCAGATCTCCTACACCTTTGTAATTGCCTGGGCGGCAGCTGTAGTGGTATTCCAAATGGGTAAGTTGATATTCCTCTAGAGAGATTTTTATGACAAAAAGTATATTAGGCAATCTGCTGACCATCATTGAAGAGTCTTCTGGAGCTTATTCTATCCAGACCCTGGCAAGGGAGCTGGATGTATCTCCGGAGCGGGTGGAGAGCATGCTGGAATACTGGATTCGGAAGGGAAAGATTGAATCTTCGACCAATCTAACTGAGTGTGGAAGTTGTTCATCCCAGGGAGATTGCCCCTTTGTGCTGGAAATGCCCCGAACCTATGAACTGGTGACCGACCAGTACCATCTATCTGATCCGGATCATCAGATCTTTTGCACTCACCATTAGAGTTATCCTGAATATCAAAAACCACCTTCTTTCTGAAGGCGGTTTTTGATATTCAGCGGGGAGAATTAGTTGGGTTCAGTTTGATAGATTTTCAAATACCCAAAATGCACCAGCTGGCGTTTTTTTTCATCCCAGAGCCGGAAGGTCAGAGTTTTAAAACTTGCCCAGAGGTTTATGGGCTTTACTTGGAAAATCGGGTTTTCCCGGTAACATTTCTCGAGCAGGTAGTTGGGTATCCGAGGACTGAGTTGGTGGATGTGATGGAATCCGATCTTGCCTGAAAACCACTGCATGACCTTCGGTAATTGATAAAAGGAACTACCTTCCAATCCGGCTTTAACGAAGTCCCATTCCTGGGCTCGCTCCCAATAGACTCCCTCAAATTGATGCCGGACAAATAACATCCAAACACCGACGGTGGAAGCTACCCAGATCACAGGAAATTGAATAAGTATGAAATTTTAAAAACCAATCACCCAACTCATGAGGATAATTAGAATGGCCAGAGCCAGGTTAGTCCAATGAATACTGTTTTGTTCTCGTTTTCTAAAAGATTTATTGGGTATACGGCTTAGGATCAGGAATGTCAATAGGGGTCCTACACCAAATATGATCAGAGGATGGCGGTGTACACGATAAAAAAGCTGTTTCCACCAGGGTGCTTCCAGGAATTCTTCCACAGTCATGGTCCAGACATCATTTACACCAAGTTTATCGAGGAGGGAGGCTGTGACATGGTGTACGGCATGGCTTTGCCGCCATTGGATAAAAAGTGTGAATACCAGTACACCAAGGATGGATCCCACCCAGTGGTTTGCTTTGGCGTTTTTGAAAAATGACCAGTGGCCGCAGTCGTGGAATATGATGAATAACCGGGCCACCAATATTGATAAGATCACACCTATCCCAGGTTGACCAGACAAAATGAATATATATTTGAGAGTGAGATTTATTCAATAGTCCTCCAATTTATGCCTATTTCATAATTTTACCTAAATATTGACTGCAGGAAAACTGGTATGTGGATTAGATATTTTTGAATTTGATTTTAATGACCTTGACATTCCTTAATTTGTCTATATAATTAATCGAACTTAACTATTAATTGAGGTGAAGTATGTCCTCTCAAGATCCGTTTTATTGCATATTCCATGAGTGGATGGAATTATTTATGCACCGCTCCATGCGCGGGTATATCCACTATGCCCGTGAGAAAGGATTGTCGAGGTCGAGCATCGGCACTTTATTTCACCTCAGCCACCGTGATCATGCTGGTGTTTCGGACCTGGGTGAACATCTGGGAGTGAGCAGTGCGGCGGCCAGCCAGATGCTGGAGCATCTGGTGGAAGAAGGGCTCATCAAGCGTTCGGAAGATCCAGATGATCGCCGGATGAAAAAGATAACTCTAACAGAAAAAGGGTTCCAGGTGATGAAGGATAGTGTCAGCGCCAGGCTGGGGTGGTTAGAGGAGCTGACGGAGAGTTTTTCTACTGAAGAAAAAAAAGAGATCACAGCTGCCATGAAATTAATCATAAATAAAGCTAGAGAAATAGATATCCTTAAAAAGGGAGAATAACTTTCCAGAGGAGTTCCAATCTTATGCGGCGATTACTAAAGTATCTAAAACCCTATACTCTATTGATTATCCTCTCGATAATCTTGCTTTTTATCCAGGCCAATGCTGACTTGGCGCTGCCGGATTACCTGTCCAGGATCGTCAATAACGGCATTCAACAAAATGGTGTGGAAAATGCTGTCCCGGATGCAGTTCGCCAGGACACGATGGATAAACTGCTTTTGTTTATTGGGGAAGAGGATGCCCAAGTTATCCTGAACAGCTATCAGTTGATAGAACCGGATTCTGCCGAGGCAGAAGAGGTACTGGGTGATTATCCGGTGGTTCAAGATGAGGCGATTTATATCCTGGGTGATATCGATCAAGCTCAAAATGAAAAATTAAATTCTGTTTTTGGAAAAGCCTTTGTTGCGGTATCTGGCATTCAGCGAATGGTGGATGATCCCACAGCAGCATTGCCGCTTGGAGAGGGATTTGATTTTGATCCATCACGTATCCCGGCTGGTATGGATGTTTTCCAGGCTCTGGCTATGATGCCCAAGGAGATGCGGGTCGAGATGACTGCCAAGATGGAGGAATCCTTTGAGGTCCTTGGCGAAAATATGATCACCCAGATGGCTGTTGGCGCCGTTAAGAGCGAATATGAAGCCCTGGGTATGGATGCGGGAAAGATCCAAAGGGACTATATTCTACGCATCGGCGGCATAATGTTGTTGGTATCACTGCTGGGTGGAGCGGCCACGATCGCGGCTGGATATCTGGCGGCCAAAACGGCAGCCGGTGCAGCCAGGGATATCCGGGTCGCAGCCTTTAAAAAGGTGGAGAGTTTTACCAACGCGGAATTTTCCAAATTTTCCACAGCGTCGCTGATTACCCGATCTACGAATGATGTTACCCAGGTGCAAACTGTTATCTTTATGATCATGCGTATGGTCCTGTATGCGCCGATCATCGGTGTAGGCGGGATCATCCGAGCTGTAGATAAGAGCGCTAACATGTGGTGGCTGATCGGTTTAGCCGTTCTGGTGTTGATAGGTATGATTGTGATTGTATTTTTGATTGCGGTTCCCAAATTTAAATTGATGCAGGAATTAATTGATAGGCTCAACCTGGTTACCAGGGAAAACCTGTCCGGGATGATGGTGATCCGGGCATTTAATAAACAGGATGATGAACTGGTCCGATTTAATAAAGCCAATAAGGATCTAACTGATACAGGACTTTTTGTCGCTCGTGTGATGGTGATCATGATGCCTGTGATGATGTTGGTCATGAATGGTCTGTCGTTGGCGATTATTTGGGTTGGATCCCATCAGATTGCAGAATCTGCCATGCAGGTAGGCGATATGATGGCTTTCATGCAGTACGCTATGCAGATCGTGATGGCTTTCCTGATGATGTCGATGATGTTTATCTTCTTGCCCAGAGCAGCAGTTTCTGGAGCAAGGATTGCTGATGTCCTGGATACAGAGATTGAGATCCAGGATCCTGAAAAGCCAAAATCCTTTCCTGTTCCTTTCCGGGGTGAAATTGAATTCAGGGATGTCTCCTTCCACTATCCTGATGCAGAGGATGATGTCATCCGGGACATTAATTTCACTGCTCGCCCTGGCGAGACCACTGCATTTATTGGATCGACTGGCTGTGGAAAATCAACTGTTATAAACTTGATCCCCAGGTTCTATGACGTCACTCAGGGTAGCGTTTTGCTGGATGGGGTGGATATTCGGGAAGTGAGTCAGAGTGAATTGAGGGACAGGATTGGCTATGTGCCACAGAAGGGAACCCTGTTCTCGGGAACGATTGAAAGCAATATGCTTTATGCAGACAAAGACGCTACCCAGGAGGATATTCAGGAAGCTCTTGATATTGCCCAGGCAAGTGAATTTGTCTTTGATGATGAAAAAGGCCTCGATTCTGAAATTTCACAGGGAGGAACAAATGTTTCCGGTGGCCAGAGGCAGCGTCTGGCGATTGCCCGGGCGCTTGTTAAGAAACCCCCCGTTTTCATCTTTGATGACAGTTTCTCGGCCCTGGATTTTAAGACGGATTCAGCCCTGCGCAGGGAATTAAAGGCAAAAACTGGTGCAAGTACAGTACTGATCGTTACTCAGCGGGTTGCCACGGTAAAAAACGCTGACCAGATCATAGTGTTAGAAGAAGGGCGCGTGGTTGGTAAAGGGACTCATCATGAATTAATGAAAACCTGTGAGACCTATCAGGAAATTGCGTCATCACAGTTGAGTGAGGAGGAATTGGCATGAGCGAGAATAAACGTACTTCTACACCAACTCGCCAATCAATCGGTCCGATGCCCGGTCGAGGACCGCGTCCAGGGAGGGGCGGCCCTGGCGGTCATATGTCGATGATGAAGGGTGAAAAAGCCCGCGATTTCAAAGGCACAATGAGTAAATTGCTGGATTATCTGGGCTCTTATAAGATTGGCACCCTGGTCGTAATGATTTTTGCTATTGCCTCAACAATTTTTACAATCATTGGTCCAAAGATCCTCGGCAGTGCGACCACCAAACTATTTGAAGGTGTACTGGAAATGATCGCTGGCACTGGAGCTGGTATAGATTTTGATTTTATCGGTCGGATCATTTTGATCACGATTGGTCTTTATCTGGCTTCAGCAATATTTAGCTATGTCCAGGGATGGATCATGTCAGGCATAGCAGTGGACATCACCTATCGCTTCCGGAAAGATATATCTACCAAGATTAACCGGATGCCGTTCAAATATTTTGATACCACCAGCCAAGGCGAGGTGCTTTCCAGGATCACCAACGATGTTGATACGGTTAACCAGACCCTGAACCAGAGCCTCTCTCAGATCATCACATCTGTGGTGACTGTGGTCGGTGTCCTGGTTATGATGTTAACAATCAGCTGGAAAATGACCCTCGTAGCACTGACGATCATTCCCTTATCGGCAGGGGTTGTCATGCTGATTGTACGCCAATCCCAGAAGTATTTCACCCAGCAGCAGGAATATCTGGGTCATGTCAACGGGCATGTAGAAGAGATGTTTGGCGGACATTTGGTTATGAAAGCCTTTAATGGTGAAGCGGATAGTGTGGAGAAATTTGAAGGATTTAACAACACTCTCTACAGCTCTGCCTGGAAATCGCAGTTTTTATCGGGATTAATGATGCCGGTGATGCGTTTTGTGGGCAACCTGGGTTATGTTGGAATCTCAATCCTGGGCGGCTATTTAGCCATCCAGAAAGCGATCACAGTGGGAGATATCCAGGCTTTTATCCAGTACGTGAATTCCTTTACCCGGCCTATCACTCAGATCGCAAATATTTCCAATGTACTGCAGCAAACTGCGGCAGCGGCAGAAAGAGTATTTGAGTTCCTGGAGCAAGAAGAAGAAATCCCGGAAGTTGATCATCCGTTCATCCCAGATGAGATCAAAGGTCATGTGGAATTCCAGAACGTGCAGTTCGGCTACGATCCTGAGGAAATCATCATTAACGATTTTTCGGCTGATATACAACCCGGACAGAAGATCGCTTTGGTAGGGCCTACCGGTGCTGGAAAAACAACCATGGTAAAGTTGTTAATGCGTTTTTATGATGTGCAGAAGGGCGCCATCATGGTTGATGGACAAAATATCAAGGATTACAAACGGGAGGATCTGCGCTGTTTATTTGGCATGGTGCTGCAGGATACCTGGTTGTACAACGATACCATCATGGAAAATATCCGCTATGGCCGACCCGGTGCAAGTGATGAAGAAGTTATCCAGGCTGCCAAAGCAGCCCATGTGGATCACTTTGTCCGCACGCTCCCTGAGGGTTATGGTATGGTGTTGAATGAGGAAACATCCAATATTTCACAAGGACAAAAACAGCTGCTGACTATTGCCAGGGCGTTTGTGACAGATCCCAGCATGTTGATACTTGACGAAGCTACAAGTTCGGTTGATACTCGCACCGAGGTTTTGATCCAGCAAGCGATGAACGATCTGATGAAAGATCGCACTTCCTTTATCATTGCCCATCGCCTTTCCACCATCCGCAATGCAGATCGGATCCTGGTCATGAATGAGGGGGATATTGTGGAACAGGGGAAACATGATGAGCTGCTGGCAAAAAACGGCTTTTACGCCGAGTTATATAACAGCCAGTTTGAATTTGCCGAATAGGACGGGATGTCTTTTAAAATCAGGATTTTATAACACAAAAACCGCTCCTTTTTGAGGAGCGGTTTTTAGTTGTTTATTTTGGTCTAATCTACATAATAGACAACAATTTGGTTTTCGGAAGGATGCCGGCAGGAATGGTGGATAAGATAATTACTCTCATTACCGGGTCGCCCCCTCTCTTTTAGTGGATTGAGTTACTCTGGTTTTTTTTCTTTACCTTATTGAGATACATGTCCCGATCGGCAGCTTTGTAGCCATCCATTAAAGAACAACCCTGCTGTATGACACTATAACCGTATGACATTGATATCGGACGATAGAGATCATCATCAAGATTGCTGTTGTTGTGGTTGTTAATACTTTGTTCCAGCCTTTTTAAAATAACTGGATTTTGATCTAAATCAACAGCTGGTAGGATGATGACAAATTCATCTCCCCCGATGCGGGCTACTATGTCTTCCTTTCTAAAAGTTCCCATTCCCAGGATTCTAGCCCCTGATCTAATGGCCTTATCACCAATATCATGTCCGAGAGTATCGTTGATCTGCTTTAATCCATCCAGATCACAGGTAATAATACTGATCGGATAATGGCGGCTTTTTTCCAATCGGTTTAATTCTTCTTCGAAATAAGCCCGGTTGTACAAGCCAGTTAATGCGTCGTGAAAACTCATGAAGCGAAGTTTTTCTTCGCCTTTTTTTCGATCAGTGATGTCGACGATGGATAAATGAACTCGCTCCCAGGTATCTTCATATCCTGGCGGAACAGATAACCGCAGCCAGCCATATATCAATTCGCCTGTGAGTTTCTTCTGATAGATTTCGCATTCGAAGGATGTTACACCGCTGACAAGAGCTAATAATTCCTGCCTAAATTCTTCCAGTGAATCGACTACAAGAACCTGGGATAAACTTTGAAGCAGTTCAGTTTTTGATTTTGCATTATAGAGGTCGAGGGTGGCCTGGTTGATATCGAGGATTTTTACAGCCTGAACACATTCATTCACCAGCAGATAATCCTCGTTCAGGCGGTCTATGATCATTTCTTTGGAACCAATTCGCTCCAATATCATTTTCACTTCAGAAAAATCTTCTTCCCAGAGCGAAATCGGGGATTCATTGAATATGCTTTTAAAACGCGCCTCACTTTCTAGAAGGGCGTTTTCGGTATTTATTCGCTGGGTGATATCGTGATATAAACCCAGAACACCTATATTCTCACCCCCAACTGAAACTGGCACACCCACGATTTCTACATCAACCAGGCTGCCATCCTTCTTTTTTCTCTGGCTGATCTTTCTGGTCAGGTTTCCGGCAGATACTGATTTTGTGATCTGGGATGCTTCCTCACGCAAATCATCTGATGCAATCATATCGTCCAGATGTTTGCCGATGATCTCATCACATTGATATCCAAAAAGATCCTCAAAAGCGGTATTGCAGGTGATGATATGGTGATTATTATCCAAACGGACCACAGCAAACGAAGTGCTGGCGATCAATGCCTCAAGGAAATATTGTTCGTTTTCATTTTGGGCTTCCTGACTTTTTAATTGTTCATCAAGTTGGAAGGATTTTTCCAGGAAACGAGCTGCCTGAATGCCAATTAGAGCAAAGGATGCTGATAAAACGATCGGCGTGAGATCGATAATCAACATTGGGGGATGGTCAAGATGTATGGTCAATAACCTTGACCATGTAAATCTGGCACCTAATTTCAAAAATTCAGTTGCAGTTGCTGCAATGGGGAAGAATAAACCAAGGACAAAGCCATAGGTTGCGTAAGTCAGGATCTTCTTACTCTTAATATCCAAAGGGTGTAACCTCAATTAATTGATCAAATCGAACTGCAGATAAGGCTGTCTAGAAGTTATTTCATCAAATTGATTAGTAGATCAGTGCGATATTAAGACCATATCAATATCGTATCAACCAATAATTATACTTGAATCGATCTTTTTGGTACATACGGCACTATTTTCATTCATCAGATCTTAATGCTGTTATCGTCTGCTTGAACCAACAATAAATCAAGTAGTTACGCCGGGTTTCTGTTCCGCAATGGACTATTGCCAATTCCAGGCCAGATCCGTAAAACGCCAAATATCCCCCGCAAGAAATTCCATCCGCCAATTAAAATCCAGACCCAGAGCAATGAACTGCTGCTGTATTCTTCGAGTGTCCAAATCGCGATCATGCCTATCAGGGAGGCCAGGACCATAGCATTACGGAGGTATCGGAAATCGCCGGTTCCCCAGTGCACACCATCAGTTAAAAAAGCCAGGGAATTGATGGGCTGACTGATTGCCGAGATCCCCCAGGCGGGTAAAAATACCTGGGCGGCAGTGATGGGTACAAAAAGATCGGTCACTACCTTTCGCCCGGTCCACATCAAAGCGCCCAGAACTACACCAGTTCCGATACTCCACCATAATCCTACTTTCACCACTTGTTTTGTATTTATTAATGAATCCTGTCCTATAAAGAAACCTACCAGGGATTGAACAGTGGCTGCAAATGCATCCAGGACGAGAGCGGTAAAGACCCACATTTGGCGGATAACCTGGTGGGCAGCGCCTGCATCCGCACCGAGTTGATTGGCAACCCGGGTGGTATAAGCCAGGAACAGGTTTAACATCCCTGTGCGCACAAACATATCTCCGCCGATGGAAAGCAGCGCCCCGGCATCTGTTAAGACGATTTCATGGGTTAAACCAATTTTTTTATTTACCAGCAGAATGCCAGCCAGGGCCCCCAGCCATTGACTGATGGTGCTTGCCAGAGCTGATCCGACTACTCCCAGGGCCGGAAGCGGACCCCGGCCAAAGATCATCAACCAATCAAGGAGTAAATTCAATAAATTCACTCCCAGGGCGATCCACAAGGGTGTATTCATGTCCTGGCGGCCGCGAAAGGCGCCAAAACTAACCAGGGTCAACAGAACGGCTGGCGCGCCGAAAAGGCGGATTTGCATATATGAAACTGCGTTGGTTTTGACAGCGCCAGATGTACCCAGTAAGCCGGCTAACCAGGTGGCACTGGGTCCGATCAATAGAATTAGCAATAACCCAAATCCGGCTGCTAGCAGCAGGGCAAGGCTGAGAGTCTTTTTGACTTTTTCCCGGTCACCTTTTCCATAAGCCTGGGCAACTTCAGTTTGAGCGCCAACACCCAGGAAGTTAAACATCCAGAATAAGCTGGATAAGGCAGTGGTGCCTACTCCCAGAGCAGCCAAGGGTACAACACCCAGGGAAGAGATAAAAGCTGTATCCACCAGAGCGGTGAGCGGTTCTGCGGTCAGGGAGAGCAGTACAGGAATGGATAATCCGATCAACGTCCGATGCGGGTGGGAAGTAAATGGGTGGGGTGTGGAGATCATCCTGTTATCTTTAATAAAAATCCGTATTTAGAAATGACTATCTATGATTGAGGTTAATATGAAAACGAGAATGGCGATTATTGTACCATTCCCGCGATCTCGAAAGGATATCTAACCGTTCTTCATTATTGAATATTAAAAATGAAAAAACTGTTTATCCAATTTCCCCTGCGATTATAGTTCTCAGAACAGGATTTCTTATCTGGAATTAATGACCCTATTCATCAGCAGTGCCTTCCCGAGATTTATTCTCCAATGATGTGAACTCGCACAAAACGGTCCCGGGCCCTGACTTGATCAAAATCTGCGAAGTAGATCCGGCCAAACTCACCCAGAATCATCTCGGAATCTGTAATTGGGATCGTAACGGAACGACCTAAAATGACTGATCTGAGATGAGCATCGGTATTTAATGACCAGGATGGAAGTTCATCTCTTCCTTCAGCAGCCTCGATATGCTCGGGGCCGGGGTGTAAATATTGGTGTTCTGTGAGACAGGTGGGAATGATTTTTTCAAATACATTCACAAGATCTTGCATTAACAGATCAGTTCCATAATAATTTTTATCATCAGATGCCTCTTGAATTAATACACTGCAGGTAGTGTGTTGGGAAAATACAACCAGAATCCCGTTTTTTATATTGGATTCAGATAACACATCAGATACTTGGTCTGTGACATCTTCGAAGGTTGGCCTGGCAGCTGACTGTATTTTAAAATATTTCTGGTATACAGACATGATTTACTCCTTATTCATTTGAATGTGTTTCGTCCCATGCTTTTCGTACATTACTTAACATTTCATCCAGCATGGCTTCCGGATTTTCTGCTTTGATAATCCCGCTTGTGGATCCAGTAGCCTGAGCACCAGCTGCAATCACATTATAAACATCCTGGCCGCAACTTATCCCGGCACCGTGAAGGATTCGAATTGCAGGATTAATTTCCCAAACCAGCTGATTGATTTTTTGAATAACCTGCTGATCGTTTTTAGGGCGTTTTCCTGTGCCGATCAACTCCGGTAATTCGGCCAATAATATATCAGGGTTCAATTTGGCAATAGCTTGAATTTCATCTAAATTTCCAGCACATACTAAACTGGCTAATCCTACTTCTTCTGCCCGGCGAATCGTCTCAGCAATGGTCTTGAGGGGAAGGGGTTTTTCAGCATGATTGAGCAGCACGCCAACAGCTCCTGCAGCTTTTAATGCTTCCGGAAGGACCGCACCGATACCTTTCCCGATTTTAAGGGGATCCATGTGTTGGGCAAAAATTAGTAAATTCTCTGTTTCTTGCGCCAGGAGGCGGATGTCCACATATTGGGGAGTGATGATCAGGGGAATGTTGTATTTCAAGCTTACCCGATCTGCAAATTTTGCTAATCGAAGGAGCTGTTTACCATAAAGGTAAGCTTTAGGTCCAAATTCAAAGAAAGGAGGAGAGATCCTGAAATCCGGGTTCATTGATTGATTTTTCCTCGATATTATTAATTATTTTGATAGATCTCGAAATCCCAGGTTGGGGCGCCAAGAGCGGATAGAGCTGCCTTGATCTCACCCTTCAAGCCAGGTGGACAAAGGGCAACAACACAACCTCCGCCGCCTGCTCCCATTTGTTTTGCACCCCAGGCTCCAGCATCAAGCGCTGTTTTACTGAACAAATTTAGGCGGTCAGTTGAGGTGCCCATGATATTTTCTTCGTTTTGCTGCTCCGTCATCAATTTTCCTAGAGTCTCTAGATCGTTTGTCAACAAAGCATGTTTTCCTTTTTCAACTAAATCCACCACTCGTGTCAGAGAGTCAATTAGAATCCTATCCTTTTCACGCAAACGATTTTGGAGCCATTCTTGAATTTCTTGAGTGTTGTGAGTATCTTGAGTATCGGCCACAATGATGGGCAAGGAAGCCACGGGAATTGGCTCGACTCCGGGTTTTGGTCCGGTATAGATATAGGTCACGCCCCCATAGGCAATGGCGTATTGATCCATGCGCCCACACTCGATTCTTAGGTCCTCCCGCTCTATGAGAAAGGAGAGTTCAGCGATTTCCGAAGTGTCCAGATTAAAATTGAAGGCTTTACTTAATACTCTTATAAATGCGATACAGAGCGCAGTGGAAGATGACATACCAGCGCTGACAGGTATTTGTGAGGTAATAACCGCCTGGAAACCAGATGGGATTTTCTCCTGAAATCGGAGGTAAACAGCTTCGAGATATCTAAGGGGAGAGTTTAAATCAGGTGTATCTCCAAGCATGAATTCTTCTTGAAAGTTGATATCCTCAGCAATGAGGATGATTTTTTTATCTTCCCGGGGCTGCAGCGTGATCTTTAGAAAAGCATTGATTGCTGCTGCGATGACCGGTTTTTCGATCAAATCTACATTGTCACCTAATAAACAGATTCGTCCCGGCGCTTGAGCAGTTATTGGGCCAGTAATTATTGACATCAGGGATTTTCTCCATTACCAGTACTGAAATCGGCTAAAAAAGACAGAACATACTGTAAATTCTTGCTTTTTTCCATTAATTAGTGAAAATTATAACATAAATGTCGAAAAACGAACGGATTATGTTGGTTTTATGTTCTTGTAATATGCGGAAAGTTGTGCTATCCTACGTAAACAGAAATCATTTACACAGAGCCGGTGGAGGCTCTTCGAAGGAGAAATCATGTCTGGGACAGGTGAGCAAATTCGTTTAGCCCGCTTATTTAATGGATCGGAAAACGCAGTGATTGTTGCGATCGATCACGGATTATATTTTGGGCCGCTAGAAGGTTTGATTGATCTGCCGAAAGTGATCAAGAATTTAACGCAGGCTGATGGCGTATTGTTAAGCGCTGGCATGGTTTCGCATTGCGCTGATTTTTTTAAAAAACGGGGAGCGCCCTCGATGATAGTTCGTTTAAATTGGGCGACAAATTATGTAGCGCCGTGGAATTATGAACATTCCCATTCTGTTAACCTCCTTTCTGTTGCTGAAGCTTTAAACCTTGGTGCTGATATTGTGGTTGGCAGTGTTACTTTAAAAACCCCCGATCAGGCAGAAGATGCCCGGAATGTAGAATTATTTGCCAGTTATGTGCAACAAAAATTGATAGCTGGTGTTCCGATTATTTGTGAGGTTTATCCAATTGGCGGGGATCACGCTCAGCCTGAGGATTTACAGGAACAGGTTGCCTTTGGCTGCCGTATGGCAGCTGAATTTGGTGCAGATTTGATAAAAACTTTCTATACAGGAAAAGGTTTTAGCAAAATTGCAGCAGCTACCCCCATCCCGATTTTTGCACTGGGCGCTTTGAAGAAACCTACCGAAAAAGACGCCTTATTAGCTGCAGCCCAGGCTATCTCCAGCGGAGCAAGGGGAGTTGTTTTTGGCAGGAATGTTGTTCAAGCTAAAGAACCAGAAAGGCTTCTGGAAGCTTTAAAAGAGGTTGTCAAGCAGGGAATGTCCCCGGATAAAGCAGCAGAAAAATATCACATTCAATAGCTATGGATTTATTACTGGGAATTGATATTGGTACTACATCTGTCAAGGCGGGAGTTTTCAGCATTGGTGGAGAGTGTTTGAGTGTCGCCCACCAAGATTATATCCTCCAGACTCCGGCGGTGGATCAAGTTGAGATCGACGCGGAAATATATTGGAGGGCGACCATCTCGGTTGTCAAGCAAGTATTAGGAAGTGGGAATATATCCAGTCATGATATTTCTGGTATAGGCGTTTCCAGCCAGGGGGAGACCCTTGTGGCTGTTGATGCTCTTGGGAATCCTGTTTTCCCTGCGATAGTATGGTTGGATAAACGAGCCCAAATTCAGGCAGAAGATCTTAAACCTCATTTGGAGAATGATGTATACCATCATACAGGCATCCCTGATATTAATCCAACCTGGACCGCTTGCAAGATCGCCTGGTTAAAAGATAATCAGCCGGAGATCTATCAAAAAACAGCCAAGTTCCTCTTGGTTCAGGATTTTATTATCTTCAAGCTCACAGGCCGGTTTGTTACCGATGGATCGGTTTCCAGTACAACGATGCTCTATGATATTGTTTCCCATAATTGGTGGGGAGATGCCCTTGATTTGATAGGACTCGAGCCCGAAAAGCTGGCAAATATTTCCAACCCCGGAAACATTGCCGGTGATCTCACGCCAGCAGCAGCTGAGATCTTGGGACTCCCGTCAGGAGTACCTGTCGTCCTGGGAGGTATGGATCAGGCAGTGGGCGCAGTTGGGGCAGGCAATATTGTATCGGAGATGGTATCTGAGACTACCGGCGGAGCTCTGGCCATCCAGGTAACTTTAAATAGACCAGATTTGGATCCAACTCACCAGGTTCCTGTATATCTCCATAGTGTGCCTGATCGTTATCTATTTGTTCCTGTGTGTGATACAGGTGGTATGGCTCTGCAATGGTTCAGGGATGTTTTTAATTCTGCCGAATTTGACCAGGCCAAAAAGGACAACCAGAATATATATGATCTGCTAACCAGATCAGCAGCTGAGGTCCCGGCAGGATGCGAAGGTTTGATTATGCTTCCTCACTTGATGGGCGCATTCAGTCCTGAATATAATGCTCAAGCCCGCGGAGCATATGTAGGTTTTACTTTGTATCACAAAAAAAACCATTTTACCCGAGCAGTATTGGAAGCCGTAGCTTTTATGCTGCGGAGGAATTTGGAGTTAATTAAAAAATCCGGAATCGAGATTCAGGAAATCCGTTCGACAGGCGGGGGAGCGGCCAGCCGGTTATGGAGGCAGATCAAAGCCGATGTATGTCAGATCCCTGTGGTGACATTAAAGAATAATGATACAGCACTGATGGGCGATGCTATTTTAACTGCCGTAGCAGCGGGATTTTATAGCTCTCCAGAAGATGCAGTGCTGAAAATGGTCACTATCTCAGAGAAATTATCGCCTATCCCTGAAAATAGTGTTATCTATGAAAATGTATATCAAGATTATTGTAGATTAAACGATGTTTTGGATCCTTATTTTCGCCGTTGATAGCACTTTTGTGATCAAGATGCAGCTGAGTAGAATAAAATCATAACCTGCCCAATTAGCTTTCAGGAGGAATTTTATGAATAACAAACCCAAAATCGGATTATTTGTGACAGCGTTGTTAGAGGATGACTACAATAAAACGGGTCATATGCGCCCGAAGATGAGTGAAGCTACGGATCGGATTGCCCAAATATTAGCTCCTTATGGCGAGGTCATTAATCCGGGTTTTATTGAATACGAACCGGATGCTGACCGAGCGACCCAGATTTTTAATTCATCTGAGATTGATTTGTTGATTGCTATTGAGTTGGCTTATCAAAAAGGCATCATTCCAATGCGGACCCTGTTGCGAGTGAATGCGCCAATTCTGGTCTGGAATACGCAGCAAATTCGCCGCTTACCAGAGGATGCTGATTTTGACATCATTATGGAAAATTCCGGCATGGCTGGCCTTCCGGAATTAACGAGTGCCTTAATCCGCAGCGGGGTTCCCTTTGATCTTCTTACCAGTCATATAGATGATCCGGAAGGACTCGAGCAGATTGGACAATACGCAAAAGCTGCCGGAGCAATCCGCAGGTTGGAGAAAATGCGGATTGGGATCATCGGCCATCCTTTTGAAGGTATGACGGATTTAATGGTTGATTACTTAAGTTTCCGAGATATTATCGGACCGGTCTGTTGGCCCCTTGAACCTGAAAAGGTTGCTATCCTGGCGTCTCAAATGGATAGCGAAAGAGTAAAGAAGTTTATGAAGGATCAAGCCCAGAAATATGACGCCAGCGAAATGCCAGATGATCTTTTTGAGCATTCTGCCAGGCTGGCTCTTGCGCTGCTGGATGTTTCCCGGGAGTATAAATTCGATGGTTTGGCGACCTTTGACCAGATCTGGCTGACGGATCCGCGAGTAGGGATCATCCCCAGCTATGGTACAGGATATCTTTGTGCAGAACACGTCCCGGTAGCGACGGAAGCTGATGTCACCACTTTATCAGCGATGATGATCCTTCAGGAACTGGCAGGAGAGGCAACCTTCTTGGAGAATTATGTGATCGATTTCGATGAAGATGCCATCATCCTCTCCCATGACGGACATGGGAATCCTGCGCTGGCGGCAAACCCTAAAGATGTTCGTATCAAACCGAGCATCTATTATGAAGGTGTGAATGGGCGAGGAGCGGGATTGGAATTTGCCTATAAACCAGGTCCGGTAACCATCCTCTCATTAATTCCTCTGGGAGATGGGGATTGGCGATTAATTGTTGGTGAGGGTGAATCCCTCCCGATCCAGCCTCGTCCGGTTGCGGCACCCCAAATGCTCTTCCGCTACAAAAATGGCACGATCACGGAATTTTGTGATCGCTGGCTATTAGCAGGATCTCCCCATCATATGGCACTGGCGTATGGACACCTTGCTGATCAAGTTGAGAAGGTTGGAAATTTATTAGGAATTGAGGTGGTATCGATTTAGTTCCCTAAACAACCCGCTTTCCGGGTATCAGGTTACCAGAATAGACCGATACCCGGAAGGCATGGAAACCATAATTATTTATTAACCAAACCTGCTCTTCCTGTTCTGCGGAGCCGGTATGTGAATACAAAGAGAAATTGCGTATGATCTCCATCAATGCCCATCAGGTCAAACTCGATGACGAGGAAGGATTATTGCCTTGGTCTTCCTACGATGATGTTGTCTGGTTGGCAATGGATTTCATCCACCGTTGTCCTGTAGATCAAAGGACAGGGCTGCCATGGTATCTCGCCTACTCGTGTTTCTGGACCGATCCCCTGCGGCCAACGATCTGGCCTGATAATCCGGCTGGTAAGTTCGCCATGGCTGTGGAAACCCTTGTGCGATATTACGCTTACTCCGGAGAGGAGTGGTTCACAGAAGTCGTCCGGACGATGTTAAATCGTTTGATCGATTACCATACATCTGCCGATGCTGCCTGGCCCCGGATTCCATATGCATCAGCTGAACCAATCTTCGGTAATTACTTCGGTGCCAGGGCAGATGGCCATTATATTACCGAGCCGGATAAGGTTGCCCAGGCAGCTTGTGGATATGTATTGTTTTATAAATTTACAGGCGAAGATAGTTATCTTGATCACGCCTTACATTGCGGCCAGGTGCTGGCAGAAAAAATTGGCAGCCCTGATGAAAATAATTCACCCTGGCCGTTCCGGGTTGACGTAAGAGACGGAACAGTTGTTGAAGCTTATACCAGTCATGTGATTCCGGCTATCCGCCTTTTTGACTCATTGAGAGATCTTGGCCTGGATCCAGATAACAAGTTACTGACAGCCAGGGAGATTGCCTGGTCGTGGTTAATGGATTTTCCAATCCGGAATCAGTGTTGGAAAGGATATTTTGAGGATATTCGTCTGGATCCCGAGAATAAAAATCGCGATCAGTACAGCGCCCTGGAAACTGCAAGATTCCTGCTCATGAATCCCGACCAGGATCCCTCCTGGCAGGTCCATGCCAGGGAAATCATCGCTTGGGTCAAGGATACCTTAGGGGCAGACCCGTTCTATAAAGCGGTTCCGATCCATGAACAGATGTTTTGTTTCCATGTCATGGGATCCCATACCGCCAGGTTTGCCGCTATCTGTGCTCTTTATGCCAGCTGTTCGGGGGAGCAGGAATATGCAGAACAGGCACGGCGGGCATTGAACTGGAGTACGTATATGGCTGATGACCAGGGTTGGGTCCGGGTGGGTACCGATGAGCCAGATTATCACAACCAGTGCTGGTTCACGGATGGATACTTTGATTATGTTCCCCATTTCCTGGACGGGATGGGGCTTATGCCTGAAACGGCACCCGGGGGAGCGGATCACCTGCTCAGGAGTTCATCGATCGTAAACAGTATTTCCTACGATCCCTTGCACATTAACTATCAGACTTATGATGAGTCTGGTGTGGAGCTTTTGAGTCTGACATTTATACCGACAATTATCCGCAGCAATGGGATCCGGCTGGAAGAGATAACGGACCCCACACAAAAAAGCGGATGGAGTTATGATCCTGACCGACATTTATTGCAGGTTTCTCATTCTGCTCCTGATGTGGAAGTGATTGGATTTTAAAGGGACTGGTGCGCTGATGGAAGTTCTAAGTAACAAACAGATCAAAAATAGGAGAAGATTACTGGACTGGCTCCCTGTTCTGCCCTTCTTGATATTTTGCCTGGCGATAATGATCCTGCCCTTGTTCTTTATGCTCAGGGGTAGCTTTACGGGTTCGGAAGGCCAGTTCACCCTGGAGCATTATGCCAAAATGAAAGCTTCGATCTATGCCAGTTCGTTTAAGAACAGCATCTTGCTTTCCGGGATAACTGCGCTTCTGGGAGTTTCTATAGGTACAATAGTTGGATATTTTATTTGCCACTTAAAAAGTGAACGCGCCAAAGAACTGGTAACGGCTCTTTGTGATGTCACATCCAATTTCTCCGGCGCTCCCCTGGCTTTTGCCTTCATTGTAGTACTGGGCAGCAATGGTGTGTTAACACTGGCGTTAACAAAATATCTCAATGTTGATCTGTATCCCGAATTCAGCATCTATTCCTTTTCAGGCTTAATCCTGTCATATACATATTTCCAGCTCCCATTAATGGTGTTATTGATCATTCCGGCAATAGCTGGTTTGAAGAAGGAATGGGAAGAGGCCGCCCACGGATTGGGAGCCAGCACTTTTCAGTACTGGCGATTAATAGGGATTCCAGTTTTGTCACCAGCGATCACTGCAGGACTGCTGCTGTTATTTGCTAACGCATTTGGTGCATACGCCACTGCCTACACACTCACGGAATTTCGATACCCGCTGGTGACACTGCAGTTGGGGTTCCTCTTAACGGGAGAAGTCTTCCGCGATCCCGGTGCAGGCGACGCAATGGGGATTCTGACTTTACTATTAATGGGAATCTCGATTCTGTTCTATCAACTTGCTGTCAAACAGGGAAGAAAATGGCAACAATGAAGAAAAAAGGTCCACTCCCGGGTTTGTTTATTGGCGGTTTTCTATTTTATATGCTGCTGCCAATAGTAGCGACATACGCCTTCTCAATAGCTACGCGGTGGGATAGGACTATCCTTCCAGAAGGTTTAACATTGGATTGGTATAAAGTCGCTTTCATGGATAGATGGTTTTTGATCGTATTTAAAAATTCTCTGGTGCTTTCATTCAGCACTGTCATCGCTAGTATCCTGATCATTGTTCCTACTGCGTACTGGGTTCATTTACGTGTTCCTCGAGCAAGGCCGATTCTGGACCTGATCAGCACACTGCCATTTGCTATCCCTGGCGTTGTGCTCTCATTGGGTTTGATAAGGCTCTATGCCCAACCTCCGTTAATGCTGGCCCGCACCCCCGCAATGCTGGTGGCAGCTTATGTGATCTTTACCATGCCTTTTATGTACCGTCCGGTAGTAAACAGTTTGAAAGCGGTCAATATTAAGGTCCTAACTGAAGCAGCCCAGAGTTTGGGATCATCCTGGCTGCGTACCCTACGCCAGGTGATTTTACCGAACATCATGCCCGGAATTATCAGCGGAGGTTTACTGGTATTTGCGACTATATTCGGAGAATTTACGATCGCGACTTTTCTGGTGGGAGCCCGATATAAAACATTCCCAATGCAGCTGGTGTATTACACCCGCAGGGATGGCAGGATTGCTTCTGCCTATTCGGTGATCAGTTTTACAATCGCCTGGGTTAGTTCATTAATCATCCTCTGGGTTGCGGCCTGGGGAGCAAAGAGGACATCCGGATCCGGGCATTCAATAAAAGATAAAGATCTACAGATCAATATCGCAGGAGACCAAAAATGAGTTACCTCGTTCTGAAAAACCTGAACAAGGCTTATGAAGGTACGATCGCTGTAAATGACTTTAATCTTCAAGTTGAGAAAGGGGAATTCATCTCTCTTTTAGGTCCATCGGGTTGTGGAAAAACAACTACACTGCGGATGATAGCCGGATTTGAAACGCCAGATAACGGTCATATCCAGTTGGATGGCGAGGATATCACATCAGCTTCACCCAATCAACGCGGTATGGGTATGGTATTCCAGTCCTACGCTCTATTCCCGAATATGACTGCCTGGAATAACGTGGCATTTGGTTTGCGTGTTTCCAAGCAACCTTCAACAGTGGTTAATAAACGTGTAAATGAACTGCTGGATTTGGTTGGTTTGGCCGATGATGGCCATAAATATGCTGCTGAAATGAGTGGGGGTCAGCAGCAGCGGGTGGCTCTTGCCCGGGCGTTAGCTATCGAACCGAGAGTTCTGCTGCTGGATGAGCCTTTGAGCGCATTGGACGCTGTTGTCCGAGTTTCACTTCGCCATGAAATCAGACGCATCCAGACTGCTCTTGGAATCACAACTATATATGTGACCCATGACCAGGAGGAAGCCCTCTCGATTTCAGATCGGGTGGTGGTTATGCGCCAGGCTGTGATTGAACAGATAGGTACACCAGAAGAAATATATGTCCAACCCCAAACCCATTTTGTGGCAACATTTGTAGGCACTATCAACCAATTTCCGGGAATTTTAAAAGACAGCAAACTAGGATTAGTAGCATGTCATTCAGGGGATTTGAATTTGTTTGTTCCTCCCATCACTGACGGAAAGGTGCAGGATGGTGGTGCGCTCACAATTATGGTGCGACCGGAAGAAATCCGTGTAAATAAAATTGGAACAGATCATGATCTTTCTAATTCGCTGGATGCGAATTTAAAAACAATCACCCTGTTAGGTCCTGTAACTCGACTGACACTTGAATATCACGGTCAATCTATTTTCGCTGATATCAGAACGGTTGATCGACATCGATTTGATCTAAACAAACCTGTACAGTTATCTTTCTCACGCGAAGCCTGCAGCATAATGCCAAAGGTTGAGCTTTCCAATGGTGATAACTGACTCGAATATAAAAAAGGAGGTAATTATAAAGATATTTCAACTCTTGGTTTTACCTGAAACCAATAACAACACAAAAGTGATATTAGTTCTTTGGAGGAATTGAAGATGAAAAAAAGATTAATACTGAGTATATTGCTAATTGTTGCGTTGATGATCTCGCTATCAGCTTGCAAGCCAGCTGCTCCGGTCGAAGAAGTGCAGGAAGAGGAAGCTGCACCGGTTGAAGCCGCTCCTGCGGAAGAAGCAGAAGAAGAGCCTGCAGCAGAAGTTGAAGAAGAAGTTGATCCAATGGCAGCTCTTGTTGAAGCAGCCCAGGCGGAAGGAGAGATCGTTAGTTATGGCTTGCCGGATGATTGGGTTAACTACGGTGGTATGTGGGAGCTTTACGATGCCGCTTATGGCATTCCTCACCTTGATACCGATATGGGAAGTGGTGAGATCATTGCTGCTCTGCAGGCTGAAGCGGGTGCTGGTGTCGCAGATATCACAGATCTTGGTGTAAACTTTGCCAGCCAGGTCGTTGAAGATGGGCTCTCGCAGGCCTATAAACATGCTTACTGGGATGAGGTCCCGGATTATGCAAAAGATGCTGATGGCTTGTGGTCAGCTGCCTATTGGGGTGCGATTGGATTCTGTGTGAATACAGATCTCGTTGATACTGTCCCGACCAGCTGGGCGGAATTGCTGGATGAGCAGTATGTTGGTAAGGTATCGATGAAAGACCCCCGAAAATCAGGCACCGCAAACTCAGTGGTTCTTGGAGCTGTTTTCGGCAACGGTGGAGATGAGACAAACGTTCAACCGGGTATCGATTACTTCACCCAAATGTTTGATCTTGGCATTTTGAATGCGGTCTCTCCCGGGACATCACAGATCCAGGCAGGAGAAGTTGCCATCGCATTATTCTGGGATTTTGATTGCCTGAGCAAAGCGGATGATCTTGGTATGCCGCTGCAATTGGTAATCCCCAGTGATGGGACAGTTGCTGGTTTATACACCCAGTTCATTACTGCTGGTGCACCCCATCCCAATGCCGCAAAATTGATGTTGGAACTTGAATTCTCCGATGCTGGACAGTTAGCCTATGCTCAGGGATTTACACATCCGATCCGGAATATTGAATTGCCTGATGAACTAGCGGCGAAATTCCCCCCGGCGGAAGCTTATGACTCCGTGTCCTTCCCGAAAGATTTCTCAATGTTAACTGACGCAGCTGCCAAAATTGCAGAAGGTTGGGAGAATATCGCTCAATAAGGTTTGAAGTTTTAACCCTTAGAAACATGGTACGGAAGTGAATCATTAGGCTTTCGTACCATGTTTATCATCTTGTTTCTCAATTCGAAATCAGGTATTTTGATTTGATTCGGATTTTTTGGTTCAGTAAATTTATTTTGCTGCTAGATTGTATTAGCAGAATAGCAATTGATAACTTCCGTTCTGATCATTAGTGGCACAATATGTCAGATGGTTTATTCATTTCTTGACACCATGGTAAATTATATTATGGATAACCCCGGGTTCAAAACTATGTTCTGTTCGAAGAAGAATTGATGTATGAATTTTGGGTTTGTTTCAACGAGATATAACAATCTATTTTCTTTCTATTCGGGGAAGCCAACCGGGGTGATAACATCTAAGCTCCAGCCTAGGAATAATTATGGAAGAACAACTGAATGCCCGACAAAGAAGGGACCTGATAGCCCGCTATATCCGAGATCGGACTCAGGTGAAAATGGCAGATCTAATGAAGGAATTTGGATTGACCGACACGTCCATCCGCCGAGATCTTTCAATATTGGAAAAAGAAGGGATGCTGCGAAGAGTCCACGGGGGTGCTGTTTCAACAAGTGAAGGGCTCCAGATCATGGATTTTGAAGATCGAAGAGCGCATTTCAGAACAGAAAAAAGGATGATCGGCGCTTCTGCTTCAGAATTTATTCATCCTAAAGATGTGGTCTTATTCGATTCTGGAACAACGGTTTTACAGGTAGCGAAACATATATCAAGTTCCCTGCGTCAAATTGGTTCACTTCGGATTGTCACGAATTCAATCCTCTTACTGGATGAAGTTGGCCTGTGGGCTTCGCCAAACCTGTTATTACTTGGCGGGATCTACCTTCCCGAACACCGGGCAACGGTTGGACCTGAAGTATTAGAAAGTCTTAAAAAGATTTCTGCCCAACGAGTATTTCTGGGTTGTGATGGTCTAACCCTTGATGGGGGAATTACCACAGCACATCCATTAATTGCTGAGGCCGGCCGCGCGATGGCTTCCAGCGCTGAACAGGTTATAGTCTTAGCTGATCACAGCAAATTGGGTATAGCCGGGTTTGTGCCTATTATGGATATAGACAATATTGATGTATTGATTACAGATCCAAGTGCTTCCGACCAGATCGTAGAAGATCTCCGGAAACGAAATGTCAAGGTAATAATCGCGTCTGACGACTATCAAGATTAATTTCTAAAAAACTGAAAATCTGCAATCACGGATATTGTGGTTGTTTTGATTTTGGTTGTCCACTTCATCCTGTTCAAGCCGCCGAAAACCATTCACGCCAGATGAATATTCAGCTCAGCGCCAGCGCCATTTAGTCTGCGAGTTACAAGAAACAGGCAATTTTCCAAGTCCTGCCTATCCTGTTTTCCAATTTTTACATCCGCTACCAGACGATCAGACAACCCCATTCTTGCGGATGGTTTTTTTTAACTTTTAAACAAAATCATCTATTTTGCGGATGACAGAAAAGTAGTTATTGTTTATGCTCTTTACATTGCTGCGCAGGATTCCAATATTAAAAATCAACATACCTCCAGAAAGGAACCGGAAGGATGTAAAAAAAATCATCTTTTTTGTTTATGGTCCACCTTGACAACATTGATAGTTTTAGCAGGGTGTATTAAAGCTGATCCCGCATCGGAACCTCTGGAAATCCCTTTAACTGCGGAACGGGAGGGAGATGATTCTCCGGTTATTGATGGGGTTCTGCAGCCGGGAGAATGGGATCAGGCTGATCTTTTTTATTTTGAGGACGGGAGTGAGTTATACATAGATCAAGATGGTGAGTATCTCTATCTGGCGATCCGCTCCATTCCTGATGAAATGATCGCTGGTAATGTCTTTCTGAAAAGCGGAGACCAAATATCCATCCTCCATACATCAGCAGCCCTGGGTACTGCAATCTATCAGCGTGAGGCAGATTCATGGCGTAAAATCCAGGATTTTATGTGGTGCTGCCGTTCGAGGATTGAGAGTGAAACAGCCAGGCAGGAAAGAGAGGTCTTTTTAAACCAAGGTGGTTGGCTAGGAATTAACTCCTTCCTGGGAAATGAGAATGAGCTGGAATATCAGATCCACCTCTCCGGGTCAGCTCAGAATCTCGCGGTAAACTTTATCAGCGCTGATAACCCGGACAGAAAACAGGTCTGGCCGGTTGGTCTGGTTGATGGACCTGCCCAGCCTCCCGAGGGAGGATTTCCGGAAATAATGGATTTTTCTCCCAAGGATTGGCAAGATCTGGAGCAGCTGCCATGAAATGGATGAGCACCTTGCAGTATCTTGTTTTATATCCTTTTCTTTTCAGTATGCTTTTAGGGGGATGCCGTGGAAATGCGGTCCAACCGGTAGATGTTCCTTCATCGATCAACTCCTCAACAACTGAATCGGGATATCCTTTAGAAGCTGGCAGCAGGGAAACCAGGGAGCAGGATGGCATGACGCAGCTCTATGTACCCCCCGCTACCTTTTTGATGGGGGCTGAAGAATCTGATCCAGAGGCCGGGGAAGGGGAAAAACCTGCCCATCCAGTAACCCTGGATGGTTACTGGATCGATGAAACGGAAGTTAGCAACATGCAGTATGTCCTCTGCGTAGAGGCTGGGAAGTGCGCTCCTTCAAAATTTGTTGATAATCAGCTTTATAACGGAGAGAACTACCCGGTAGTTGGAATCGATTGGCTGGATGCCCAGGATTACTGTACCTGGGCAGGGGGAAGATTGCCTACCGAGGCTGAATGGGAGTACGCTGCCAAGGGTAATGAAGGTTTTATCTATCCCTGGGGAAATGAGTATGATGGAAATTTCCTGAATGCCTGTGATCTGAACTGCAGCGAATCCTGGGCAGATCTGGAAGTTGATGACGGATTTTCAATGAGCGCGCCTGTTGGCAGTTTCCCGGATGGGGCCAGCTGGGTTGGCGCATTGGATATGGCTGGAAATGTCTGGGAGTGGATCCAGGATTGGTGCGGGGAATATGATCACGGATCCCTGGAAAACCCCCCTGGACCCGATGATGGGCGATGTAAGATCATCCGGGGTGGGGCCTGGGCCAGTCCGCCTGCCGGTTTACGGACCACCTATCGCATCATCAATACTAGCGAGATCAGTCCTGATATTCGACACCCCAATATCGGCTTTCGGTGTGTAATACCCAAATAATCAGAGGAAAATAATGAATAATGTAGTCAGAAATGTTCTATTAGGGGTTTTTATTCTGATCCCCCTGTTATTGATCCTGGGGGGATGTCAGCTCAGCCCGTCCATACCATCTGCCAGGCATGGTGCAAAGATGGTCTATGATCCTGTGGGAAAACAAGTCATTTTGTTTGGAGGTAGAGGAAAAGGTCAAATAGTGGGGGATTTATTAAGTGATCTCTGGGCTTATGATCTGGAGAAAGAAAATTGGCGGGAAATCAAGACCACCTCAGCACCACCTTCAAGATTAAGTCCAGGTTTTGTTTATGATCCCTCCCATCATCAAGTTGTTTTGTTTGGGGGGTACAGCAACAGGGGTCGCCTGGATGATACCTGGCTACTTGATCTGGAGAATTATCAATGGACAGAAGTAAATCCTGCTCTCAAACCACCAGCCAGGAGTGATATGGGTATGGCATATGACGAATCCAATCATCTCGTTTTGTTATTTGGGGGTTACTGTCTGGAAAATCAACGGGATCTTTGTGATGATACCTGGGTTTTTGATCCCAAGATGAATCGCTGGATTGAAATGGATCCCTTATCATCACCGCCCGTGATGTACGGACACTCGCTGAATTATGATCCACTTAATGAACAGTTTCTCGTTTGGGGCGGACATATGTCAAGTTTTGACCAGGGGAGGATGTCTTCCGCTGGTTATAACGATTCGATCTGGTTATATACTTATTCTGATAACCAATGGCAGGAGATCGATCCTGGTAATCAAAGCCACCCCTCTGCCCGATATTGGCATCAGGCAATCTTTGGATTGGAACCTTCAGGATTAGTTGTTTTTGGAGGAGATGGAGGGTACAGGTATTTAACTGATACCTGGTTCTTTGATCCAGAAAATGACAGCTGGTCCAGGATCAATTCAGAAAATACTCCCCCGGCCAGGATCGTTGGATCGTCGGTCTATAGTCCTGATTATGGACAAATTATTCTTTTTGGTGGTCTGGATGATGACTTTTCTAATCTAAAAGATACCTGGATTTATTCTGATAAATCTGGAGAATGGGAACTGATTTCTACCTAGTTGAGGTATAGTTAGGTTAACTCAGGATTAAAAATAGACAAACAGAATAAATCCATGAAACCAAGATCCCTGTTATCCCAGATCCTCCGGATATTTGCTGTTGTGATGGTAATTGTCTTGCTGACTGTTGCCATTGTTGCCGGGATCGGTTGGTGGGCTGGGTGGTTAACCGAGGATAAATTCAAGACAGCTATCCAGATCGCGGGACTGGTTCTGATCGGGATAGGACTTTTAGGAATTAGGGGGAATTGGGATAAACCCCGCAATTTTGAGTACCAATCCGGCAGGTCGATCACAAAAGACGACAGTTGGAAAAGAATCCAGCAGTCCCTGCTTGATTTTGCCCAGAGCTACTCTTTTTTATTGATCATGTTATTCGCCGGGGGGTTGTGTTTGGTCATAGGCTGGATGATGTGATTTTGGATGTTTCCTTGATTCTTTTTGTTTTATAAATCCGAATTACCAATACATACCTAAAATACATCTTAATTATGATGTATTTTATTTGGGTTGGATCAGGCCTGAAAGATTTCTCCAAAAACTCCTAATATTAAGCTCTTGACAATACTGTGTGATATACTGTATAATGCGAAGCATGATGATAAAAAATTCTCAATCAGAACTGTATCTCAAGCTCACCCAGGAACTCCGCAGGGGTATTCTGGTCCTGGCCGCACTCAGCCAGCTTACGGAGGAAAAATATGGCTATGCCTTAATGAATAGCCTGGCTGAAAAGGGTTTGGACATAGAACAGGGTACTCTTTACCCTCTTTTGCGGAGGTTGGAGTCCCAGGGTTTGCTGCAAAGCGAGTGGAATGTTGAAGGCTCTCGCCCCAGACGCTATTACGTGATCAGTCCAGAGGGCACTCAAACCCTCCAGGATCTGGCTGGGGAGTGGCGTGAAATAACAGAAGTACTGGAAAGATTATTGGCTGGTACTGCCAATCAAGGAGAATAAGATGACTTTATTAGATCGATATATCCAAGAAGTAGGGCGGCACCTGCCGCGAAAAAATAGGAGTGATATTAAAGCAGAGCTGCGTTCCTCATTTGTTGATACCCTGGAAGATCGATTTGGCCAGGAAGCAACAGAAGAACAGACATCTGAAGTGCTCAAAGAATTTGGCCAACCTCGTGATGTAGCAGCTTCCTACCACCCCCAGGGCCAATATCTTATTGGACCGACATTGTATCCGATCTTTCGGATGGTGGTCTGGATCGTGATTGCCGCAGTGCTTGGGGCTCAAATTCTGGCCTGGGGAATCGGGCTCTTTGTTGATGGAGAAGCTTTTTCCGTTTTGGAAATGCTGGCGTCCCTGGTAGCCAGTGTTCCGGCCTCATTGGGCTGGATCATCATTACCTTTATGATCCTGCAGTATTTTGATGCCAAACCTCATCTAGAAAATGAACCCTGGGATCCAACAAAACTGCCTGAGATCAACACGGGTCAAGATATCAAGCGTGGCGAGCTGATCGTGAGCCTGGTTTTCAGCACATTGATCCTGGCACTGATCACTTTATTCCCGCAGTGGGTGGGTTTTATAACCACACCGGGTGGAGTATTCTATCCCAATCTAGTCATCCTCGAGTACCTGGTTCTGATCCAGGTTTCTCTGTTGGCCCATATGGTCCTGGATGTTTACATGCTTTGGAAAGGACAATGGAATATGGTGACCCGGATCATCAAACTCGGATTGAGTGTCTACAGCATCGTGATCTTGGGTTTTCTGGTTCAGGGCCACAACGCCTGGCTAACATCCCATTCTGCCGGAGGTTTATTTGAGGTTCTTGAATCCATTTCCGGAATTTCAGATGGCGGCTGGGAAATTGTAGGTATGCATGCTTTCAGGCTGGCATTTTTTGTAGCGCTGGTGGTGACGACCATAGAACTATTCGTTGACATTTTCCGGATCATCCGGAACAAAATCCAAGAAGATAATATATCAGCCAAAGATTTTGTTCTGAAAGTTGAATAACTCCTCCAGAAGAGCATCCAGAAATCCTTAGGGACGAAGTCCTTTCAAAGGACTCCGTCCCTTTCAAATCCCCGGAGTTTAAAAGGGACTCCGGGATTTTTTATGTTTTTATGGTTTAATCCTGCAGGAGGTTTTTTTTATGTGTGATACCCTGATCGCTGCTGCAAATGTGACTAAAAACAAGTTTGCGCTTTTCGCAAAGAATTCTGACCGCCCACCTAATGAAGCCCAATTCCTGGACTGGGTCCCTGCTCGGACCCATGGGCCCGGGGATATTCTAAAATGTACCTATATCGAAATTCCCCAGGTTCAGCAAACCCATGCCGTTTTATTATCCCGACCGTTCTGGATGTGGGGAGCGGAGATGGGAATCAATCAACACGGCCTGGCGATCGGCAATGAAGCTCTATTCTCGAAGGTCCCGGCCAATAGGGAACTGGCCCTGCTGGGTATGGATTTGCTGCGCCTGGCCCTGGAACGGGCCAAATCCGCTCCTGAGGCAGTAGATGTCATAGCTGATCTGCTGGAAGAGTTCGGGCAGGGAGGATCGCATATTCAACCCGGCCATCTTTATTACCACAACAGCTACCTTATCAGCGACTCGCGGGAAAATTGGGTGCTGGAAACCATTGGAAAACAGTGGGCAGCTCGGAAGATCGACCCCATTTACAGCATATCCAATTTGATCTCTCTTGAAGGGATTTGGGACCAGTCTTCTTCTGGATTAAAGCAGTACATTTTAGATAAAGGATATGCTCGATCAAAAGACAAGATTAATCTTACGAAAAATTTTTCTGACCTGGTTTATACAACTTTCAGTGATGGTAGCAGGCGTTGCGCCAGATCCCGGGAATTACTATCCCAATCTGTGGGTGAGATCCAGGTACAGACTATGGCAGCCATTCTTCGAGATCATACTGTCCATCAATCTCCTTCACAGGGAATAGCTGGAGCAGATATCTGCATGCATGCCAGCCTGGGTCCCATCCGGGTCAGTCAAACTACGGGATCGATGATCGCTTCCCTGCAAGAGGGGGATCCACTGGTTTTTGCTACAGGAACGGCGGCGCCCTGCACAGGCATTTTTAAGCCGGTCTGGGTGGATGCGCCGCTAGATCTCGGTCCGCCGCCAGGAGGTAATTTTGATCGAACGACAATCTTCTGGGCTCATGAGGAATTGCACCGGGAAGTGATCAAGAACTATCCCGACCGAGTAGCTGTTTATCAGGACGAGCGAGATGAGCTGGAAACAGAATTCATTTCGGGAGCCCTGGCGCTCCGGGAAGGATCTCTGGAAGATAGACGAGCTTATTCTGAGACCTGTTTTCAAAAGGCAGCGGTTATTGAGAAGAAATGGTTGGAGCGAGTCCTCAAGGTTCCGGAAAAACAAAGATTGCTGCACTCGCTGGCCTGGACTGGGTTCAATAAAATGGCAGATATAGGCTAAGGATTGATCAGGATCCGGGGCCTTTTAAAAAATACTGTCTCCAGCTCATGAATAATGCAACTATCTTCTCAAAAACTCGTATTAATAGATAGAATTTTGTATCTATAATTATACAAAAGCACACCATGGCTCTTCCAAATTTCTTACAGCAGATCAAATCTGCCATAGATCATGAATATAAAAGATACCTTTACCGAAACCTTGTATTTAAGGGTGGTGGGGTAAGAGGGATCGCCTATATGGGGGCCCTGGAAGTGCTGGATGAATATAGGATCGTTGAAAATATCGAACGCGTTGCTGGCACCTCGGCGGGTGCCATGGCGGCTACTATGTTAAGTTTCCGACTCGGTATTCCTGAGACCAAAACCCTCTTTAATTCCCTGGAGATCTCCAAGATTCCCCAAAGTTCCACAAAACCCAGGAGATTAAAGATTCTTCGTTTTACTGAGGAAGAATCCTACCGCAGATTTATCACCAAATACGGCTGGTACTCCAGTGAATACTTCTATCACTGGCTGGAAAGCATTATCGCTGATCAGTGTGGAGGTGATGGGCGGGCAACATTTGCCAATTTTCAGGAACGAGGATTCCGGGACCTTTATATCGTGGCTGCCAATATATCCCGGCAGCGCCCGGAAATATTTTCTCCCACTCATACACCTGATGTTGCTGTGGCTGATGCTGTACGCATGTCCATGTCCATCCCAATCTTCTTTGAAGCTTTGCGGTTCGATGGCAAATCATTTGGGGATGGAGATTATTATGTAGACGGCGGCTTATTTGATAATTTCCCTATGCACATCTTTGACCGTCCTGAGTTCCCTGGACGTACCTGGTCTTTCCGGGATGGGATCAATTGGGAAACGTTGGGTTTGTTTCTTTACCCGGACCGCTACCTGCATCCTGCGGAACCAGAGATCCCTGCCAATGTCTGGGAATATCTGATGCTTGCCTTGCGAAACCTCTACCAATCCTATGAGCTGACCTACTACGAAACCAGTCCGGTTGATCAGCACCGGACAATAGAGATCAGTGACTGTGGAATTGCAACAACAAACTTTGATATCAGTCTTGAAGACGAAAAATATAACCTGCTTTATGAGTCAGGAAAACAAGCAGTTAGGGATTTCTTTTCACCTGCGGTCTGATTTTTATGCAGTCGCACATTAAGGATTGTACACACCCACAGCCTTGAATCCAGAACCATTTGGGCTGTAAATCCAGCTAACCAACTCACCATCAACATTCCAAGTAATCAACAGGTCTTGATCTCCATCATCTGAAATATCCTCTGGGTCTTGGGACCAGATCACATCGTGCAGTTTTCCTGGCACTTCAGAGCTCATTCCAGGGCTGCTTCACCCTGGTTTGGACCTGATAGACCCGGGAAAGCATCCAGCATCCACGCTGGAAATTTACCGCTGTACGGCATTCATTCAGTGGTAAAAAGAAGCATAAGTAACCAAGAGCATTTCTTAGTATTCGGTAGGAGTGCGTCCCTCCTTTTCCAGTAGATCCCAGACCCGGTGATTGGTGCTTTTGGCAAATCGCAGTTGTTTTTCATTGAGAGAATATTTTTCTTCACCCATTGTTATTTTATTTCTAATATAATTTGGCGTTTAGGAAGCTTCTTCGTCGCTTTCCATTAAACCAAAGACATTACCTTCTGTATCTTTGATATAAGCCATCCACCCAATTCCGGGAACAGCTATTCTGGGGCGGATAACCTCTCCACCGTGGGCTTTTACATTTGCCAGGGAAGCATCAAGATTTTTGACATCAATAGTATTTTCTACACCCGTGGTGGGGTTTTCTCTGCGTGCCAATCCGCCGTCAATGCCTGGTTTATCTTCCTCGCCTGTCATGATCAGCCAGTATTCAATCGGCCCGTCCCATTTTTCAATCTGCCAGTCGAACACCTTCTCGTAAAACTTGATGGCCCGTGCTGGATCATCAGCGGGGATTTCGAAATGTACGACTCGAGACATCTTAACCTCCTTAAAAGAATTGGTAAAAGGTATTGATTAATTAATGTTTAGTATAGAAACCTCATTCTGATATTTAAAAGTGTCTGTTGTGTAAGATATTGGCCCCAGCTACCGTCTTGAGGATGGTGTATTTATTTTAGATTAAAAAGGTATGAATGAACAGGAAAAAACATATGGTGATTGGGTCAATCTTTTTAGCTGTTGTTCTTATTGGAATCATTGTCTGGGGGTTAGTGTAAACTTCTTTCTGTAAAATTGATAAATAAAGAATGGTAGGTCAGGTGTATCCTTAAGTTGACGAGAACAAAAAGGAGAACACCATGACCTACCAAGACCATTTTACCTTACCAACAGAATTACTGGAACAGGT
>CAZVIH010000023.1:0-2170 GCA_964627755.1 uncultured Anaerolineales bacterium
GGAGAATTAACACCTTCTGTTCTTGGAGGGTCAATACCCGTTCAGGGAAAGATTTGGTACACTAGCTAGAGAAATCAAAACTGGCATTGGATTTATGGCAAATATTGATATCTGGATCACTTTGGGTTTATTGGGCAGTGCTATTCTGTTGTTTGTCACGGAGTGGCTGTCAGTGGATCTTGTAGCTCTCGGGCTGTTGATCTCTTTGATGGTAACCAGGATCCTCACTCCTGAAGAAGCTCTGGCCGGGTTTTCCAGTCCAATTGTGATCACTATTGCCTCTTTATTCATTGTTGGCGGCGCAGTGATGGAAACCGGCTTGGCCGATAGTGTCTCCGGTAAGATCATCCAATTTGCAGGAAAAAGCAGGGTACGCCTGCTGGTTATGATCATGGGCACAGTAGCACTATTATCCGGTTTTATCAGCGACACCGGTACTGTAGCCGTGATGGCGCCGGCCATTATCAGCATCAGCCGGAAAAAAGGCATCAATCCTTCCAAACTGCTTATACCTCTTTCTTTTGCATCTATGCTGGGTGGGGCAATGACTTTGATCGGCACTCCACCCAATATCGTTGTCAGTGATCTCCTGGTAGAAAATGGATTCCAGCCTTTTAGTTTCTTTGATTACACTCCCATTGGACTGACCCTTCTGGTAGCAGGGATCCTGTACATTGTCCTGGCCGGGAGCTGGCTGCTGCCAGACCGGAAAAGCGGTACCGAACTGCAGCGAGTGGACTCGCCAGAAGAGTTAATGGCAGTATATAAGCTTCCAGAGGACCTATATCGGCTGCGAATCCGGCAGGGATCTCCCTTGGTCGGGAAATCGCTCCTGGAAAGCAATCTGGGGAGCGGCTACGGCGTTAATGTGTTGAAAATTTTCCGCACCGACGGAACCCAAGATCGATCCCCAATCGGGAATCTCAGATTCCTGGATGATGAAGAACCAGGAAGTCAAAAAGTCTCAGCCCAAGACTTACTGCTGCCAGATGATCTGTTGATCTGTCAGGGGAAACTTAACGATATCAGCCATGCTTCTGCAACCTTGCAGCTTGGGGTCCAACCTGCCAAGTCTGTGGACCATAAAGCCCTCGTAAATAACGAGGTCGGCGTAGCAGAGGTCCTGCTGCCTCCCCGTTCCCAGATGATCGGAAAAACCCTGGTATCTTCCCGGTTTGGCAGCCTTTACCAGCTGACTGTCCTGGGAATCAACCGACCGGGATCTGATGAAAGATTATCCCTCAAAGATACAGCCCTTCAGTTCGGTGATACTTTATTCGTTCAGGGACCCTGGAAGAATATCCGGGCCTTAACCAATCAACGGCGGGACTTTGTGGTAGTAGGCCAACCAGAAACGATGAAAGGGACTCCACCGCGTTCTAAAATGATCGTCTCAGGATTGATCCTGGCGGCTATGTTAATTTCCCTGGTAGCCGGCTGGCTGCCGCTGGCCACAACTGCTATGATCGCTGCCTTCCTGATGATCATCAGCGGCTGCTTGACCATGAAACAAGCTTATAACAGTGTGGATTGGAAAAGCATCATCCTGATCGCTGGAATGCTTCCAATGACTACAGCCCTACAGGAAGTCGGTTTAGTGGAGATTGGTGCAAATTGGATAGCTTCTACCCTGGGAGGCCTGGGAGCCATCCCTACTATGGCATCACTGTTCCTGATCACATCATTATTCACTCAGGTGATCTCCAACACAGCCACCACGGTTCTGATAGCACCGGTGGCACTCTCCCTGGCCCTGCAGCTTGGATACCAACCCCAGGCCTTCCTTATGACCGTCGCGCTGGCTGCCTCTACCGCCTATGCAACTCCAGTTGCCTCGCCCGTGAATACCCTGGTAATGGCAGCTGGAAATTACCGATTTAAAGATTACGCAAAAGCGGGGATACCATTGATTTTTATAGCGATGGTGATCACTGTGCTGCTGCTGCCTGTCCTGTGGCCGCTAAACTAATTAGGAAGCCAGACGATGGATCAGAAAGCAATAAATGAGGGTTTTACAATGACTGGGTTGAAATACATCTTAAACCAATTTTCCTGCATGACTTGTTAATGGCAGAAGGACAAACTCCGCAAAGTTTTTGATCTGCAAATTCTAATATCATGCCGTATTGTTAGTGATTCTTTTTACTTAGATAAGATATATTTTCCGGAA
>CAZVIH010000024.1:0-45166 GCA_964627755.1 uncultured Anaerolineales bacterium
CAACCACCACTTCCCCATTGATGTAAAAAGTGGGAGTGGTTAGATTTCCGCCGGTCCACTCTTTCACCTGTTTGGCTGCTGCTTGATTCCTGGTGATATCATATTCCCTGTACTCGATCTTTTTTTCTTCAAACCAGATCCGCGCCCTGCGGCAGCCCGGGCACCATTTATTGCAAAACAGCACAACGCCTTCCAGATCCAGTTCATCTTCTATTTTCTTTTCTTCAGGAGCTTTGATCGGCACATGGTCAGGCTGGATGCGGCGAATTTCCTTGAACAAGACCTCATTATCGGGCTGTTCATCAATATCATGGATATCTACATATTGAACAACCCCGTCTTTGTCAATAATGAAGATCGCTCTTTCAGATCGCCCCTCATCCTCCCGGAAAACGCCATATTCTTTTGCTATTTTTCCGTGAGGCCAGAAATCGCTGATCAATGGATATGAGATACCACCCAGGCTTTCAGCCCAGGCCTTTAATACCGGTATGTGGTCAACGCTTATGCCCAGAACCTGGACATCTAATTCCGCAAATGCAGCGTACTCCGCTTCATAGGACGGAATTTGGCTGGTTCAAACAGGCGTGAAAGCTTGTGGAAAAAAAACCAGCACCGTGGTTTTTCCCCGGTATTCACTTAATGCCACTTCTTTATCAAGGTGACTCATCAGGCTGAAATCCGGAGCCTGGTCACCTACTTTGATTTTCATAAATATCTCTCCTCACTTAAAAAACAGTTATTCTATTACTATACTCGCTTCCAGAAAAAAATAGTGCTGGATTTGACTATTTTATACAATATTTATGATTTAAACTAGCTCGTTTATATGCTTTCCTCTTAAGGGACAATTTCTTCTATCGCGTTCAGGCATATACCGCCCGACCAAGAACTGCTCCCTGATGAGCTCTATCAAAAAGGGCGACTCGTTGAGTCGCCCTGATACATTAATACTTTTTGTTTATCCAAGCATTATTCAGATCGATCTGCAATTCCCTATTCAGGAATCACCACCTGGCTTTATGATCTTCCGCAAATCCAATCAGGTCATTGATCTCGATTTTTTCTCCATCATCACAGACCACATAACCTGAATAACGGCCAAATATTTGATGGACTTCACTGTCTATGATCACCAGCCTGGTTTCAGCAACCCTTTCTTTAAAGGGAACAAATTCCAGAGACAGGCGGTCCTGATTGTCATAAAAATGCCAGGGCGCAGTGTAATTCTCCGGCGAATAATCAATCATCACCTGATCGAGTTTATGGAGAATTCCATTCACAAAAAAGGCATTTTCGCTGGCCCGGGAGGTATCGCCAAAACCACCACCCAGATTCAACCCGATCGTCCTTCCATCCGCCAGGAATCCCGAGGCGCTGGCCCATTTCCAGAAGCTGGAGTATTCCCAGACCCCGCGCCCCCAGTCCAGAGACCCCAGACACTTGTCCGGAGAGAGAACTTCATAATCCTCTCCATAGCGGATGTGGCCCGAAGCTGGCAGGCAATTGATCTTGCGATTGTAATAGAAACGCCTTTTCCCTATAGGTATGACAATATTGATCGATTCGTGTTCAACTGGCTCAACCAAATTGATCTCAGCCTGGATTCCAAGACTATCGTGGAAACCCGGCCAGGAAATCGACAGGTTGCGGTTCCGGTCTTCAAGCTTGAAATCAAGTGACAAGTTATTATTGGAAAAATGAGCATCTCCCGCGGTGCTGTTCCTTGGCAGAAGAATATTCTTGCCCAGGGGTACTACTATTCCCTCTTCGTGTAAATCACCCGAAGTGAAATCTAATGTATATACAAAAATATTGCCGGCATAACCCAGGTCTGCGATGGTGGCAGAGAAAAACCTTTTGGGAGTAAAAATAGCATAATAGTCCCAGCGTTTAACCCTGAACCACTGGAGGAACTTCAGTTGATAAAAATTCACATTCTCCAGGTTGCAGTCAAGGTTCTGGTGCCTGGCCCATCCTACCTGAGTCAATTTGCCCTGGTTGTCCAATAACACACCACTTTCTTTGATTTGATTCTGCATCTTACCCCTCCTTAAAGTCAAACGCTGGGATTCCACACATATTATATTCTGAGATAAATCTAAGACCAATAAAAAAGGGCGACCCAACGGATCGCCCAGGATATCTTTCAGTCTTTACTTCTGAAAACCTGATCAACTGACGTTTTACGATTCACACCTTACCTTATAAACTTATGCCTCACTCTTTACAATTTCCATTCCCCCCACAAACTCACGCCAGGCCAGGGTCCAGAGGGTCGATAGATAGGCACTGAAAGCACCTTGGATCAGGATCAGCAGGGGCCATAACAGACAGCATAAAACCATCAGAAAACCTGGCACAATCATTACAATAAAGAGTCCAATACTGATTGTTATCTGGATCAGGAACAAAATCAACGCAGTGCCCAGATTATCAGCCAGGACTTCAAATCCTCGTCGATAGGAAGCGACCACACACAGGTCTTCCAGCATACAGGCCCTGTTGGCAAATGTGCTCATTATTGACAGCAAGAGGATGATCGGAAGCAACAAACAAGACAAGAGGATCAGCGGTAAAAATGGCCCCATACCAGCGTACGGCCAAACGCCATCCATCAGTTCCGCAAAACCGCCGTAGGAAAAAAATATTGTCAAACTGCCAATAAAAAGGGCTAAACCAGGAATAGCTGGCACCAGATCGATACCCAATAAACGCCAGCCCTTTTTCCATCCAGCCCGGAATGCAGTGGAAAAGTTAGTCTGGTTATCAACTTCAATATCATTTACTGCGCTGATCAATCCACCCCTGGCTATGGTACCAACCACCCACAATGCCAGCCCCACTACAATTATTACAACTCCCAGGGTTATCAAACCGAGGACCGCCAGGATCGACAGATCTAGATTCTGGAAAGGAGAACCGTAATCAAAGCTGGGCATATCGGACCAGGGCATATCCCCACCATCAAAAACATAACGGCTCGAATTGCCGCTGGATCCACTTGATCCGCTCAGAGCAACAAGTACACCCAAGAGTATCAGGAATTTATATTTCCAGATAATGTCCCAGGCTCTTGTAAACAGTTTACCGTAATCCATTTTTCCTCCTCGAGCAAGAATCCTCTCTACTTTTTATCTTACACTATTCCTGGACCAGATGATATCAGTCCATAAAAATCATCTCATAATGCAATATACGGATAATTTATGGGAGAGTTGTATACAATATTAATAAACGAGCCAGCAGCGCAGAGAATACTGATCAGTCACCGGCATCTGTTACAATTAATAGTAATAGAAATTCAGTGCTTGGAGGATATTAAATATGAAAAAGATCCTGGTTTTAGGATTGACGATCATCCTCTTAACCGGCTGTCTTCCTCAACAAATCGAACCCGCAGCAGAAGCTGGTGACACTATTGCCACTCTGGTAGCAGCCACTTTAACTGCGGAGCCCCAGTCAAAGGATCAACCCGGCCAGACAATTATGGCATCAGTGTCCACTGTCACCCCGGATCCATCCCTCCCGACTGCGGAAGGACCGACAGCCACACCAACTCTGACCGCCACCAGCACGGCCACAGCCACTGCTACCCTCACCCCCACCATCACTTTTACGCCCACGCTCTCGCCGGAAGATCCCGTTCTCTCGCTGGGTGTACCTTCCGTAAAGGACACCTTCGATAGCGGCTCGATCATCTACCAGTATGATGAATCCCAATCCAGTTTCCAGGTTGATGACGACAAGTTTGTTCTGGTCGCTAAAAAAGCCAATAATTATGAAACCTGGAGCCTTTCCTGGGAGGAACTGACTAACTTCTACCTGGAAATCACCGGTTCGTTCGGGGATGATTGCGGCGGAAAAGACCGCTATGGGATGATCTTCCGGGCTCCCGATACAACTGAAGGCTACCTGATCAGCATCTCCTGTGATGGCTCCTTCCGGTTAAGCACCTGGGAAAGTGAAGCAGAAGAATACACAACAATCAAAAAATGGACCGCCAGTGAACACATCAATGCTGGGCCAGGTGGAGCGAACAGACTTGGTGTATTGGTGAAGGGAACAAAGATCACCGGCTTTATCAACGGTCGCCAGGTATTTGAGCTCACCGACAGTACATTTAACAAAGGGCGTTTTGGTGTTATGGTAGCCGCCACTGACACAGCTGGATTTACAGCCTATCTGACCCAGGTGGTTTACTGGAAACTGCCCTGATGGGTACCTGCGTTGAACCACCAGAGCTGATTTGTGATCGAGGGAAATGGCAGGGTATGAGAAAGGTCTTGTTAGTATGGTTGGTTATAGTTATGTTAACCGGCTGTATTCCTCAACAACCTAAGCTGAACATCACTGATCAGGACAATATTGATCCTGGTCTGGCAGCAACCCAAGCCGCAACATCCCTTGTGATTGCGCCCCCAAAAAAGCCCTATCAGACGCCGGATCCAAATGCTCCGACTAGGACTCACAATCCAGATATCCCCACCCGGACACCGACAATTACATTAACCCCCACAATAACTCCCACAGCCACACTCGACCCGGAAGATCCAGTATCCTCTCTGGATGATCCCTGGTTCCGGGATAACTTTGCCAACGGGTCGAATTTTTTCCTTTATGATGAGTCCCAATCCAGCTACCAGGTTGATAACAACCAAATGATCCTGGTCGCTAAAAAGGCCAATAATTTTGAGACCTGGAGCCTTGCCTCCCCCACCCTGTATAATTTTTATCTGGAAACCACCGGAACCTTTGGCGATGAATGCGGCGGCAAAGACCGCTATGGTCTGATATTCCGCGCTCCTGATACAAGCGAAGGGTATCTGATCAGCATATCCTGTGATGGCTCATTCCGGCTGAGCACCTGGGAAAATGAGCAGGAAAAATATACCAGTCTTATTCCCTGGACCAGCAGCAAATATGTTTTCCCGGGACCTGGCGCTGAAAACCGCTTGGGGATCAAAACAAATGGGACAACCTTAACCGGATTTATCAACGGCCGCCAGGTATTTGAACTCAATGACAACACCTTTCTCCAGGGACGTTTTGGGGTTCTGGTTGCTGCTTCAGACACTGCCGGATTTAAAGCCTATCTGACCCAGGTGGTATACTGGAATTTGCCCTGAGAGTTTTCTGAGTTGGACTATAGATTGGAGAAACGTTATGAAACAAAATAGAATCTGGCTTACACTTGGAATCCTGCTAATTGGCCTGCTGTTATTATCAGCCTGCAGCCTGTCTGGTAATAAGCAACCTCTGGAAGAATCCCTGCCCCCCGAATTACCCGAGGACACTGAGTCCCTGATCATGCTGGCGAAATTCGACCTGACCCTGAAAACCGGAGTTGATCTCGAAAACATAACCACCAAATCGATCGAGGAGACACTGTTTGATGATGCCAGTCTGGATGTTCCAGAACCAGGTGTGACCTACGAGGCAATTAACACCCCGGGGTATATCATCATGCTTGAGGCTGGCGGCGATTTATATGAATACCACGCCTCGGGTGAAAAGGTTATTCAAGTGCCTGAATAAATGCTGAATATCTATAAAAAAGAAGGCTCATCAGAATCTGAGCCTTCTTTTTGGTTATTAATGAGTTTCAGTAGGCAGGTTAAGGACAAACCGGGCAACCATCGCATCCGGTTCCATACTTTGTGGGACAGGCGTCCACACAATCCCAAAATCCATCCCCGTCTGTGTCTGTGTCTTTTTCTTCAACACCACATCCGCATACACCTGGGGACGTCTTCAGGGGATCAGCAGGGCAGGCATCCTTGCAGTCCACCTTACCATCCCCATCACTGTCTTTATCTTTCACACCGCAGCCGCATTTCCCGGGTTCAATCTTTTTCTTATCCTCCGGGCACAGATCAACACAATCTGGAGTGCCGTCTCCGTCGGTATCCACTTCACTGACATTACAGCCGCAATAACCGGGGGCTCTTTTTAAGGGATCGTAAGGGCAAAAATCTCCCCCATCATTGACGCCATCATCATCCTCATCCATATCGCAGGGATCCCCTATCAGATCGGAATAGGCGATATTAGGGCAGATATCCTCACAATCAACAACTCCATCATCATCAAGATCAGTATCAGGTGTTCCGCAGCCGCATACTCCAGGCTCATTTTTATCTGGATCATCTGAGCACTTATCCTGGCTATCCGGTATGCCGTCATTATCCGAATCTTTTTCAGCTGCCTTACAACCATTTTCGCCAGGTTTGATCATTTCCGGATTCGCAGGACAGCCGTCTAAGCAATCCGGAGTGCCATCAGCATCACTGTCGAGATCTGCCACTCCGCAACCACAGGCGCCAGGGGAGGTCTTTTCTGGATCTGATGAACATTGGTCTTCTGCATCTGGAAGTCCATCCCCGTCCGAATCCTCTACTGCCGGGTCATATTCCGGAACAACAAAATCTACGGACGCAAAAGGTTTAGTCGTTTTTTCATCCTCATAGAACCTGATGGTTACCTCCTCACCAGGTTCAAAACTTGGCCCTGAACATTTCAGCGTATCAGGTGGATCATCTACCTTTACACAATCATAGGTTTCCCCATTGACCGTGACAAAATAACCTTCTTCTGCATGGCGCAGATAGACTGTTAGATGATCAGCATCCAGGTAGTCGATTTTGGCTACACTGATATTCGTTTGGGCCGGAAATAAAAAAGTGCAGGCAGAGAGGAAAAACAACAATAATACAGGAATGAACAGCTTTCGTTTCATGAGGACCTCACTTCAAAAAGATTTTGGCTCAAATATATTCTACACCATAATAATTTTACACATATTTTCCCGTAAAATGGATTACAAATCTGATATTTTTCCCCTCACAGGTAATAATATTGAAGATTTCCACAGTTGATAGAAGCTGTTTAGATATTTATCTAAAACTTGATCCAGAACAACCAAAATCATTATTCCAACCTCCGAAACCAACCCTGGTCAGTGGTGAATAAACTTAAACATTCCTCTTGTCCGGAGGATATTTTCAGCTGCCGCAGGCAGTTTTTTCAGGGAAAAATTGGGGGAAAACAGCTGAATTACCTCCTGGACGAGGTAACAAAGTTGTATATCAATCCCTATAAACCTGTAATATACTTAAGAAAGGTACCGGTATCTGGCTCGTACAAACAAGGAGCTTCCTATTAATAAGAAAAATGTCCAAGAGGTTTCAGGATCCAGTCCATCGCTGGGACAGGTGCTGCTGGAATCTAAATTAATTACAAAAGAACAGCTTGACCAGATCCTGGTCCTGCAGCGTGACGGGGATACTCGACGCCTTGGAACCATTCTGATCGATGAAGGTTTGCTTACCGCCGAATCACTTGCCATGGCGCTCAGCATCCATTTAAACCTCCCTTTCGCTGACCTCAGCCAGCAGAAAATCAACCCCGAGTTGACCAGGATCATCCCGGAAAATGTGGCCCGCCGCTACCAGCTTATTCCCGTGGAAATCAGCAACGGGTCCCTGATTGTAGTCATGGAAGACCCAACTGACATATCAGTTATCAATGAAATCTCAGCCTTAACCGGTATGAGCATCACGCCATCCGTTGGTGTTGGCATGGATATTAAATCCGCGATCGACTTGTATTATAAAGCCACGAAGGAAATTGAACGGGAGGTGGCTGAATTTACCGGCAGCGGGAATATCAGGGATGCCGACCTGGACGCAAGTTCCATCCTGGAAGACCCTGTTGTTCGAGCTGTCAGCATGATCTTGCAACAAGGAGTGAGAGATCGGGCTTCAGATATCCACATTGTCCCGGATCATGATTCTGTCCGGATCCGATATCGGGTAGATGGGATGTTATCCGATGCGCTTTCTCTTCCCCATGGGAGCCACTACCAACTCCTCTCCCGCATCAAGGTGCTTGCCGGGATGAATATCGCAGAGCGCCGGCGGCCCCAGGATGGACAGTTTTCAGATACTATCGGAGGCGAAGAAATTTTCTTCCGGGTGGCAACCAGTGACACCACCTGGGGAGAAATGGCTACCATCCGAATTCTGGGAAGGACAGAATCTATCCTGAACCTGACCGGATTGGGCATGCAGCCAGAGGTGATTGAACAATTTAAACAGGTTATCCACTCTCCTTTTGGCATGGTACTGGTAGCAGGGCCCACTGGGTCAGGAAAAACTACTACTTTATACGCCGCGCTTAATCAGCTAAACCGAAATATATATAATATCCTCACAATCGAAGATCCGGTTGAATACAACTTTGAGGGTATTAATCAGATCCAGGTCAACCGGGCCGCAGATATCACATTTGCCTCTGGATTACGGGGAGTGATGCGGCTTGATCCTGACAAGATCATGGTCGGCGAAATCCGGGATATCGAGACTGCAAATGCTGCTGTCCAGGCCGCATTGACTGGACACCTGGTACTATCATCCATCCATGCCAATGATGCAGCAGGGACGTTCTTTCGCCTGCTCCATCTCGGGATAGACCATTACCTGATTAATTCTTCTGTTCTGGCGATGGTATCTCAGCGATTAATACGGCTCTCGTGCTCCCATTGCAGTGTCAAGACCTCCCCGACCAAAACAATAGCCCAGATTTATCAGACGGAAATGGGTGAGCCGCTGGATAGTTTCCTCAAAGGAGAAGGCTGCTCCTATTGTCATGGTTCTGGATATCTCGGCCGCACTGGTGTTTACGAATTATTATCTGTTACCAACAAAATTCGCAAAATGTTCTCGGCTGGAGCAAGTTCCAGTGAAATTAAATCCGCTGCCGTGGAAGCCGGGATGTTATCGATGTTAAAAGATGGCCTGCTGAAAGTAAAACAGGGCCTGACCACACCTTCTGAAGTCCTGCGGACCATCTACTCTGTGGAGTAGTAACACCGACTCCCAATACCGCTTATCTTATTGTCTGGAGAACGACATATGCCATATCGATATCTAGCCTATGATTCTACTGGAGAAGAAAAGACTGGTGTTCTTCAAGTAGATGAGGAAAACACTGCCGAACAAATCCTGTTTCAACGCGGCCTGACGATCGCAAAATTAACTGAGATTAAAACGCGTTTTGACATTGCGCATTGGTTTCCGACGTTTTTTGGACCCAAAAAACGTGATGTGATCGTTTTCTCCAATCAATTAGCCAATCTAGTCGAATCAGGTGTTCCATTATTAACTGGATTGGAATTAATGGCGGAAGAGGCATCCAGCAAACCTCTCCAAAAAGTCCTCCAGCAGGTAGTTGAAGATATTCGCCAGGGCAGCTCCATCGCAGCGGCCATGGCCAAACATGATCTCGTGTTTCCCGAGATCTACCAATCCATGATTCAGGTGGGAGAAAGAACCGGTAATCTGGGCGGCGTTTTACGCCAGCTTTCAATCCACATGGAGAAGGAATCAAACATCAAATCCAAAATCAAGGGGGCGATGGCCTACCCCGGTGTGGTTCTGGCTCTGGCTTTTGGGGTTATTCTGCTGCTTCTCAATTTCACATTGCCGCCCCTGCTGGGTTTATATAGCGAATTTGATGCCCAACTACCCTGGCCTACCCGATTTCTTATGAGCGTTACCGATTTTTTCCTGCAGTACCGGATCCAGCTTTTGGTTGGGGTTATTCTGGTTATTGCTGTTGGTTTTTTCTATTTTCGAAGTCCGGGTGGGAAAAAAAGGTTCGCTCATATGGCGCTAAAAACACCCGTTCTTGGCCAGATCAACACCTTTGGGAACGTTGCCCGTTTCAGCCGGACCCTGGCTACACTCATCAACGCCGGTTTACAGTTAACAGAATCCATGGAGCTGACTGGCCAGACCATCCAAAATGTTGTACTCAACAACGAAATTGATATCCTCCGCCAGGAAACCTTGCAAGGCCGGGGCATCGCAGCGCCTTTATCTCAGTCTGAATATTTTCCAAAAATGTTGGCGCAGGTTGTTCGGGTAGGTGAAGAAACCGGATCGCTGGATACCCAGTTAATTACTCTGGCCTCATATTACGAAGAAGAAGTTGACCGGGCTTTAAAAAACCTGACTTCCTTGTTAGAACCGGCCATGATGATTTTTGTTGGGGTCATTGTTGCTTTCGTGGCTATATCCGTTATCCTGCCCATGTACTCTCTCTTAGGTCAGATCAAATGAGATTTCCATCAATTAACCAACCGGTCAGAAAATTTCTCTGGCATGAACGGGGTGCTACCCTGGTCGAGGAATTGGTGACCGTGGCGATCATTGGTTTTGGGATCGTCATTCTGGTAGCAATGATTTATACCGGGGTGGTAGGTGTCCGCCTGGTGGATGATAAAGTGGTTGCTGAATCGCTGGCCCGGTCCCAGATAGAACTGATCAAAGATGATGTTTACCATTCTAATCCGGCCACTTCTCCCTACCCGTCTGTAGCCAGCGTGGCGGGATATATTGTCTCTCTGGATATTGAATACTGGAATGCCAGTACCGGTAATTTCTCAACCTCCCTCCAGACTGACGGGATGCAAAAAATTACGGTTACAGTCTCAACTGGAGGAGATGACCTGGTTCAGACATCTGCCCTTAAGGTGGACCGCTGATGAACAGATCCAAACAGCTTGCTAAAATAGCGGAAATAATTCAGCCACAGCGGGGGGCCTCCCTGGTAGAGATGCTTGTAGCAATGAGCATCAGTGTTGTCGTATTTGGCGTGATCACAACTGCCCTGGTGCAGTTCATGCTGGTCACCCGCTGGGGCAACAGCCAGCTGCAAATCTCAAATGATTTTCAGGTGGTTTCCTTGTGGTTAGGCAGGGACGCCCTGGAATCATCCAGCTTTACTCCAGGAACCGGGAATATCTACGGGACTTTGAATTGGCCGGATGCCACCCATCAATTTCGTTATTCCTACAATGCGGCGGATCACTCCCTGTTCCGGGAACATGTACTGGACGATGGAACTGTGGAATCCGCCCTCACAGTAGCCAGATATATTCTTAATCAAAACGATGTGATATTCAATGCATCCGGAACTTTATTAACAGTGTCAATCACCTCTACCAGCGGTGAGGAGAGCAGCAGCCTTGACATCCAATTTTCAATGCGGGCCAGGTGAATCCATTATGAAAAAACTATGGCAGCTCCTCATCAGATCAAATAAAAAAACCTGCGCTGCTCACCCAACCCAGCAAGCAAGCGAAAAAGGGCAGTCTCTGCCCGCTGCCTTAATCGCCCTGGCGGTTGGCGCCCTGCTGTTAACCCCCTTTCTGGGGTTTGTAAGCTCCCGCACCCTGGGAACCGGAACTGCGGAAGAGACTTTTAATGAATTATATGCCGCAGATGCAGGCATTGAATATGCCATCTGGAGCCTGCTCAACGTACCTTCTTTCAGGACCCAGGTTGACCTCAATGCCGGTACAGCCCAGGCTTTATCTTTCCCGGGCTCTATCAATGGGCTCACCCCGACCGTATCTGTCACCGGTCTTCCAACCGGCATCTGGTATACCCGAGCTGATGCGCCCGGGACTGTTAACCGGGGAGGAGGCATGGCTTATGCCGGAGGGGATCGGGTATATGCCCTTAGGGGCGATGGCTCCCGGGATTTTGATTATTACAGCATCTCGGCAAATCAATGGTACAGCCTGGCGAACACGCCCAGAAAAGTGGCCCGCGGTGGTTCGCTGGTTTATGGAGGAGGAAATTATCTGTACGCTCTGCGGGGAAACAACCAGGATGATTTCTGGCGCTACAACATTTCCACCAATTCCTGGTCATCCAGGGAAAATACCCCAAGCAAAGTCAGACAGGGTGGCGCCCTGGCCTATGATGGAGGAAACAACATTTATGCCTTTCGAGGCAACTCTACAGATTTTTGGCGCTATGACATCTCCTCTGACAGCTGGAGCAGCCGGGCTGATACGCTTGCCAAAACAGGAGATGGTGCGGACCTAGTGTATACCGGTAGCAATACTATATTTGCGGTCAGGGGCGCAAGAAATACCGATTTTTGGCGTTATAACATCTCAACCAATACCTGGTCCACCAGGCAAGATACACCAGCCAATATCGACGATGGGGGTTCACTCGCCTATTACAGCGGCAATTATATCTATGCCCTGCAGGGGAAGGACACAGGCTTCTTCCGGTATGCTGTTACAATGGATAGTTGGACCACACTAACAGATACACCCGCAACAGTCGGCTTTGGTGGAGACCTGATTTTTACTCATTCCGAGGGTGGATTTGCCCTGCGGGGCGCTGATCAGAGTGATTTCTGGGAATTTGAAGTGACTCCACCCCGTTATGATATCTCTTCCCAGGCAGGAGCGCTCACTACAGATGCCCGCCTTGAAATTGATGGTGGGTCCAGAACGATTTTGTTCTGGGATATTGAATAATGGGTTTATCAGAAAGTTAAGAAGGCACTATGGATGATCCAAAACAAATCCTGAGGGATTCTCCCTCTAAAACCGGTTTTCTAACCGGCTCCCTGGAGATATTTGACATTAATATCTTGCCAGAGCGGTACCGCCCCAAGAAAGTTCGTCTGATTGCTGTTCTGCCCTGGCTCTTTCTAATTTTCTTTCTGGCGGCGCTCTACCCTTCTGTGTTAATTGCCCGGGAAGCTCAATCAATTTATAAACAATCCCAAATCGAGGTGGCAATTATGGAGACCTCATTTGAGAACTTCCAATCTGCCGCCGACGAAATGGTGGCTTTGCAGGAAGAGATCGACCTCGAATCTGATCGAAAGAATCAGATTGTGGATTCCTACCAGGGTATTGATTTCCAGGGGTCCAATTGGAGCCCTACCTTGTTCCGGATCAACCAGAATGCTCCAGATGGCATCTCCTGGATTTCCATTATCCAGCAAGATCAAGAAATCAGCCTGAATGGCACTGCCAGCAGCTATGACGTGATACTGGATCTCCAGGACAGCCTGCGCAGCCTGGAAGAATTCTCAAAAGTGAAGGTTGAATATATTGACCAGGTTATTATTGATCCTGCAGAGATAATTGTGGTCGATTCCGGGGAAGAAAGTCTACCCCTGTACACTGCACCTCCAACTTATACCTTTTCCCTGGTGGCCTATCTGGATCAGGAGGGTCAATAATGAACAAAAAAAACAAGCTGTTCTCCGGAATCCGGGTTGGCCTCATCATCAGCTTGACCGCAGCCATATTGAACCTGGTTTTTTTGGGAGGATCTTCCCTCAGGCTGAAAGCATCCCGGCAGTTGCAGCTAACTCGCTCTGCCCTGGAAGAAAATATCGCGGATTTGGAACAGGTCAACCAGGATCAACTGGATCAATTGAGGGCAGACCTGGAAGAGATCCAACAAGAGGTTCTTGAACTGGAAGCCAGCTTCCCGGAACCGGGAGCCCCTTTTGATGTTTTCCGGCGGGGTTTGGACCTGGCTCAGTCAAGCCAGCTGGATTTATTGAACATCTCGTTGCTAGATTCAGAATCACGAGAAACAGCTTCCGGCGTCTTATTATTTGAAGAATATGGACTTGAATTAAACGGGGGGCTGGTCGATTGTTTTACTTTTATTGAAAAAATAGAAACAGCCGGGTTGGATTCTGTGGTTATGCAATATGCTGGCATTTTCCCTGAAGATGGGCTCTGTTCTTTGGAGATAAAAACCATGGGATATCCCTCATCGCTCCAATAAATCATCAGAATCGTTGATTGGGTTTTTCCCAGAAAGAGAGTGAACCTTGTTTAATAAAAAAATAACCACTATCAGTTTTGAAGGAAATGAAATCCGCTTTCTGGTTATCCAGGGGGATAATATACGCTCCTGGCACACCGGAAAAATCCCTCCCGAACTCATGAATCAAGGCCAAATTCTGGACCCTGATTCGATTGGAAAATTTATCGCTGCGGCTATCAAAGAGCTCAAGGGGTCTCGACGGAATGTGATCACCTCCATCACCGGACAGCGCTCGGTCCACCGAATCCTGAGAATTCCAACCATTCCGGATAAACTTCTAGATGAAACCATTCGCAGGAAATCCAAGCAGGAGTTTGCTATCCCGCTGGATGAAACCGATATCCACTGGCGAATACTTTCCAGGTCAAACAGTCAGATCCTGCTCTACGTTCTGGCAGTTCCTAGGGTTGTGATTGCTGCCCAGGTCGCAGCTCTCCGGGCAGCGAAAATCAAACCCAGGGTTCTGGATATCAAACCGCTGGCATTACAGCGGATGGTAAATCAAGCTACCTCCATCATCGTCAACCTGGAATCATTCAGCCTGGGTGTGATCATTACCGTTAATCACATTCCCATCCTGGTGCGATCAGTACCTCTCGAAGCCGGGGATCTAACGGAAGAAGCCAAGCTGGACCTGCTCAGCCAGGAATTAGCCAGAACAGTCAAATACTATAACGAAAGCAATAAAACCAACCGGCTGCCAGAAGAAACAAAAATCTATTTAACCGGAGAATTATTTGACTATACTGCAGTTACGAACCGGTTGGAGGAAGGAACAGACCTGAGGGAAAGACTTAATTCGAGAACACCTTATACTGTGCAGTATCCAAAATGGCCCTATCCAGTACCCAATAACTTTTCAATCGCGAAATATGCTGTTAACCTGGGATTGGCTTTAAAGTCAAAATGAATATAATCTATCCCCTTTTTTATACACTGCTCGGCCTGACTTTGGGTAGTTTTTTCAATGTGGTCATCGATCGTCTGCCTGAGGGGCAATCGATCCTGGCTCCTGCTTCACATTGTGAGGCCTGTAAACGGCGTTTAACCCCATTAGAAATGATTCCAATTCTGAGTTATATCTTTCTTCGGGGACGCTGCCGGACCTGTCACGAAAAAATTTCACCCCGCAGTCTGGTGGTTGAGATCATCACCGGGCTTTTGTTTTTATTAACCTGGCTGCGTTTTGGTCCAGGTTGGGAAACACTGCTCTACTCTTTTTATGGTTCCTTATTGATCGTGATTGGTGGGATTGATCTGGAACACCAGAAAATTCTCAATATCCTCATCTATCCCGCTATCGGAATCAGCATCATCATGATCCTGGTGCTGCACAGGGGTGATCTGTGGATGATGTTCCTGGGAGGTCTGATTGGGTTTGGGGTATTACTCCTGATCGCAATCATTGCCCCTGGCGCTATGGGTATGGGAGATGTGAAATTAATGCTCTTCCTGGGTTTTATCAATGGCTATCCCGAGATTGTGATTACCCTTTTTACGGCTTTTGTGCTGGGAGGATTGGTGTCGGGCATCCTTCTTGCCTTGAAAAAAATCAGTAAAAAAGATGCCATTGCCTTTGGACCATTTCTGGCAGCCGCAGGGATGTTCACTCTGTTATATGGCACCCGGGTATTGGAATGGTATTTGAGGAGAATCGGCGGATGAATATACTTGATCTTTTTCCCATCATGGAACAAAAAGGGGCTTCTGATTTACACTTGAAAGTCAATGCTGTGCCGTTGATGCGAATTAACGGGACACTAACTCCTGTAGCTGGAACTGATCCAATCTCAGCCCCAGATCTAACAACCGCTTTTCAAGCCATTACCACAAAAGAACAACAAGCAGAATTTAATCTCAAAAAAGAGTTGGATTTCTCCTATCAAACCCAGTGTAATATTCGTTTCCGGGTTAACGCCGCCTATCAAAAGAATGAGATTTACCTGGCTTTACGCAGAGTAGCATTAGATATCCCCAACCTGGAGCAGCTTGGATTGCCAAAAATCTGCCAGGATTTGGCTCTTAAAAAACAGGGTTTGGTGCTGGTAACAGGTCCAACGGGCAGCGGTAAGTCCACCACCCTGGCCTCGATGATCGAATACCTCAATCAACGGGATGCGCGCAGGATCGTCACTGTTGAAGATCCCATAGAATACCTCTATCAGGATAAACTCAGCTTTATCACCCAGAGAGAACTTGGGGCAGATACATCCTCTTTTGCCATTGCAACCAAACAATCTCTCCGGCAGGATCCGGATGTCATCCTGGTTGGGGAAATGAGAGATCCGGAAACTATTGCCGCCTGCATCACTGCTGCTGAAACTGGCCACCTGGTGATGTCCACCCTGCATACCAACAGCGCACCCCAATCAGTTGACCGGATCATAGATTCTTTTCCTCCCCATCAGCAGAACCAGGTGCGCATGCAGCTTTCCCTGACTTTGCTGGCGGTGCTGGCACAGCGTCTGATCCCGAGGCTGGACGGCAGCGGCCGGGTGGCTGTCGTAGAAGTAATGCTTGCCAATCATGCCATCCGCAATTTGATCCGGGAAGGGAAAACCCACCAGATGAACAGTACTATCCAAACTGGATCGGAAGCAGGCATGCAGACCATGGACCAGGCGCTTCAACGAAGTTATCGGGATGGGTTGATATCACTGGAGGATGCAATTGCCCATGCCAACGATAAAAAATCCTTCCAGTCCTCATTGGGCCCTTATTAACCCCACTTTCTCCAGACCTGAAATTAATAAAACCAGCTATTTAACAATATTTGGGTTTTTTTACTTTATTCGCTGTTAGGTTCCTGTAAGGTCGCTGTTAAGCTCCTGTAAGTCGATCAGCCCTGAAATGTGTTTTACTTAAAGCGTAAGACCGATCATAAGAATAGATCCATATTCTATCAACCATTGATCAGTTGTCAAAATTATCAATTTTTATTAAGGAGAAAGATCATGTTTACGAAACTATTCAAGAAAGAAGGCGGCTTCACCCTCGTCGAGCTGCTGGTCACCATCGCCATCCTGGCAGTGCTGTTTGGCATCACCACCCTGACCCTGAGTGGAGTTGGTTCAAATGCTACATCAGTAACATGCGCTGCAGAAGTATCTGTTGTTCAATCTGCGATTGATATATACTTAGCAGCGGACGCTGCTACAGTTGTAGCAGGATCTGGAGTGAAAGTTGGCCCTACAACTACCGGGTTTGGGAAGTACCTCCGATCAGAGTCGTTGGGACTCTATTCTTGGGACACTGCGGGAGTTCTGACCCCAGGAACATGCCCCGCTCCCTAAGTTCTGAGATAAAATATCAATATATAAGATCTTTAAACTCAACAAAAACAGCGCCTTCAAAAAAAGGCGCTGTTTTTGTGTGGAGGTAGATCAGGTTTTGGTATGATTGTATTTATTAACAGCAGCCACTTTATTATGATTTTTGTGATATAAATAATAATTGATTAAGGGCATTGATCCTTGACATCCAAGCCGGAAGGATTGGTTTTTGGATAAATCATACATTGCACTTTCCTTCTATAACACCCCGCCCTGATCTTGAGCAGTTTCCCAATACTGCGCCCAACACCCACATATCAAGCGAGGAAAAATGGCAAATCAACCCACTCCTGACCAAAAATCAATCATCGGAAAAATACAAACGAGTCTGAAGAAAACCGACAAGATCATCAAGAAAAAGAAAACAACCAATACCAGATTGCTGGTTACAGGGATGACAACCTCGGCAGCGTCCACTCTGGTTGCTGGTGTGACTTCAGCAGGTGGACCGGTCATCGGGTCTGGTATTGAAGGTTGGCGATTGGCTTGTATAACAGCAGCCGTTTTAAGTTTTGTTGCCACAATCAGCACGGGGATCAGCCAGCAATTGAAAGATAACGACAGTCTCAGCGAGGCATCCATCTGCCTTAGCCGGCTCAGATCCCTGGACTTGAGCATCACCACAGGGACAAGCACCTGGGAAGAAATCATGCAGGAATACCAAAAGATCGCCAGCCTTTATCCTGAATTCATCTCCTAACCAACTAAGTATTTAAGATAGTTGCTGCCAATCAACCAATAAATCCGCCTTTCCGGCGGGTTTTTTGTAGTGTACTATAGGAATAGACTCTGTTTCCATCTGGTGAGGGAATCATTAAGAGCAAATTTTTTAGGGATTTGTAACATTCCAAGCAATAAAACCGTTTTATAAGAAAACCAATTATTTTTGGAAATCTGATATGTATAATAGTAAGTAGTTTTATAATTCAGGAGGTAATCTATGATCCGCCGTCCATCCAAATCTCTCATTCTGGTTGTGCTTCTTTTATTTATATCCGCTATTGCCTGCAACCTGTCCCAAGCTACCGAGTCTGGAGCTGCTCAAACTATCCAGGTCCTGGAAACCGAGGTCGCCCGGCAGCAAAACAATTCGGACGATGTCCAGGAAGCTGAACAGGTAGACGAACAGGAATCTGATCCAGAACCTACAGCCACTGAAACACCAGAGCCTACCATTGAGCCTACTATTGAACACCTGGTTCAGCCGGGTGAGCCAGGATCGGCCAACACCTGGGTCACAGATACATCAACAAAAGCTATTGCACACACCCGGGAGTCCGGTGCTGACCTTTTTTATACCAACCAATACGAGCGGCCTTTTACATCTCAGGTGATGGATTATGCAGCCCATATTGACCTGACCCGTGTCAACCTGAATTTTTCTGACCCCTGGGTTTATGTCACTTTTAATCTGGAAGGATCGCCGCCAGCAGATTCCACAGCTACCTATTCCCTGGAGCTAGACCTGGACAGCGACGGCCGGGGTGACTGGTTGATATCAGGCCAGGTGCCTGCTGGAAATGAATGGACAACAGACGGCGCCAGAGCCTACCAGGATCTGAACGACGATGTGGGTGGTCCCGCGCCTATGAGTGCCGACCCTCCCAATTCCAGTCGGGATGGATACGAAACGATAACATTTGACGAAGGGATTGGAAACGATCCGGACGCTGTCTGGGTCCGCCGAGATCCGGGCGACGTTAATAACGTACAGCTGGCGTTCAAATATAGTTTAATCGGAAGCGATAATACTTTCGCTTTTGGAGGCTGGGCTGATGATGGTTTGAAAGATCCGGGTGCATATGACTACAACGACTTTATGACTTTCGATGAAGCTGGTTCCACCTTTGCGGCAAACAGCAGATACCCCATCAAGGGACTGGAATTGCTTGACTCCACCTGCCGCTGGGCTTACGGCTACACCCCCACCACGGCTATCCCGGGACTCTGCCCGTTACCGGTGACACCCACACCCACTCGCACTCCTACACTCACGCCCACCCCGACAAACACACCAATTATTGTATACTAACATCCAGACCAATTCTGCCGGGGAGTATAACTTCAAAGAACTTGCCGCCGGAACCTACTGCATCACTATCGTTAATCCGGATCCATCCTGTGGGGCTGACGGCTAATCACTGTCCCCAGCGGACCGTCACTATTGGGCCCGGCGAACACAAGCTGACCGCCTGATTCGGTTACGACTGACATGTTTGTTAGGCTGAGGGTTTTCCAATCGAAGAATTAAATAGAAAAGAAGATCTCTAGAAAGAGGTCTTCTTTTTTTTGGTGCCCCCACGGGGACTCGAACCCCGGTTTTAGCCTTGAGAGGGCTATGTCCTGGGCCACTAGACGATGGGGGCAAAGCGAAATCATTTTAACACGCCATAACCTCTCCGTCAACAAAACCCCATCCCGGCTTTGCCTGAACCTGTTAGAATACTCCCAGATCAAATCCAACAAGGGAGATCCCATGCCTCATAAAGTCACCGCCAAACAGCATAACTCCAGGATGTGTTTTGTTTGCGGCCTAAAAAACTCATCCGGTTTACACGCTTCCTTTTACGAAGTGGAAGGGGACCAACTGGTAGCCCTCTTTACTCCCTGTGAGGAGCACCAGGGATATCCGGATCGGATGCACGGCGGGTTGGCGGCCACCATCCTGGATGAAACCATCGGTCGGGCCATGAATATCAACCAGAATGAAATCTGGGGGGTCACTGTAGAGTTTAATGTACGCTACAAAAAACCAGTCCCGCTTGATGTGGAGCTGCGGGTTGTGGGGCGCATCACCAATCAAAACCGGCGTCTCTTTGAAGGCACCGGTGAGATTTTATTGCCCAGTGGAGAAGTGGCCGTGGAAGGTCGCGGCAAATACATCAAACTCCCCCTGGACGAGATCGCTGATTTTGATTATGAAGAACAGGAATGGAAAGCCGTGCCTGAAGAGGGGGATCCAGAAGAGATTGAACTTCCCTGACAGAGAACAAAACTTCCGAAGTTTTTAGGAAACCACCTTCACCAGACTGCAGGTCCAATAACTTCGGATGCTTATTTGTAGTGTACAGAAATCCGAAGTCAGCTGAAGATCAATTTGGGGGAACCATTGTCCTGAAGACTTCGGATTTATTTGGTCATTCTTTTTTTTCTTCCAACAGCGCTTTTAATCCTTCCAGGCGCGGATCAATATGCTCATTTTTATGACCGCAGTCTTCCAGATTCAAGTTCACTCCGCAGGTTGGGCATAATCCCTTGCATTCATCTTTGCAGACCTGGCGGATAGGAATATCCAATAAAGCGTAATCGCGAATAAGGGGTGTTAGATCGATCGCGCCGTCGGAAGGCAAGAACTGCTCCCCCAAATCATTCTCGGCATTGTCCACAGGATGGGAGGAAAAAATTTCCGTAAAATCAATGTTAACTGGCTGCCAATAAGGGTCCAGACAACGGCAGCAGGACAGCTCCGTTAAAGCCTTGATCTTGCCTTCAACTACCACCCCATCTTCAGCAACCGATACAGTGATTAAACCCTGAATATCCACCAGCAAAAAATCGTCCGGCAGCTTCAGCTGGGGAAAGTTAAAATCAAATTTTTTATAAGTTCCAGGGGCCCCCTTGACCAGGAAGCTGACATCCAGCCGCAGGGGATCATTCTTTTTGATACTCATGGTCAATCACCAGTCCGGGATTTCAGCTTTAATTAAAGAAAAATCCCACCTCTTCGTTGGATTTCCATCAGTATATATTATAACTTAATCCCACCACATCAGATGGCATGCTGGTTATAATTCCTTTCAGGAACAACCTTATGGAATTAAACATCAGCTGCATCGGCAGCTTCGCACTGCAGGTCCTGGAGCGTTCAAGGGGTTCTCGGGTTTCCGGGATCGCTTCCCGGGGAATATATCTTCAACCTGAGGATGACTTGACCCTCTACCTGTCACTTGAAGAATTCCCTGGCCCATTGACACTGAACATTAAAAAGGGGTCTGCTCTGCTGGAAAAAATCAAAGCAGGATGCTCTGCCCGGTTCTATTCCGGAGAATTACAATTCCCAGACCAGAAGATCACTATCTCCCTAGAAAGCAGTAAAATCTGGCATCCTCCCCGGGTAGACAACAAGCTAAAGTCCATTCCCGGACATTTTGATTCAATTCTTTCCCTCGTCAACAAATTGACTCCTGAAAATCCCTACCTGCCCTTGTTGTCCAATAACCCTGGCCAGATCCCTGGCGCGCCTGTGATTGGAGAAAGGATTCTAAACCTCCAGAATGGCCTAAACACCGGAGCTCCGGAGAAGATTTTGGACGGAGCAATCAAGCTGCTGGGATTGGGTCCCGGGCTGACACCGCTGGGAGATGATTTCCTGCTCGGTGTACTTCTAACTTTCAACAGATGGGGGCAAATATTATCACCCGATCTGCCGGATATGCCTAAGGGTGACTCACCTGTCCTGAGCGCAAGCGAAAGGTTCAGGCGCCGCCACAATATGATCACTGATCTAAACCAGATCATTCTGGAAAATGCTCGGTTGAAAACAACCCAAATAAGCACCTCCCTGCTAACCTGCGCGATAGAGGGGGCAGCCGATGAACGACTGATTAAGTTATTGGATGGGTTAGTCTCCGGGGTTGAAATCACTCAGAATGAGATCAGGAATTTACTTCGCTGGGGAAACTCCTCCGGTATTACTGTACTGGCGGGCATGATCAGCGCGTTAAAAACAAAGGACACGGCTCCTTCGGAATAAACCGTGTCCTGATATTTCTCAACGATTTATGGCAGCGGAACACCTCCGGGTTTAGCCGGTCGGGAGGCTGTACCGCCGCAGGTCCAGTTCCAGTCCGCAATTACAATATTTTCCACTCTACCATTCGGGGGCATAGTGATCGTTTTTAGGTTCCTTCCACAGGAAGGGTTCTGCCCGGTATATCCACCTGACACATAAGGCATATCGCCTACACCCTGAGCATAAGCCACAACCTGATAATCACCCGGCGAGACAGTCATCTGATAATAGGGATGTCCAGTTAAAGACGTGTGAATCCACCAATAAGTCCCGTCACTAAGATTGAAGAACACCACCAAAACCGGACTGCTTCCGCCATTCATTGAATCCATGAGATAAGGGGGAGCCGAACTCATATCCACCATCCCTGAGATCACACCCGGAGTCTGATCTTCTGGATCAGGAGTCAGCGTGGGCAGAATCTCCACTGTTGGGAGAGGCTCGGCATTAGGGTCCCGGTCAATATAAGGTTGGATCCACACCGCCCATTGATTTTCATAATCTTCCTGCGGCCTCAACACCAAATAAAACTCAACTGTCTGGCCAGCCAGTGAACTCAGATCAGCAGATACCTCCTGAGGACCGTCTCCTGTATTGTGTTCCCACCTCCATCCTGTATCCCGATTACTTCCTTCCGGAATATATTCTAAGGAGAACTCCAGATCACAATCTGCATCACCCTGGCAGGCAATGGAAGAATGAAAAGTATCCCCGGGGTATACAGTAAAAGGAGGATATTTACCGAACAAACCAATCCCGGTTGGATAGCCGCTTCCTGACAGCCCAATCAAAAGGGGTGCCTCTACCGAGACCATACCTTCCAACACGGTATGATCTGTTGCTTCAAGGTAAGCTCCCTCTGCTTCATCTAAATTCATCGGGCAGGGAAGATGGGTGGCATTCGTGGACCAGACAGCATTGCAAACCTCAGCCACAAAGTCATAAGCCACTCGGTCCGGGTCAGGAGGATCTACTTCAAGGATATTAGGCGTAACGGAAGCAGGGATCTCCGCTACCAGCTCTGTTTCCGTGGGTGGAATTTCCGTAGAGAGAGTTTCATCAATAAGGGGGAGAGAAGGTTCTTCAATGGGTTTATTGCAAGCTGTCATCAGGAAAACCACAATAATGACCAGGAACAGGAGTTGTCTTTTATTCATTGAACCTCACTGATAAGTTAAATAGAGGATACGATTTCCTTAGAGGAAACCGTATCCTAATTCTATCTTTAATTATCCTATTTGCTCAGTTTGTCGAGGCTAGCCACATGATCAGAATTGATCCCATCCCCAAATTTGGTTTTTTTCATACCCTCTTTTTTCTTCATCAACTCATCATATCTATCATCTTCCACAAAGGCCACACAGCGGCCAATGCTGGCTTCCCCGTCCACAAAACGCCAGGGGAAAAAGCCGATCTGGACTCGTTGGTTGAGCAGCAAGTCGATATCCCCGCCAATGCATTCTGCATGAATGATACCGTGCGGGAACAATTCTATATGCATCAACTGGTACTTGCTGTCATCATAGAATTCTGCCAGGCTTTTACCGTATTTCTTCTGGAAAACATCTTCAGCCTCACGGGCCTGACGCGGCATCCAGTCCCGGATGATGGTATTCATGGGGTGATCGGCGCTGCCGCAATCCACACCCAGCCAGCGCAGCTTTTTCTTTTTAGCCCATTCAGCAAATTCACGGTCCGGTCCGGGATGTTTCACCATGTAGCGAATCTCATCTGCGGTCGGCTGATCCCATCCAAAATGATGATAACCGGTATGAATGATCAGGATATCGCCTTCCTTCACCTCAACCCGATCTTCGATCATCTCGCTGGTGTAAACCTGGTAATCACCAACCGCGTCACTCAGATCGACAACCACACCATCATGCACCAGAAAATCCAGCTCCAGCTCGGCAATATCCTTGCCTGGTGTATAAAAATGGATCTCTCCGTCCAGATGGGTGCCCACATGATTGGAATGGGTCACAACCATCCCGTTGGCGCCATTGGGCGCCAGACGTTTAAAATACTTCACTTCCAGGGGTATATAGGTCGGCCAGGGCGGAGTGCCGACACCAAGGGGTATGGTCAGATCGATTAATTTCATGGTTTTTCCTCCAAAATAAATATTAAATTAGGGACTGGGTCCTTGGGATAATTAAGGGACTGAGTCCTTGGGAAGGACTCAGTCCCTCTAAATTAATTAAAACGCACCGGAAAGCAGCATCAATACCACTCCGCCTGCCACCACACTGCCAAGTTGGCCGGCTGTATTAGCACCCATGGCATGCATGAGCAGAAAATTATCCAGGTCGTATTCTTGGCCCACTTTCTGCACAATCCGGGCAGACATCGGAAAGGCGCTGATACCAGCAGCCCCGATCAGGGGATTGAATTTCTTTCCAGACAGAATATACATCAGTTTGCCCACCAGCAACCCGCCCATGGTATCAAGCACAAATGCCAGCAAGCCCATTCCCAGGATCAAGAGCGTATCACTCTGAATGAAATTATCTCCCCCCATGGTGCTGCCCACGGTCAAACCCAGAAAAATGGTGGTGACGTTGGCTATTTCATTTTGAGCCGATTTACTTAAGCGGTCCACAACACCGGATTCCCGCATCAAGTTGCCAAACATCAGCGTAGCAATCAGCGGTGAGGCTTTGGGTGAAAGCAGGGAAATCACTATGGTAACCAGAATCGGGAACAGGATCTTCACTGTTTTTGAGACCGGTTTTTCCGTATAGGGCATCTTCACCATACGCTCTTTCTCGGTCGTCAACAAACGCATCACCGGGGGTTGGATGATTGGCACCAGGGACATATAACTGTAGGCAGTGACAGCAATCGGTCCCAGCAAATGCGGCGCCAGCCTGGTGGATACATAGATAGCGGTCGGTCCATCAATGGCACCAATAATGCCAATCGAAGCAGCCTCATTAAGATTAAATCCAAAATTCAGCGCCAAAATTAATGTGCCAAAGATCCCGATCTGGCCAGCTGCGCCCAGCAAAGCCATTTTGGGGTTCTCCAGCAGCGGGCCAAAATCGGTCATGGCTCCGATACCTATGAAGATCAATAGCGGGAATAACTCAGTCCTGATACCGGCCTGGTAGAGCACACCCAGAAACCCACCCTCTGCGGCATCGGTGATCCCGGTGAGCGGCAGGTTTGCCAGAATGGCTCCAAAACCGATGGGCAGCAGCAGTACCGGTTCAAACTCCTTTTCGATCGCCAGATAGATCAAAACCCCAGCAAGCAGGACCATGATCAGGTTCTTGATTGAAAAAAGAGTCAGAGCTCCAAATAGCGCTGATAATTCAGTAGTCATAGGGTTTATCCGAACCTGAATAAAATCACACCGTATTCAACCGACTGACCCTCAGCGACACATACTTCGGTAATCGTTCCTGCCTGGGGGGCATGAATGGTGTTTTTCATCTTCATGGCATCGAGAATACAAAGCGGGTCTCCGGCCTTCACCACCTGGCCTGTTCTGACATGAATTCCCACAATATCGCCCGGCATGGGTGCTGTCACATCACATGCAGTTCTGGCGGGAATTGAATGAGCTGCCCCTTCAATTGTGGGAATCTCTAAACCAGCATCGTCAGATTCTTCTTCCTGATCAAGAACGATCTCAAAACGGCTGCCTTCCACATAGGCTACTATCGGCCGCTGGTTCAGATTTTCCACCTCAACTTGAAATTTCTCACCATTTATTGTCACCAAGACCTTGTGAGCAGGTTGGCTCATAATCTCTCCTTGCCGTGAATCTGGTCCAGTCCTCGCTGCCACCATTTACCAACAGGTTTTTCCAATTCGCTACCCAGTCCACCTTTTCCGGTAAATGTTCTTTTACTCAATAAAACAGCCACGCCTGCTGCTGCGGCCTTCTTTCGGAGATCTTCCCTGACCGGGTCAATTCCAGATAGTGGATTCTTTTCCGTAGGAGCTGGAACAAGCTCTTTTTCTTTTCCCGGGAAGAGGGCTTTCAGCAGCAGGATCAATAAGATTAGAATCCCTAAAGCGGAAAATGTGATTAAAATACCAATCCCGCTAAGTGATAATCCCTGTCCAATTTCACTCAAAAGATTTCTCCTGGCCCTTAAACTGGCATATTGCCATGTTTTTTAGGTCGAGTGCTGCCCTGTTTATTTTTCAGAAGTTCCAGCGCCGCAATCAATTTTGGTCTTGTTTCCGATGGGATCAATACCTCATCCACGTGGCCGCTGGCCGCCGCCGGGTAAGGCTTCGAGAATTTTTCTTTGTAGGCTGCCACGTACTCTTCTCTGGCCAGATCCGGATCCTCTGCTGCTTTGATCTCTTTGCCATATAACACATCCACCGCGCCATCTGCTCCCATCACCGCGATTTCAGCAGTGGGCCAGGCATACACCAGATCCGTGCGAATATATTTACTGCTTAATACAATATAGGCGCCGCCATAGGCTTTGCGAACGATCACCGCGATCTTGGGTACAGTGGCTTCTGAATAGGCATAAACGATCTTCGCGCCGTGGCGAATAATCCCGCCATGTTCCTGGTTTACGCCCGGCAGAAAACCGGGGGTATCAACAAAAGTGACCAGGGGATAGTTATAGGCATCGCAAAAACGGATGAACCTGGCAATCTTATCGGAGGAGTTAATATCAAGGACACCTGCCAGGGCATTAGGCTGATTGGCAACCAATCCTACTGCCTGGCCATGTAATCGGGCGAAACCTACCAGCGCGTTGGGAGCAAAATCCCGGTGCACCGGGAAGAAACTTCCCTTATCAACCACCCGCTCGATCACCTGAAGCATATCGTAGGCTTCATCAGTGTCTGTTGGAACCAAACTGTTTAATGCCTGGTCCTGGCGGTAGGGATCATCTGTGGGAGGAGAATAAGGCGGTGGTTCCGCGTTATTTCCAGGCAGATAACTGAGCAGCAGGCGGGTTAATTTCAAAGCATCTTCTTCAGAGTCCGCTGCAAAATGAGCCACTCCACTTTTGGTGCTGTGCACACCAGCCCCACCCAAAGACTCAAAATCAACTTCCTCGTGGGTGACCGACTTGATCACTTTCGGTCCTGTGATGAACATATGGCTCATACCGCGGGTCATGACCACAAAATCCGTCAACCCCGGGGAATAAACCGATCCGCCGGCACAGGGCCCGAGCATAACACTGATCTGGGGAATCACGCCGCTGGCCTGGGTATTGCGCCAAAACAATTCTGAATAAGCCGCCAGACTGTAAACCCCCTCTTGAATGCGGGCTCCCACGGAGTCCATCAAACCAACAACCGGAACGCCGGCATCCAGAGCCAGATCCAGGATCTTGGCTACTTTCTGCCCCTGGACCTCAGAGAACGATCCCCCCATTACTGTAAAATCCTGCGAAAAGACAGCCACCATCCGACCATCCACTTTTCCAAATCCCACCACCACGCTGTCTCCGGGAAAACGTTTTTCATCTAATCCGAACTCTTGATGGCGGTGGGTCATCAAAGCATCAACTTCCTGAAAGGAACCCTCATCCAATAAGGTCAGGACTCGTTCCCGGGCGGTCATTTTACCCTTATCATGCTGGGCCTTGATCCTTTTTTCCCCACCACCGCTGGCAGTCTGCCGGCGGATTTCCTCAAGTTCCGAGATCTGATCCTGGCCTGTTTGTTTTTTAGCACCCATCGTGCCCTACCTTCCGAATATTATTGTTCTTGATCTTTCTCAGCAGATTCTTTTTCTTCCAGCGCCATATAGATCTTATCCGCTGAAAGGGGCAGATCCGAAAAACGGATGCCCACCGCGTCATATAAGGCATTGGCAATCGCTGGAGCGGTCTGTACCATCACATGTTCTCCTACGCCTCTGGCGCCCCAGGGACCATCATCAATCGGCGTTTCCACAAAATCCCCATGGATCTTGTGCGGAATATCGGCAATTGTCGCGATCCGGTAATCTACAAAACTGGGATTGATCACCACTCCGTCCTCATTAAACTTGATTGCCTCATACGCGGAGCTCATGCCGTGCACAGCACCACCTTCGATCTGGGTCATGATCAGGTCAGGGTTGATGGCCCGACCCACATCATAAACGCTGGCAATATTGAGCACTTCCAGCTGGCCAGTTTCCAGATCTACTTCCAGATCCACTGCCTGGGCTCCGACCGTATAATGGACTACAGCCCTGGTGCCCTGTCCCGTTTCCGGGTCCAGGTTAGTGACATAGGTTGGCATAAAACGGCCCCTTCCTACCACCGGACCGCCTTTCCAACCTTCATAGTTATCGTTGGGCATTCCATAAACGACCATTTTATCCAGGGGCTGTTCCCGCTCAGATTTGAATGAGATCACAATGCCGTCTTTAATGGTCAAATCTTCGATATCCTCATCCCAGGCATCTGCTACCGTTTCCAGAATTTGGAAGCGGGCATCCTCGGCTGCCGCTTTGACGGCATTTCCCATCGACCAGGTCAGACGGCTGGCAACAGTCTGCCATTCATAGGGGCTGTACTTGGTATCCAGAGGAGTTGAGACAGTCACATTCTCATAAGGAACGCCAAGCACATCAGCCGCAATCTGGGCTGCCACGGTAAAGGCGCCCTGTCCGATCTCCTGTCCTCCAACTTCCACCTGGAGTGTGGCATCCTCGTTAAAACGAACCACCGCGGCACTGCCCGGATTGGGCGGCATGGCCGGTGCTTTCCACATAATGGCGATACCTTTACCACGCTTTTTGTTGGGAGCGGTTGGTTCTTCTTTTTTATCCCATTGGATAGCTTTGGTGACCTTGTTGATGCAAGCATCCAGGTCGATCGGGGTCATTTTCATCCCGGAGACGATCTCATCATCTGTTCGAACGCAGTTGAGATGCCGGAATTCTGCCGGATCCATTCCCACTTCTTCAGCGAGACGGTCCATGATCTGCTCCAAACCCCAGTGGATCTCGGGCATGCCAAATCCTCTCATAGCGCTTCCGACTGGATAGTTGGTATACACACATAGAGAATCAGCTTTTACATTGGGTACGTCATAAGGGCCGGTGCAGGAATAACCTGCTGCCCGGGCAATATTCACACCGTAATCGTTATATGCTCCACCCCCGAAATAATAGGTCAGCTCCATGGCCTGCAGGACGCCGTCCTTGTCACAGCCAACTTTGATATCAGAAACCAGGGACTGGCGAACAGAAGTGCCCACAAATTCCTCTTCCCGGGTCAGTCGTAATTTCACCGGACGACCTTCCACTGCCTGGGCCATGACCACAGCGCAGGCTTCCATGGTGACACCCGCCTTGCCGCCAAATCCTCCTCCCACCAGCGGAGCTATCACCCGCAATTTATTATGGGGAATGCCCAAACCCTGAGCAATCATATCCCGCATGGCAAAGGGAGACTGAGAACTGGCCCAGAGGGTTACCTGGCCATTTTTTTCACTTAAAGCTACCGCGGTGTGGGTTTCTATCGGCACATGTTCGATCGGGGGAAGACGGAACCTGCCTTCAGCCACAGCTGCGCAATCGGCAAAAGCAGCTTCAACATCACCTTTGCGGATCTTAAAATGTTCCGAAATATTCGTTCCCGGTTCAGGAAAAATGAAATTGGCTACTGAATAACTTCCAAGGTCGGGGTGGATCAAGGGTGCATCTGGTTGAGCTGCCTCAACCGGGTCATAAATAGCCGGAAGCACTTCATACTCAACCTCAACCAACTTAACGGCTTCCAGTGCGATCGCCTCACTTGTTGCGACCACACCGGCAACAGGTTCCCCGTAAACTCGAACCCTGTCATAAGCAAATATTGGCCGATCGATCAGGTACAGACCCATTTTTGCTGTAAGATCTTTCCCGGTTACCACAGCTCTGACACCAGGCAGCGCTTCAGCCTTTTTGGTGTTGATCTTTTTGATCATGGCATGTGAATGAGGGCTGCGCACCAGGCGGCTGTGCAGCAGGTTTGGTCCAAATTGAATATCATCCACAAATACCGCGCAGCCGGTAACTTTATCCATTACATCAGTACGCGGAACACTCGTTCCGACAAGTCCAGATTCAGTGATCGTCATTGGGCACCTCCCTGATGAGAAGCTTCCATGATGGCATCAATAATGCGCTGGTAGCCTGTGCAGCGACACAGATTTCCTACCAGGGCTTTTTGGATATCCTCTGTAGTTGGTTTCGGATTTCGCCTGAGCAGGGCTGTGGCCGCCATCAACATACCCGGGGTGCAGTATCCGCATTGGACCGCATTCAAATCAGCAAAAGCCTGCTGCAGGGGTGTAAGTTTTCCATCGCTGGACAAACCCTCGATGGTGGTTATTTCCCTGCCATCCAGTTCCACGGCCAAAACCAGGCAGGAATTCACGGGTTCTCCATCCACCAGAACTGTACAGGCACCGCATTCCCCGGCTTCGCAGCCGTTTTTGGTGCCAGTCAATCCTAATTGATCCCTTAAGGCATGCAGCAAGGTCATATTGGATGGAACCAGAAGTTCTTCAACATGTCCGTTGACAATTAATGTAATAGTGTGTTTTGCCATAGTTTTTCTCTTCTGATGGATAAACAGAATTATTTCAAAATCTCCCAAACCTCTTTTAATCCCTTATAAACCAGGTTGCGAACCATTTTCTTTTGATAGATAGCTGTTGCTCTTTGGTCTTCAATAGGGGCAGAGATGTTCATCGCGTCTTCAGCAGCTTTAAACAGGATTTTGTCTGTAACAGGGTCCTGAGCCAGGAAATCTTCTACAGCTGGGACACGATAAGCAGTTGGCGCAGTTGAATTGATCCCGATCCTGAACCGAATCCCTGCTGGGGTGGTTGAATCTGGAAACGCCAACACTGCAACTCCGACAATTGCCAGATCGCCCATTTTGGATCGGCCAAGTTTATGGTAGCAGCCCACAGCTTTATCTGGTGGAGTGGGGAACTGGATTCTTTTCAGGAATTCATCCTTTTCCAGAGCTGTTTTCCCGGGCCCAACCCAGAACTGATCCAGGTTTAACTCCCGTTCGCCGCGGGGATTCTCCAGGATGGCTTTCCCTTCATAAACCAGGACGGCCGGCGACATATCGGCACTGGGAGAGGCATTGCAGATGTTCCCGCCCAGAGTGGCAAGGTTGCGGAGCTGATAATTCCCCACTGTATCCGCTGCCTGGCATAGAACACTATAATATTTCTGCAAATTCGGATGGCTGGCAAGTGCATTTAATGTTACCGCTGCGCCGACTCTCAAACCATTTTTCCTATCAAATAATATATCCTGTATACCGGGAAGACCTTTTACATTCAGCAAAAATCCCGGTCCTTCTCCCCTGTCGCGCATCTGGATGAACAGATCCGTACCCCCCATCAGTAATTTAAGATCATCCCCTTTTTCTTTCATCCAATCAAAGACATCCTGGGAGGTCTCTGCTTTGATATACTCAAAATCTGGTAATCCGGGACGAGCCAACATAAGAATTCCTCCTGCCGGTCCTGCGATGATCAATAATAAAGCTTAGATAGAATATCTTTTATTTTTGATCCCTGTGTTTTTTTGGCAAGCGGGGAAATGCAGCTTTTTAAACCAAAAAAAGGGCTCAAAAAGATAGATTTTGATTATACACCCCACTAACTGGGGATGGGGGTTACTAATTTCCTGTTCTCGCTGGTAGCTTGTCAAAAAGAAATGGGCATCCGCCCGGGAGGGGATGCCCATTTTTAAGACTTTTCGGGGTATTAGAATTCTGCCGCGTTCGAAGGTTTAAAGATCAAGAAAATCGCATTGATCAGAATACCCAGAACAGCAGCTGTTGCGATGGCAGGTAACCCACTGGGGAAAATGCTCTGGAAGATGGGGATGGGCAGGAATCCACCAGCATAACCGATATTTCCACCAATGCCAATGACCATGATCACCGCGCCAACGGCCAGGTTGCGGGCAGCGAAGAGGCTGACATTATTTTCCACCATCAGCGCAATACCCTGCATGCCGATCACACCAAACAGGTAGATGGCCAATCCTCCACTGACTGCCATGGGAACCGTGGCAACCAAGGCTTCCAGCTTCCCGATGAAGCCCAGCAGCATCGAGATCACACCGGCCATGATCAAAACCGGTCCTGAGTAGTTGAGAGTGATAGCCATCAGCGAGTTGTTCTCACCGTAGTTGGTGCCGGCCGTGGAACCAAACAGGCCGTTGATGAAGTCACCAATACCATCCAGGATCAGGTTAAAACCGATATACTCATCCAGATGATAGGGTTCCTCACCAATTTGTTCGGCGTAGCGGTCTACGTAAAGGCTGATCTGATACAGATGGGCGGTGGATTCCGGGATGGTGGCAATGGCCATGATGCTGATACTGAATATCGATGTGACTACCATGGCGCCCGTGAAGGTTGGGAAGGTGAAATGAGGCACTACCAACCAATTAGCACCTGCTACACTGGATAAATCGATCAATCCTAATGGCCAGGACACAAGATATCCTACAATTGCACCCAGCAGGATGGGGATCATTCCAATAAATCCCTTTCCACGCAGATAAACGGACATCAGAATGGTGACCAATAGAGTAACTATCGCTACCAGCCAGTTAGCGGCTGCCATATCCAACGCGGCAAATCCAAGACCAAAACCGATGATACAGGCTACAGAACCTGTCACGATCGGGGGCAGAACTTTATCAATGGCCGCTTTGCCAACTGCTTTGATGATAAAACCGATGATGATATTGATAACACCTGTTACGACAATACCAGCCTGCATCAGGCTGATTAGATCGTCGCTTGCTGGAACACCCCACTGGGCATTGGTAATGGCCAGGTAGGCAGTCAGATAACTGAAGCTGGATCCATAAAAGAGGGGGATGAATTTGCCAATCCGCCATTTAGACAGGATCAACGCCACAATTGTCGCCATACCGGCCACAAACAGCACAGTTGAGAGATGGAACCCGGTCAATAAGGCACAAAAAGCTGTTGCCGGGAACATAGTCAGCACATGCTGAAAGCCCAAGACAATCATCTTCCCAATTGGTGGAACTTCGTTGGGGAGATAACCTGGTATTTTCCGATCCTTAATTGCCATATATTCTCTCCTTTGGATAATTTATTGAACCTTCTATCAAGATAAATACTGGAAGAGATTGTTGCAGGATATTCAGCCACCTCCTTTTCCCAGGCATTATTCCATTATTTCCCACTTGATACTATTAACCCGGCTAGTGATAGTTCGTAATGGTTTTCCAAACAAAATGTTCTAATCTATTAGATGATTGCAAAAAAAAGAACCACAATGTGGTCCTCCTAATAAACAAAAAATGCCCAAGAGAGCGCAACAGCTCCTGGGCATTTTAGAAGTTGTAATCTTCTTTTTTTGTTTTTCATTGCATACTTCATTCTAACTAAAGCTAAGTGTTTGTCAATATCAAATTTGGAAAAATGGCAGGAAAGTAGCAGGTGATCATATTAAAAAGAACAGTCAGGGAGGATTTCAACCACCTTCTTGTTCAGGATTCCTCACTACCCGTACGCTTCAGGACATTCTTGATCAAATCTTTGGCAACGGTTGCAGCATAATCCTTCTCAGTGCTTTGATGATAGTCCGCATCCCTGCCTTCGGCTTCAGCGTTTTCTCGCTCTGCCAGGGCATTGTCCAGGGTCTCAAAAGCCTGACCGATGATACTTTTTGCGACTGTGTCGATCAAACGCTGCCCCACTGCAGCCAGTTTTCCTCCAATCTGCACTTCTCCCGTATAAGCCATCAAGGTTTGATTTTCACCCTGAACGGTCAGGATAACATCCCCTGCCCCTTTCATAAAACCAGGTTTGCCACGACCTTCCACGGTCATAGTATAGCTGTTAGGATGATCCTCATTGGAAATCACCAGCTGTCCGGAAAATTCTCCGGCTACCGGGCCTACCCTAACATTCATAACTGCTTCATAGATATTCTCTCCAACCAGCTCCATTTTTTTAGTTCCAGGAAGCGCGGCAGACATTACCTCAGTATCTCGAAATAAGTCCCAGACCTGCTGCGGGGTGCCATTAAACAGGTGTTCTCCTTCAACTTTCATCTTTATACCTCCCGTTTGTGAAGCAGCTCATACAACCGGTTTGGGCTGAGCGGCGTTTCAGTTATTTCCAAATCATATTCTGGCAAGGCATTTTCCAGCGCCTGTGCAAAAGCAGCCGGTACCGGGATCGCGCCAGCCTCACCTACTCCTTTGGTTCCCAGTTTATTATTTGGGGCGGGTGTATTTTGATGATACACCTCGAAATGGGGCATTTCAGCTGAAGTAGGGATCAGGTAATCTGCCAGGCTGGCATTCAATAACTGGGCATTTTCATCATAATGGAGTTTCTCATAATAGGCATTGCCAATACCCATCGAAACGCCACCGTGAATTTGTCCTTCAACCACCAGGGGATTGAGCATAGTCCCGCAGTCTTCCACGGTGACGTACTTATGGATTTTGATCATCATTGTCTCTGGGTCCACTTCCAGGATCATGCCGTGCACACCAAAAGCAGTGGCGCCATACGCAGGTCCAAAGTATTTGGTCGATTCCAGACCGGGTTCGGTGCCAGGTTCCACTGCACCCCGGAAAGGATTTGCCAGCACAGCCAGTTCTCCTAAGCTGATTGATTTTTCCGGGATATCGGCCACCCTGACCAGACCTCCCTCCAGCTCCAGTTCATCTTCTGGTGTTTCCAGGATCTTGCTGGCCAACTTTAGGACTTTCAAGCGCACGTCGCTGGCCGCTGCCAGAACAGCATTTCCAGCTACCACCGCGCCCCGGCTGGCGAAAGTGCCGGTGCCCCAATGGATCTCGGCTGTATCACCGGTTACCATACTGACATCTTCCACCTCAACACCCAGTTCTTCAGCGATGATCTGAGCAAAAGATGTCATATGGCTTTGCCCTTGAGTACCCACGCCAGTTGCTGCGCTGATCTTTCCGCTGGGTTCGATAGCTACCCGGGCGCCTTCATATGGACCAACTCCGGTAGTTTCAATAAATGGCACAATGCCAATACCAACGTGTTTCCCTTCGGCCCGCAGGCGGGGTTGTTCTTCCTGGATGAATTTATCGTAATCCAGTTTTTCCAGGGCTTTATCGTAGGCAGGTTGATAATTACCGGAATCAAAGACCAGGGCAGTGAAGGCCTGATCGATGATCTCATGATTATAAGGGAAAGCATCCGGGGGAATAAAATTCAAGCGCCGGACCACACGGGGATCAAGTTTCAGTTCTCTGCAGGCAATATCCAGCATACGTTCTACAATATAGATACCCTGGGGTCGGCCCGCCCCGCGGACAGGTGTAACAATTGTTTTATTGGTAAAGACCACAAATAGTTCACTACTGTAGTTCTTAACATCATAGGGACCCATGGAATGGGATTGGGTATTCAAGGGTGTGGTCAACCCATAGGGATTAAAAGCTCCCGTATCATGAATGATCTTCTGTTTAATACCAAGGATACGTCCCTCCTTGGTTAGAGCCATCTCCACTTCCTGGACCTGCTCCCGTTCCTGGGTTGTGGCGTAAAAGTTTTCTTTCCGGTCCTCAATCCATTTTACGGGTCTGTTCAATTTCATTGTCAACCAGGGCAGGACCATCTCCTCCGCATAAAACATCATGATCTTGGGACCAAAACCACCTCCAACAAACGGCGCCACCACTCGCACCTGGTGGGTTCTTAACCCCAGGCGGGCAGCCATACCATTCCGGATCGGGATCGGAGACTGGGTGGCATCCCACACCATTAAATGCTGATTCTTCTGATCCCAATCCACCACGATCCCGCGGTTTTCCATTGCAGCCGCGGCGCCCCGGTCCAATTTGAATTTTCTCCTCAGGACCAGATCGGCTTCCTTTTTAGCAGCCTCATAATCTCCTTTGTTCTGGACTAAGTGAGCGGCCAGGTTGGAATCCAGATCATCATGCACCAGAGTATGTCCCGGTTCTAGGCATTTTTCCAGATCCGTCACCGCCGGAAGCGGCTCATAATCGACATAGATTTCTTCCACCGCATCCTCGGCAATATAGCGGCTTTCTGCCACTACAACCGCGATGATCTCGCCTGCATGTTTAACTTTATCCCTAACCAAAGGGACCTGTCTGCGGGAATTAAAGACCACATTTTCAAGGGTAGGCGGCGGCGAAACCAGGGGTGGGCCCGGTTCCCAGGCTTCTCCCATATCCTCAGCAGTATAGACCCCAACCACTCCAGGGATCTCCTTCGCCTGGCTGATATCAATACTTTTTATCCTCGCATGAGCATAATCACTGCGGAAAAAAGCAGCATACAGCATATTGGGCAGATTGATATCACCCACAAATAGAGCTCCCCCTGTTAGCAGCCGGGGATCTTCAACCCTCTTTACTCGTTTGCCAATTACTTTGTAAGTCACGGCAGCACCTCGTGTTGATACCTGTTGAGCCTTACATGGAATTATGGATTATCAGTTCATTTTTTCTGCAGCCAGCTTCACAGCATCGATAATATGCTGATAACCGGTGCAGCGGCACAGATTTCCGGATATCGCTTCTCGAATCTCATCTTCGGTTGGATGAGGGTTTTCTTCCAGCCAGGGCAGCAGCGTGGTCAGGAATCCAGGTGTGCAGAAACCACACTGCAGGGCATGGGCTTCCCGGAAAGCTTCCTGGAGCGGATGCAGATCATCTACAGTTCCCAGCCCTTCTACAGTAATAATCTCCTGATTATGGACCTGGGGTGCAAAGATCAGGCAGGATCGCACAGGAGCTCCATTCAGCAGCACCGTACAGGCCCCGCAAACTCCATGTTCACAGCCCACGTGAGTTCCGGTCAATCCCAGACCATCCCTGAGAAAATCGCTTAATAAGGTCCGGGGATCAACAACTTCTTGATACGATGTGCCGTTCACGGTAACGGAAAGTTCAAATGTATTATCCATGGTGGTCTCCTATTCTCCGCCTCTGGCTCGTTGATGTGCCTCTTCCAGAGCTCTGCGGGTAAGCACATTAGCCAGATGGCGCCGGAATTCAGCTGTGGCATGAATATCGCTTCCAGGATCGATCTCGTCAGTCGCGGCTTTTTCAGCTGCGGCGGTGATCAAATCCGCAGTGATCTTTTCCCCAACCAGCAAATTTGCCGCTTGCGGAGCTGAGATCGGACCATCCCCGGCACTGAGATACACCAGGCGCGCCTCTGTACAGCACTGCTTTTTATCCAGGGTCAGGATAGCGACCACTCCCATAAGGGCAAAGTCATGCGGCCGTCTGGCTACTTCTTTGAGGGACCAGCCGCTGTTAGCGGGCAGAGCAGGAATTTGGATCTCGACCAGCAAATCCTCCGGTTCCATTGAGGTCATCAACAGGCCAATAAAAAACTCGCTGGCTGGAACCAATCGCTCCCCTTTCTGGTTTTGAATTTTGAACTGTGCTTCCAGGGCTGTAGTTACCACCACCAGCTCCGCGGATGGATCTGCATGCGCCAGACTGCCGCCAACCGTACCTCGATTGCGAATTTGTACTGTAGCTATCTGGGGCATGGTTTCATGGATCAAGGGCAGATGTTCTTTGATGAGAGGATCCTTCTCAGCCTGGCTGTGCCGTACCATGGCACCTAACCGTATCCCTTGATCATAGGAATCGATATAAGAGAGCTCCGGTATATTGTTAATATCCACCATGACAGCGGGCTGCACCAGCCTGAAATTCATCATCGGGACCAGGCTTTGGCCTCCAGCCAGAATTTTGGCGTCATACCCGTGTTCGGTGAGAAGTTCTAAAACTTCTTGGACTGATTGGGGAGCAAAATACTTAAAGGGGGCTGGTTTCATAATACCTCTCTATTAAGAACAAACTCCTGATTTTTCAATTATAGTTGATGTTCTTTACATCACACCTGGTTCTGGTGCGAAATCTCCCGCTGGAGACATTTTTCCAGGGAGGTGGGCTGACGTCCCAAAAGCCAGGTTAACATTCGCGGGCTGCCAGAAAACCCATGATCCTGGTAATGCAGGAACATTTTCACCAGAGCAGAGATCTGGTAGGAGCCCAGGCCTGTTTTTGCGACCTGTCCTTTCCAGTCTTCCAATGAGATCTGCTCAGCCCTGATTTCCTGTCCCATCAGCTTGCTGATCAGACCCGCAATCTCGATCTGCGAAGTTAAACCAGTTCCTACCAATTGGTAGACAGCGCCGTTATGAGTGGTATCCGCCAGTACAATGGCTGCCACCTGGGCTACATCCGCCAAATCTACCAGACAAAGCCTGGTTTCTGGAGGATAGGGAACCTGGTAAATCCCGCGTTCCTTGATCTTATCCAGCTGGGAGGTAATGTTCTGCATATAAGCAGTAGGTTGAAGTATTGTGAACGACAAGCCGGAGGCGATCAATCTTTCTTCCACCCGCAATTTCAACCAGTGATGGGGCATGGCTTCTATCTGGGGGTGAAGTACGGAATGAAAGACAAAGTGTTCCACACCAGCTTTCAGCGCTGCAGAGATGACGATATCTCCGATTTCCACTTCCCGGGGATGCACATTGGGAGGAATATGGTAAACAGCTCTGATACCCTCTGTGGCCTGTTTGATGTCATCCACATTTAATAAATCTCCCAGCTGGATTTCATCTGCTCCTGCAGCCAGGACTGGACCGCGATAAGCTTCTTGATGGATTAATCCCCGCACAGCGATGCCGTTTTCCTTGAGTCCGCGGATGATGGCCAGACCAGTTTTTCCTGCTGCTCCGGTTACCAGGATCATTTTTTCCTCTTATTTATTCAGCTTCTTTAAAGGCCACAAACCTGGCCCAACAGGAAGCCAGCTCCATTCCCTTTTGAATAAAACAGCCAATATAGTACCGACCGCTTTCCAGCTCTGCCAACTCGCCTCCCAGATTCTCGGCATGGATTATGCCCTTGGGGAACAAGTTTAGATGCATATCCTGGTAATACTTATCAAAAGGATAGATCTCGTCCCAACCCGCACCATACTGTTCGATCAATTTCTGGTTAGCTTCCTCAAAAGTCTTAGGATGCCAATCCCGCTGGATAGTATTCATGGGGTGTTCCATAGCCACACAATCAACTGCCAGCCATTTGATATTCATTTCGATGCACCAATCCCCAAAATCCGGTGACGGTCCTGGATGGCGAATCATATAGCGGAATTCATCCGAATCCGGGCTGTTCCAACCATATTTGTAATAGCCGGTTTTAATGATCAGAATATCCCCTTTCTTCACATCTGCCACTTTCTTAACCATCTCCGGTGTGTATACACTGGTATCTGAAACAAAATCAGATATATCAGCCACAACACCTGGACCAAACCATTTCTTAAAAGGAGTCTCTCCAATCGTAGATCCGGCCGCATGGAAATGTTTTGCCCCGTCCATATGGGTCGCCAGGTGGAAGCTGGCCTTGCAGTGGGCGTTGTTGCGTCCCAATCCAAAATACTGTCCGCCCACTCGCTTAGTGTAATTTACGGTCAGCGGGACATAATTGGCCCATTGGGGCGTCTGAACACTGAAGGGCAGGGTCATATCCAACATCCGGATATCCTTCATCAGTCCGAAGAATTCACTCTCATCCATACCTTTTGGCGCTTGAAAAGCTACCACGCGGCTCCAGGCGGATTCAACTTCCATGAAGGGAATGGGGAAGACCATGATCCAGGCTCGCTGATTCGCGAGCTGATCGATCTCTCCTCCCAGCGATTCCGCCAAAAGCAAACCCTTTTTCGCCATGGTGATGTGGGTGAGTTTATGATATTCCTCGGGAGGGAAGATCTCGTCCCATTTCTTCCCTTGAGTTTTCTGCAATTTGGCTTCCGCTTTTTCGAATTCCCGGGGATGCATATACCGCAAGTTAGTGTTCATAGGATGTTCGGCGCAGCCGCAATCCACCCCGATCAATTTTAATTTCAAATCCAGGGCCCACTGGAAAAAATCTGGAGAGGGTCCGGGGTGGCGCAGGTAATAACCAAATTCTTTGTTATCGATCCCACCCTGGGCATTTTCATTGGCTACATCAGGCTGGTCCCAACCATATTTATGATAGCCAGTGTTGATGATCAGGATATCGCCTTCTTTGAGGTCCACTTTGGAGGTAATCATCTCTGGTGTGTACAGGCTGTAATCAGAGACATCACCTGAGATATCTACCACGACGCCTTCCCCTGACAGATCAGTCAAGGGGATATCAGCGATGGCCCGGGCACCAGAGTGGAAAGCCCGGGGTCCTACCAGATGAGTACCTGTATTATTACTCCATTCTATTAGTTGACCATTCGCTCCCATTCCCCCACCGAATGATCCGGTCAAGCGTTTAAAGAAATGCACTTGCAGGGGCATCTCACCTGGAAAAGGCGGTGTAAATATACTCAGAGCCTGGTTAAGATCGAACATCCTGGTCTGGTCCAGCATACTGATGACTTTTTCCCTATCCATATTCATCCTCCCTGTTAAAAATCTCTTCTTTATCCAATCTTATAATGCTCTGCATACGCCATTAAAGCTTCCTGGAAAAGGCTGATCGGCGGGCGGACCAAACCTGCTCCCACCTGCCCGATGCCCGCTTCTTTATGAGCAATTCCGGTATTGATGCGGGGAGTGATATTCTTTTCTACGATCTTCCTGAGATCTATCCCTGTTGGTGTACCTCTGAAATCCAGGGGCGGAATGGTGAAGTATTTATGTTCGGTATAGGTGATCTCGTACATCTCCAAGGTGGTATTGATAGCATCTTTGGGTGTGCCGCTGACAAAGTTAACGATTGCTGGAGCGCTTGCCATTGCAAAACCACCTATCCCTGCCGACTCTGTGATGGTGCTGTCCCCAATATCACCGCTGGAATCCTTCTCAGTGTAACCAGGAAAATATAATCCTTTTGGTGTGGGAACCGGAGCGGTGAACCAGCGATCACCCAGGCCGCTGATACGGATGCCAAAATCAGTCCCGTTGCGGGCCATCACACTGACGATTGTGCTGCCCTCGATGCCGTGGGCAACATCTGACATAGCTTTGCAGGCTGCCATGACCGGATTCAACACACTGAGCGCGTTATCACCCAGGAATGAAAGCACTTTCGAAGCAGCTTGGTTATCTTTTGTCACAGCGGTGATCAAGGGTGCCAGTTTGGCTGTGAACAGGATCGAGCCAGCCTTGTTGCGGTTGTGGCCTTCGTCACCCATATGGAGGGATTCCGCCAGTAAAGATCGGATGTCTATGCCATCGCTGGATTCAATGGCCTCTTTGAGCAAAGGAGCCATAACATCTTCCATCCAATGCAGTTTATCCAGCACCTCCTCGCTGTAGGCGCCATAGCGCAGCACCTTGCCGTATCCTTCATTAAGATTGGAGTAAGACATATTTCCGTGGGTTTTATTCTCCAGGATATAGACCGACATCGAGGGACAAGTCACTCCCGCCATCGGCCCTACGGATTGATGATGGTGACAGGGTTCAAGTTCAATTTCTCCCGACTCCACCAGTTTTTGAGCTTCTTTCATATCCTTGGCTTTGCCCTCAAAGATCAAAGCCCCGGTGATCGCGCCCCGCATCGGGCCCGATGCTCTGTCCCAAGTGATGGGCGGACCGGCATGCAAAAGCAGATTTTCCTTCATGCCAGGTATGACATCAATAGCCTTCCCCAGCCCGATCAGCACAGGCCGGGCTTCCATCATGCGCTCAACTGCTTCTTGATTTGCTTTGTCGATATCCATTCGCAGCTCCTTTTCACCAGGTTCAGATGAGGTATAAGATCAGGATTTCTTGGTATAGCGTTTGCCCGGCTCAAACTTCGAGCGGGTTTCTTTTAAAATTTCTTCATAAAGGGCCAGATTGCGGTCCTCCAGGTGATCAAATGGCTGGAGACTTTTACTGCCCCAGGTGATGTAGCGCAGGGGATCGGGGTCCAGTTTGGCAGCGATGATCTCTTCCGTGCCGCGGGCCTGAGCCAAACGCCAGGCAATGGGGTTGACGATCATGCTGTGGCCAAAATAATAGTTGCCACCCGCATCTGGACCCACCATATTGGTGCTGACCATATAGACGTGGTTGTCATAAGCCCGGGCGCAGTTGGTGATATACCAGATATCATAAGAACGCAGCAGGGCTGACGGCCGAACGATGATTTCAGCCCCTTTCACAGCCAGCAGGCGGGATAATTCCGGGAAATCGCCATCATAACAAATAATCATGCCAATATTGCCCAGTTCAGTTTCATAGACCTCAGCACTGGTTCCAGCCTCGGTCCAGCCCCCATATTCTTTTCTCTCTCCCGGGAAGGGGTGGGTTTTATCATAGATACCGATGATTTGACCATCAGGCCCGATCAAGATTGACGCATTCAGGATCCTGCCCTTTTTTCCTGCCCTCCGGTAAGTCGGAAAGACCACATGGACATTCAGTTCCTTGGCTGCCTTTTGAATATCCTCGGTCAATTTCCCGGGCACCTCATCTACCAGTTCCCACAGCGCTTCTGGCGACAAGCCAGTATCAAAACCGGTGGTCACTGTTTCAGGAAATACTACCAGGTCTGCTTCATACTCAGAGACTGCCCTCTTCAGCCACTCAACAGACTTTTTAATATTCTCCTGCGGTTTATTAGGAGTAATTGCAATCTGGACACAAGCTGCTGTAAATTCTTTCATAAGCAGTCCTCTCCTTTATGCTTTCATCTTTTCCAGCAGGGCCGCCAGATCGGCATTCCCACCTGCTGCAGGTTTCCAATCTACCTGGATCACAGCTGCGCCCTGGGTTTTTAAACTTTCTGTGAAAGATTCCAAACCGACGTTAATAGCGGAAAAATCCCCCTGTAATGACGCCAGATCCACTCCTTTAAAACTGGGAGGTAATTGGGATTCAGATATTTCATTCAATTGGCGCATCAGACGTCCGGCATAACGGACTGCCCTGTCACTGCTCTGGAACACCAGCGCGCCTGCTTTTTCAAGGGCATCTTGCTGGGCTGCCATATCCTGAGGATCTAGATCTGTTCCTGACAGGGTGACAACGATGTCTAATCGTCGATTGGCTTTATGAGCTTTTTCTATTGCAGCAGCGACAGCAGGCGCCAGTTCCGCAGCCGGATCAGGGTGGGAGCCATGCCCCAGTACCACATCAAGCAAGATTAGAGCTACCTCAGGATCCTCCGCTTCGGCTTCCAGGCGCATAAGACGCAGTTCATGATCCATCATGGGATGTAAGCGGCCAACTGTAAACTCATCCTCGCCCAGGTCAACAATGCAGTTTTCCTGGCTGACAAGTGAGTTTTCCAATTTCATCTTCTTGTTGATCGGCACGTTGGAATACAAGTCCGGCAGATAGTGCTCCAGGACCAATAGGGCTTCATATGCCAAAGTTCCACCGGAATACAAACCTCTTAAATAGCGCTGCCCGGGAGCAAAGCCATCCAGCTGGATTTGATTGTTGATTTCTTGAGATTCAGTACTCGCCGCCAGTGCCACGGCAGCTTCGGCAGTCTCATCGAAAGTGGATGCAAATTGCAGGTTATCGATTTTCTGCAGGGTAGTCTGGTACCCGATAAAGTTGACCACTACCGGTTTGGAAAGCCCCCTGGCGAAGTTGAGAATGTCATCAGCCGCCTCTTTATCCGGAGGCTTAGAGACCAGGGCGATCACCCTGGTTTCCGGATCGCGGTTGAGCAGGTCCAGTGCCATCCGGGCTGTTATACCACCCACCCTGGAAGACAAGTCTCTTCCACCTGTTCCCAGGGCATGAGTCAAGCCTCCGCCCAATTGGTGAATACGAACCGATACCTGCTGCAAGCCAGTTCCAGAGGCAGCCACCATACCGATCATTCCCCGGCGGATCTGGTTCGCAAATCCCAGACCGATTCCATTGATAATAGCAGTTCCGCAGTCAGGCCCCATCACCAGGAGCCCGTTATCAGCGCCGGCTTTCTTGAGATCGAGCTCCTCATCCACTGAAACATTATCACTATAAAGAAAGACATGTTTACCCAGACGCAGCGCTTCTCTGGAAACACCGGCCGCGTAGCGGCCTGGTACAGATATCAAGACCCAATTTGCCCCTGGTAAGATCTTGCCCGCCGATTCCAGGCTTTTGGGAAGGAAATCCGCCTCTGCCCCTTCCCGGCTTCTACGGGCTGCAACTAATTCATCTACCTGTGCCAGTGCTCCCTGGGCAGTCTGGGCATCTTTGGCTTTTACAACCAGGACCAGGTCATCCGCTTTAACTCCCTTGATCTCATCCACCAGTAAACCAGTCTGCTCTAATAAATCCAGGTTGGCAGGTGTACCCATCACAACACCTGCATCCTCCACTCCGGGCAGTTCAGCCAATGACCGCTGCAGCAGCATTAAGATCACAGAATCAAAATAAGCACCGGTTCGAATTTCTGTTTTTATAATTGCCATAAGCTCATCCTGCGATAAATGTATGATCTAAAATTAAATAATTCCCTTTTCTTTCAATTCATTCATTTCTTCCAGGCTGTACCCCAGCAGACCAACCAGGATTTCCTGGTTATGTTCTCCCAGAAGGGGAGGCGCCTGGTGGATCTCGGCAGGTGTTCGGGATAGTTTATAAGGAAAACCAGTTAGAGACACAACACCGGCGGAGCTGTGCTCCACATCCTGCACCAAACCGCGGGCTTCCCGCTGGGGATGTTGGAAGACTTCTGCCACGGTGTTGATCGGTCCACATGGCAATCCAGCTTTCTGGATCTGAGCCAACCATTCTTCAGCAGTTTTCTCTTTAAACAACTCATTCAGGGTTTTTATCAATTCTACCCGGTTTTTGACCCGGTCCTGATTGGTCTGGAAACGGGCATCCATTTTCAGCTCAGGCCTCTGAATGGTGTCACAAAGTTTTTCCCACTGGCGCTGATTGGCCGCCCCCAGCACAAAACCTTTATCTCTGGCCTGGAAAGGCTCATAGGGAGCGATATTAGGATGGGCATTACCCTGTCGTTTGGGAGGTTCGCCGCTAACCAGATAATTAGATGCCACATTGGCCAGCAGAGCAGCCTGGGTATCCAGCAGGGAGATGTCAATCAACTGCCCCTGCCCGGATTCAAGACGTTCATATAGAGCAGCCAGGATGGCCGAGGCCGCGAACATACCCGAGGTAATATCAATAATCGGAATCCCAACCCGGGAAGGTGGACCATCAATGGGGCCAGTGATGCCCATCAATCCCCCTTCGGCCTGGACGATAGCGTCATAGCCGGGCCGTTCCTGATAAGGTCCGGTCCGTCCATAACCACTGACTGAGCAGTAAATTAAACCGGGGTTTTCCTGAGTCAGAGCCTCATATCCCAGGCCCATTTTATCCAGCACTCCGGTCCGGAAATTCTCAATGAAAATATCAGAAACCTGGACCAGTTTGTGGATGATCTCCAATCCGGCGGGGTCTTTCAGATTGAC
>CAZVIH010000025.1:0-4678 GCA_964627755.1 uncultured Anaerolineales bacterium
GCCGCTGATGGTTTTCATCAACTGGCGGTAATTTTTCATATGTTCGAACATCTCGATCGAATAGACCCGGTCGAAACTTTCTGCAAGTGAAGTCTCCAAATGGTTGACATCGATAACTTGGGCCTGGAGGTTCTGGTACCCTTTCTGGAGGGCCTGTTCAGTGATGAACTGGATCTGATCCCGGGAATTGCTGACCGCTGTGATGTGGCACGCGGGAAAATGTTCTGCGATCCACAGGCTTAAGGACCCCCAGCCGCAGCCCAGATCCAGCACCTTCATACCGTCCCGTAATCCAGCCCTCTGGCAGACCAGATCCAGCATGGCTTCTTCCGCCTGGTCCAGATTGGTTTCGGGTTTATCCCACCAGCAGCAGCTGTATTTGAGGCGGGCTCCAAGGACCAGCTGGAAGAAAGCAGGCGGCACTTCGTAATGCTGGATATTGGGCAAATGCGGCACAATGGCGATCGGGCTTTGATCGAACTTTTCCAGCAGCTTCCGGCGGCTGTCTTCACTCTCCTGTTGGGGCAGCCTGGCGAGCTGCCGGATCTTAAGGCCGGTGGTAAAGCGCAAAACCGGACGCAATAACCAATCCGGGATCAAGTTGGTTTGAAGGATCTTCAGGTACCACATTGGGCCACCTTCCAATAAAGATGATTAGTATCCCGCTCTGATATCCAGCCCAACCTCACGGACCGGATACTCTTGAGTATAACGGAACATCAGCAGCAGAACAGACCAGATTTATCTCACCCCTTTCCGATCCCTGTCAATGCATGGCAAGAGCGTATCAAAGTGAAATAATCCCCCATCCCTCCAACCTGTCATCCTGAACCCGAAGCCAACTGAGGGTGAAGGATCCATATTCAGATCACATTTCCAAAGTGGCGCCTATACCATTTGAACTGCAGATGGATTCTTCCCCTTCCTCCTCGTCGGAGTTTATGCTGAGCGCAGCGAAGTATTCGGAGTCAGGCTCAGAATGACAACATTGCGTTAGGATCGCCCAATCGGAATACCGATGAGTAAATACTGCATACTGACCACAGGAGCCATTTCGATTTACGACTCCCGACTTTCCTCCTACCACTTACATTCCTTCAAATTCAGTGTTGACAGATAGAACACAATCGGATATTATCCCGGTATATTGGTCAGACCAGCATACCAGAGCAAACCATGAAAATTCAACCCGTGCATCAAAAATCTCTTTCTGAAATTGTGGCTGGCAAGATCGCGGCCTTGATCCTTGAGGGAGTATTTCCCCCCGAGCATCAGCTGCCTTCTGAACGTGACCTGGGCAGCCAGCTCGATGTCAGCCGCTCCAGCCTGCGGGAAGCACTTAAGATCCTTTCCGAACATAAACTGATCGAAGCCCGGCCGGGTGTGGGCTGGTTTGTCCTGCCCTTTGAGGGGGCCAGGGTTGTGAAAGCCCGCCAGCTGGCCGAGGCCGAAAGGGTCAAGATCCACCCCAGAAAGACCTCCCCTGGTACAGAACCTCCTCCCGGCCCCCGCCGCTTGCCGGTTGCCAAGGAGAAACCGCTCAAGATCCCCAACCTGCAGACTGACCGTCTGGGCACTTTTGATTTTATTTCTTGGTGGGAGCGTGATAAGGTGGCCGACGCCAAAGTATTGGTTGTAGGAGCTGGAGCCCTGGGCAATGAAGTGGTCAAAAACCTGACCTTGATGGGTGTGGGGCATATCCTGGTGATCGACTTTGATACCATCGAACATTCCAATCTCAGCCGTTCGGTCCTTTTCAGGGAATCGGATGCCAAACGTAAAAAAGCTCAAGTGGTTGCCGCCCGCGCCAAGGAGCTCAATCCCCAGACCAGGATCCAGTATATTCACGGTGACGTGACCACTGAACTGGGTCTGGGCATCGTCCGGCGCATGGACGTTGTTATCGGCTGTCTGGACAACCGGGAAGCTCGCCTGGCAATCAATCGCTTCGCCCACTGGATGGGCAAACCCTGGGTAGACGGCGCCATCCAGGAACTGCTGGGGCTGGTGCGGGTTTTTGTACCAGGTGAAGGAGCTTGCTACGAATGCACCTTAACAGAACAGGCCCGCCGTGATCTGGCTCTGCGCTACTCCTGTCCCTTGCTGGCTCGCCAGAATGTTCTCCTGGGCAAGGTGCCCACCACTCCAACCATTGCATCCATCATCGGCGCCATGCAGTCCCAGGAAGCCCTCAAGCTGATCCATGATATGGATGTGGAAGCCGGAAAGGTCATTCACTATAACGGTTTGAACAACCAGATGCATACCACCGCCTATACTGCCCGGGAGGATTGTGAGAGCCACTGGATCTATGGCGATATCACCGAACTGCCGCTCAGCGCTGAAACCGCAACCCTGGCGGAGCTGCTCCAGATCGTCAGAATCGACCTGGGAGAAGAGGCTGTGATTGAGTTAGATCAGGAAATCGTCCTGGAACTGGAATGCCTGACCTGCAAGACGACAGAAAATACCATCAGCCCCCTCTCACAGGTGAGTTTTGAATCCGCCCACTGTCCCAACTGCGGCAATATGCGGGAAGTGAAAATGACCCACCTGATCACGGGTGAAGAATCCTTTTTACACCACACTCTGAAAAGTATTGGCGTCCCGCCTCTTCACATCCTGAGAGCAAATAACACCGAAGAATACCGCTTTTATGAACTGACCGGCGATCTCAGGGAAACCCTCCATTTTAATGATTTTGAGAACACCCTGGATGAGGTGCCCCTCAGAGATCGGATCAAGATCGGCAGTGCTGTTAAAATCAAATCACCCGCCCAGAATCCTGCAGCTGGCAAGATCAAAATCAAGGATTAACCGGCTTGAGCTTGAAAACAAACACGGTACGACCTATGGTTGATTCAACATTACCAGATAAAATACTAGGCTCTTTTTGGGGAAGATTTTTTGTTGTCATCCTGCAAACTGTCCTGGTCAGCCAGCTGCTGTTATTGACCTTCCTTGTTCGTCTATACATTAACATCACACTTTTAAAATATATCGTTGTACTTCTAGTTGGATTGCTGGCCGGATTCTCCACCCGGCGCTTCTTAACAGGCCATACCCGGATCCTGCAGCTGCTGGCAGCTCTAATTTCCACAGCCCTGAGCCTGGCGTCACTTTACATCCTTTCTGCGGGCTTCCTGGGTATCAATCTGTTTTATCGATCAAATACCAGGCCCGATTGGCAGGGACTGATCCAATTTGGATTTGCAGCCCTGGGTGCTTTACTGGTTATCAATGCCTTCAGAACTCAGCCCGCGGTCGAAGAACCTCCCCTCCCGGCCCCACGGCCCCAGACATCGATCCCCCAGCCCAAACCAGAACTAAAACGCTGGCTCCCAAAACTCAGTCTTCCTTCGAGAAAAAAGGGACTCACCAAATTTTCAGGAGCGGTTGCTGAGAAGAGTAAACCCGTTTCAACACAAAAACCTGGAGTAAAAAAAGCTGCTCCCGCGCTGGCCATTCAAAAAACAAACGCGACACCTAAAAAATTATCCCTGGCGGCCGCTCCAACACCCAAAACCAGGAAGCCGGCTAAACACAAGAAAAAGAATCTCAAACCAGAGATCAAATTTGTCGGTAAAGAAGAACATATCTGCCCCTACTGCCTGGACCCGGTTGAGGACCACGATCCTCGCGGAGTAAAGATCTGTCCCATTTGCAAAACCCGCCATCATGCCGATTGCTGGGGAATCACCGGCGCCTGCCAGATTCCTCATTCCCACTAATAAGTTAGGACTTTTAGGAGACCATTATGCCAGAAATTGAAGTAACCATTGTGCTTCCAAATGGTGGAGCCCGTAAAGCCGAAGTTCCGGACGATGTCATAATCCGCGATCTGCTGGCGGAAATGACTTCTTTATTGGGGCTACCCACAGTTGGTCCGGACGGACGCCCTATGGGCTACCGCCTGGACAGCAAAGCCCTGGGGCGAGAGCTGCAGGAGAGTGAGACCCTGGCGGATGCTGGCGTGCCGGATGATGACCGGCTCGTCTTAACTGCCGATATCACAGCAGGCAGCGGGAAGATCGCTCTCGATCAGAGCCCGCGAATGCGCAGGCTCAAGGCAGATCATAAACGCATGCTGGACATGGCCGCTCAGAGTGATCTGATCGAATTCAAAACAACAGCTGCCCGCAAAGGCCTGCCCCCCGAAAGGTATATCGTTACCTATAAATGCAAAGGCATCATCGGGGTCGATAAAAACGGCAAACCCAAAATAGGGAATAAACACCAGGTTGAGATCTATCTTCACAACCAGTATCCCCAGCGCTGGCCGGGCATGAAGTGGCTTACCCCTGTCTGGCACCCCAATATCAACCATCACAACGGCTCGGTTTGTGTCGATGCCGCCTGGTGGACAGCCAGCCGTTCCCTGGACCGCCTGGTGATCATGATCGGAGAGATGGTGCAGTACAAGAATTTTCACGACGACCCCACTAAACCGCCTTTCCCCTGGGATCCAGAGGCAGCCCGCTGGAGCCGGAAATACCGCCAGGAAAACCCCGGGGCTTTCCCGGTGGACACCCGCGAACTGCTCCGTCCGGAACGGATTAAGCTCATCAAAGAAACTCCTAAAAAAACAAAAATAAAACTGAAATAACAGCTGATCAGCTTACCAGTGTACTAAACCTATTAATGAATTCTCAAATGGAGGAAAAACATGGCTGAAATT
>CAZVIH010000026.1:0-9318 GCA_964627755.1 uncultured Anaerolineales bacterium
CCAAATCAGAATCTGGGATTTCAATTTCCAGTTTTTTTATTTCAAAATCTATGATTTGATAACCTTCGTAATCCTGGGATATCGCTTGGTCAATATTTTCCGTAGAAAGATAATGAACCTTGAAATCTCCATCCCCATTAATTGGGTAAACAGATATCTTTGAATAACCTTGGTCAACAATACATTTAGGGATTAGATGAAGAATTTTTATAAAGGAATCGTTATTTTCTTCGCTAGCAGTATTGATAAAGATACTTGAATTAAAATTGCCATTAGTAAAAACAATTTTATATGTGTCATTTTTGCTTAGATGAATATTTAGGTAATTATCATATCTTTTTGTATGTAGATCGATGGTTATCCCTTTCTCATCCGGCCAAACAATAGCTATTTCATCATTAATAGAATTCTCACTAAAAGAATATATTTTAGTTACATTCTCGTTATTTTTATTTAAGGAATCGGATTTTATGAAGCCGATTATGCTTAATAGACTGAAAGTTATTATGATGAAGTAAAAGAGCTTTTCTCTCTTCATGAATTACACCGTCGCTTGCTGCAACGACAAGATATGTTCTTTTTTTGTTTTAATTTTGTGAATATTTTTAACTGTGTATTACACTAGTCTTCGATACCACAATTGATAATAGTTCATGCGAGTACTTTATTCGGTATAAAGCTTATTTTTATATCTTCTTCGATTGATTTTAATTCAGCCACGCATTGATCGATATCCTGGACATTGTCGATTTCAACAGAAAGGTAAAGAGTTGTTGAAGTTTTATCTGAATCAAATCTTCTAAAAGTACTTACATTACAATAAGGTCGGATGATTCCTATTATTTTATTTATACCCATATCTGAGCTCACAATATTTAGATTATAGGTTTCAGAATTATTCCTGTCCTTTATATAACTACGGATAACAAGAAATGCAATAATCATGATACCGGCTGAAAATGCTAATAAACGCTTATTGGCACCGAAGGCTAATCCAAGAGTAATACAAAAGAACAAGTAGGATAATTCCTCTGGTTCTTTAATAGCATTGCGGAAACGGACAATAGACAAAGCGCCAACAAGCCCTAAGGAAAGAGCAAGTGAAGTCTGAATTATTGACACGATCAAGGTTGTAGAAATTGTGATTAAAAAGAAATTGCTAGAAAATTGCTTTCTATTTGACAGCGAATTTCCATATTTAATATATATCGTTCTGACTAAAAATGCCATCATTCCTGAAAACAGAATATTGATAAGAATATCACTTACGCTCAAGAATTCAGTTTCGGAAAATAAATTATTTAGTATGTCCATCTTGTCCTCTCTCTGAAGTCGGAAATAATTTTCTTTGGTGATTTTATTATTACGTGGTACTTATTTATATTTGTCGAAGCCTTGAAACCCTTTGTTTAGGAATGGATTTTCTTGTGTCATCTTAACAATCAGAAACTTGAATTTGATCGCCGAAGTACAAAATCTTTCCTATCATCTTTCGTTTTTTCCTGGAGACAGTGAAATTCTCATTAATAATACTATCTCATTAAAATAATATGTGTTCCTTAATCTTCGACTGCAAAATCCTTTATGATACGGGCAACAAAGGGGCGGGGCTAAAATCGCAAATCAACAAATATTTAACTTAATAGTTCGTTTATGGGCAGATTGCAATTAGGCGCTAAGTTTAACCTTTTCACAATGTCAATTGGCGGATTACCTAATAACATAATAGTAAAGACTGAAGCCACAGGATTGGAAGTCGAAAGATTAAATATCTATCACTATCCATCGGAAATATTATTCCAATACAAGCTAATAAATCACCTGTTCTTGTTAGATTGTGAATACAAATAAATGGATGCGTATTTGCCTTTTGTCCAATGAAGGAGCTTGAAAAAGCATTGATCCAATCAGAAAGATATTTATTCTTGATCAGAAAAAATCCAACTTCAAGATTGTCTGTCTCATTCCGAATAACCGCAAATCGCCACTGCCCGCGGTCCGGTATGAACCCCTAATACAGGAGATACTATACTGATGATGATTTCTTTGGGATTAATTTCGGCTTTGATTTTTTCCGCAAGTGTTTGAGCCTCTTCCTGGGCTGCGTTGTGTAATACGGCGATCCTGAGTGGTCTTTCCAAATCTATCTGAGCAAAGAAATCCGCGTACAGGTCTGCCAGGGCTTTTTTCCGGGTCCGGGATCGGCGCCCACCTGCTACTTCTCCGCTCTTGTGATCAACAGAAATTTGCGGTTTCAAGTTCAATAAATTACCTATAAAGTGACTTGCTCCTCCTATGCGTCCGCCTTTGTGAAGATATTCCAGTGTATCCAGGGTAATGATATACACCATAGTGTCGCGAGTCTTATCGGCTGCGTTGACCATAGCCTGGAGATCCCCCCCTTCTTCTCGCGCCCTGGCAGCAGCCAGCACCTGCCAGCCCAGGCTCATGGAATTGGCTTTTGAATCCAACACCTTAACTGGAATATCCACCATTTCCGCTGCAGCTTTGGCGGACTCATGGGTCCCGCTCATAGCTTTGCTGATAGTGATGATCAGTATTTCCTCCGCCCCGTTTTTCTGGGCAGTTTCGTAAGCCTGCACCAGCTGCTGCGGAGTGGGTTGTGATGTGGTGGGCAGGATTGGATCCGTATCCAGCCGCTGGTAAAAATCTTCTGGAGTCAGACTCACGCCATCCTGAAATTGTTCCCTGCCCCAAATGATGGTCAAGGGAACAACCTGAATGTCATATTTTGTTAGGAATTCTGCCGGGATATCGCAGGTGCTGTCTGTTAATAAAGCAACCTTGTGAGTCATTTTTTCTCCTTGGTCATAATGGCTCTATTTTAGCTGGGGATAGAAAATATTTCAACAGCCGGGAATTAAATATTAGGGGCGGCTCAAAGAGACGCCCCTGAGTTCTGCGTTATTCAACATGTAAGCGCGGTCAATCAGGTCAGCTTCATAACCACCATGCCCAGAATATCGGCTGCCTTGTCAGCCTGGTCCGCCATATTGGATACATGCCGGTAAACCTCTCGCCGTCGAAGCATGATCATTAATGGTTCAAAGTCTTTGGCTTTAGTAAACAGATCGCCAATCGCCAATCGGTAGAGGTGTTCCACTTCGTTTTCGATTTTTTTGCACCTTTTTGCGTGTTCCCCAGCAACGCGGGGATTACTGGAGATAGTATGAAACGCCATCTCCAACTCTTCGGTCGCTTCCCGGGTAAAGGTTACCATTTTCACCAGATAGTCATCTGCTTCAGTTCCCAGCAGCTGCATTTCCTCAACAGTTGTATAACAATAGTCTAGTATATCGTCAATATATAAGGACATCATAAAGATATCTTCCCGGTCCAGGGGCGTGATAAAGGTATTATGAAGCTCGTCAATTAATATTCGGCGCACTTCATCGGCTTCGATCTCTTTGACCCGCATCTGATCGATGGCTTTTTCTTTTAACTCAGTTTTTCCAAGCCATTTTTCTAACAGTTTCAAACCTTCAATCGTAATCTGGGTCTGCTCGATTAACATCCCCACAAACTTATCTTCCCTTTTTCCCCGTTTAAAAACACCTGAGATACCCATATCCTTCCTCCAGTCCACATTCTGATCTCCGTTTAGGGGATCAGATAATTAATCAAAAAATACAGCAGCGCCGCTATACCCGCAGACACCGGAACAGTCAAGAACCAGGCCACAAGGATATCACCCATCACTCCCCAGCGGACCTGCGATTTTCGCTGAGCAGCTCCCACGCCGAGAATTGAAGAACTGACCACGTGTGTTGAACTGACAGGTCCACCAAATAACGAAGCAGTCAGGATCACTACCATGGAAGAGAGCTGAGATGCTAAACTATGGATGGGTCTGATCCTGTAAAATTTACCACCAAGAGTATGGATGATCCGCCAACCGCCGGCTGCAGTACCAATACCAATCGCGGTTGCGCTGATTAAAATCACCCACCAGGGAACAGCAAAATGATCCTGATATCCCAGAACCACCAGGCCCATGGTCATAATACCCATAGTTTTCTGAGCATCATTGGTTCCATGGCTCAAGGCAAGAGTGAATGCTGTTGGTATCTGGGCATACTTAAAATACAAATTGGCTTTCGGTGTTGCATTGCGAACAGCCCACATGCTGATCCGCATCACGATGAGTCCAAGGATATATCCCAACACAGGAGATAAAAACAAGGCAATAGCTACCAATTCCAGTCCTTCAAATTTTAAGGACTGCCAACCCGATCCCACTATCACCGCGCCAACAATGCCGCCGACCAAGGCATGAGAAGAACTGGATGGAATACCAAAAAACCAGGTGATAAGATTCCAGATACTTGCACTTAATAAAGCCGCCAATACTACGGCAATCGATATTGAATCAGGGGAAGCTACGTCCTGACCAATCGTTTTGGCAACTGCGACACCGAAAACAAATGGGCCAATGAAATTAGCCACTGTGGCCATAACCAGCGCAGCTGTGGGGGTCATTGCCCGGGAGGAGATCATGGTTGCCACTACATTGGCGCTGTCTTGGAATCCATTCAGGAAATCAAAAATCAAGGCCAAAGCGATCAGGATAATAATAAGTAAATGGTCCATAAGTTTTAACCCATCCGGGTCAATAAATTTAACTCAACACTTCCCTCGAAAACTGATCTTTCTTTACTATGTCCCTCAGCCCTACAAGAAAAACCATTATAACCAAAACTATCAAACCTGCCAAGAAACCCGGTCTGAGACTAAATACCAAGAGATAATTAGATTAAAGTGGAGAATGCGCGTCTGGTCAGGCCTCAGAAGGTAGTTTAATAATGAATTCGCTTCCTTGATCCTTTCCAGCGCTGGAGACAGAGATCTCTCCCCCATGAGCATGAACCAGGGCCTGAGTGATCGCCAGTCCTAATCCAGATCCTCCAGTCCGGCGATTCCTATCTGGGTCTACTCGATAGAAGCGGTCGAATACAAAAGGCAGGTGTTTCTCGTCAATGCCGGTGCCCCTATCCTTGACAGCAATAGCAACCCATCCATTCTGTTTTATTAAGCTGATCCTGACTTTTCCCCCCTTGGGTGAATGGCGCAGGGCATTATTAAGCAGGTTATTGAGGCATTGGGTAATGCGGGCGCTGTCAGCTTTGATGGCTGGCCTATCTTGGGGTAGTTCCAATTCCAGCCTGACGCCCTGATCGTCAAAAATAGGTTGATAGATAGCTGCACCATCTTGAATAACTTTACAGAGGTCAAGATTGTCGAGGTTTAGAGAAAATTGTTTGGCTTCCAACAGGGCCAGGTCATGCAGGTCTTCTACCAGGCGCGATAACTGGCGGGTCTGGTCATAAAGGCGGGCCACTTCAACTTTATCGAGTTCATAAACATCATCCAGAATGGCCCTTAAGTTACCCTGGATAACCGTTAAGGGTGTTCGTAGTTCATGGGCGATATCAGCCAACATATTATTCCGTAAACTATCGGCTTTTTCCAACGCGGCCGCCATGCTGTTAAAAGCTACCGCTACTTCCCTGATTTCACTGGTTCCCTTCACTTCGATGCGCTGGGTTAGGTCCTGGGATCCAACAGCCCGGGCCGCCTTGGACAGATTATTCAGTGGGGCAGCCAATCCCCTGCTGCTGATCACTCCAATCAGAATACCCATCATGGATATAGAAAACAGGATCCTGACCAACCCGATGACTATTTCACTTTGCCCATACCTGTTAATCCTGTTCAGGAAAGAAGGTTGCGGACCATCTGGATATGTTTCAAATGCCCCACCATCCGGTTGGACAAGGTCGATATTATCCGCCTGGATTGTCAGGTAGATCCCGGTCGGGATTACGATCAAAAAAATCATGATCGCCACATAAGTCAGGCTGATTCTCACCCAGAGCTGATTCAATTTCATTGGTCCCTCATCCGATAGCCAATGCCATGAACCGTTTGTATAAAGGATCCCTGGATGTTTTCCCTGTCGATTTTCCGGCGCAGGTTTTTAATATGGGAATCCAACGTTCGCCCAGCACTTGCTGAACTATAACCCAGCGCTTTTTCAGCTAATTCGTCCCGAGTGATCACAAATCCGGGGTTCTGCATTAATACTTTGATTAATTCAAACTCTGAAGGAGTCAGGTTGATAATCTCATCATAATGAGAAAGTTCCCTCTTGCCGAGATCTAAAACCAGCTGCCCAACCTGTAATCGCTGCGGTACCTGGGCTTCCTGCTGGAGCTGTGTGCGCCGCAGTAAAGCCCGGACCCGGGCTACAACTTCACGGGGATTAAAGGGTTTGGTGATGTAATCATCCCCTCCAATTTCCAATCCCACGATCTTGTCATTATCCTCAACCCTGGCGGTAAGCATGATTATAGGAGTGGCTGCTATATTCGAATCTGCCCTTACTAATCGGGCCACATCCCAACCATCTCGATCCGGAAGCATTAAGTCCAAGATCAAAAGTTGGGGCTTTTCCAATCGCAATACTCGCAGCGCTGACTCGCCATCATACGCCGTCAGGACTTGGTATCCTGCTTTTTCCAGGTAAGAACGCACTAAGCGGACTATATCCCGATCATCATCTACGACAAGAATTCTATCCATGGTTATCAACCTTCAGGCAGAGCGTGGTTCCAAAAAGATAACCTTCAATCATTACTCGCTCCGAAGGGCTTCGATGGGTTCTAGCTGGGATGCCCGGTTGGCAGGGTAAATCCCAAAGAATAGACCAACAGCTGCTGAGAATAGGGTGGCAAGTAGGACGGAGTTAATGGTAATGGCGGGGTTCAAGAGGAAGTCATTGGCTGCAGCAATCTTTCCGATCCCCAGGGATAACAACCAACCCAGGATGATGCCTACAATACCGCCAATCACACTTAATAAGGATGATTCGATCAGGAATTGGATCAGGATATCCTTTTTCTTGGCGCCTACGGCTTTTCTCAAACCGATTTCTTTGGTTCTTTCAGTAACTGAAACCAGCATGATATTCATGATCCCTATCCCACCTACCAGTAAGCTGATACCAGCTACTCCCCCCAGGAAAATTGTAAAAACACCAGTAACCGTAGAAGCCATATCCAGGAACACTTCCTGGGAAAGGATTGAAAAATCATTCTCGCCCAACTTTATATTATGGCGGTCGCGCAAGATGGTTGACACTTCTTCTTCAGCCATTTTTACAGAATCGGCATCAATCGCTGATACATAAATTAGATCAACCTGGTTTTTTACACTGCGGGGCATCAACCTTGTTTGAGCTGTAGTCAAGGGAATTAATATTTGATCATCCGGGCTGCTTCCGAATCCCGAACCACCTTCTTTTTTCAGAATACCCACAACGCGGAAAGGCTGTCCAGCAACTCTGACTGTCTCCCCTACTAAACCGTCAGATCTCCCAAATAGATCTTCGGCCACGTTAGTGCCCAGGATTGCCGCTGAGGCCAAGCCTGAGATTTGAGAAGAGGAAAAGAACTCCCCTTCAGAAAGTTCTATTGTTTGAACATCACCATACTTTTCGGTCACACCTACAAATGCTGCGTTGGTTGCATTACCTGCATTGGTCAATTCTGCCTGGCCCTGTATCACCGGGGCTGCTGCTGCCACTGACGGCGCATAAATTGGATCCGCGATCGCTTCTGCATCCCGAATGGTCAATGGTTTGGGATTAGTGACATCTTCATAGTTTGTCATCACAAAAAGGAGGTTGGTGCCAATACCTTCGATTTCTCCCACAATGGCCTGTTCTGTACCATTACCAATTGCCAGCATGGCTATCACCGCGCCGACGCCGATAATGATGCCCAGCATGGTTAATGCTGTGCGTACTTTATTTGAAGTGAGGCTTTCTAATGCCTCGATTAATGAGGATCCAAAATCCATATTTACTCCGCTATTTTTCCATCCCGAATAGAGATCACCCGATCAGTTACATCAGCAATTTCCGGGTCATGGGTGACGATTATCAAGGTAGTACCTAAGTCTTTATTTAAATTCTTCAGCAGGGTCATGATCTCATCTCCGGATTTTGAATCCAGGTTTCCGGTTGGCTCATCTGCCATGATGATTGCGGGGTTATTTACCAGCGCCCGTGCTATGGCCACTCTCTGCATCTGTCCACCTGAAAGTTCGTTGGGGCGGTGATGAATTCGGTCACCCAACCCTACAGCTTCCAGAGCCTCCGTAGCTACCTGTTTTCTATCGCGCCCATTTAATACTGCGTAGCGCATGGGCAGTTCAACATTGGACAAGGCTGTTGCCCTTGGAAGCAGGTTAAAACTCTGAAAAACAAAACCCACCCCCCGGTTACGGATCTCAGCCAATTGATCGTCGTTTAAAGTTGCCACGCTCTCGCCGTTCAGTTGGTATTCACCAGAAGTCGGTCGATCCAGGCATCCCAGGATATTCATCAAAGTTGATTTTCCGGATCCTGAAGGTCCCATTATGGAAAGAATTTCTCCTGGTGCAATATTTACCGATAATCCCCGCAGGGCGTGCACTTTTACTTCGCCCATTTGATACACTTTCGTAATGTCTTTTGCTTCAACAACCCATTTCGTCATTATTTACTCCTGCCCGTATCTACCAAACTAGCGGAATGCCTCCACCCCTTCTGGTGGGCCATCCCCGGGCTGCATTTCCTCAAATATACTTATATTGGGGGGATTAAGAACTATAAAGTCACCTTCCCCAATCTCTCCACTTATTAGCTCACTGAATTCATCTGAAGACGCGCCTAAAGTTATCGGGACACGTTTCAAGGAAGCAGGATTTGCATTTTCTCCGTTTATAGAAAGGTATACAATCTGCTCCCCTTTCACCCAGCGAACCGCTCTGTTGGGAATTAACAAGGCATTCTCAACCTGGCGAACAACGACCTGCACCCCTGCTGTTAACCCCGGGCGGACTTCCTCATCAGCATCTAAAATATTAATAGTCACCTCAAAGGAGACCAATCCCTGTTGCTGGGTACCTACCGGTGAGACTTCAACAACCTCACCCTGGTATTCCTTGTCCAAGATGGCATCAAAGGACAAGGTGGCAGGTTGGCCAACTTTAATCTGGTTGATATCCACTTCAGAAACGGCTACATCCACTAACAGGTTGTCCAGATTATCAATCCTGAAAGCCAGGCTGTTTGGACCAACAAGATCTCCCGGAAGGGTCTCAACCGCGGTGATCACCCCGGGAAATGGAGCTGTTATAAACGCAGCATCCAGGGATGCCTGGGCTGCAGAAATTCGGGCTTCTGCCATGGTGACCTCATCAGGGTCTGGGCCATCTTTGACCCTTTCATACTGTCGCTCAGCTGCATCCAGG
>CAZVIH010000027.1:0-3730 GCA_964627755.1 uncultured Anaerolineales bacterium
TGCCTGCCTGATCAAACCCGATGATCTCAAAAAGATCGCTGAGCTGGGGATAGGGATCACCCTTCAGCCCGGGTTTCTAATCAGCCCCCTGGAACCGGTTGAATATCTGGAAGAAATCCTGGGAGACAGGATCTATTCCAGTTCACCACTGAGATCGATCCTGGATGCCGGTATCCACCTCAGCGGCGGATCGGATGCTCCCGTAACCCATCCTGACCCCATCGAAGGCATCTACGGTGCCTGCAATCATCCTTATGATCCCGGCCAATCTGTTTCAATCTACGAAGCTTTCCGCATGTATACCTACGAAGTGGCCTGGACCAGTTTTGATGAAAAAGAGCGCGGCAGCCTGGAAGAAGGGAAAGTTGCAGATCTGGTGATTTTAAATCAAGACCCCCTGATTCTCGATCCCACGGACCTGCTTTCCCTAAAGGTAGAAAACATCTACCTGAGTGGTGAAGAATACCAACCAGGAATGGGTATTCCGGGAATGCTCTGGAACACACTGATCGGAAGTAAGGTATGTATCTGATCGCTAGGGAGTATGCGGGTGGGATTTAGCTTTCGATCTCAGCCCCAACAAGAAATCGACCCCTTCCAGGTGGATTTCTTGTATATTGAGCAGGAAAGTGTGGCCTAAAAAAAGGGCAGGATCTGTATGATATACTTTTCCTTGCTGAATTTTATTGAATGTGACCAAAGAGCATAGTTGTATGAAAAATTTCGTAATCGAAACCCGCGACTTAACAGTTTATTATGGTACACACCGCGGTATCCTGGATGTTAACCTTTCCGTTGAAAAGGGAGAGGTTTTTGGGTTCCTGGGTCCCAATGGGGCTGGTAAAACCACCACCCAGCGAGTGCTGCTGGATGTCTTTCCACCTACCAGGGGGCAAGCCACCATTTTTGGAAAAGATTGCCAAAATGATGGTGTGGATATCCGGCAACATATCGGATACCTGCCTGGAGAACTGGCTTTATATGCCAATATGAATGCCGCTGATTTCTTTAAGATGTATGAATATCTTCGCAGAGATAAAAAAACAAACGGTTACTGGAAGGAACTTGCGGACCGGCTGGATCTGGACACCAGCCGCAAGATCAGTCAATTCTCCCGGGGCAATAAACAAAAAGTTGGAGTGGTAGCGGCCTTCATGAACAAAGCTGACCTGTTGATCCTGGACGAACCCACCGGTGGACTGGATCCCCTGGTGCAAAAAACCGTCCTGGAAATGGTGCGAGAAGCTAAAGCTGATGGACGGACTGTTTTCTTTTCATCTCATATTCTCTCGGAAGTGCAGGCCGTCTGTGACCGGGTGGGCATAATCCGCGATGGACAGCTGGTCGCCATTCAGCGAGTGGAAGACCTCTTTGCCCAACGCATGAACCGTCTGACCCTGATCTTTGAAGGACCTCCTCCTGAGGGAGAGTTTAATTTCGATGGTGTGACTGAATTAGAAAAAACCCGGCAGAGTATTACTTTGGAAGTAAGAGAGAATCTGCCCCTGGTTCTAGCAGCTGCTTCGCAACATGATGTGAAGGATATTGAAACTCACAATATCAGCCTGGAGGAGATCTTCCTGACTTATTACAGCAAGGAAGAGGGAGGCAGTCTTGTTTAGATTGCTGGTGCAGGAGTTGAAATTCCGGCGCAATGCCATTATTGGTTGGGGATTGGGCTTGTGTTTCTTCCCTCTTATGTATATTGGTATTTATCCCTCTGTTGCTGAGGAGATGGCTGGTTTAGCGGACTTGGAGATATATCAAGCCATGGGCATGAGCCTGGGTACTTTTGGAGATTGGATCGGATCGATCATGATCGTCATGTTACCTTTGATCATAGCTATTTATGCCATTGGTAATGGAACCGGGACCCTGGCAGGTGAAGAAGAAGATGGCCGTTTAGAAATGCTGGTAACCCTGCCCCTTCCACGCTGGCAAATTGTAACTGCAAAAGCTTTAGCGCTGGTGATTTCGACGGTCCTGATTTATTTGATTGTATCCATTGCATCCTGGTTGGTTTTCCTGGGAATTGAAGGCCAGATAGAAACGGAGCTTGCGGGACTGGATATGTTTAGTGCTGTAATGTCCTCCTGGCCAATTGTCTTTGCTGTGAGCATGCTTGCCATGTTCCTGGCATCATTTTGCTCAAATCGCCGTTATGCAACGATCATCTCAACTGCCATTCTAGTTGTCAGCTATTTTGGCAGCAACCTGTCGGCCTCAACTCCTTTGCTGGAGCCTTTTGAGCCCTTTTTTTTATTTTCCTACCTAGATGGAACGGGTAAAGCTGTTGCAGAAGGCCAACAACTCTGGAATGTCATGGTTTTGCTGACGATTGGCGTGGTCGCCTTTGAACTGACGCTGATCTTTTTCCAGATTCGCAAACTGACTGTGGGGGCCTGGCCCTGGCAGCGAGACGGAGTAGAGGGGTAAAAAAGAATCTAAGATCAATCTATGATCTAAAACCACTCCGAATTGTGGAGAGCGGTTTTCCTTTTCCATCCTCAAGAAGGAGGTGGAAAACGAAATTCCAATCTAAAATATCATAAAAGATAAAATCAGGATATTATTTTGATATATATGGAGGGTCTAATGAGAGACGAGATGAGGGTTTTCCAGCTTTTTGGTGAGACATCTGCTACTATCTACCCCCTGGCCCGGAATATCATGCGCCCGCTATTCGAAAAGTATTTCTCTGAACAGGGTTTTTACCAGCCCTTATTCCTGGCTTATAACCTGAAGCCTGAACCGATCTCCGTTGATTTGTTCCAATTAAGGAATCCCTATGCAAATCCCGACTCCATCCAGGAAATCCTGGGAGATGCGGCTGAAGCTGGCTATCTGGAAGAAGTTGGTGTGGGTCAATACCGGCCTGCCCAGAAAGGATCTTCTGCCATCGAAATAGTCCATGAGGCTTTTTATAACCATGTAAATCAGCTGAATCACTTCCCGGCAGATCAATTAAAAGAGTTATGTTCTCTTTTGGCAAAGCTGGTGGACTCCATCAAGCAGACAGATCTGGGTGGAAGGAAGATATGTTTTGATGCATCGGTCGGGGGTCATATCCAGGTAGATCACGGGACTCTGGCTCGGGTAGATCAGCATCTGGATGATCTTAATGCCTTCAGGGATGACGCCCATATCGCTGCCTGGAAACCAACAGGCATTGACGGCCACACCTGGGAGGTTTTGACTTTTGTCTGGAATGGAGGTGCAACTACAGCTAAAGGGCTGGTAGACCGTTTACCGTATCGCCAGTACACCAAAGAAAATTACCAGGCAACCCTGGATGACCTGGTCCAGCAAGGCTTGATAGAGGCAGGGGCTGATGGTTTCAGCGTAACAGAAAAAGGCAAGAGGATCCGCGATAAAGCTGAAGATACAACCAACCAGAATTATTTCAGACCCTGGAAAGTTCTTAGTGATGATGAGTTAAAACGGATGGGTGAATTGTTAACAGACCTCAAGGAAACCAATCTCAAACTCATGCCAGTCGACGATGCAGGATAAGTATAATTGGTTTACCATAACTGAAATATCCCTACCGGGATAAAAAGATTAGAGGTGAACAGAACTGCTCTTGGAGCAAAGAGCAGTTCTATCTTAAATGAGGTTTTTGCATCATTATCAGCAGTACAAAAATATAATTGCCAATAAGGAGATTTATTAGTATGAAATACAGAAAAATGGGATCATTGGATTGGGAAGTATCCGCGCTGGGTTTTGG
>CAZVIH010000028.1:0-10267 GCA_964627755.1 uncultured Anaerolineales bacterium
TACAGTTTCCTTGGAGGAAACTGTATCCTGATTGGGGTAAAAGACATTTCTACTACGGGACCGGGGTCAATGTTGAAATCGATCCAGGCGTGTTTGCGGGACCTTCGTCAGCGCCCTCTTCTGTGGGTTGGGGAGTGACCAGGTTGACACGTACCAGCAGAATCTGGCCAGGATAAATAGCGTTGGGATCCTCTAATTCATTATATTCCAGGATGTCATCCACGGTGCTGTTCAGCTGATAGGCAATCGATCCAACCGAATCTCCTGGCCGCACCATATATTCCACCCGGAATCCAGCCAGCACATCAGGTGGGATAGGGGTGGGTGTCGGTACAGTGGCGCCAGGCGCTGGAATCAACACCTCGTCACCCACAAACAGAACCGGATTAGCGGTATCGAGATTCAAACGATCCTTGTTATAGTAAATAAGGGTGAAATCATCCATTCCAAATCGTTCCCCGATTGAAAAAAAGGTGTCATTTTCTTCCGCGATATAGATCACCGCACCGGAGCGGGTTGCTGTTGGGCTGGGAACAGGAGTGTCTGTCGGCAGCGATTCTGTAGGCGTAAGTGTGATCGTGGCAGTGGGAGGAACCGGACTTGGCGTATATGTTAAAGTGGGCGTGGGTGTCTTGGAAGCGAATATGCCACCAATGTCCAGCTTCGATCCAGTCATCCAGGTGATTATAAAAGCTGCACCCAGGATGATTAAAAGCGCAGCCCCCACAAATAGGGTGATATTTTGCCAAGAAGAGCTTTGTTTTTTCCGATAAGAGTCTATGATCTCTTTAGTTGATTCTTGTTTACTCATAGGATCTTTTCCTTCCTGCATTGAGCACTCATTGTACCACTTGGGGTGTGCTCATCCAGAGCTTTAAATTAATTCTACCTTAATTTTAGGAGCTTGTATCCAGGTCCAATTTAGCGATGGACAGATAGTGAATCCCAAACCGCGAAATTTGCTGTTGAGCTGGTATTGGCGATCACAACCAGAAAAATCTGCACCTGCTCTCCTTTATAATCGTCCAGGTCTATCTCAAATGATTTCATCTGATTATCACAGATCTCATTCCAATCAAAAAGAGTGACTATAGTGGACGGATCGCCCCCCATCATCAAATTAATCCGGAACGTCACATCCCCATCTCCGCAAATACCATTGGCATTGGTTGACAGGCCAACCCGACCAAATAATAAATCCCCTCCATTGACTTTATAGTTCGGGAAGCGACCGATGATATATTTTCCTGCACCGCGGGGAGGGTAAGCAGCCAGCAAGATCCCTGAGATCCTCCCGCCTTCCAGGAACTGCTGGTCCAACAGTCCAACGTAGGGATCCTTGGGATCTCCGGGATAATCAAAATTGAGGATATCTCCGCCCAGGTCAACATAATCGACAGGCACAGATCCGCTTCCCCAGGCAGCCTCATCAGCCCGGACATTAAAATCAAGCATCATCCCTGCGCCTTCTACCACGTTGATCTTAACCCAGAAGGCTTTTGAGTATTCTCCAACACCAAACCCCTCACCTCTGACATTGCGGAGTTTCCAATAACCCTGGTAAGTGCCGGTTTCCTCCGGGGCTACCAGATTGACAGAAATGTCCAGATTTTCTCCAGGCTGGATGGTCTCAGAAGTCAGGTCCTGGGAAGATGGCCCGCCCATAATATCTCCACTTTCGAAATAAAGCAGATAGCCAATTCCCCAGGGGCAGGAACCGGCATTTTGTAATCGCCAGGTTTTAGTAAAACTTTCCCCCGGTGCGATATCCATTTCATCCGGGATTGTGACGTCTTTGATAAATTTCACCTGGTCGCAGACCTGGGGGACAGCACCCCCGGCCCCTTCCGGCGTAAAGCTGGGGATCTCAAAAGTTGAACTGGGAACAGCCCCCGGAGTACCATCCGGCGCCTGGGTTTCAGACAGTTGGGCGCTCTGAGAGAGATCAATCCCGGCTGCCGTCAATTGGACCGAGACTGTCATGGCCGCTTCGGTATATAAAGCGCCCGGTTTACCCTCCAGTCCGGAATTCTCGTCCGGCAGATTGCAGGCACCCAGAAGGATTACAGGAATCAATATTAGGGAAATTAAACTTGATTTATTATTTTGGTCCATGAGTGAATTTTATTGTACCCGCAAAGCATCCCCCATGAACACCATCCTCTAGTCATGCGAGGATGCTGGGGTTTCCCCGGATCAAATCCAGGGAATGTTTTAGGTAGACATCCACCGGGTAATCATCAATCTTGTCGAGGTCAACCCAGGCATAATCCTGGGCTTCCTCGTTCAACAGCACATGTCCTTCTTCAACACGGCACACAAAATCAAAAAAGATGAAATGTTTCTTTTCCCAAAAACACTCGTCAAAAACAAATTCCTGAAAACAGAGGAAATCCGCTTTGATCAAATTCAAACCAGTTTCCTCCCGAATTTCCCTTCTCAGGGCGTCCTCCAGGTATTCACCCATTTCCACATGTCCGCCCGGGATGGTGTAATTCCCCCTCCATTTATGGGTTTTAACGATCAAAAGCTGATTCTTATTATTGAAGATCAATGCGCCAACAGTAGGTTCAGGATATTGTTTTATCGAATTCATCACACGACCTTACAGCTCCAAGGTTAATTCTCAAATAACCGTCCCTGCATGGACCAGGGGCCAGTCCAGGTAATGGAAACTGGCCTGATCTCGCCCAATAGATTCTGATCGCTTTCCACGAACACAAGCTTATTTGTCGGGGTTCTACCCCGCCAACGTTCCTTATTAATGCCCTCGAAAAGGACCTCTACGGTTTTGTCCTGATAAGCCTTGTTGATATCTCCAGAAATTCCTTCCTGAAGTTCCTCGATCAAGCGAAAGCGGCGCCATTTTTCTTCATCATTGACATCATCTTCCATTTTCCTCGCCGCAACCGTGCCCGGGCGGACTGAATAACGGGCCAGGTGTACAACATCCAACCTTAATTCCTGCAGGATTTCGTATGAACCCTGAAAGTACTCTTCCGTTTCTCCAGGGAAACCCACGATCACATCCGTAGCTATACTTACACCCGGTATACGATTACGAATCTCGCCCACAAGCTGGCGGTACTGATCGACACTGTACTCCCGCTTCATGGCTTTTAACACCTCATCATGCCCGGCCTGATGGGGCACCTCAATATGAGGCATAAGTTTTGGGAGTTCAGCAACCACATCCATCAGATCGGTGCTGAACCAGTTGGGATGTGAGGTTAAAAAGCGGATCCTTTCCAGGCCGTCTACATCATGGATCAGCCGCAGTAAGGCAGCTAAAGAAGTCTTGTCAGGCAGATCCAATCCATAACGATCCACGATCTGGCCCAACAGAGTGATCTCTTTAACTCCCTGAGATGCCAGGGACCGCACTTCATTAACCACATCCTCTACAGGGCGGCTGCGTTCGATCCCGCGTCGGTAGGGTATGATGCAATAGGTACAGGCATGGGAGCAGCCCAGAACTACCGGCACAAAGGCGGAAATCAAGTGGTCCTGGTCTGCTGCCGGGAGGGTTAATTCGCCGTCCATGTAGGCAAAACGTCGTGAGGTTGTATCCTGTTCCCATGCTTTGCTGTCGTCATAGGTCAGATATGCCATCAGTGGGCCGGGGTCAGATGGGGCTGAAAACACGTCTACATGAGGAAACTGTTCTTCCAGGTCCCGGGTACCTTTTATACCAACCAGGCAGCCCATCACATTGATAACTACATCTGGCCGGTGGCGTTTTAGATTTTTCAACGAGCTGATCCGTCCCACAGCGCTGTCTTCGGCGCTCTGGCGAACCACGCAGGTGTTTAAAACAACCACATCAGCATCTTCCGCATGAGCAGTCGGCTGATAATTCAAACCTTCCAGGGCAGATGCCACCCGGCGGGAATCCGCCACATTCATTTGGCATCCTGAGGTCCAGATATGATATTTCATGGCAGTCATTATATCGGTTGAATTATATGCGTCAAGTTGAGAATAATTTAACAAAATCGCTCCCATCCAAGGCAGCACCTTATCAGGGAGCGTTATTTATTAAAGAGTTATTTGATGTATCTGATGTCTAATCCAGCGTTAAATCAGCATCCTGAACCAGTATGCGTTCTAATGCCATCGTATGACTACAGCGATCTCTGGTCTGAAAAAAATCACAATCACACTGCCACTTGCCGTCCTGGAAAGTGACCTGGTGGGCGTTATTCTGTCCCTGAAAAGTCACCGAAAGGGAATTTATCTTAATGCGTTCAGGTTCTGTAGCATATAGTTTTGATTTTTGAATCTTTCCAATCATTCCAGAATCCATTATTATCCTCCGCTTATCTAGAAACAAAAAGCACGCTGCCGGAGCATGCGTGCATTGAGTACTATCTATCGGTTATTCTTTTTGATCCTGATACTCCCATAATGGACCACCTTTAATTCAAAAACAGTATACGCTGTTTTAAAAATAAAGTCAACAATCAGCTATGCAGCGATCATCCGCCAGGCCTCAAAAATGACTTCAATGAACCTGTCCAGATCATTGATAAGGACCGGCATATTCACTCTCTGGATCTCCCTGGTATCCTCCGGACGCAAGGTACCGACCTCAAGGTCCTCTACAGTGGATTGGATCTTCACCTGATAATCATAAAACAGCTCCGGATGGGTAATGTAAACAGCCGGCAGTAAATCCCACAGATAAAAATACGGAATGCCGCAGAACACTGCATGCAAAACCAACCAATCTCGCACCATCCAGCGTGTTTTCCGGCTCCAAAAATCCAGCTTCCAATAATCCCTCCACCGGAAGGGTGCCTGCAGGCAAATCTGGGCGTTCATCAAAGTGACCGGGCAAGGCCCATTCAGCACTTCGAAAGAGGCTTCGGGGTCCCCAGACAGATTAAGTTCTTTGACATCTCGTCTGCCAACCTTGATGGGGTGCAGATACCCACCCATACATACAATATCCTTAAGATTCATGTAGAAATTCGGGTCCAGCTCAAAGGCACCCCTTAAGTTGCCAAGCGGACCAGTCGCCAGGATGGTAATTTCCCCGGGAAAAGCCGCTGCCTTTTCTGCCAGGAAACGGGCGGCTTTCGTTGGTCCTTCCGCACGTTTTCCGGCTCCCCTTAATAGCGGGATATCTTGGCGGTTTAAATTGGCAACCAGTTTCTGGGTTTGATTATAGACCTGGTCAATTGTGCCGTTCCCAAAAATCGTAGTTATGCCAACCAGATCTATTTCCGGCCGACCCAACAGGTAATACATGGCCAGACCATCATCAATTTCCTTGGTCCGGAGGCCCATGGTGTTATCGCAATCAAAAATGATTTTTTTCATAAAAACCGTTAATTCCTTGCTTAGAAAGCAGGCTCTACAACGTGAGCTTCACCCCGGGTTACCTGGGTCATTGCGATCAGCCCCAACACAAAAAATGCTGGACCAGTGAGGAAGATCGTCTTGAAATTACTGCCAAACAGGTCGATCACTGTCCCCATCATCAGTGGGGCAATTGCAGCCCCAACCTGCGAAGCCAGATAATAAAGACCTGTGTAGGTCCCCAGCAAGCGCGCATCCTCGGTAGTATCGATCACCATTGGCAGCGTATTGACGTTAATCAGGGCCCAACCAATCCCGCTGATTGCCAGCACAACTCCTATCTGGGTCGAGCTGTTCACAAAATAACCCAGCATCATATCGATTCCAAATATCAAGATACCAGCAATGATGGTCCGGCGGCGGCCGAATTTCGCTCCGATGAATCCTGCCGGGATGGTAAACAGAATAAAGGTTACACCAGCTAGTCCAAAAAGGGTAGGCGCAAAACCTTCGCTGACACCCAGTTCGTTGACTGCATACGAAGTAAAGAAAGTTCCTATGCCTTCATAAGCGACAAATAGGAGAAAGATGGCGGTCAGAAGGGAAAATAAGGATTTCCGGTATTGTTTGGGCACCACAGATACACCTTTCAGTGCACTCACTGCCTGTTCCCCTTCACTTTGCTGGCGATCTTCAGGACGGGTCAGATCTTCCAATGATGGTTCTTTGGTGGTGGCAAATAACAATACTACTGCCAGGATCAAGATCGCGGCTCCGCCGATGAACGGATAGATGGGCTTGAGATCAAACAGGAGAGCTAGGCCAAAAGCGCCGATAATAAAACCAACTCCGCCCATAAAATTGATTACCCCATTGGCTTTACTGCGCAGGGGCGATGGGATCAGATCGGGCATGAGAGATATAACCGGGGTGCGTAAGACCGCCATTGCCAGAAGCACAACTGCAGTGGCAACCATAAAGAGCGAAAAGGCTCCCGTATTGCCGGCAATAGTGCCATTGAGTTCAGGCTTGATAAGTGCAGCGGCTAGCGGCATGGCAATAAAAGCCAGGGCGGCCAGAGGGGCGGCCGTGATAATAAACGGGTAGCGTCGGCCAATCGGGGTTCTGATCCTGTCACTCCAAATACCGATCATGGGCAAAATAAAAATTGCTGCCAAATTGTCTATACCCATGATGGCGCCGGTGGTAGCGGCATTTAAACCAAAACCCAAGATCTCCCTGGAGCTGGCAAATCCGGGATGGCCAGTTTGAAGAAAGATGGGCACAAAGGCGTTGTAAATCTGCCAGATTGCTGAAATACCCAGAAAACCAAAACCGATCAAAAACGTCTTCTTCCAGTCAACTTTCATCATTCCTCCAGAGGGGGAAGTATTCAGTAATCAGTAATCAGTATTCAGCATTCAGCATTCAGTATTGAGCTAATTATTAATCTTACCAAGTAAGTGAATTTAGTACCGGAAGAAAATTATAACCTGAAGGAAAACATTAAACCTTATACTTTCCAACCTTCCACTATTATTATTCGTATTTCATCCAAATCAAAGTCCTGGTCGGCTTAAACCAGTGGGTTTCAAGACTGTTGTTAGTTTTCCTTGCCGGAAAATTCAACCTTAAAGATCGCTTAAATCCAGTCCTATTCATCCAGTGCGGCAAAAAGGCATCCAGAAGGACACCCTCAGTTTCTGGGGAGGAGGCGATCCAGAGCCAGTCGGCCTGGGTCTTGGAAGATTGCCAGGAAACCACACCGATCAGTTCACTGCCAGCTATCACCGACCACTGGGATATTTTGGGGTCCAGAAGCATCAAACGTGAAAAACGACCGGCTAATCCTGCCCGCAGATATTCCGGCCGGAGCGGTAAATGCCAGCGCACTTCAGGGGGATAGTTATTTTCCAGCCATCTGCGCTGCTGGGGCCAATGCTGGGGCCGGTGCCCTGCCACAGTGAAACCGGGTACCTGCCAATCAAGAAATTCCTGCGGGATATCACTGGGACTTAACATCCAGGTGGTTCGGCGGGAGACTTCAACAAATCCATGCCGTAAATAGAGGTCAACCGCCGCCTGATTGCCTTGATCCACCTGAAGCCAGATCCCATCCAGGCCCCTTGGCAACAGAAAATCCAGGGCCTGGCTGACCAATGAATGGGCTATACCTTTACGTTGGTAATCGGGATGGACTGCCACATTGGCGATCATATAATAATGTTTGCTGCCCACATGGTAGGGAATCAAACTAAGATTACCAATGATCTCTCCCCTTTCTTCCCAGACATAACCCGTAAAGGGCATAGATACCCGGCCCGCCATTGAATAGGCCCATTCCTGGAATCGTTTGTTATGGGCTGAGGAGCGCATTTTTCGCAAGAGGGCTTCCCCGTCAGCAGAGAGCCGGTCCGCGAAACACAGCTCTACCAGATCAGAGACTGAAAGCAAGTCCGTTCGTACATCAAAGTCACGGATTTGAAGAGCTCCGGGGTGATGGGTTATTTTGACAGTCATGGAAGTGATTTTACCACCAGGAAAGGAGAGAAAAGAGACGGAAATAAAGAGACCGGATGCAAAAGACGGGAGAGGGGAGATTAGCCATCAAGGTAGGTATGATTAGCCCTGGCATCAATGGCAGGGCTGATAGCTGCAACCGAAAAATCAGACTGCATATCATCCAGTGTTTACTTCTGATTGTCATTCCGAGCGACGCGAGGAATCCATATTCGCTCCAGCCATTCGATGGATTGGCCCTTCCAAGTTGATGATCTGAGAGACCGATCACTCCATGGATCCTTCCCTTTCACTACGTTCAAGATCAGGATGGCAAAGTAGGAGGATTTTCGTTAGCTCTCTCTCCACAATGCCAGTTTAACCAAAAAGGGCGACGCAGTGCGTAGCCCTTACGTATCAATTATTTCTCCGGATGAACATTATCTACCGTCTACCGTCCTTTAAACCTCAACCTCGATCGTCACCGGGCCGTCATTGTGAATCTCAACCATCATGTGGGCTCCAAACTCTCCTTGTTGGGTTGGAACTCCCAGTTTTCTTAGCGCTGAAGCAAAATAATCCGTCAGAGGCTTGGCTATTTCCGGAGGACCTGCTTTGACAAAAGAAGGCCTATGTCCTTTTTGAGTATCGGCAAAGAGGGTGAATTGCGGTACTACCAGAGCCGCTCCTCCCACATCCAGGAGAGAGAGATTCATCTTTCCGTTTTCATCCGGGAATATTCTCATCTGGGCTAACTTCAGAGCCAGCTTCTCAGCTTCAGCCTCTGTATCGCCAGGGCCAACACCCAACAAGATCACCAGGCCAGCCTGGATCTCGGCGATCTTTTTCCCGCCTACCGAGACGCTTCCTGATTGAACTCGCTGCAGGATCGCTTTCAATTTTTATTCCTTAGTACTGTAGAACCCGATCGCATCCCGTACTTCAGCCATAGTTACAGAAGCGATCACTTTGGCTCGTTTGGCACCATTTAGCAGCACATCCCTGACATAATCCGGATCCCCTTCCAGCTCCGTTCTTCTGGCCCGGAAAGGTTCCAGGTTCTTGTTTAAATTAGCAGCCAGCTTTCGTTTGCAATCCACGCAGCCAATTTCAGCTTTGCGGCAGTCCCGGTTAATGGCTTCCACTTCATCCGTGGAGGAGAATATTTTGTGGAGGGTGAAGACGTTGCAGACATCCGGATTACCAGGATCGCTGCGGCGCTGGCGCTGGGGATCGGTCACCATGCTCATAACCCGTTTTTCTGTTTCTTCGGGTGTTGCTGCCAGCTCAATATGATTATTAAGACTTTTACTCATCTTGCGTTCACCATCAATGCCCAACACTTTGGGGATTTTAGTGATCACAGCCTGGGGCTCAATCAGTACATCAGTCTCATAGCGAAAATTGAATGAACGCACAACTTCCCTGGCAAACTCAAGGTGAGGGATCTGGTCTGTGCCCACCGGCACAGCGTCTGCCTTGTAAAGCAGAATATCGGCAGACATTAAAACCGGATAACCTACCAACCCATAGTTCACGTTATCAGGGTTATCACGCACTTTTTCCTTAAATGTTGGGAGGGCGGTCAATTTTCCTAGGGGGGTCACCATCGACAGGATGGTGTGAAGTTCCATCACTTCCAGAACATGGGATTGAACAAAGATGATGCTCTTTTTGGGGTCCATGCCCGCCGCCAGCCAATCGAGGGCCATTTCCTGGGTATTAAACGCCAGATCTTTGGTGGTATCAACTGTGGTCAGAGCATGGATATCCACGATGCAGTAAACACAGCGGTAATCCTCCTGCATGGCCACATAATTTTTTATTGCGCCCAAATAATTGCCCAGATGCTGCCGGCCTGTCGGTCTGGCCCCCGAAAATACCCTGCCTTTTTTTGCAGTCATTCAGCTTACTCCTCAATATATGCTTTAAACAAACCCAATATTTCCGGTGGGTCCGCATGGCGGCCGGTTTCCAATTTTGAATAGATCAATTCGCCATCAACCCTGATCTCAAAAGCTCCTCCGGAGGATTCTATCAACTCAATATCAGAGATGATATCCGGGTATTGTTTTTTAAATGCGGCTTCCAAACTGAAAGCTCTAGGATGGTAATTTCAAGGAACGCAAAATTCAATTGAGATTTTATACATGGATCAATACTCCTGTTTTGATTTCAGATTAGTATAACATAAGCATTTTCATGACCGCTGCTGCCTGTTCCATAAAAAAAGCCCTGCAATCAAGAATGCAGGGCTTTTTTGAACTCACAGGAATCTTACTAATCAGGCCTAGATCCACAAGCGCTGCCTGGCCCTGCGGCAGAATCCATAATCGCCCCAGTATTCACCGTAACTTTCACAGGTGAAGAGCGTGATCCAATCAGAATCTTTGTGTTCGAGAATTGCATTAGGAGCAAGGATACAGTCAGATTTTCAGATATTTGATCTCAACCTAACTCTCGC
>CAZVIH010000029.1:0-11650 GCA_964627755.1 uncultured Anaerolineales bacterium
GCGCAAAATCAGTGGTGCTGAAGTTGAAGATCTCGAAGGCGACCAGGGCGGTGATGATCAACAGACCATAAACTACTCCGCGTTTAACCTGGACTCGTTCTGGTATAAAAGGAATGCTGTGAGCGGACATAATGTACCTCCTGAGAAGTAAAAAGATAGAACAAGCGTTCGGTTGTTCTAATATAGAACAGATATTCTAGTTTGTCAAGAGCCAATCGAAAATATTTTCTGCTAAAATAAACTGTACCTGGCATAAAGAAAACCCAATATGAAAATAATCTGGTCTCCCTGGCGTATGAAATATATTCAAAACAATCACAAAGCAGATCAATGCCCTTTTTGCGCTGCTCTGGAAGGCTCTGAGCTTTCGGAACATAACCTCCTTTTTAAAGGGGAAAAAGCTTTTGTGATCCTGAACCGTTATCCATATACCACCGGCCATTTACTGATCTTGCCGCTGGAGCATCAGGAAAAAATGGCAGACCTGGATCAAGAAACCAGATCTGAGATGATGGAGCTGATCAACCATGCCCTGAAAGTTCTGGACCAGACCTATCATCCAGAGGGGTTCAACGTGGGACTGAACATGGGTGAAGCAGCCGGAGCAGGGATCCCGAAACACCTTCATTGGCATATTGTGCCCCGCTGGGTTGGGGATACCAATTATATGACCTCGGTTGGAGACGTTCGGGTGCTTCCGGAAACCCTGGAAGATACATATCAGAAGATCGCAGCGGCCTGGTAGGTTAGTGTTGCAGCGGGTTTAACTAAATATTTGATATCCGATATTGACCTGAGCAATTGATCCATCCAGGTAATTGATAATCTCTAAGGGAGGGTGAAAAGAATGGAAAAGGTCTTTGTGGTAGGTGCAGGTACGATGGGGAATGGGATCGCGCAGACTGCTGCGATATCTGGATTCCAGGTCACGATGATGGATGTGGAAGCGACCCAGCTGGAAAAAGCACAACAAGTAATCCAGGCTTCAGTGGAAAAACTTTTCCAGAAAGAACGGATCGACAAGGAAGCCAGGGAAAGCGCACTCCAGATCAAGACCACCCAAACCTATCAGGGCATCGAGGATGCCGAGCTGGTCATTGAAGCGGCGACGGAATACTATCCAGTTAAAGAGAAGATCTTTAAGGAGATGGATCAAAAAGCCCCGCCTGAGGCAATTCTGGCATCCAATACCTCCTCGATCAGTCTGACAAAACTTGCCGCAGCAACCAGCCGACCAGAAAAGGTGATCGGGATGCATTTTATGAACCCGGTGCCCTTGATGAAATTGGTGGAAGTGATCCGCGGTCTGGATACCTCGGATGAGACCACCTCGGCCGTAATGGAAGCAGCAAAACTGATGGGCAAAGTTCCAGTTGAATCCGCTGATTCCCCGGGCTTCATTTCAAATCGGATTTTATGCCCGATGTTAAATGAAGCTGTTTTTGCTCTCCAGGAAGGTGTCGGAACAGCAGAAGCTATTGATGAGGTTATGAAGCTGGGGATGAACCACCCCCTGGGACCGCTGGCACTGGCGGATCTAATCGGCCTGGATGTGGTTTTATCAGTTATGGAAGTATTGCAGGAAGATCTGGGAGAGGATAAATATCGGCCGGCATATTTGCTGCGCAAGATGGTGGCTGCCGGGCATTTGGGCCGAAAGACCGGACGCGGTTTTTATTCCTACGAGTGATCGTTCCTCCGGGAGAGGAGGGGAAATGACCATAAATATTCACGAAATGAGTATCGATGATTACCAGGAGATCTACAGTCTGTGGGAGAAAAGCGATCATATCGGGCTCAGTAATGCCGATTCCCATCACAGTATTGAAAAATTCCTGGAAAGGAATCCGGGCATGAGCTACACAGCCTGGAAAGAGGGCAAACTGATAGGCACAGTGCTCTGCGGCCATGATGGGCGGCGGGGCTACATCCACCATTTAATGGTGCATCCTGATTACCGCCGGCAGGGCTTGGGACAATCTCTGGTCAGCCGCTGCATGTTCGCACTGACCCGGATTGGGATCCAGAAATGCCACCTCTTTATTTTTGAGGATAATGAAGCAGGTCAAAAATTCTGGGAAAGCCTGGGCTGGACCAAACGGGTGGAATTAACAATGATGTCGCAGCAGATCCTGGATTGATCCTGATTGATTTAAACAAAAGACCCCGGAGGTAATTATTTCCTCCCGGGTCTTTTATTATGTTTACAGTAAGTCTGAGATTATTTAGATAGAAAGCAGTTGGCTGATTGTTTTCCTGAAAGCTCTGGCCAATGGGGAGGATGGGGAATGGCCCTTTTTTATGGCCTGGATCAGCCTGTATTTTTCTGCCTGTCTGACCAGTTCGTCCCGTTTGATCTTGAAATCATTGATGTTTGCAGTGTACATATTCATCGTAATCTCCGTTTCTGATTATTCTTATTCCCAAAACATTATCGACTGGCTGCCGAAAGGGACAGAAGCTGCCGACCAGAGAGGATCATTAACTTGCCAAGAGCATATTTTATGCTGGAGATCAAGTCGCTGGGCCCCGCGGCCAACTTCGCGATGCGGTAAGCTTCAGCCTGCCTGATCAGTTCGTCCCGCTGGATTCGGTGGTATTCTAAATTTACTGTAAACATTGTTTTCTCCTATTACTTATTGATTATTGATTACAGTATATCAAAAAAATTAAGTTTGTCAAGGGGTAAAATAAGAAAATTCAATATAATTTTCAATAATCTTAATATTTCCACAAGATTTCACTGTTTTTCGGGTGAAAATAGATGAAAAATGCCCTGAAAGGGATCTTTACTGGCGGGTTTTGGTTGAAATTCGAGATTTTTTTGGTGTAAGTGAATTAAATTCTGCCGCGGGAGCCTAATCTGTCAGTGCGAGGAAGCACAGCTCCGCAGCAGTCTCAGCTTTTGCTCACCGAAGCATCCCCGGTGAGGTATATAAAAAAACGCCCGGGGACGGGCGTTCAAGCAAGGTTTATCTCCAGGGATATTTGTGGTTCATATAATGTCATTCTGAGATTGCCCCCGAGCAGAATTGAGGGGGAAATGGAAGAAGCCAGATAGAGATCGGGATCCGGCAACTTAATCCTTATTAGATTTTATTCAAAAGGAGTCATCGAAGATTAGATTCTCTTTATTTGTCTATCAGCTGAGCAGCTTCCGGAGCGTTACCCGGACAGCCTGGGGATCGGCTTTGCCGCCCGATTGAGCCATGACCTGGCCGATCAACCAGCCGATCACGCCGCCCTTTCCAGATTGGTACTGGGCCACCTGGTCCGGGTTGGCAGCGATGACTTCCTGGCAGATCGCTTCGATCTCTCCGCTGTCGGTCAGCTGGGCCAGCCCTTCTTGCTCGACGATCATTCGGGGGTCTTTGGCCTGCTCCTGGGTTTTGCGGACCAGGTCCTTGCCGGTGCTGGTGTTGATCGATCCTTCATCCACCAAAGTGATGATCTGGGCTAGCTTATCAGGGGTCAGGAATAATTCATCGATAGCCAGGCCCAGGTCGTTCATCAACCCCAGCAGGTCGTTGATCAGCCAGTTGGCTGCAATTTTTGGTTTTCCGCTATATTCTCCCAGCAGTTTTTCAAAATAATCAGACAGAGACCGGTCCTGGGTCAATAATTGGGCTTCTTTGGAGGAGATCTGATATTCTTCGGTGAAACGAATCTCCCGAGCCAGAGGCAGTTCCGGCAGGCTTTCCAGCAGTTCCTGGATCTTTTCTTGATCGAGAGTGATTGGCAGCAAGTCGGGTTCCTTGAAGTAGCGGTAATCGGCCTCGGTTTCCTTGGAGCGCATTTTAGAGAGGGTCTTGGTTTCCTCGTTCCAGTCCAGGGTCCAGGATTTTATAATCCCCCCGGCTTCGACTTCCTTGATCTGGCGCTTGATCTCGGCTTTGATGGCTTCCCGCCCGTGTTCGATCGAGTTCATATTCTTGATCTCGGTTTTGGGATTGAGGATGGTGGCTCCTTTTTCCCGGATGGAGACATTGGCGTCAAAGCGCATTTTGCCTTTTTCCATATCGGCATCCGAGACACCGATCCAGCGGGCCAGTTTTCTCAGGTAGTGGATAAAAGCGGCTGCTTCATCTGCGGAGCGCAGGTCCGGGCTGGTGACCATTTCCACCAGGGGAACGCCGCAGCGGTTGAAATCCAGCAGCCGGCGCCCGGGTTTATGGATGGTCTTCCCGGCATCCTCTTCGATGTGCAGTTTTTCGATCCTCACCTGCCTGGTGGTGCCATCTTCCAGGGGCAGATCCACATAACCGCCTTTGCCAATCGCGATGTCGTACTGCGAGATCTGGTAGCCCTTGGGCAGATCTGGATAAAAATAGTTCTTGCGGTCAAAATAGGAAACCGGCAGGATCTCCGAGTGCAGGGCCCCGGCCAAACGAGCGCCTTTTTCTATCACAGCCTGGTTAGGGACGGGTAAAACACCCGGCTGTCCGGTGCAAACGGGGCAGATATTGGTATTGGGTGGATCACCCCAGGAATCAGCCTTGCAGGAGCAAAAGATCTTGCTGTTGGTGTTGAGCTGGATATGGATTTCTAAACCGATGACTGCTTCATATTGGGTCATATTTCTTCCTGAGGAGTGGGTCTGTTCATCACCCCTTTTTACCACAATTTTAGCCCTTCTCAGGGGCTGTTTTTTTGGGGTGCTGTACCTGATATTATACATGGAGTATAATGAATGGCATGAAGAAATCTCCCTGGATCCTGATCCTGGTTGGCCTGGTCGTAATGGGCGGTTTGGCTCTATCGCTGCCGAACAGGACATCAGTGATGGCCGCGCCTAATCCCCAGATGACCAATTTCCCCACTCCCACACCGGGGACGGACGGCAGGATTGTCTATGTCGTGCAGGAAGGGGATACTTTGTGGCGCATCGCCGCCGTGGCGGGCATTGATGTGGCCGATCTGCGCGATCTGAATTTCCTGGATGCGGAAGATATCGTTTACGTTGGCATGCAGTTATTCCTGGGACTGGGTGGACCGGCTGGTGAACAGCCTACTCCGGCGCCGGCAGCAACAGAATATTCAGCTGAACCCAGTGTTACACCTATACCAGGCAATGGCACCCTGTGTGTTTTGCTCTTTGAGGATCTGAACGGGGACAGCATGCGCCAGGAAGAAGAGATCAGCCTGGCGGGTGGCGCTATCAATATCAGCAACCGCGATGGATCGGTTTCATTCACCGATGATACGCCAGTCCACGATCCGGATTCAGAAACTCTGGATTACCTGTGCCGGGATACCTTGGTGGAAGGGGATTACAACGTCAGCGTGGCTATCCCGGAAGGCTACAACCCCACCACATCCCTGAATGCCCCCATCACCCTGGTGGCCGGAGATTCCACCTACCTGAATTTTGGCGCCCAGGCGGGATCGGTAGTGATCAATGAAAACGAAACCCTGCCACAAAGCAGCGGCAGCACTCCGCTTTTGGGTATCATGGGTGCACTTTTACTGCTGGGCGGGATCGGTTTGGGTGTTTACTCGGTCTGGTTCCGAGGGAAGTAAACAGTAAACAGTAAAAAGTAAGTGGTAAGTAGATTAAGACGTCCACTTCCGAAGTCTTCAGGGTAAAGCCTCATGATGCTGATCCTGACCTGACTTCGGAAGTTTGCTGTTAAATGTAGGTCACTGCCAGGCGGGAGAGGATTGGGGGTGTATTCGGTCTGGTTCCGGAGGAAGTAAACAGTGAAAGGTAAGTGGTAAGTAGATTAAGATGTCCACTTCCGAAGTCTTCAGGGTAAAGCCTCATGATGCTGATCCTGACCTGACTTCGGAAGTTTGCTGTTAAATATAGGTCATTGCCAGGCGGGAGCGGGGAATCCTCTTCTTTCAGTCCCCTGGCAAGGACAGAATGCGATCGGTCCATCTTAAGAAGAAAGCGGGCGACCCATCGGATCGCCTCTACGAGGATCTGTTTATTGGTCCTTCATCCCCCGCCTTCTGTCAGGCGCATAAGCGCCTACTCATATCCATTCGGATGCCCCTGATGCCAAATCCAGGCTGACTCTACAATGTCCTTGAGAGCTGGTATTTTCGGTTCCCAGCCCAGCTCGCGTTTGATCTTGTCCGAGGAGGCTACCAGGCGGGGGCTGTCACCCGGCCTGCGTGGTGTTTCCTCAGCCGGGATGGGGTGCCCGGTCACTTTCCGGGCGGTTTCGATCACTTCCCGCACCGAGTAACCCCTTCCATTGCCCAGGTTGTAAACCAGTTTTTCTTCACTCACCAGAGCATCCAGGGCCAGCAGATGGGCCGAGACCAGGTCGCTGATGTGGATGTAATCCCGGATGCAGGTGCCGTCCGGGGTTGGATAGTCGGTGCCGTAGATCTTGATCTTCTGGCGCTGCCCCAGAGGGACCTGGAGCACAAGCGGGATCAAATGGCTTTCCGGCTGATGGGCTTCACCCTGGTCGGGCAAGGCGCCGGCGGCGTTGAAATAGCGCAGGGCGGCGTAGTGCAGCCCGAAGATCTCGCGGTAGAATTCCAGCACCTCCTCGATCATCAACTTGGTATGGCCGTAGACGTTCACCGGCCCCAGGGGGGAATCCTCACTGAGGGGCTGGTCGCTGGACTGGTAGACCGCGGCCGTGGAGGACAAAACGAATTTTTTGATTCCGGCTTTGGTGGCGGCGTCGATCAGGTAAACCGAGTTCATCAGGTTGTTTTGATAGAACTTGGGGGGATTTTTCATGCTTTCCCCGGCCTCGATAAAGGCCGCGAAGTGCATCACAGCTTCGAAGGGTTCTGTTGCCAACGCCGCGGCTATATCTGTCGGGTTGCCCAGGTCCCCCTGGATGAATTTGGCGTCTGTAGGGACCGCCTGGCGGTAGCCCGTCACCAGGGAGTCGTAAACCGTCACCTGGTGCCCGGTTTCCAGCAATTTCCTGACCGCCATCGATCCGATATAACCCGCCCCGCCGGTTAAGAAGATTTTCATAGGGATTTCCTTGTCGACTAGGTTTCATCCATAGTCTACCATTATTATCCGTTTATACTAGGAGGGTTAGAGGTGGGGGTTCGATTTCTACCAGACCCATCGTAAGAAGAGAGTACTTGTGGTGACACAGGCACCTTCTTTTTGCGTAAAGATGAGTGTTTATTAGAGTGTAAATTGTAAATCGTAAGATGTAAGTTGAATCAGGGACTGATAGATCCAGCTCGGAGCCGGAGGGTTTCCGATTGCGGTCCATATCTAATATGTAAGCTGCAGACTCACGAGAAGGGCTACAATGAAAGCCCTGAGGTATCCTTTCTACATCCTTCAACGCCTTCAGTATCAAGAGTTCACAGCCTCCCGACCGGGCTGTTTTTTAGCTCAGGTCTTCCTATATTATCCAGATTTCTAAGTACTGCTAATCATTTTATTCAGTATATGGATCACACAGAATGTTGATCCGGAGGTAAATATGTCTAAATTCGTCAAGGCTTCAAAGGTCATTGCATTTTTTCTGGTGTTATCCCTGATTGGAGCGAGCGCCGTGTCCGCTAAAACCGAGCGATCCAGCCAGGGGGTTGAACAGACTGCAATCGAACCAGGGGACGGATCATATATTCAGTGCAGCCTGGGCATAGAAGAGTGTACTCGTGTTGCGGCTTCGACCGGACGCTGGATCATCACCTATCGCCGGCAGGGTGTGGGGCATTATGTCACCCTGTGCAAGCTTTATGTGCCTGATTTCATTGATAATGAAAAGGACGCTCGTAATTGGCGCTGGTCGGATGAGTATATTGCCGACACATGTTCCCTCTCTGATGAGCCGCAAACCTGGCAGGGTGAATATCTGCATTTGGAGAAAGAATACTATTACTACATCAAATGTCAGCTGCAGGAGATCGCCTAGTACTGACGAACCGCTAGATTCTCATAAAATTCACCATTTGTCATAAAAAAAGATCCGGTCCTGTTGAAGGGCGGGATCCTTTTTTTCTCTTATTCCACTTTTCTTCGGCCAGTGGTGAGAGATTCGAGTCCCACCGGGCTTATCGTGAGAAGAGGGTACTTGTATGTGATACAGGCACCCTCTTCTGGTTTAAAGGTGAGTGTTTACTAGAGTGTAAATTGTAAATCATAAGAAGTAAGTCGAATCAGGGGCTGATAGATCGGGATCGGACCCTGGTCTGATAATGGCACTGAGATCAAATCGCTTTACACCATCCTCCTAACATTTTTCGTTCAAACCGATATTCTTATATATAATAGAGGAAAGTGCCTGTCCCTAGGGCTTGAAACCAATTACTTACTACCAGGAGATCATATGCCTCTTGACCCCCATACCATTCGAGATCAGTTCCCCGGATTAAAACGCCAGGCGATTTTCCTGGATAACCCGGCCGGGACCCAAATTACACAAAGGTCCCTGAACCGGATCACAGATTACCTGGTTAACACCAACGCCAACCATGAAGGGGTCTTTGCCACCAGTCGCGAGTCGGACGCTGTGATCGCCCAGGCCCGCCAGGCGGCAGCGGATTTCCTCAACGCCCCCCGCCCGGAAGAGATCACCTTTGGCCCCAACATGACCAGCCTGACCTTAAATCTCAGCCGCTCGATCGCCAGAACCCTGGACCCGGGCGACAGCATTGTGGTCACCCGCCTGGACCATGATGCCAATATCACCCCCTGGACCCTGATTGCAGCAGACCGGGGCTGTCAGGTATCCTGGGTCGATTTTGATGTGGAAGACGGTCGGCTGCTGATGGATTCCTACCAGGAAGCCCTGGACAAAAAACCAAAACTGGTGGCCCTGGGGTATGCCTCCAACGCCCTGGGCACGATCAATCCGGTTAAAAAAATGACCGAAATGGCCCATCAGGCCGGGGCTCTGGTTTATGTGGATGCGGTCCAGTATGCGCCTCACGGGCCGATCGATGTCCAGGATCTGGATGTGGATTTCCTGGTCTGTTCGGCTTACAAGTTCTACGGGCCCCATATCGGGGTCCTTTACGGACGTTATGACTTGTTGGATGAATTGATGGCTTATAAAGTGCGCCCCGCTTCAGACGAGCTGCCCTGGAAGTTTGAGACCGGCACCCCCAGCTTTGAAGGCATTGCCGGTGTCCTGGGAGCGCTGGAATATTTTGAATGGATTGGGGCCGAGTACGGCGGAGAATATAAATCCCGTTTTGAGGGAGATTTTAAAGGTCGGGCACTGCACCTCAAACAGGGGCTGGCTGCAGTCCAGGACTATGAATATCAGCTTTCCCAAAAGCTGCTCGAAACCCTGGGGCAGGTCCCTGGTCTGCGGATCTACGGTCTGGACGATATTCAGGATGTGAAGGAAAGGGTACCCACGATTGCGGTCAATCTGAAAGGGGTCCATCCCCATCAGCTTGCCAGGCTCCTGGATGAGAGAAATATCTTCGTTTGGGACGGCAACTATTATGCCATCTGCGCCACCGAGAGGTTGGGTGTGGAAGATTCGGGCGGCATGGTGCGCATCGGCGCCGCCCATTACAACACCCTGGCCGAGATCGAACGCTTGGGTGAAGTCCTTGAGGAGATCAGCCCTAAGTGATCTGGGATGATAAAATCACCCGTCAAAAAAGACCGCTCTGCAGATATCAAGAGCGATCCTTTTATTATTAATCCAGGTGAGCCTTAGTTGGAGATGGTCAGTGTTTTGCCGATCAGCTGGTCATCTCCCAGGGCTTTTAATATCAAGTCAGCCACGTCGGCCCGGGCGATGGTGGAGCTGACGGCCGGGATGTTTTCCCCGTACTCATAGATCCCTGTGTGGGGCTTGTCGGTCAGCCCGCTGGGGCGGAGGATGGTCCAATCCAGACCGCTCTTTTTGATCTCGGCCTCCTGGGCTTCATGATCCGCCCGGGCGCTTTTCAACACTGTCGCAAAAAAGAGCTTGTTGACAAAAGATAAGCTATCCCAGCTGTCCCCGGTGCCCATTGCTGTAACGGCAGCCAGCCTGCTGACTTTGTGTTCCTTCATGCCCTGGATGATATTGGCTGTACCTGTTGCTCGGACGGATGTTTTTTTCAGATCCTGTCCTCCGCCCAGAGCGCAGACGATGGCGTTTTGCCCCCGGATGGCTTCCGAGACGGCTTTGGGATCCAAAACATCGCCAGTCAAGACCGTTAGATTCTGATCCTCTATTGCCAGGCGTTCCGGATTGCGCACAAAGGCTGTGACCGAGTGCCCTGCTGCCAGGGCTTGTTTTGTAACTTCATGACCGGTCCTGCCGGTCGCTCCAAATATGGCTAATTTCATGCTGATTTGTTCCTTTTAATATCTTTCCCGAACAAAAATCTTACCACAACTCCTCCGGGTAAGGAGAAGGAGGATCATTCGATACCTTCCCAGTGACTGGACTAGGTATCCGTTCAGGACAGGGAAAAGAGTAAGGCGTTAGTTGTAAGTCGTAAAGCGAATAAATTCTGGTATTTGAAATTTTTCAGAGTCTTTCCAAATGAATCCCAGGCTGGTTGGGTCCTTAATCAACTTACTTCTTACGTGGCTCCCATGTTACAATCCTCTAAAATGAACACAAAATTCTCCTTGACTCTTATTTTGATCTTGCTGACAAGCACTGCGCTGACAGGCTGTAATCTGCCTTTCGGCCGGGCGCCGGAGCTTCCCCAAATCCCGCCCACCCAGGACCTCAACCTGCTGGCAACCATCACCCAGCAGGCGCTGGAGCATTCCATCCAGGAGACCCAAACCGCGCCCACTCCCGCAGCCACGGAGACCATCACTCTCACTCCTTTGCCTCTGGAGACCATCAGCCCCACTTCGGATACCCTGCCTGCCCCTCCTTCCGAGATCAAGTTCAAACCGGGAGGCACGATGGCCTATCTCAAGGGTGATCTCAAGGCCGGGGAGCAGCAAACCTTCACACTCGAGGCCGGACAGGGCCAGACCCTGATCGCAGTGGTCTCATCCGAAACCAATCAGGCTTATTTTGAGATCCGTGACCTGGACGGTGGGACTACCCTGACCTCTTTTTCTGAGGGTGCCTCTTCTAAGGCCCTTCAGCTACCCCGCAGCGGGGTTTACCAGGTCACACTGACCAGCCCGGTTGATTTGGATTATTTTCTTTCCCTGGAAGTACCAGCGATCGTGAATATGGCGGCTGGGGACAATCCTAAAACTGTCCCGGGCTACCTGGATGTGCTGGATCAGTTCCACCCAGCCGCTCCAACCCGGGTGCGCTACCAGATAGAACTGGAAGCGGGTACAAAGCTCAATGTTCAGCTCAGCTCTCCTGCTTTAGAGGGCCTGTCCCTGGCGCTGATCGGAGCAAATGACGGCCAGCCTTACCAGCGCTATGAAGTCCAGTCGAGCTCCATCAACGATTTTGTCGTGCCGGTTTCACAGGGATATTATCTGGATGTCTATTCTATCTCAGGGGACTCGGCAGATTTCAGCCTTCAAATTGAGGTGGTGGAGTAAACTACGACGGGGACGGGCGATGGAGGAAGGGGGATAATCGCTACGCTCGGAACGGGGGATGGGAGACGGTGGGAAAAAGAACGGGGGATGGAAGACCTAAGACGGTTTTGTCTGCATCCTGGATTCTGAATACTGTCCTCTTAGTCAAATAACTACTTACAACTTAGTACTTAAGTATCAGGCTGCTCTCCACCAATCCACCCCTTCCACTAATCCCAGCTGATCCAGATTGGC
>CAZVIH010000030.1:0-22592 GCA_964627755.1 uncultured Anaerolineales bacterium
CCAAATTCACTAATCACCTGATGAGCTTTTCTTGTCCAGGTCTTACTACGTGTTAAAATTTGAGTATATTGTAGTACCGGATGACAATCCTAAATGCAGATATGGGGTGGATTATGGGATTAAAAAGAAAAGTCTGGATCCTCAAACCTGATCGGTTCCTCACCCAATCTGGATCAACACTCTGGATTTTGGTCGTTCTGATCCTGATACCATTGACTGGTTGTGCTTCCTTGGATTTATTTGCTCCCCCGCCCACCAACAGCCCGGTTCCTACCAGGACCAAGGTCGTTTTTCCCCCCACCTGGACAGAACTCCCACCAACCTCCACAGCCACAACCAGCACCAGGCCCAGTCCCACTATCACTCCCACCCCAACTGCGACACCTTCCCCGGCCGAGTCTAATCAACCCACTTTAATATCTCCTGCGCCCAATCCTACTACTGATTGGAATGCGGTCAGCCTTCCGGACTGCATCTTCACCGCCGCGGAGAGCGGAGTCCGGATCAACCCGGCACCGTTTATCGATCCCTACCATGTTTTACCCACTATGGAGCCGGGGAAGCCTTACCCGGCAGTGCTCACCAAGCCAACTTATACCCTGCTGCTTGAGGACGGCCAGCCGCTGGGCTGGGTGGATTACCGGCTGTTGGCACTCACATCTGAGGGTAACGACTGCCTGACCAAGTATGATCAACGTGAGTTGTGGGATTTCCCGCTCTGTTTCTTCACCCCTCTGACAGAGATCAACGGGTATACCGATTCTGAGTTCACGGAAGCCCTGCACACCCTGGTTCCCCCGACCTCCCTGGTTGTTCTCTATCAAAGTGAAAGTTATTATTTCACTGCCTACGGCTCCTCCGGACCAAGTTTTGTCGTTAAAAAGGAAGAGGTAACTACACACGGGAAGTGTGATGATATTCCTACCCTGGCAAAGGCAACCAACGAAACATCCCTTTACAGCGATCTCCCCGACCGGGGCGGAAGTATGATCTATACCCTGGCGGCTGACGAATCCATTTTCACCCAATCCCAACGTAGAGATGGTTCGCCTCCTCCGGGAGCGGAAGGAAGCGGGTACTGGATCCTGGCCAGAAAGCACAGCTGGTCAGAAGATATCAACGGCTGGGTCTGGTCTGGCCAGATCGAATACAAATAAACCGATCCAATCGCTGTTTATTGAGCCGGGCAGCCCCTGGGAAAACGGCTAGATCGAATCCTTCAATGGAAAAATGAGGGAAGAATTGCTGCCTGGAGAAATCTTTTATACTTCGAAAGAGGCTCAAATATTGATAGAGATGCGGAGGAAAGAATACATCACTCTCGGATCTCACAGCTCTTTGGGTTATAGACCACCCGTGCCAGAGACGATTATGGTTCCTACTATCCAATTTCGGCTGTTTAGACTAAAATTAAAAGAAGTATAAATAATGGGGGTATGTCATTATGCCTACACGGTTCCGGGTACCCCGCCAGGGTGCTTCGCAAAGCTCTACCGTTGGATTGCTTTTTTGATGGAGCTTCTTCGCACTGCTCGGTTATATCTCTTTTGATTATCTATTAAAGATGAAAGATTACAAAAAGCCTTATGCCCCCCCGAAAACCCGACGCCAGCTGCGTACATTCGCCACTCTATGGCGCTGGCTGACCGAGCCCTCTGCTTTAATGGATAAGCGCGAGGACCAGTATCAAATTCGCCTCCTAATGGCAATGTTGCTCGTACTTATGATCCTTGGCTTGCTTACATTAACCTTGTCGCTGCTCGGTTTATTCAGCAAAGCGGAGGAGCAAGATATAGTGGGAATTACATTCCGTTGGATCACACTGGCCGTTTCTCTGCTGCTGGCTGTTGTGTATGGCCTGAGCCGAACCAGATACTACCTATGGGCGGAATTGTTGACAGTCGGCATTATGTTTAGTGGAACCTTTGTGATAGTAATATTTGAACCGCAGGATCCTCAATATCTTTATTTTCTGATCCTGAGTGGGTTAATCGGCAGTCTGTTCCTCTCGGCACGCGCTACTGCAGCCATCTTCTTTGTCACGATAGTTGGCTTGTTGCTGCTCCCCATATTTGGAGTGAGTATTTCCACTTCGAATAACCTGAATGCGTTAGTCTTCATCCTGACAGTTGGTGTGCTGGTCGTTTTGGCGACCGCCCTCCGTCATCGCTACCTAGAGCAGCTCGGTGAGAGTGAAGGGCTGCTGCGCGAGTTGTCTGTCCGCGACCCGCTAACAGGACTTTATAATCGGCGTTATATGGAAGAGATCTTGGCGCTTGAAATAATTCGAGCCGTTCGCAAAGAATATCCGATCGGTATCATCATGGTGGATATCGATCATTTCAAGCAATTTAATGACATCCATGGCCATGCGGCGGGCGACGCGGTTATATCCCAGACGGGAGACTTTTTACGAAAGTGCGTCCGTGCATCAGATGCTGCCTGTCGCTACGGTGGTGAGGAATTCGTTTTCATTCTACCCGAAGCTTCGCAGAAAATAACCCAAAGGCGGGCCGAGAGTATGCGGGAGGAGATCAGGAACTTGCAGATACCCTTTCAAGATCAGATCCTCGAGACGGTAACTCTATCCATAGGTGTGGCAGTGTTTCCCATGAATGGGGCAACCGGGGAAGCCATCTTGAGAGCCGCCGATGCTGCACTGTATCAAGCCAAAGATGCAGGCCGTAACTGTGTAATAGTAGCGAACTAAGCATCAATTCATTACTCCCTACGAGTAGGGATTGGAATTATGACAAAGTACTGAAAACTTAAACCGCAGCCCAACCCGGCCTGGAGCGGACGGACGGGATGAAACCCCGTCCAGATGGTACGCGGCAGCCTAAAACGACTCTAAATTTGGAGATTTTCCTGTTTCCCCCACCGTCCGCCGCACATTCAATCGTCAGGCTGCTCATTTTGATCCTAAAGGCTCTCCTTGTTTACCCTAATCAAGATCCATAGGCGGAGGTAAAGAAAATGAGTCCCACCAGAATGTTAAATTATCTGGACCTGCTTAAAATTCGTCAATTGGGGGTGAAACGAAATACGATTATTTTAGGTGGGGTATTTATTATTGCCTTTGTCCTGTTCATTGCCCTGGGAATGCTGGATAGATTGAGCGGAAGATCCTTATATCTGACATCAGCGTTAATCGTTATTTTTGGATTTGGCTTTCTGTTCACCAGGGTGAAGCTGGAGATCATTAAAGGATCAATCGAACTGATCAATAATCTTGCAGATTAATAGAGGCTTGGGCTTGTTTTCGGTCAGCAAATCAAGCTGCGGGCTAAATCATCGATATAAGTATTCTAACTCTCTGGCAAGCGTAATCTGTCCCAGTTTTCTGTCCTCCGTCCCCGATCGCAGGCGCAGCCTGCCCCATATATGCACCGGATTTGCACCGGGAATGGGGTAATAAGCATTTATGGAATCGGACCCGTGACCTGGTGCTTAAAGGTGTCTTTCCAGGTTCTAAAGCATAACGGCTGAGGTCTGGTTTCTGGGGGTGATTTACGGGCTTCCCTTATGACTGAGTATCTAAGTGAAGGACAAACATGACGGGGGATTCCGGACTTGGAATGTATTCATACCCATCAACAGCGGGGAGTGTTACTTCATTCTCACTCCATTCGCTGCCCCCGAGAGGCAGGGTGATATCATCACAAGATATATAGTACTCCCCGACATTATTGGTCTGGTAGGTGAAATCAAGCAGGAGGTTCCCCTGATCATCAGTTATCAAACTGCCTCCCAGGTTTTTAATATTAAATGTCTCTTCAATATTGATGGGGCAGTCCTCCATCTCTTCTACAGCCGAGACCGCAGCTGAACCGTCATTGCCAATGATATCCGTAAAAGGAGGGTCATCTATGTTGATATGAAAGGGAATATTGATGCTTACCGAATAATCTATATCGCCTGGATGATAGATCGCGTAAATGAAAATAAAATCGACGCTCCCTTGGAAATCCACACCAGGGGGTTGTTGTGTAGCCTGCCCCAGAGAACCCCCGGTAAGGGGAGTTTCGGTTGGTACTAGGTCCACCTGGGAGGGAGAGAAAGGCGTCTTCGCGGATGGGACACAGCTGCTGGTGATCATTACGCCCAGTATGAAGGAAATTCCCCAAAGCGCCTTGCTGATCTTCATCGTTGGACTCCTTATCCATTGTTCAATATCAGTGAATTTATATGCTTCTTAACTTCATGGGTGCCCACTCATGATTATATAACCAACTTTTCGGAAAGTAAACTATTCGATCTGGAGGCTTCGAAGACCGGCAAGAGCTCGCTGCTTCTATTCCATCAACACAAGGGGATCTTAAAAAAGAAACGGGCCATTCCTGCTGCAAAACGAACCTGTTTTTCCTTTTTTTTATATGAGCCCGGCAGGATTTTAAGAGCGAGGGTAATATCTATTCACTCATCACTCAATTCCGATGCCAAGAGCGGAGGGACCAACCCCCGTCCAAGCGGATTATGGTTTATTTCCTGTACGGGTACATAAATGGATTAAGTTTTAACCTATCATGGGCTTAATAGTTCTACAATGGAGTGATTTTTCCTCTCGGTTCTCTAGGAATTACCTATTTCAGAGGGGAATACCTAGAATATCTAGACTATTGTTTATATTGGGTCTTAGCTATTTGCACCAGAATTGATATCAGATACAAAAAAACCACCTGAAAAAGGTGGTTTTTTCTCTGTGAGCGTGGAGGGACTCGAACCCCCAACCAATGGCTTAAAAGGCCACTGCTCTACCATTGAGCTACACGCCCACTAACGAGGTGGATTTTATCATGCGGGTGTTTTGAAGTCAACGGGAGAGTGATGGGTGTTGAGTGCACCCGCGACGGATGACAGAAGGGTTCGCTGCGCTTACGCCCCGCAATGACAGGTAGCTGGGAGAAAACTTCCGATGTCTTGATGGAAATCGTTTGAGAACGGGGTTCCTGGAAGACATCGGAAGTTTAACTTGCCGGTCTACTGTCTTCTGGAAACCGCTATCTCTGGGGGATAATCAAGTGCTGACCGACAGAGGCGGGGGTATCAGGGCAGAAAACGGCACAGAACTTGCACTAATAGAAATATACGGAGGAAAAATGATCGGCTCTCCGCTGGCAGACCAGTCTTAATTGCGAGGTAATCATGAAGAAGGAAGAAGAACTGAAATTCTCCTGGTGCCCGGTTTGTATGGTTCATACCTATCATAAAAAAGAACACGGCAAATGGCGCTGCACAGATTGGAATCACAAGGACTTCTTGCGCTTCCGGACCGATCCCTGGATCGAGGAATACCGCAAGTCCCAATCCGCTCTGCCGCTGCCGGTCCACAAAGGAGCCTGAGATGGTTGCCCCTACTCCGGGAAAATCACGCAAGATCCAGATCCAGATCAGCGACACCCTTGATCACCAGCTTACCAGGGCCGCCAAGAGTTATGGGATCACCAAATCGGCTTTTGTGCGGGTTGCCCTGGAGCGGGATTTGGCCTTTGAACGAAAGTTGGCCCGGGAGTGCGCCCGCAATCTTGATCTCCCTGAAAATGAGCTGGGAGTGAATAAAAACCAGCTGGGCTTGTTTAAGGTGTGAATTCAGCACGATTGATAATTGAAAACATAAAAACTGGCTGATGATATTCAGCCAGTTTTTGAATTGATCAAATGACGAGGGTGATGGACTCAATCCCAGCCATAATGATTGTTGCAGTAGAATTCGACATCATCCACCAGGGAATATTTTTCTCCCCATTCGCCTTCTATCAATTTCACCTCATCCCAGACAGAACTGTTTTCCTCAATAGCCTTTTCAGCCAGGTACTGCGGGAGGGTGAAGCTGAGCCAGCCTCTTTCTGATTCGGAGTAGTGATCTGCCTGGCAGGCCAGGATGACCGCGATCAGTTCCTGATCTTCGGCCGTTAAGTATTTGTCATCAGCCTTGGTGATCAAGGTTGGGATGCCGTCATCAGAAAGGGTCCTGAGGTGATAGGTATCGAGTACCGCATCCTGATCCGATAATCTCTCGATGTTCTGCTGAATGATAAAACCATCAATGTTGACTGTATTCATGGTCAGTACAAATCCGGTCACTGCCGCCAGGGAAGCCAGGGTGAAAAAGCGGTGTTTCCCCACCACCTCCAACACCAGGATGGCCAGGAACAGGATCCCGATCCAGATCACGCAAATGTGGGAATAAGCCCGCAGGCGTGTGAATCCATAAGCCGCTTCGTAAAGCGCCAAACGCTGCAGTGAGGAGACCAGGATGACCCCGATAAAGGCGTTCATCAAGCCGGTCAGGGCTGAAAATACCACCCGGTCCTTCTTCTCTTTCCTGATCGTGATGCTGCTCAGCACCATGATGATAAAGAGTGTGAAAAACGCTACTGCCAGCAGCTCGCCAAATCCCCGCCGGGCGTATTCTGAATAGGTATATCCATCCAGGGCGATATTCTTTTCACCTCCGAAGAAATATCTGAACTGGATGCTCACAAAGGCAAAGAACAGGATGTTGACCGCCGCCATAATAATGGTAGTTTCCGTAGATCCCAGGAAGCGGGGCGGCCAGGGCTGATCTATTCCAACCAGTTTTTCGTCCCGGCTTTTAGTGATGGTGTACAACATTAACCCGGCCAGCAGGAAGGTCCAGATCCCAATGAGAACCAGGCGCAGAATGTACTCAGGCAGCTTTTCCAGGCGCAGAAGCTCGATCAGATCTCCCAGCCACCTGGAGAAAATCGGATCTGCTTCGGATAACAGGGCAGCCAGAATTGCCACAACCGGCAGCGCCAGCAGGATTCCCCGCAGGTAGGGCGCGGCTTTTCTCCAACCCGCTCCCTTGCTCTTTTCGCCGCCTTCCTTCTCTTCCATCCCTGCTTTTTCTTCTTTGGCCTCTGTGGCCAACTTGAACGGCAGGCCGATGGCGTTGGTGAAGAGCCGGAATGCCCCCACGATATAATCGCTCAGGTTATATTCCTTCCAGCGTCCACCCTGATAGGACAGGATTAACAATCCCAGGAAACCCAGAGAGAGCAGGTGATTCAGGGTGCGGGTGAAAGGTTCCGACCGCATGAATCCCAGGATGCTGAAAAGCAAAGCCAACCCGATCAGGGGCAGGCTTTTGGGAGAGAGGCGTTTGCCTTCTTTTTTGGACAGGAAAATCAGGGCGCCCAGCAGTAACAGGACATGGATGGCAAAGGAAATCCCGAGTGGTTTTTTCCAATACAGGACGTCAAAACCCCAGCCGACGATCAAGGCGCAGTACCAGAGAGTGGATCTGTTCTTAACCATACCCAGCTCCTTATGAATTATTTAAATGAGAGGAAATCGTTTGAGATCTTAGAAGCGGACCATCGAAAGGATCATGGCCAGGATGATGAAAATGCCGATGATGCTCATAATGATCTTCTGGGTCCGGATTTGACGTTTCTTGTTTACCATAAGTCTCCTGAGTTTTATTTTCGATCTCAATTCTCGCTCATTGTAGCACGAAGGGAGATTATTCCAAGTGTTTTTTGATAGATTGAGCGATTTTGAGAGTTATTTTTGGTGTTTGAGAGAGTTCTTCCAGGCTCGCGTCCCGGATATTCTGAATGGTATGGAATTTTTTCAACAGTTCCCGGCGCCTGGAGGGACCGATGCCGGGAATCTTTTCCAGGCTGGATTCCAATCCCTTTCTGGCGCGGCGTTTTCTGTGGGCTGTGATGGCAAACCGGTGGGCTTCATCCCGGGAGCGCTGCAGCAAATGCAGGCCGGGGGAATCTTTTTCAAAGCGCACTGGATAATCATTCCCGGGTAAAAAGACCTCCTCGTACTTCTTAGCCAGGCCCGCTATGGGTATGGTATCCAGTAAATCGAATTCTGACAATACCGCAGCGGCCCGGTTCAGCTGACCTTTGCCGCCATCGATCAGGATCAGGTCGGGCAGGGCGCCGAAGGATGGATCGGGTTTTACTCCGGGTTTAGCCTCCTCAGCGCTGGAAAGAACCAGGCGCTGGAAACGGCGCCGTAAGACCTCGTCCATACTGGCATAATCATCCGGCCCCTGGACTGTACGGATGTTAAATTGGCGGTAATGGGCTTTCTCGGGACGGCCATCCAGGAAAACCACCATGCTGCCTACCAGGGCGGTTCCCTGGGTATTGGAAATGTCATAACACTCGATCCTCATGGGAGGAGAGCTGAGATTCAGGCGGGATTGCAGGTCAGCCAGTGCTCCTTCTGCCCGATCCTGTTCAGATCTTTCCTGGGTTTTGAGTGCTTTTAACATGGAAGCGGCGTTTTCGGCTGCCATGGCGACCAGCTTTTTCTTTTCGCCCCGCCTGGGAACTACCAGCTCTACTTTTTTACCGCCCCTCTGACTTTTCAGCCACTGGTGGATGATCTTGGCCTCTTCAATTTCCCGTGGCAGCAGGATCTCCGGGGGAATTGTGGGCGCCTGATCATAAAACTGCTTAATGACTTCTGTTAGTAGATCCTGGTCAGCGGTTTGATCGATATTTTCCACCAGGAAGTATTCCCGCCCGGTCAGTTTTCCGCCCCGGATGAAAAAAACCTGGATACAGGCGTCATTTTCAAGATCTGCCAGGGCAATCACATCAGAGTCTGTGAATCGGGTCGAGATAATGCGCTGTTCTTCCACGATGCGCTGGATGGCATCCAGCTGATCGCGGATCTGGGCTGCCCTTTCATACTTCAGATCCGCCGAGGCCTGGCGCATTTCCTCTTCCAGCCGGGCGCTGATGTTTTCTGTTCTGCCATTCAGGAATGCGCCCAATTCCTTGATCATATCCCGGTAATCTTCCTGGCTGATATGTCCAATGCAAGGCGCTGTACAAAGCTGAATATCGTAATAAAGGCAGGCCCGCTGATCATCTCCGGTGATGGTCCGGCTGCAGGTCAGATAGGGAAAGATCTTGCGCAGCAGGTCCAGGGTCTGATTGACAGCCCAGACATTGATGTAGGGACCGTAATAACGCGAACCGTCTTTTTCTATTTTGCGGGTAACGCTGACCCTGGGAAAAGGATCGGCCCAATGGATCTTGATATAGGGATAACGTTTATCGTCCTTGAGCTGGACATTAAAAAAGGGCTGGTTTTCCTTGATCAGGTTCATTTCCAGGATCAGGGCTTCCAGTTCTGATTTGACGATGATCCACTCGATATCGTGGATATTGGCCACCAGCTGGCTGGTGCGGGGATTCTTTTGAGCACTGGCGTGGAAATAGGACCGCACCCGGTGGCGCAGGTTAATGGCCTTACCAATATAGATCACCTTGCCCGCCTGATCTTTCATCAGGTAACACCCCGGTTGGTCCGGGACAGAGTTGAGAATATCCTTGATATGGTCAGATTTTTCCATGGCAAAAAAATTGTATCACAGGGGGCAGGGGTGTTATTTCAGTTCACCCAAGAGAGGAAGGCCCGGCTTTGCCCGGGCAAGGAAGAATATCCCCCTTGCGGGTGCCTTCCGAAACTTGTTAGAGTGGATACCAGCATGTATACTTGCTCTATGTTTTCAGCACCGGTTGATCCGGGAATTTCGCGCTACTGGTCTATCGCAGAAGTAAATACCTACCTGAAAGGAATTCTGGAGGCGGATGCCAACCTGCAGGATCTTTGGGTGACTGGTGAGATTTCCAACCTGTCCCGCCCTGCTTCGGGTCATTTGTATTTCACCCTCAAAGACCAGACATCCTCTTTACGATGTGTGATGTGGAAAAACCGGGCACTGCAGATCAAAACGGCTCTCCAGGATGGTCTGGCGGTGGAAGCTCACGGTGTGCTTGGAGTTTACGAACAGCGCGGCCAATATCAGCTTTATGTTGATTTTATACGCCCCAGGGGTGAAGGAGCCCTGTTCCAGGAATTCCAGCGCTTAAAGACCCAGCTGGAAATGGAAGGTTTATTTGATCCCGCCCGCAAGCGTCCTATCCCTGCCTGGCCAACCCGGATCGGTATCGTCACTTCGCCATCGGGAGCTGCTTTTCAAGACATGAAGGACACAATAAATCGACGCTTCCCGCTGGTGAAGATCCTATTATCGCCTTCCTCAGTTCAGGGTGACAGCGCCCCCGCTGAGATCTGCGCCGCTCTGAAGAGGTTGTACCGCCTGGAACCAGACCTGATCCTGATCGGCAGGGGAGGCGGCTCGATCGAGGATCTGTGGGCCTTCAATGATGAAAACGTAGCCCGGACCCTGGCTGATTCTCCTGTGCCGGTGATCAGCGGGGTGGGGCATGAAACCGATTTTACGATCACAGACTTTGTAGCCGACCTGCGCGCACCAACTCCAACCGCTGCCGCTGAACTGGCAGTTCCGGATCAATCTGAGCTGCGGCTTGGCTTGAGGGAATCCCGGACCCGGTTGGCACGTACTGTCCATAACACACTTACCGATCAGCGCTGGAAGATGGAGAATATTTCAGCCCGGATTGCCAGGCTTTCCCCGCTGGGCCAGATCAGTAACGGGCGCCAGCGCCTGGATGAACTGAACGGGCGGATGGATCGAGGGATGGGAGCGATCATTAAAACTTCCCGGGACCTGTGCCTTGCCTACCAGGCCAGGCTGTCCGCCTTGAATCCAGAGGCAATCCTGAAACGTGGTTACGCTATCGTGACAGCTGAGGACGGCTCAACGGTTTACCAGGTCAGCCAGGCCAGCTCCGGAGAGACGCTGCAAGTTAGGGTGAGTGACGGTGAGTTTGAGGTGATTGTCCATTAACCAGAAGACCTGCCAGGATTCATTTTCACGGCCTGCCTATTCATACTTTCCTTTAATAAATATCTTATTCCATTCTAAGAATAAAACTATATAATTGCTTGTGATATCAACCCCTCGAGCGGGTTGTCTTGCTCTGTGGGGGAGAAAATAGAGGAAAAAATGGACTTAGAAAAATATACTTCAAAATCTCAGCAGGCAGTTATGCGCGCCCAGCGGCTGGCTGAAGATCAAAATCAACAGGAAATTGAACCTGCCCACCTGCTGTACGCCCTGCTTGAAGAGAGTGAGGGCACAGTCAGCGCGGTTGTCCGGGCTATCGCCGGCAGCACCGACGGCCTCAAACAGGAGCTCTGGAAAGAAATTTCCTCCCATCCGAAAGTATATGGCGGAAATGTGCGTGTGGGCATCAGCCGGAAAACTGCCGATGTTTTAGCGGCTGCTGAACGCCATGCCAAAGGCATGGGGGATGAATATGTCTCAACTGAACATATCTTGCTGGGCTTGATAGATAGCGAGGAACAAGATCGTCTGAAAGGGTTTGGTATAACCAAGGATGCCGTCCTGGAAGGATTAATGGAAATCCGCGGATCGCAGCGGGTCACAAACCAGACACCGGAAGGGACTTATCAGTCCCTCGAAAAATACGGCCGGGATCTGACAGACCTGGCCCGCCGGGGAAAACTGGATCCGGTCATCGGCCGTGATCAGGAAACACGCCGTTTGGTCCAGATCCTTTCCAGGCGAACAAAAAACAACCCGGCTTTGATCGGTGAACCTGGTACGGGAAAAACTGCCATTGTGGAAGGTTTGGCCCAGCGTATTGTTAACGGTGATGTTCCGGAAGGCCTCAAAAATAAACGTTTGATCCAGCTGGATATGGGCGCTCTGGTTGCAGGTGCAAAATTCCGGGGCGAATTTGAAGAACGCCTGAAAGCCGTCCTGCAGGAGATTACCTCAGCGGCCGGGGAAATCCTTTTATTTGTGGACGAAATGCATACTGTGGTTGGCGCAGGCGCGGCTGAGGGTGCCATGGATGCCGGCAATATGTTAAAACCTATGCTGGCCCGGGGAGAGCTCCATATGATCGGAGCTACCACCCTGGATGAGTACCGCAAATACATCGAATCCGACGCTGCCCTGGAACGGCGTTTCCAGCCCCTGTTGGTGGAAGAGCCCAGTGTGGAATCCACCATCAGCATCCTGCGCGGTTTAAAGGAGCGTTATGAGATTCATCATGGTGTAAGGATCACTGACCCGGCTGTCATTGCAGCAGCCACTCTGTCCAACCGCTATATAGCCGACCGCCAGCTGCCGGATAAAGCCATTGACCTGATCGACGAGGCAGCTGCCCGCCTCCGGACAGAGATCGATTCCAAACCCCGCGCTCTGGATGAAGTCGATCGCCAGATCATGCAGCTGGAGATCGAACAGGAGGCTCTCAAGAAAGAGCCTGATAAATCATCCTTGACCCGGTTGGAAAAATTAAAGGAAGAACTCGCCAACCTGAAAGAGGAACAAAAACAGCTCCAGAGCCGCTGGATGACTGAAAAGGAAGTCATCAGTGAGATCCGCCAGATAAAACGGGAGATTGACCAGACCCGGGTTGATATTGAAAAAGCTGAACGCGAGGCTGATCTGGAGCTTGCAGCAAGACTGCAGTACGGCACTCTCAGGGATCTGGTGGAAGATCTTAAAAAGAAAGAAGACCGCCTGGGAGAGATCCAGGCCGATGGCGCCTTGCTGAAAGAAGAAGTGGACTCCGAGGAAATCGCCGGCGTTATCTCACGCTGGACCGGTATCCCGGTTTCACGCCTGATGGAAAGTGAGACCCAGAAATTGCTCCAGATAGAGGACCGCCTTCACCAGCGCGTGATCGGACAGGATGAAGCAATCCGGGCAGTTGCCAATGCAGTTCGCAGATCCCGAGCAGGCATCCAGGATCCGGATCGTCCCATAGGTTCATTCATCTTTATCGGTCCAACCGGTGTGGGAAAAACAGAACTGGCCCGGGCACTGGCGGAATTCCTGTTTGATAACCAGGATGCCATGATCAGGATCGATATGAGCGAATACCAGGAAAAACACACCGTCAGCCGACTGATTGGGTCACCTCCCGGTTATGTAGGTTACGGAGAAGGCGGCCAGCTAACAGAAGCGGTCCGCAGGCGCCCTTACAGTGTCGTTTTGTTTGACGAGATCGAAAAAGCTCATCCGGAGGTCTTTAACACACTGCTGCAGCTTCTGGATGATGGCAGGTTAACTGACGGCCAGGGCAGGACGATAGATTTCAGGAATACGGTTGTGATCATGACCAGCAATGTCGGCAGTGAAGTCTGGTCCCAGGATCTGAGTGAGGAACAGACGGTCGAGATTACAGAAAAGGCCTTAAAGCAGATCTTTCGGCCTGAGTTTCTCAACCGGGTGGATGAGATCGTTCATTTTCATCCTCTCAACCGGGAGGAGATCCAGGAGATCGTTGGCATTCAGCTCAAGCGGGTTGAAGAACTGGTCCGGGCCCAGGGTTATAAACTGGAAGTCAGTCAGAAAGCGCAGGAATACTTGGCCGAGCAGGGTTTTGACCCCGATTACGGTGCCCGCCCGCTGAAACGTACCATCCAGAAAGAACTCCAGGATCCCCTGGCGCTGGCTATGCTTAGCGGTGATTTTCAAGAAGGGGATACTATTCAGGTGGAAGTTAGCGGAGATGGATTGAAATTCACTACAGTAGCGGCGGGGGACGTGGTGGAAGAATAATAGTCAAGAAAATATCAACTTTTAGAGATTAGGAACTGAGTCCTTCCCAAGGACTCAGTCCCTCCTTCTTAAGGGCTCATTCCCTTTTTTTGTTAGCATTTTCTTTCTGCCAAGATAGTAATGATTGGTGATACGCGAGTTGTTGTTCTGCTAGCGTGGACGAAATATCTTCGCTTACCAGATCGAGGATAATTGTGGGGTTTATAAAATCTATTGTTTTCTCACCAATATATTCACTGACGCTTGAATGATTCCATTCTGATAAGGTACTGGCAAGATTTGCCCTCACCGGGTTTAGATGAATATATTGAGACAAGTGGAGTAGATAATTAGGATCTTTAATATGGATTCTCTGGAAAGGGCCTTGAAAAAGTGCCCTTTCCTCTGATAAGTTTTGTTAAATGATACAACATATGAGAGTGTTAACTTATGCATCGATTAAGAAAATGGATTTGATTTAATCTTCACGATGAGATGGTAGTGATTGGGCATCATACAATATGCAAGTACTTCGGATTCTGGGAGAAGATATTTCTTGATTTTTGATATGAAAAAGCAGTAATTCTTTTCTTCAAAAAAGAGTAGATTATCTGAAATGGCTCGATTGTAGATGTGGTAGTAGTAACCTGGAATTAAGTTTACTTTCTTAACTGGCATATCTTTCCCCCTTTGCCATAAATTTTCAGGGACGAAGTCCCTCAAAGGGACTTCGTCCCTAGATTAATTTGGTTTTTTATCTTGGCATAAATATCCCCCAGTGCCAATATACTTTAAGGACTGAGTCCCTTCAAGGGACTCAGTCCTTTAACTTCTTTTTTCTACAAATGCACATGCCCGTGCTCAAGCTCTTCCTCGGAAGCTGGACGCAAATCGGACACGGTGATCTTAAAGGTCAGGGTTTTTCCGGCCAGGGGGTGATTGAAGTCCAATGTGATGGTATCTTCATCTTCCTCGATGATCTGGGCGCTCAGCACATTATCCTCATCATCTCTCAGATCCAGAAAGGTGCCCACGTCCAGGGGAATCTCCTCACTGAACTCTTCCTTTTGGGCGATTTCGAGCGATTCCTCGTCATAATCGCCATATGCATCTTCTGGCTCGATGACAACTGTTTTCTTCTCGCCAACTTTCATTCCATATAAAGCGGATTCCAGCCCTGGAATAATTTGCCCGATGCCTTGGATGAACTCGATCGGTTCACCATCATCGGTGCTTTCCATGATCTCTTCATCCACGATCAGGGTATAGTCCAGTTTCACAACCAGATTATCTTGAACAGTATCGCTCATCATATCTCCTATTAAACTGAATCTGGGCCGGGTTTGATATCTCTTATCAAATACCAGCTCAGGTCTCTGAGTTGGAAAAATAAGTGGTAAGTGTTTTCCCTGAAGTCCATCACCAGGATATGTTTGCCCTCTTTGTTATCCCACTGGCGTCCGATATTTAATATCTGGATAGTTTGATCTTCCAGAGAAAAATCGATCGGGATCAGGGAGCCGTCCCGTTTGAATCGTGTGGTAATGTCAATCTTTTCCATCGGTAGACAAAAATTCGTGCAAAAATTCCAGCGCCACCTGGGCGATCTCTTTTTTATTCTCGATCCGGTCTCCTCCAGCATTATGCTGCAGGGTCCAGATCCCTTTTGGTGTGCTTAACCCGATCCAGGTATAACCAACAGGTTTTTGAGGTGTTCCTCCTGTAGGGCCAGCGATCCCGCTGACGGATAATCCGATATCAGCTGCCAATGCGTGCCGGATACCTTTGGCCATCTCGGTTACAGTTTCTTCGCTGACCGCGCCAAATTTTTCCAGCGTATCCCAGGAGACTCCCAACAGGCGTACTTTTGCCCGGTAGGCATAAGCAGTGATGCTGCCCAGGTAATAGGTGGAGGAACCGGAAATATTGGTGATCCTGTGACCAATTAATCCGCCTGTGCAGGATTCCGCGATCGCCAGCCGCCAGCCCCTTTCCCGGAGTTGATTGCCGACAAGAATTTCAATGTTATCGATCATGTTTTACTTCCTTCAGTTTTTTCCACAACCCAGTAATGGGATAAACCCAGGAACTGGAGTGGTGTTTTTTCGATCAAATAAAGGAATGCTCTCAACCAGCGTCCCAGTCGGGGGAACCGGCCGATAATATTATCATAACCTCCAAAGATCACTTTTTGAGTGATGAATTTGACAGGTAAGTCACGGAATAATTTCTGTAAATCCCTCCGGGAATAGACCCGGACATGAGGCGCCAGCCGGTTCCGTAGGTCCCGCGGTAAATAATTGACCAGGAATTTATTTCCAAAGTGATATTCACCTCGCCTATAGATTCCGTGAGTTTCAAAAGGATACCAGCGGTTTGGGCAGAAAATGATCATCCGCCCCCCGGGAAGCAGCGTTCGGACCATCTCCTGGATTGCTTTTTGATCATCAACTACATGTTCAATAACCTCGTTGCTCAGGATCAGATCAAAACTATTGGCCGGGAAAGGTAAAAATTCTCCTGCGCCGCCAAGTACGTTGTCAGCCGCCTTTTTTGCTTCCAGGGCACGACGATACTCGAATTCCAGGCCTATTACCTCGCACCCCAGAGGGGATAGGTGCTCCAGGTATAAACCAATACCGCAGCCATTTTCCAGCAGCCTGCCCTGGATCCTGGCGCCAGCAGCGGTTTTGACCATTTCCAATCTGCGCTGCTGGCCGGCTCTCCAGATATAAGAAGGTTCACCTCGTTCAGCTGCCTGGGCGGAAGGTTGGATAGCGTTCATTTTTCACCCCAGTGCACGGTGATCATGCCAAAAGCAAATTGTTGATAGGCAACTTTCTTAAATCCAGCTGATGCCAGAGAAGCGGCCAGTTCCTCAGCCCGCAAGAAGCCTTCAGTGGATTTATTCAAGTAGGAGTAGGCTTTTTTATTGCCGGTAAATAAACCGCCGATGATTGGAATAATGTGAGTCATATAAAAGCGAATGATGGGCGCCAGAAAATGTTTGGATGGTTTTGTAGTGTCCAGGATTGCAATTCTACCACCGGTTTTTAGGATGCGATACTGGTTTTTTAACCCATTCATCACATCTTCCAGGTTCCTGATCAGGAACCCGGAGATGACACCATCGAATATCCCTTCCTGGAAGGGCAGCAGACTGGCATCGGCGGTCGTCCAATGGACCTGGACAGGAAACTTCTTTCCCTGCCCGACAGCCATCATTGCCAATGTCAGGTCGGCCGCGATACAGATACTGTCTGGATACTGGCGGCCAGCCTCCCGGACGATCTGGCCATTGCCACTGCCAATATCCAGCAGAATAGCTGAATGCGGAAGCTCGAGCTTTTTAACAGCAAATCTCCTCCAGTGTTTATCTTGCCAACCTGTCATCAAATGATTTACCAGGTCATACCTGGAAGCGATGCGGCTGAAGAGATCCTGCTGCTGGAGGAGTTTGTTATGCTCTTGTTGTACAGGCATGCAGTTTATACTTCCTGAACTACCAGGGCATCAGCTTCCTGAGCGGTCCTGATGCCTTTTTCTTCATCGACTCGGGTAAGCAGCAAACCGCCGGAGATGAAGAAGACGATTAGAGATACGATTCCCAACCGGCTGTTTTGAAATAACTGGCTGACCAGACCGAAGACCAGCGGGCCGAACATTCCTGCAAATTTCCCACTAACGCTGAAAAAGCTGAAGAATTCAGCAGACTGCGCTTTGGGAACCATTCTTCCGTAGAGGGAACGACTTAAGGCCTGCGATCCACCCTGGACCATTGCTACAGCAAAACCCAGAATTAGGAAATGGGTTGCATTGCTCATAAAATATCCACCAATGGATATCAAAGCATAAACGCTCAGAGCGAGATAGATCGATTTTTTGGTACCGATCTTTTTCGCCAGCCAACCAAAAGCAAACGAGAAGGGGATACCGACGAACTGCACAATTAACAAAACGATTATTAAGGAAGTGGAATCAATACCAATTTCATCACCATAGGTTGTAGCCATTTTTATGATAGTACCGATTCCATCGTTATAAAGCCAAAAAGCGATCAGGAATTTAAATAGATCCCCATATTTGCGAATTTCCTTAAAGGTCTCTCCCAATCTATGAAATCCTGCCTTAATAGGATTGGAATCCATTTCACCCTCGAATATCTTGCGGGGAGGTTCAGCAATATTCTTCCAAAGGGGAATAGTGAAGACCAGCCACCAGACTGCCACACTGGCCAGGGAGATCCGGGTCATAAGGGCAGTCAGGTCGTCAGGTGCAAACATGATCATGGCCAGGTTGATAGCTAGCAGGATACCGCCTCCCACATACCCCATGGCATATCCCTTGGTTGAGATTTGATCGATATCATCCTTTTTAGCGATGTGGGGTAGCAGGGAATCATAAAATACATTTGCACCTGCGAAACCAATATTGCCGAGAATAAATAAACTTGATGCCAACAAATAATCCCCAGTGGTTAAGAAGAACATGAAGGCAGTGGCAATTATTCCTCCCAGGGCGAAAATCGTCAGATAGCGTTTTTTATAACCTTTAAAATCTGCCATTGCTCCCAGGATTGGACTGATGATTGCTATTAACAACAATGCAATTGAGTTTGTATAAGCCCAGTAAGAGGTAATTTGATTTCCGGTTAAGATCGGTTCAGCAATTGCTCGATAATAGATGGGCAGGATGGCTGCCATGATGGTGGTAGCAAAAGCCGAGTTCGCCCAGTCATACATTGCCCAGGCATTGATGATCTTTTTGTATTTTTTATCTTCCATGCCAACCTCCAGAGATTATGATTAAATTATCTTTTTATTATACGATAGAACATCCCACGCCAGCCTTAGTTACAGCCGTTCGCCTGCTCATTTTCTGGGTGCCAAAGAGGGTGTATAAGAAATTTGTTAAGGAAAGGAACTTTCCTCTGAGAGTGTTGACTTGGTTTGGCGGGCATGCTATGATTATAACGAAATTATTTATTGGCTCTGCCAAATGGATCATCCGGACTTATTTTGCCATTATCTTTTTGTTATCTGCCATTATGATTACTTTTTCGATTATCAGGATTAAAAAACAGGCAGTCTAACTCTTTCTTGGCATTTTGTTCCTCTCTTAAACAGGATTCGTTTGGCGAGCACATTGATATTGTGACCGCTATTTTTATTTAAGGAGGGGAGTAATGAGTTTTGATTTTATTTCACGTATTGTAGGTATGATCGTTTTTGGGTTATTGGGGGGATATCTTGGCGTTGATCTGGCCAATATAACCACAATCACTTTAGAAGAGGGTGCAGTTATCTTTGGATTGGTTGGAGCGTTATTTGGATTGGTCATTACTCCCCTGATTACCACCAGACCAGTTTCATCCTTGCGTTCCTTGTTAAATCAATTGGAATCCAGAACGCTTGGCTCCGGTCTGATTGGTCTTTTTATCGGCCTGGTTATCGCGGCCTTGATGTCAATCCCTCTGTCCAAATTACCATCATTCCTGGGAGAAGTATTCCCGTTCATTGGCGTTTTGTTATTTGGTTATATAGGCGTGGCGGTTTTTGTCTCCAGGCGTAATGATATCTTTTCCCTGTTCAGCGGCCGGGTTTTTCCCTTATCAGACCGGGGCGGGAGTGATCGAGAGCCGGAGAGGGTCATCCTGGTGGATACCAGTGTGATCATTGACGGCAGGATCGCTGATATCGCCCAGACGGGATTCCTGGTAGGTGAGCTGTTGATCCCCCGTTTTGTATTGGACGAACTGCAGCACATCGCTGACTCTGCTGATGGACTCAGACGGCAGCGCGGCAGGCGCGGGATGGAAATCCTGGCAGATCTGCAGGAATCTAAAACTATCCCGGTCCGCATCAGTGATATCGATGTGGAGGGCACTCGGGAAGTGGACAGTAAACTGGTCATTCTGGCCCGTCAATTAAGCTGTCCTATTCTGACGAATGACTATAATCTCAACCGTGTCGCTGAAATTCAAGGTGTAGCGGTCCTGAATATCAATGAGCTGGCTAATTCTGTTAAAGCTGTATTGCTGCCGGGTGAGGCTGTTGAAGTGAAGATCATCCAGGAAGGCAAGGAACGCGGCCAGGGAGTTGGTTACCTGTCGGACGGCACAATGGTTGTGGTGGAAGATGGCAAGGAATATATGAATGAAGACATCCGTTCCACTGTGACAAAGGTGTTGCAAACTGCGGCCGGCCGGATGATCTTTGCCAAGCCAGACGAAATCTAACACCCAATCAGGGATATACCATGGAAATCCAAATTTACAATACTTTATCCAGGGAAAAAGAACCATTTAAGACGCTGGAACCGGGCAAAGTGTCCATGTATGTCTGCGGTCCCACTGTTTATGACAAAGCCCATGTAGGTCATGCCATGTCTGCTCTGGTGTTTGACATTGTCCGCCGCTACCTGGAGTACCGCGGGTTTGAGGTCAGGCATGTGACTAACTATACTGATGTGGATGACAAGATCATCCAGCGGGCTATGGTGGAAGGTGTAGATCCCATGGAGATTGCCCAGCGGTATATCGATGAATTCGATCAGCATCTGAAGGACCTTAATATTCTGCCTGCCTCCGAGTATCCTCGGGCAACCGCTGAAATGAATCACATTATTGAGGGTGTGGCGGATTTGGTGGAGAAAGGTTTTGCCTATCCCAAAGATGGAGATGTATATTACAGGGTAAATAAATTCCCGGGTTATGGGAAATTATCCGGCAGGAAAATCGAGGATATGGAAGCCGGCTTCCGGATCGATGTCGATCAACGCAAAGAACATCCCATGGACTTTGCTCTCTGGAAAGGGGCCAAACCTGGAGAACCGAGCTGGCCCAGCCCCTGGGGAAACGGCCGGCCGGGCTGGCATATTGAATGCTCAGTGATGAGCCATACCTGCCTGGGAGAACAGATCGATATCCATGGTGGCGGCAATGACCTGATCTTCCCCCATCATGAAAATGAGATCGCTCAAAGTGAAGCTATGTTCGGGAAACAGTTCGCCACCTACTGGATGCATAACGGAATGATGCAGCTTTCCGGTGCCAAGATGTCCAAGTCGGTTGGCAACCTGGTCACAATTGACAGTTTCCTCGAGAAATATGATGCTAGGGTTCTGCGGATGATGATCTTGAATTCCAGCTATCGCAGCCCGTTGACTTTTAACGAAGAAACCATTGAACATGCCCAAAAGGCGCTGAAGAGATTAAGATCTGCTTTAAAGCCTTCCCTGCCAAAAGATGGTTGGAATGGCGCTGCCCAATTAGAAGAGCAATCTCTTCTGGCCAAGGAATCATTCCTGGCAGCCATGGATGATGATTTTAATACCGCCAGCGCTATGGGCCATCTGTTTGATCTTGTGAAAGCCATTAACCTGGCCCGTGATGAAGGCGCTAATCAGGAGTCTCTTGACATAGCTCAGTCAACCCTCAATGAACTGACTGGAGTTCTCGGGTTGGATCTTTCTATGGAGGAAATACAGGGCGGAGAAGCAGAGGCTTTTATCGACCTTCTGATAGAGATCCGGATGAAACTCCGGGAGGAAAAACTCTGGGAGCTGTCGGACCTGGTGCGTGATAAACTGGAAGAGCTGAATGTCGCCTTGGAAGACACTGCCCAGGGTACAACCTGGCACTGGAAATAACCAGAACCTAATTGTGGAATTGGTTTCCCCGGTATAAATAAATGAAAGAATGGATTTGGGGTAGAAACCCGGTATATGAAGTATTAAGAGCCAGGCGGCGGAAAGCCTATCAGCTCCGGATGGCCAAGGGTATTCAGACTGATGGCCGATTGGGGGATATCCTCCGCCTGGCGAAAGATCTGTCTATCCCGGTTTCTCAGGTTGCTCGCGAAACTCTGCAGGGAATCAACAGCCACCACCAGGGCATAGCTCTTCAGGTAGATGAATACCAGTATGCTGACCTGGGATTGAGCCTGGAGGGTGCCCGGAAACTCAATGAACCTCCCCTGATCCTGCTTTTGGATACCCTGAAAGATCCCCAGAACCTTGGCACTTTGATCCGCACGGCTGAACAGGTGGGCGTGCACGGTTTGGTACTGCCGTATCGCCGGACAGCCACAGTAACACCAGCGGTGGTGAACGCTTCTTCAGGAGCAAGTGAGCATCTGAATATCACCCAGGCCAATCTAGCTCAGACCTTAACATACTTAAAGGAAGAAGGACTCTGGGTAGTGGGCTTGGAAGGCGGTCCTGAAGCCCAGCCTCCTGACAAGGTCGATTTGAGTGGGCCGTTGGCTGTAGTTGTTGGCAGTGAAGCGGAAGGCATGCGCCGCCTGGTGAAGGATTCCTGTGATTTTCTGCTGAAACTTCCCATGCGGGGAAAAATCGATTCTCTCAATGCTTCTGTGGCGGGATCGGTGGCGCTGTATTTGATCTGGCAGGCCAGGGGTTATCAAGGGGTGCTGGACTGAATGGAAGGATTGACGGTAGACCTGAAAGCTGATAAGATTTTGCTCTGTCGATGACGCCGGCTGTGCACTTGCCTCGCTTATTTCCATCTGATATAATGCCTTGGCTGGAACGGGGAATAGATGGCACCTGTGCCGACGTAGCTCAATCGGTAGAGCAGTCGTTTTGTAAGCGACAGGTCATGGGTTCGAGTCCCATCGTCGGCTCCTGTTATTGGGCCTGGCTCAATAATAACAATTGATAATCTGGGCGGATACCGAAGTGGCCAAACGGGGCTGACTGTAAATCAGCTGGCAAACGCCTACGGAGGTTCGAATCCTTCTCCGCCCACCTTAACTTCGAGCTGCAGAAGTTCTGTTCTTCTGGAGCTTGTAGTTGTGTGAGAAGCCAGCCCTCGTAGCTCAGGGGTAGAGCGCATTCTTGGTAAGAATGAGGTCATGGGTTCAATTCCCATCGGGGGCTCTGGTACTGGCACAGGAATCCTTTTTGAACATGTATTTTAAGGAGAGGAATTATGGCGAAAGAGAAATTTGAACGAACGAAACCGCACGTGAATGTGGGCACGATGGGCCACATTGACCACGGGAAGACGACCTTAACAGCGGCGATCACCAAAGTGGCGGCGATGCAAGGTTTTGGCGACTTCATGGCGTTTGACGAGATCGACAAAGCGCCGGAAGAAAAAGAGCGCGGGATCACGATCAGT
>CAZVIH010000031.1:0-13236 GCA_964627755.1 uncultured Anaerolineales bacterium
TAATAAATCAATGTAAGATATTTCCGATATTTACAAAGAAGAAACGATTCCCTGTGGAGAAAACCGTTTTCGTATTAATATATTCAGAGATAGATGCGGTTTCCTTGAAGGGATCACGCATCCTGATTTAGTCTATATCGCGGCCGGCAGCCTGACTGTAAAGGTCGTGCCTTCCCCTTCCCGGCTTTCCACGCTGATCTCTCCCCCATGGGCCGTCACCAGCTGGCGGGCGATGGCCAGGCCCAACCCGCTGCCTCCCCCAGCCCGGGATCTTGATTTATCACCCTTCCAGAACCTGTCAAATACAAAGGGCAGGTCCTGGGCCGGGATGCCTTCCCCGCTGTCCTGGATCCTCACCCGGACCGAGTCCCCCTCCCTTTCTGCGCTCAGCCTGATCTCTCCCCCTTCCGGAGTGAAGCGCAGGGCGTTGGCCACCAGGTTTCCCAGCACCTGGTCCAGGCGCTGCCAGTCCCCCTCCACAGCCAGTCCTTCTTCGCCTTCAGGAGCTTCCATTACTAACCGTACCCCGGCCTCTTCTGCCCGTCCGCTGAAACTGCTGGCCACATCCTGCAGCAGTTCAACCACCGCCAGGGCCTGGAAGTGAAAATCCAGCGTGCCGGATTCCGCCATCGACAGGGTCTGCAGGTCTTCCACCAGGCGCTGCAGCAAGCGAGTTTCCTCCAGCATGGATCGGAAATAATCCGGGGAGGCCTGGTAAACCCCGTCCAGGGCGCCTTCCAGGCTGCCCTGCAAAATATGGAGCGGGGTGCGCAGCTCATGGGCTACATCCGCGGTCAGGTTTTGGCGTTGGGTCCTGGCATGCTCCAGTTCCCCCGCCATGTGGTTGAAGGACCGGGCCAGCTTCAGGAATTCCTGGTCGCCTTTTTCTTCCACCCGGACGCTGAAATCTCCCTCGGCCAGGGATTCCGCCGCGCTCATCACATCCGCCAGGGGGTTGACCCACTTGCGCATGCCCAGGCTGGCTACCAGCATGCCAATGATCGGCACCAGGAAGGGAATGCCGCAGAACGTCAGGCGCCGGAGCTCCTTGGAGCCCAGCAGTTCCTGGTTGCCGCCGATCACCAGGCCCAAAACCACACCCAGGATCAGGATTGGGATCCCCGCGAATAAAATCCCGCCCGCAAAACGCCAGCCCATCTTGCGGCGCTGATCGATATGAGCCCGGGAAAAATGTTCCAATCCGCCCTGCCAGGGGGGCCCATAAGGGCCTTTTTTCCAGTCCCGGTATTCCTTCCAGGGCGGTTGATGCTTCCTGGGGGGGTGTTTTTTCATTCCAGGTCTCCCAGAAATTTATAACCATACCCATAGACGGTCTGGATATAGATCGGGGCGGTTGGATCGGGTTCGATCTTTTTGCGCAGGTTTTTGATATGGGAGTCCACACTGCGGTCCACCCCGCCAAAGGCCACTCCGTGCAAATGCTCCAGCAGCTGCTCGCGGCTGAGCGGCTGCCCCTGGTGTTTGACCAGGGTTTCCAGCAGGTTATATTCGCTGCGGGTGAGGTGGATGATCTCACCTTTGAGTTTGACTTGCATTCTTTTCAGATCCAGTTCCAGACTGCCAGAGCGCAAAGTCTCACCCTGCAGCAGGTCGCCCCTGGCCCGGCGCAGCAGCGCCCGGACCCGGGCTACGAGGGCCCGGGGGGAAAAGGGTTTGGTGATGTAATCGTCCGCCCCCAGCTCCAGGCCGATCAGCTGATCAGCTTCTTCTGCCCGGGCTGTTAACATGATGATCGGCACATCCGACTCGCGCCGGATGGCCCGGCAGACATCCAGGCCGTCCTTGCCCGGCAGCATCAGATCCAGGACGATCAGATCCGGTTTTTCCTGGCGGGCCAGAGCCAGGGCCTGGACTCCGTCCCCGCTGGTCAGCACCTTAAACCCATTATCCACCAGGTAGTCTTTCGCCAGCTGGAGGATCTTGGGTTCATCGTCGACAACTAGGATCGTTTCGTTCATCATAAATCCAAATAAATTTAATCGAAGGATAACACAGGAATAACTCTAGAAACAGGAATAAAACTTCCGAAGTCAGCTAAGGGTTAGAAATAGAAGGTTCTTGCTTGAAGACTTCGGAAGTATATATATAGAGAGAACACGGGAGGTTATCTCCCGTGTCTGGCTGCCAGGGTCAGCTGGTTTTTTCTTCCCCTTCCTCAGGGGCATCAGCCTCAGCTTCGGGTTGATCCTTGATATAATATGCCCCCCAGGGTCCGGGATGGCAGGCCCCAAAATGAGGGGGGTGGTGCCGGAAATGGCGGTACTTCCAGGTCTTCATTTCATCCCAATCTGGGCCGCCTTCGGTTTTCCAGCGATTGAACATCACCAGGCCAACAATCGAAGTGATCATTTTGATCAGCAGCAAACCTCCCAAAAAGATCGCCAGAATGGGCAGGAAGGAAATACCCATGGGAAAATACCCTTTCATGTGGGGGTAGAAATACGGAGCCGTGATCTCCCCACCTTCCAAAGCCGCGCCCTGCAGCACTCCAGCCTGGAATGCGGAGCGGGCCAGGAAGACACCGCCAGCAATCAACAGGATAACCATCAAGATTCTGAATCCAATTCCCCATCCGGGGTTTCTGTAGAAAAACATCATTACCTCCTCTAGGTATTTTTTTTGGTTTCTACAGGGACAGTATCCCTTTAAATCATGGAGAAACGATGGAGGAAATGGGGAAGAGATCAGTAAAATATTTCCAATATTAACAAAGAAGAAACGGTTCCCTGTGGAGGAAACCGTTTCCATATTATTATATCAGAGATAGATGCGGGATCCTGAAAACAGGGGATCCCGGATCCTGTCTAAAATTCTATTGATGATTTACTGCCTGGTAAAACTGTCCCCAATGATCTCAAGCAGATCGCCGTAAAGCGCGATATCTTCCGGCTCCTCGCCAGAGATGAAAAAGAAAGTATTGTATTCACCCAACACGATTTCAAGGTCATAGGCCCAGGTGTAATATCCTTCCTGATCGGTCCAGTCCATCAGATTGAGGTGGGCATCCTCGCCTTGTTCGGCCAGCCAGGGTTCGCTGGAGATCAGCTGGAAAGTCCCTTCCTGGGATTCTTCCCGGATCGATTCCATGACCTCGCTGGCTACCTGGGCTGCGGTATAACCTTCATCCAGCAGGTCCTGACCCACAAATAGGTAAGTATAACTTTCGGGATCATAAAAAGTGACCGCAGATTCTTCGGTCTCGATCTCCCATCCACTCGGGTAAAGGAAGGTAGCTGAGAAATCACTGGCGCTGTAGTACTCCAGGGGGATCGATGAAGCCTCTCTGCTGCTCTCTAAGGTGTCTGTGTCAGCAGGACCCGAGGTATCTGGTTCAGGCCACGGGGTTGCCTCTTCCTGGAAGGGATCATAGTCTTCTTCGAAGAAATCCTCCATACCCGGAATCTGGGAAGGATCATCGAGGTAGTCTTCCAGGTTGAGATCTCCTATGCGCTCTTTCAGGTTCAGGGGATCAAAATCCGATATAAAGGGCAGCATCATCAGGGACCCAACACAGCAGCATGTGACAACAACCAGGATCAACACACTGACACAGCCCCACAGGAAACAATTATTCTTTTTGGGCTGGTCTGACGCAGCAGGAATGGATGGTGAATCAATACTCATAAGACCTCCTCAAGGCGGGAAACAAAAGTTCAAACCCGATTTGAATGCGTTTTGATGGATGTTCCTTGGATTTTAACATCAATTCAGCTGGAAAAAAGCTGTTTTTGTCCATCTCCCGCAGCATCCATCCTTCATTTTTGTTCTCTCCCAGGAGCGTTTTCCCACCAGGACAGGTTTTGGGACCTTTACCTGTAACAATCGGAGTATCTAACACGTTGAGTTGATGTAAGACGATGACAGGTTAAATCTGGTGTAAAATCAAGCCAATACCTTACCAAGTTTGGAGGACCCATGACGCCCAAAAAATCCATCCTGCTCGCCCTGACCATCCTGATCCTGGCCGCGTTGGCCTGTGAATATCTGCCCCCCCGCACTCCCACACCTGAACCTGAACCTGGCCTGCCGGTGGAAGATGTCATCGCCACTTCTGTTGCCGCGACTGTGATTGCTGGCGGCGGTGAAGCGCCCACCGCGGAACTGCCCCCGGAAGAGACGCTGGAAGAACCCACTCTGGAACCGCCCACTTTTTTGCGGATTGTTTATGTTATAGATGGCGATGTCTGGTACTGGGAGGAAGGCAGCGCTCCCCTCCAGCTGACCACCACGGGGGATGTAGTCGAAGTTTATTTATCCAGCGACGGGTTGGTAGCAGCTTTTATCCGCCAGTACGACTGGAATAATCAAGAGATCTATGCTGTCAATACAGACGGCACCAATCTCCGGGCCCTGGTCACCCTGGCTGATTTTGCCGGTATGTTAACGCTCAGGGATGCCTTAACAGCGCTGCCACACCTGATCGCCTGGGTGCCGGGCACCCATACTCTGGCCTTTAACACCAGGTTTACATTTGAAGGACCGGGCCTGATACTGCCCGACGAACTGCGCCTGGTGGATGCTGATACGGTCACATTAAGCCTCTTAATGCCGCCCGGAACTGCGGGAGATTTTTATTATTCCCCCGATGGGTCCCAGATCGCCCTCGTCAACGGCACCATGATCAGTGTGGTGGACGCTAATGGTGGAAACCGCCGGGATCTGTTGACCTTCCCCTTGATCATCACCTACAGTGAGTACACTCTTTATCCTCCAGTGTTCTGGTCCCCGGACAGCACTTTCCTGCGGGCGGTGATCCCTGGAGAAGATCCTCTGGCGGTTCCTCCTGATCCAACAACTGTCTGGCATTTGCCTGCCGATGGGTCTGGTGCTTCCTCTCTGATGTCGATCACCACCGCACCCTTTTTCCAGGAATTCGCTGCCCTGTCACCTGATCTCAACCAACTGGCTTATATCACAGTCATCACGCCGGGAGCGCCGCCCATCGTCGATCTGCATATCAGCACCGCCGATGGAAGCAGTGATGTGGTCTATGTCAACGGAGGTTACGGATTTGAGTGCTGGTCGCAGGACAACCAACACTTCATTTATACGGAGAACGGACATTATCCCCGCCTGGGTCGCCTGGGAGATCCTCCCCAGGACCTGACCGGTATTACGCTGATGGTCAATCCCAGCTGGGTAGATGAAACCAGGTTTCTGTACCTGAACCGGCTCAGCGGCAGCTGGGAGTTGTGGCTGCGGGAGTTGGGATCACCCGGGGTGCTGCTGGACAGCACAACCGGGGACATCATCCGCTATGATTTTGTGAATTAGGTTCAACTTGCAGGATACGGTTATCTGATATGAGAAAAAAAAAGCACTCCTTTCGGAGTGCTTTTTTGATATCGTTTGAATCATCGTCATTATTCTTTAGCTTCTTTCTTCTCGTCCTTTTCCTCTTCCTTAGTTTCTTTCTTATCTTCTTTTTCGTCTTCCTTAGTTACTTTTTCTGCTTCCTTTTCTTCTTCTTTGATTACTTTTTCCGCTTCCTTTTCTTCTTGCTTCTCTTCTTTCTCCTGATCATTATCGTCTATAACATCCACCTGCCCTTCATCCAGGGCATCATCCAACAGTTCTACTTCTTCTTCGGCTGCTTCTACCAGTACTTCTTCCCCATTATATTTCTCAGCGAAGGAATATACTCTGGTTTGAATCTGGGCCGGAACTTGCTCTCCTGATTGCCCCGTTTTATTCTTGTCTTTCTGATCCTGATCAACCCTCAAAGACTTGTAACCGCCGGAATAATCAGGGGGAGAATCGGGCAAATGATAATCACTTGAGAAGATCGGGTTTTCCCCCACTGGTTTTGGTGCAGCAGGTTTAACCAGCAGCAGGTCTCCAACCTGTTCAAAACTATAATATAAGGTATGCATGATATTGTCCGCCAGCCCGGAGGCGGAAGCAGATAACGTGAAAAATCCACCAGTCAGGAATACTACCAGGGCTAACGTGGCAAAACGGTATACAGGCTGTAAAGATTTGAGGGATCCAATCCAGCGGTCCACAACCCTTTCGCGGGGAGGCTGCACCGGTTTGGGCTTCAGGAAACTATCCTCGGCCTGCATGGAGGCCATTTCTGCCAGGAGCTGGTTTTTACCCTCGCGCAGGGCTGTGTATCCGGGAACGGGCTGCGGCAAGGCCCTGCTGAGCATGGCTACCAGGAGCAAGGGTTTGATTTTTTCAGCCTGGGTTGGATAGACCGCCAGAATATCCATCAAGGATTCGCCCCGATCCATCCTCAATAGACAATCATCTAAAATGCGGTCGAACCTGCGCGGTATCATAAAGATTCTTCCCTTTCCAGGGCAATCTGGAGGGATTTTAAGGCCTGGTGCTGCAAAGATTGAATGGCACGTTCGCTTTTGTTGGTGATCTTCATCAGATCCTTGACCGACCGGCCTTCCACAAAACGGTGGACTATAATCCTTTTTTCCTGGTCATTGAGGTGTCTGATGGCCAGCTTAAAACAGTCATTGGCTGTTTTACTCTCTGAATCCTGGTCAGAGCCCAGCATGGCAGCACTAAATAACTCCGGCTGATAGGTTGGCTGTTTTTGGTCGACCAGATCCCCGGCAATGTCATACAGCCAGGATAAAAAGGTGATTTTGTGATTGGTAAATTGAGGCAGCTTGCGGATCATATGCACAAAAACCTCCGCGCTGAACTGCTCGGCGGTGGATTCATCACTCACTCGGTAATAAAGATAGGTATAAATGTCCAGATAGTAGCGCTCATAAAGTGTCTCAGCAGCTCTTCTATCCCCTGTTTGAGCCCTGTACAGCAGCGCTTTTTCGTTGATATCCATAGAGGTCGATTTACCCTGCCCCGGGGCAAGGACCTTCCGTTTTCAACTCTTTTAGAACAATAGGGTAAGTATCATTCTAGCATAGAAAATTGCAAAATAAAGAGCTGCGGGGAAAATAAAACAAGGTAATTTTATTTGAGTGACCAGATATGGGGGCAATCGTAACGGGACCGGCATCAGGACCGGTTCTATGATGCGCCAAGGACAGAGAAGAAGAGCTGGGGGACCGACCTCAATTGCGCTCAGGACCGAAGACCGGTTGTTCGCTGCGCTCACGACGGGGGACGGAGGACCGAGGACCGAATACTGACACGAAATGACTTCGTTTCCGTCATCCGTCTTCCGTCCCCGGTCTCCAGTCGATTTTGTCTTACAACATCTCTATATCATCGGAGCAATTATGGAAGAACTAAAATTACAGATCAAAGAATTCATCCGAGCCCGCGATTGGGAGCAGTATCATACACCTAAAAATGTTGCCATGGCGCTCAGCGTCGAGGCTGCCGAGATCGTGGAGATCTTTCAGTGACGGCTTTCCCCGCTAAAGCGGGGAGCTTCCTGGGCTACGCATGACGCAATCGTCTACGTTAGCGCCCAGCGGCCGCGTCCCGGCCGATTTGATATTACGAGCGGCGTTGATATCTCTATCGAGAATCAAACCACAGTCAGGACAATGATGAATACGAACATTCAGCTTCTTAGGAACAATACAACCGCAACCGCTGCAGGCTTGCGACGTGTAGGCCGGGTTAACTACCACGATGCTGCATCCGGCCTCGATAGCCTTGTATGCGAGCAATTCGCGGAACATTCCCAGGCTCACGTCGTGAGCAGAGCGGGCGAGACTGCCGTTCTGAAGCATGAAGTTAAGGCTCAAATTCTCCAACACAATCGTGCCGTAGGTGTCTGCCAGCTTGCGCGTCACCTTGTGCCAGCAGTCGCGCCGCTGATTGGCAATATGCTCTTGTTGCTTTGCCAATTGCTGAATCGCCTTGCGACGGCGCTTACTGCCTTTCTTGCGCCGAGCAACCTTCCGCTGCAATCGACGGAGCTTGGCGAGCGATTGCTGCAAGTATTTTGGGCTGTCAAACGTCGTGCCATCACTGAGCGCCAGAGCGTGCGTGATACCCATGTCTACGCCAACGGCGAGGCCAGCGTGTTGCCCAGGCTCAGGTTCAGGCAACTCAACCTGCAAGCATACGTACCACCCAGATGATTTACGCAGGACGATGATGTTTTTGAGCTTGCCATCTGGAAGCGAGCGGTGCCAGCGAACTGTTATCAGTCCGGCGTTTTGCACGTACAGTTTACAGCCCTTGATACGGGAACCGTCGCCCGGCTTGTAATTGACACTATTAAAGCGAGGCGATTCCTTGAAGCGAGGGTATCCGCGCTTACCTTGAAAAAACTCGCGAAACGCGCTATCGAGACGGCGCAACACCTGTTGCCCGGCCGTCATATTCAACATTCGCAGTGGGTTCTCATCCGGTTCTTCATCGCGCCAGTCGCGCCACATCGCTGCCTGTTCGTAGTACGTGACACTGTGACGCGATTCTCTCCATCGCTTGCGGCGAAAGTGCAAAGCCGAATTGTACAGCCAGCAACCGGCCTGAAGGATGTCGCTCAAGGCTTGTTTTTGCTCGTCGGTCGGGTAAAGACGGTATTTGTACGTGCGGAACATCTTAACATCCCTTTTGCGCCTGAATGTAATGCTTGATTGTTTCAGCAGAAACGTGACCGGCTGTACCGACGCAGAAACTGCGCGTCCACTTACTTGGCAACCGGCTTTTAATCCAAGGAAATTCCTCTCGCAAAACATAAGCGGAGTAACCTTTAATTCGGTACATAATCTGGTAGGGCGCAATCGTTGGCGGAAAACTGCAGAAAAAGTGAACGTGATCAGGCTGGATTGTCAGATCGAGTAACTCGCCCTTAAGCTCCTCCGTCATTTCACAAATCAACTCTTCAAGTCGTCTGGCAACATCCTTTCCAAGAACAGTCCGCCGGTACTTCGGACACCAAACGAAGTGGTAATTGATATTGTAGGTTGCATGTCGCGCTCGTTTGCTGTCCATAAACTAAATATAGCACATTTGTTCGTGTTTGCAATAACAGGGGAACCAGGCTATTGCCCGGCACGCATTCCCCTCCCCGCTGAAGCAAGGAGTCCCCTGCGGGAAAATTTATGGGGCGAAAACTATGGAAATCCGGCTATCCTTCTAATCGACCGGGGATTATTTATATGCTTCCAATATACCGGGATCTAATCACTAGTAGAATGGAATGAAATAAACTAGAAGGAGCAAAAAAATGCCCAACCTATTTACCTTGATTATATTCCTGGGAGTGATTATTTTCTTCCTGGGGATAAAGATCCTGCGGCCTGTAGAAGTGGGAGTCATCGAATTCCTGGGTCGCTATTCAAAAACGGCCAGCGCCGGATTTAACTGGATCGTGCCGTTCCTCTCAAGAATGTACCGCATCAACATCACAGAGCGCCGGGTGGACATTGATCCACAATCAATCATTACCAAAGACAAATTAAATGCAGTAGTTGACGGCGTGGTCTATTATCGGGTCGAAGAAGCCCAAAAAGCAATTTATAACGTGAATAGTTTTGCTACTTCTGTACCGTCCCTGGCAAAAACCACCCTCAGGGCCGTGATCGGCAAGATGACCCTCACAGAGGCCAACGAAAACAGAGATCTGATCAATGAAGAAGTTGAAAAAATATTATCCAAAGAAGTCACCAAATGGGGCATTGATGTAGTCCGGGTTGAGCTGCAGCGCATCGAGCCCCCAGCTGATGTTCAAGAAGCCATGAACAAAGTGGTTAAAGCTGAAAATGAAAAAATTGCCGCCCTTGACCTGGCAACAGCCATTGAAACCAAAGCTGATGGAGAAAGGCGAGCTGAAATCAAAAAAGCAGAGGGTATTGCAGCTGCGATCCGATTAAAAGCGGATGCTGACGGAGATGCCATCAAAACAGTTAACGTCGCCGCCGAAGAATATTTTATCGGCAATGCCCAGATTCTAAAAAAACTGGAGACCGTCGCTGAAGCTTTAAAAGATAATACAAAGATCATTGTTCCCAGTGATGTTGATCTTGTAAATGTGATCAGTGATCTGGCAGGTACGCCTGTTCCTATCGCTAAAAAGTAAATCTTTACTAAATAAATCCCCCTGACAGGGGATTTATTTATTTAATCCTCTCCCAGAACCACTTCCCCGGTAGCGGGAAAAAACCATTCCTCAGGATTGCCCTCGGAGGATAGGAAAACTTCCTGGATAAAGGTAAGATTGTACTAGTGTGAAAGAATGTCCTTCACACTGGATTTTTTCCAATTCCTTCAGGAGGAAGAATGAATAAAAGAGTGATCTTGATCGTTGTCATGGTCCTGGTACTGCTCGGGTTAGGAGTGGGTGGCTTCCTCTTCTACAGACAAGCTGACACGCCGGTTCCTACTGTAGCACCGGCAGTTTACGAAGGGTATAACTTCCCTGCTTCGGCAGATCAGATTAACTGGCAGGATCGTGAGATCTTCAAAGTCGGCCTGGTCGACAGCGCTGTCGCTGCCCTGAAGGACCTTTCCCGGGCCAGCACCTATTATATTTCCCTGGAAATTGCCCCTGACCTGGTTTCTCCCATCAAGGGCCACCAGATCGTGCGTTTCTTTAATAATGAAGATCAGGATTTGAGCGAGATCTATTTTCGGCTTTACCCCAACTTCCAGGGTGGAAAAATCGAGGTTTCCCACCTGACCCTGGATGGGGGCGCCATATTCCCTTCCCTAGAAAGCCAGGATACTGCCTTGCGGGTGGACCTGAAAGAACCCCTTCCGCCCGGGGAATCCCTGGTAATGGAAATGGATTTTGAACTCAGCATCCCCACTGAAATGGGCGGAAACTACGGCCTTTATGGTTATTTTGAGGACGTGCTGGTGCTGGATACCTTTTATCCCATGATCCCAGCTTATGATGAAGCCGGCTGGCACAGCCAGACTCCCCAGAATAACGGTGACCTGACCTATACAGATGCTTCTTTTTATATCGTCCTTGTCCAGGCTCCAGCTGATCTGGTGCTGGCATCCTCTGGCGTGGTGGTCGATCAGCAGATAAAAGACAGCACCAGGACCACAGTCTTTGCCGGCGGACCTGCCCGTGATTTTTATGTGGCAGGCAGCCGTGAATTTGTCGAAATTAACAAGCGGGTTGGTGACACCCTGGTGCGAGTCTATACCCGTCCCGAATATGGTGTCAATCAGGCTTATGCGCTCGATTTTGCCACCCATGCGATCGAAAACCTCAGCCGCCAGATCGGAGAATACCCCTACACCGAATTTGAGATTGTGAGCTCTCCCATGCGGGCGTTGGGGATCGAATACCCCGGCATAACCAGCATCGTGGTCGATGAATTTGTGGACGGCGTAGACCTTTATGGCATGCCGTCTGAACAGATGCTGGAATCCACCCTGGCTCATGAAACCGGGCATATGTGGTTCTACAATATAGTGGGCAATGACCAGCAGAACCAGCCCTGGGTTGATGAAGCCCTGGTGCAGTATCTGACCTACATCTACTACCTGGACCGTTATGGAAACGGAGGTGGTTATGTGGACTCCTGGAAATATCGCTGGAGCCAGGTAGAAAACGCTGATCTCCCGATAGGTTTACCGGCCGGCGAATATCACGGTGCAGAATACAGCGCTATTGTATACGGCCGCGGACCGCTATTTTTCCTGGAACTGGAAAAGAAGTACGGTCTGGATACTGTTATGTCCGCTGTGCAGAGTTATTACCAGAATAACTTGTGGCAGAACGGCACCACAGAAGATCTCCGGGCAGCGCTGGAAGACGCCTGTGACTGTGACCTGAGCAGCGAGTTTGAGGCATGGGTTTATTAAAAGGTTTACACGGATTAAGTCGATTTTAAATAGATTTATGAGTAATCAGTATTCAGTAATTAGTGGACAGATTATAGGGGCGACGCACTGCGTCGCCCCTATTTATTAATTCTCACCACAAGGAGAACTCAATGAAAAGAACTATCCAGTCCCTCTTTATCTTCACAACCCTCATCACTCTCCTGCTCTCTGCCTGCGATATCAGGAAAGGGGCTGCCCAGGAAATGCCCGGAAAAGATCCGGCTGGGGCACCAACCCTCGCCCCTGACAACCCGGTGGAATATTACGCTGTCCTGGCCGCCAAGGATGATTATTCCGATGTGGGAATGACTGATATGCTGGTGGACTATATTGACCTGGACAGGATGCGGGATGCCCTGCTGAACCAGGGTTGGGAGTTGGGACAGATCCATTTTCTAAAGGGCTTCGACCGCGCTGACCTGCAAACTGAGCTGGACTGGCTGGAGGAAAATGCGGATCAAAACGACGTAGTATTATTCTACGTTACCGCGCATGGAACTTACATGCGGGTTAATATCGATTGGAGTGATTTCTTCCCGGAGCAATGGGCTCAGATCCCCAGCTATAATCGTGTTCTGGTGGTGGATTCCTGCACCGCGGCCGAATTCACCAATCCGATCCATTCAGATCCCAATCCTCACCTATCGATTGCCGCAGTGGATGCTGATGAATATGGCTGGAAAGGCCTCGAGGAAGAAGGCTTGCCGATTGTGGGAGGGATTTTTACTTTCTATTTTGTGGAAGCTCTGGTGGATCGGAGTGCAGATGATAATGGAGATGGCCTGGTTTCAATCCAGGAAGCCGTTTTGGCCGCTGAAGTTAAACAGCGCGAGTACATGCACGAGGTGGTTTTTGCCGTGCCCGAGTTCGTGGAGGGATATCACAGCATCGGAGTCGAACCCGAGCAGGATGAGACCTTTCCCGATGTAATTATTGATGACGCACTGGGTTACCCTCTGGATATCAGCATTCAGTGATCAGTAACTCAGTTATCAACAGGAATGGCCTGGGTAGACGGTAAGTCATAAGATGCAAGTCGATTAAGACCTAGTATATGATATCTCTAGGGGCGATCCAGTGGATCGCCCTTTTCATTTATTACTATTATCTCGAAGATCGTCTTGAAAATCCAGCCCGATTAGGATATCTAATTCACTGATCAGGTGTTCTCTAAAACAGAATAAAAGGTGAAGAATGAAATCTGCCTGGATCAAAACCTTTATGTTGGCTCATAAAACCATCTATCAACTAACCAGAGGGTGGATTGGACATTACGCGCTGTATCACCGCTTCCTGCTGCTGAGAACCACCGGCAGGAAATCCGGGAAGAAATACCTCACCCCGCTCTCCTATTTTAAGGATGGAAACAACTACATCCTGGTCGCTTCCAATTGGGGTCAAGCTGATCATCCCCAATGGTACAAGAACCTGTTGAAAGAGCCTGAGACCTTGATCCAGGTAAGATCCAAAAAAATCCCGGTGCGT
>CAZVIH010000032.1:0-6534 GCA_964627755.1 uncultured Anaerolineales bacterium
ACTGGAATCTGAAATCCTGGCCCTGCAGGCCTTTGACGGAAAAGGCTCAGTTCGATTGCTGGAAGCCGATCCCACTCTTGGCGCTTTGCTGCTGGAGCGGATCCTGCCCGGCGATAATCTGTTGTCCATCCCGGATGATCAGAAATCCACCCGGATCGCTGCCGGGGTGATGAAAAAAATCTGGACCCCTGCTTCGCCAGAAATCGGATTTCCCACTACAGCAGATTGGTGTCGGGGATTCCAGCGTTATCTTGAAAAATATTCAGATCACGGACCACTGCCAGTTGATCTCGTATTGAGGGCGTCCAAGCTCGCCAATCAACTCCTAGAAACTTCACAGAATCCGCTTCTGCTTCACGGTGATCTGCATCACATGAATATCCTTCTGGGAGAAAACGGGCGCTGGATCGCCATCGATCCCAAGGGTATCGTCGGGGAAGCAGCGTTCGAGGTCGGAGCGTTGTTACTCAACCCGGTTCCAGCATTGATCGATTGGCCAAATTTAATGGATGTGCAGAAAAAGCGGCTGCTGATACTGGAAGAAAGCCTTTCGATGGACTGGAAACGATTAGCGGCCTGGAGTTTTGCGAGGGCTGTGCTTTCAGCGGTATGGTCCCTGGAGGATGGTGAGGATTGGCAATACGGGATTAAAATCGCCGGGGTTCTCAATTTACTGATAAAAAATATACCTCCGGGATCATTCTGATCGCGGAGGTATTCAAGCCCTATTACCAAGTGGATCCCCGAGGCCTGCTACTCGACTGTAACAGATTTAGCCAAGTTCCGGGGTTGATCCACATCCAGGCCACGCTGGGCAGCGATATGGTAAGCGAGCAGCTGCAGGGGAATCACTGTAGTAACAGGGCTCAACATCCAGGGTGTATCCGGTACATATAAAACCTGGTCAGCCTGGTTCCAGATCTGCTCATCACCTTCAGTAGCTACTGCAATCACCCTGCCACCCCGGGCTTTGGCTTGCTCGATCTGGCTGAACATCTTGTCATACCAGGGATCACGCGGTGCGATCACCACTACCGGAAGATCAGCATCGATCAGGGCGATTGGTCCATGTTTCATCTCTCCGGCAGGATATCCTTCCGCGTGAATATAGGAGATTTCTTTTAACTTCAAAGCTCCTTCAAAAGCAGTGGGCATATTCACACCCCGGCCCAGATAGAGGGCATTATTCGCCTCAAGCAGGCTTTCTGCAACTTTTTTGATCTCTTCTTCCTTATCCAGGCAGCGTCCAGCCAGATCTGGCACAAGGCGCAGATCCTCAACAAGCTGGCGGCGTTTCTTTTCATCTAACGTGCCCCGCATCTCACCCAGCAGGATTGCCAACATATAAAGGTCCACCAGGGGAGCTGTATAGGCTTTGGTGGAGGCTACACCGATCTCTGGCCCAACCTGCATGGAGATGAATCCATCTGCGATGCGCATGGCCTGGGAGCCGATGGCGTTAACGATCGACCACAAAACGGCACCTTTTTGACGTCCTTCTTCCATGGCAGCCAATGTGTCAGCCGTTTCCCCGGATTGGCTGATTGCCAATACTACGGTCCGGTCATCCACGATCGGGTCCGCGTATCTGAACTCCGATCCGATCTCCACTTCAACCGGGATGCGGGCAATGCGTTCTATCAGGACTTTGCCAACCATACCGGCGTAAGAAGCTGTTCCGCAGGCTATGATGAAGATCTTATTGATCTTTTTAACCAAGTCTGGAGTAAGGTTGAGACTGGGTAGCTGGATGGTACCGGCTTCAAAATCCGCCCTACCAGCAATGGTATCGGTCAGCGAGCGTACCTGCTCATGGATCTCTTTGTGCATAAAGTGGCGGTACTCACCTTTTTCCGCCGAAACCGGATCCCAGGCAACATTATGTACTTCGACATCGATCTCTTTGCCGTCCATTCCCATCACTTTCACACCCTGGCGGGTGACCACAGCCATCTGGTGTGATTCCAGGAATATCATTTCCCGGGTATATTCCAGGATAGCAGGCAGGTCCGAGGCAATATACATCTCGTCCTGGCCGATGCCAATCACCACTCCGCCGGCATTTCCGATCCTGGCGGCAATGATCTTGTCTGGTTCATTTTTACTCATCACCACAATGCCATGGGCTCCTTTCAAGTGGCTGAGTGCTTTTTGAACTGCACTGGTAAGATCATTCTCAGAAAGGTAACGTTCAATTAGGAGAACAATCACTTCTGTATCAGTTTCTGATTGGAATTGAGCACCTTCGCTGATCAATTCGTCCCTTAATGTAGTGAAGTTTTCCACGATACCATTGTGAACCACAACCACATCTCCGGTCATCCCCAGGTGGGGATGGGCGTTGCGGGTGTTGGGTTCTCCGTGGGTTGCCCAGCGTGTATGCCCGATTCCAATTTTGCCCTTTATGGGTGAATCCTGAACCAGTTGGGATAAACGCTCCAATTTTCCGGCGTCCCGGCGGACTTCAATGCCCCCGTTTTCAAGGACCGCGATACCAGCGGAGTCATAACCACGATATTCCAGCTTTTTCAACCCATTCATGATAATGGGCGTAGCGTTTTTCGGTCCAATATATCCAACAATTCCACACATAGGTACTGCCCTCCTGAAAGGCTCCAGCGAAGCTTGCCAAACATACATGGAAAAATCCATGCCAATAGATCCTGACAAGTTGAGTTCGCTGATTGAAAATTATTGCCACCAGGGATGATGTTGTCCCACCGGTCGCCCGGGTTTTTATCATCCTGTTCCATTTGGAGGGAAATATCGGAGTGTGACAACTCCGGAGGGCTTCCGCTGATAGTTCGATTTTCCCGGTTTTTCTCTCTCCCCCAACCGGTTAGCCTCCCAAAGGAGGAACCCTCATCCTCGTCAACTCAAGATTTGCTCTTGAGCCCATGCGCTATTTTCCCTATTTTTTACGATCTTTCCTTCCACCTCCTGCCTGAATACGATCCGCGAAGGAATCCAGCTGCCAATCCCTCGCGGAAGTTATCTTACTAAAAAAACAATAATCCTGCAAGCTACGCTTTTCCTACTGCACCGAGGCTTTAGTGATCACATCTCCCTGGCGAATGGCATCCACAACGTCTACTCCCCGGGTGACTTTGCCAAAGACAGTGTGTTTTCCGTCTAAATGCGGTTGAGGTAAATGGGTGATGAAAAACTGGGAGCCATTGGTATTGGGCCCTGCATTAGCCATGGAAATTACCTTGGTTCCATGCTTGAGAGGGTTGCCAACCAACTCATCCTCAAAACGATATCCTGGTCCTCCGCGTCCGGTTCCATCGGGATCACCACCCTGAACCATGAAGTTCTCTATCACGCGGTGGAAAGTCACCCCGTCATAAAAGGATTGATTGATCAGGAAAACAAAGTTATTGACGGTTTTTGGGGCATGTTCAGGATAAAGCTCCAGCTGGATTTCTCCTTTGCTGGTTTCCAATTTAACAGTATAAACCTTGGTTGGATCAATTGTCATTTCTGGTGGTGTATCCCATTGTTTTGCCATAATTCCTCACTTTTAATTAATTCTCAACAAGTCCTGGGTATTATATCATTCCATTAAACCTTCCGGAGCTTAAGGAAGCTCCGGAAGGTTTAATTATAAAGGCGTCAGAATTCAGAGAAAACTGGCGCCAGGAGCAGATCTGAAAGTCTCGAAACGAGACTGCGATCTTAGTTGGGGTGCCTGGAGTGAGTAAGATCCTCCAGGGATTAAGAATTGGATATCTATCAGGAAATTGGAGTCCGGATGCGGCCCTCCAGGAGCGAATCTGATTCAGGGGCTGGTCGTTCCCCGCCAGGACGCTCGACCTCGGGCCTAACTGGTTGAGGGTTCCCAGCCATTACCACACGGGCGATGATCACCCCATCCTGATTGATATAACCTGCAAATCCAGCTCGCATTTCCTTGTTCAGGTCATCAACACTGTTCACCTGGCCGCGATAACCAGTCTGCTCATCCACAAAAACGGTCAGCACAGAACCATCAGGTTTTTCGAGCTGGAATTTACCAGCCCCGGGGCTGACGGTTTTAACAATTCCCTGGGCTCTGATAAGCTCAGGGTGTTCATTCTGGGGGTATCCAGCCCCTACTATCCGGGCGATCAACCGTTCCTCTTGATTCTCGTAACCACCCACCATGACCCGGATACCTTCTTCCAGATCCCGGATGCCTTCAACTTTTCCTTTATAGGTAGTGTTCTCATCCACGAAGAAGGTCAAAACTGATCCATCCCCTTTTTCAAGGCGGAATTTCCCGGCGGCTGCATCCACGCCAACGATTGTTCCTTCCGCGCGGACCGCTTCTGGGCGGATGCCAGCTATCACCAGCACAGCTGTGAATTTGCCATCATCGCTTTCTTTAGCAGCCACTCCAGCTTGCCAACCGGCCTGCATTTCCTCCAGGCTGGAGAGCTGGCCCTGATAGCAGGTCTTTTCATCCACAAAAAAGCGCATCTGGGTTCCATCCGCAATAACGATCTCGAACTTGCCGAGATTGGTATCCACCGCAGTGACCTCACCCTTGGCCTTGATCAAATCCGGTGCGCTGCCAGCGACTAAACCAACAGCAATCCATTTGCCTTCACTGTGCTCGGTATAGACCACTCCGGCACCCATACCCACCTCAAGTTCTTCCAAACTCGATATCTGGCCTCCAAAGCGGGTCTTTTCATCCACAAAGAATCTCATTTCAGTACCATCGGGGGTCTCAATAGCGAACTTTCCAGCTGAGGTATTGACATCGATCACCCTGCCGCGCACCTGATTGAAGTTAGAAGTATCCCCAGCAATCAGCAATACAACCCATAATTTGCCGTCTTCAGCTTCCCGGGCAGCGACGCCTGCCTTCCAGCCCAGCTGCATTTCTTCCAGGCTTTGCAGCCCCCGGTAATTTGTATCCTCATTCACAAAACAGGTCAAAACAGTTCCATCGCTTTTCTCAATCCGGAGTTTTCCGGCAGCAGGATCCACAGCAATGACTTCACCGCGGGCTTTGACCAATTCTGGGTGATCACCTTCCGCAGCCATTGCTGTTGCACTGAAGGTAACTGCCAGCAGTACTGCAGCTATAAGGGGTATGACAACTTTCCTGAACATTTTTCCTCCAGATACTAAGGTAAACTGGAACTACGTCCTTAGAATAATAGATGGGTGTAATCAGGCCTCAATCGAATTGTAAAATCTTTGTAAAAAGTAAATTATTTCCTAACATTTAACAAGTTTTGGTAGAGGATCAAAGACGGAAGACGGGGGGCGGGAACGCTGCGTATCCGGACCAGAGATAAAAGGTGGCTGATAGGGGAACTAGGACGGCTTGATATTGACTCTCAGAGCATGGGTGTGTAATAATCGATGTTTTCTCCGGACCACTTGGGGATGATTTCCCTTCGCTACCCTCAGGATAGATTTCGCGAATAATCCAGAGAAAGACCACCTGCCAACAAAATCAATATTGAACAACCAATGCTCAAATGCCTGTACTCGGGCGTATATTAAAATAAAGTCGTCCCGAAGACGGGACGACAAGCTTCTTAAAAGTTGGGAAGTTCATTTTCTTTTTAAAAAACTATCTCTTCTTTCCCGGTCAGCTTCTCCTGGACCAGGTTGGCAACGGTGTCCAAGTGGCCTTTTTTATGAACAAAATCAAGGTCATCGGAGCGGATCGTTAAGACCGGGCAGAGATTGAAGGTCCTCATCCAGTCTTCGTAAAACGAATCCAACAGGGTCAGGTATTCCAGGCTGATGCCAGATTCGATCTTGCGTCCTCTTTCCTCAATCCGCTTCTGGAGGATTTCCGGGGGTGCGATGAGGTAGATCAACAGATCTGGCTCAGGCAGATGATCCGCAATCAGCTTGAACACTCGCTGGTAGGAGCGGTAATCCCTTTCCGAAAGGCTACCCTGCCGATAGAGCGCTCTGGCGAAGATTTTAACGTCTTCATAGATGCTGCGATCGGCAATTGCGGAACGGTTATCACTCACCAGTTCCAAATGCTGCTGAGCCCGGTGGCCCAGAAAATAAACCTGGAGATGGAATGACCAGGCATCCATATTCTGGTAAAAATCGCCCAGGTAGGGATTGTCAATCACTGATTCGTAGGCTGTGCGCCAGCCCAACCTTTCTCCCAATCTTTCAGTCAGGGATGTCTTCCCTGTACCAATATTTCCTGCCACCAGCACCAATTTACCAGCCATTAAGGACCTCCTGATCTGATAAAGCCAATTATACCTTTTGATTGAGTTGCTGTAGAAAATCAGCTTTTTTCTACAGCAACTGTACAAACTTTATAATCAGGGATCTTTGCCTGGGGCACTTTCAAAGCAGCACCGATAGCACTCGCGGATGCAGGTGGAATAAAACCGTGAACCTTCTGAGTTTCCAGTAAAGCAGGCAGCAGCATTTTTCTGCCCCGCTCACTATTTTGATCCAGGAATTTGAGTAATTGTGAAGATACAGGAGGGTCACTATACATGAGATCTCCTTCAGATGTAGATCAGAACACCAATAAATCGCCAGCCTGTCCCTTTG
>CAZVIH010000033.1:0-49969 GCA_964627755.1 uncultured Anaerolineales bacterium
CCTTCCGGGGGATCCAGATTGAAGCGCTGCACCACGCTGTGGAGCCGGTTTTTTGACATCGTGATCTGCTTTGTGAGCCGCCAGCGAAAGGAGATCAGTGAGCGCAGTTCACGCACAGGCACGGGCGGCACCCAGACTTCAGGAACCGTACCACTGATCAGCTGAGTGAGCATCCGATGAATATCCTTCTTGTCGGTCTTCACTTTTGCCTCAGCGATCTGGCGGATGCTGCGCGCGTTGGCGACCAGGATCTCCCCAACATGAGGGGCGATAATGTCATAGATGTCCCAGACGCTGCCGGTTGCTTCTATCACTACAGCATCGCTCTTCCGAAAGTTCTTCTCCGCCCAATCTCGGAAACGACTGACCTGAACTTGACGGGGACGCAGGATCCATTCCTGGTGTCGGTTCTGACCGCCGACCATCACATAATGCTTATGGATGTCGACTCCGATATAGCGATCTATTACAGTAGTTTCGGGGGGTGAGTTCATGTTACACTCCTTAATAAGTAGTTGATGGGGCGTGGATTTTTGGGTCAAGAGGTACAGCTACCGATACGGGTTCTTCCACTTGCGGGTGGAGTCCCAGACTTGATATCCGCTGGGCGGCCAAGTAACCCCACGGGCTCACTCAGGTGAAAGCTGTGAGTGTCCCATAGCCAGTCATCGGCTGACCCAGACGCTCGAGCCCTCAGGTATGCGTCCCCAGCTCATCGGTCAAATGAAGGGTATCATGCCTGCCGCGCCCCATCGCTCTTACATTCTAGTAACCCCCGCTCCACCCGACAGCCGGTTTAGGCGGGCGCTCGGGAAAGGCGAAGGAGCTAAAACAAGTTCCGGCTGCGGGTGCCCTTACTAGGGTGCTTCGCAAAGCTCATCCGTTAGGATGCATAAATTTAGGTATAAAGGAAACTATGATCAGGCAGCAAATTGGAGATGTTTTAGAGATTCAATTTGAGGGAAATTGGTTTTACATCATAATCCTTACAAAAATAGTTATGTTCGGCGGGAATATTATCTTCGCATTCCATAATGAGGGTAAGAAAATGGAATTTGATGATCTATTAAAAAGAAAAAAGGGATTCAATGTCGTTGTGGATATTATCCATGCACAGAGAGAAGATATCGTTCGTAGAATTGGCAAAGTTGATAATGTAGATGGTTACTTCACAACAAAATACCTCAGAGGAAGTTGGACTGACAAAGAGGGTAAACATCGTGGAAACTGGTGGATTTATGAGATGGCAGACATGAGGAACCATATTGCTACGGTGAAAAAACTCTCTGGAAAATATAGAAATGCTATGGATAGGGTCACATATCCCTTTCCAACCGTAGCTAAGATGGTTATGAAGAACTATAAACCAAATAAAGATAATTACCTTTACCTGGATAAGATAATCGATAGGGCATCCTAACTCCCGCTCCACCTGACCGCCGGTTGGGTTCGCTGCGCGAACGACCGGGGCCGGGAGACGGAGGACCGGTATGATGAGACCGGGAAGACCCGGCTGCGGGTGCCCTTTACCCGAACGGTTGGTGCCTACCGAGGCTCTTCCGTTCGTGAACATTCTAACTATTAAATCATGGGAGGAAAAATGATTGACCTTTCATCAGATTTTGGAGTTCATATTGAGAAGCGATTACATGATGAAGGAGTTATCTGGCTTACGACTGTGGCATCTGACGGATCACCACAACCTAATCCTGTATGGTTCCTTTGGGATGGAGATAGTTTTCTAATCTATACTAAACCTGATGCAGCAAAACTAAAAAACATAGAGCGTAATCCAAAAGTGTCTCTAAACCTTGAGGGAGCAACTACCTACGGCGGTGATGTCGTAGTTTTTAATGGAACTGCATTTATTGAAGATCATGCCCCTAATCCAGATCCGGGATATTTGTCAAAGTATGAAAAAGCAACAGAAGACTTAGGAAGGGATTTTAGCGAGGTATATCGGGAATATTGCATTACTCTACGCATCCAACCAAGCAAGGTTCGTGGTTTTTATTAAGGATGCTGCCTACCCCTTGCTCCACCCGATAGATGGTATGGTTCGCTGCCCTAACGAACGGGAGAAAGAGATTGGGGACGGAGGACGGGGTAAACAAGACCCGGCTGTGGAGCAGCTCAAGGATGTTTCGCAAAGCTCTTCCGTTAACGCGGTAATATTGACTGTGGAAAAAATTCTTTACCAATACTACTAAAGATGAGTTAATTCCAAGAATGAAAATACCAAAACACATAAAGTACCTCTCAATTATCTTTTTACTGAACGCAGGTATTGCTATCTTTATTGGTGGGTTATCTCTCATCTCAATGTTTCTTTCTGCTCTTAGCAGAGAAGCTGCTACAAATAAATTTTCGAATGAGATTTTCCCCATTATCTCGCATTTCAGTTTGAATATCCTGGTAACCATTATTTCCATCATATTTTTAATCCTCCTGGGTATTAATCTCAGAAAATTAAAACCCTGGGCGCGAAACGTTACTTTAGGATATAGCTTGTTTACTATTTTCTTCACTCTCATAAACCAATTAACCGGTGATCAAAATATCTCAATTGGATTATTTATTCAAGTTTATGCAATATGGGTCTTATTCCGACCTGATGTAAAAGAAGCTTTCGGTGTTCAGCTAGATGACCGATGATAATATAAAAAACAGACCAAAGACGGAAGAAGGATCACAGAAAATAACTATCAATTGGCGAGATTGACCAACATCACAAAAGGAAAGGCATGTTCAAGAAAGCGATTGTCAGGACACCAGGGAAAAGTATTGTGCAGGGATTATCGACTGCAGGTTTGGGGCTGCCGGATTATTCAAAGGCGCTGCTTCAGCATCAAGAATATATCAAAGCTTTGGAAGATTGCGGGGTGGAAGTATTGGTTCTGCCCCCGGATGAGGAGTTCCCTGACTCTACTTTTGTGGAGGATGTGGCCCTGTTAACCCCTCATGGTGCCATCGTCACTAATCCCGGCGCCCCTTCAAGAAAGGGGGAGACAACTGCAATCAAAAAAGTCCTCAGAGATTTCTTTTTCAATATTGAAGAGGTCATTGATCCGGGAACGGTTGAAGCCGGGGATATCATGATGGTGGGTTCCCATTTTTATATCGGAATATCAGAAAGAACCAATAAAAATGGGGCGGAACAGATCATCGGATTCCTGGGAAAGTTCGGCCTGACCGGATCAGTAATAGAGTTGGAAAAAGTGCTGCATCTAAAAACAGGCTTGGCTTACCTGGAGCACAACAACCTGGTGGCCTGTGGGGAATTTATCACCAACCAAGAATTCCAAAAATATAATCTGTTAGAGATTCCGGAAGATGAAAGTTACGCTGCGAATTGTATCTGGGTCAATGGACCTGTAATTTTACCCAAAGGCTACCCAAGAACCCGGGCAATCATCCAAAGTTATGGTTATGAGACAAAAGAAGTGAATGTATCTGAATTTCAAAAACTTGATGGGGGTTTAAGCTGCCTTTCCCTTAGATTCTAAGGAGGAACCGCATGAGTATTCATATTGGTGCCCAGGAAGGAGAAATCGCCCCTACCGTTCTACTTCCTGGCGATCCTTTACGAGCCAGGAACATCGCAAACACCCTGTTAGAGGATGTGACCTGTTTTAACGAGGTCCGGGGTATGTTAGGTTTTACTGGCTATTACGGGGAGAAACGGATTTCTGTCATGGGCAGCGGTATGGGCATCCCGTCTCTGAGTATCTACGTGAACGAACTGATCAAAGAGTATGACGTTCAAACATTGATCCGCATCGGAACTTGCGGGGCTTTCCAAGCCGATCAACAGATTGGTGATCTGGTGCTGGCGATGACAGCTTCCACCGATTCACATATCAACAAACTTCGTTTTAATGGTATGGATTTTGCCCCGGCAGCTGATTTTGATCTATTGCTCAAAGCCTATCAGGCTGCCCAACATCGTGGTGTCAAGGTCCAGGTCGGGAGTATCTTCTCGGGAGACACCTTTTACATTCAAGATCCCGAGTGGTGGAAGGTCTGGGCGGAACATAATACTCTGGTTTGTGACATGGAAACCAATGGACTTTATACCCTGGCCGCAAAGTTAAATGTAAAAGCGCTGGCCATTCTCACCGTCAGCGACAGCCTGGTTACTCACGAAGAATCTTCCGCGGAACAGCGGGAGAAAGGTTTTTCCGTAATGGCTGAGATCGCTTTAGAGATCGCGCCTTAATCAATCTCCGAACCTCAATAAAAACTGATACTATTCAAGAAAACATGCACCGGAGGATTTATGAGGAGGAAGGGGCTGAAGTGCATTTTGATAATGTGACAGTACGCTGAGGAAGTCAGAAGACCGAGTACAGAATACGGAGTAAAATATTTGTTCTAAACTCTATGGTCCCTGAACCTTAATCGACTTACTACTTACGATTTACGACTTACTTTCTATTTATTACACAAACCCCTGAAAACAAAAACCCTCCCATGCGGGAGGTTTTTTGATTAAACCAGTCACAAACCAGCCCTTTAAAAATGACAGCTGTCATCAATTCTGTCATTGTCTGCGCCAGGTGATTGTCATCCCATTTCTTCTTATTCATAATAGATAAGATTTCAGTTTCTTCAACTTTCATCTCATCTGGGATAAGAACTATGATCAACAGTAAAAAACGAATCTTCCTGACAGGCGCTTCCGGAAATATGGGAAGGCATGGCATGGAGGAGCTGTTAAAGCGGGAAGATCGATTCGAGATCACTGCTCTGGTCTTACCCACTGACAAAGATCGCCAGATAATGAAACCCTATATCGATCGTGGTGTGAAAGTGATCTGGGGTGATCTGACCTGTTACGAAGACGTCTTGGAAGGTGTCAAAGGCGCAGATTATGTCCTCCATGTGGGCGGTTTGGTTTCTCCCTTGGCGGATACCATGCCAGAACTGACCATGAAGGTTAATGTCGGGGGGGCGAAGAACATAGTCCGTGCATTGCAGGCCCAACCTGATCCAAATCATATTAAACTGGTATATATCGGAACTGTAGCTCAAACCGGAAATCGTCCCTCCCCAATTCACTGGGGACGAGTAGGTGACCCGATCAAAATCAGTACTTTTGATACCTATGCCCTCAGTAAAACAATCGCTGAGCGGATGATTGTGGAATCCGGGCTGAAGAACTGGGTTTCCCTGCGGCAGACTGGCATCGCCCGCATGGCCGCTGCTGAACCACTGGATCCAATTACATTCCACACCACCCTCGATGGTGTCCTGGAATGGATCACTCCCAAAGATTCGGGCCGGCTGTTAGCCAATGTCTGTGAGGATTCAGTCCCGGATGATTTCTGGGGAAATATTTATAATATCGGCGGAGGTTCCCCCAACAGGCTAACTAACCTGGAGTTATTTGAAAAGATGCTGGGCGCCACGGGTGTAAAGGATTATCAAGAAGTCCTCAAGCCAAATTGGTTTGCCTTGCGTAATTTTCACGGTCAATGGTTTTCTGATTCTGACCAGCTGGAATCGATCGTGCCCTACCGCGGGCAAACCTTTGACCAATATCTGGAAGAACAGATACCCGATATCCCCTGGTATATCCGGTTGGGAAGCGCTCTGCCCAATCTCGTGCGGCGTAAATTCGAACAGGTTGCCCGTGGTCCGCGGGGGACTTTGAACTGGTTTGCGCAGGGAGATATTGCTCACATTAAAGCCTATTTCGGATCCAGACACCTCTGGCAAACTATCCGCGGATGGGATAGCATTGACCTCAAAAGACCGGCCGCCACAGCCATTCAGCTGGACCACGGTTATGACGAAACCAAACCCAAGGGATCCTTTACCATTAAAGATGCCCTGGAAGCTGCCTTATTCAGGGGTGGAGAGTGCCTGACTACTCAAATGATCCGCGGTGACTGGCGGTCTCCCTTGCGCTGGCGCTGTCATAAAGGTCATGAATTTCCTGCCAGCCTTAACCTGATCCTCAAGGGCGGACACTGGTGCCCGGTCTGCATGGCAGATACCGATTCCTACAACAAACTGTCCAATCACAGCCCCTTCTTCCGCCAGGTCTGGCAGCCAGATATGATCAGTGGCTGAGGAAAGCTGAATATTGAGACATAATCTCTTGATTGAAAAATCTAATTCAAACCTACATCCCTAATCCAATGCTTCAATGTTCACCAGGATTTTCCTGCGAGGTGTATAGAAAACCCGATAGGTCCGGCCGTTTTCTATAACTCCAATGGCATTTTGCTTGACACTGAATCGCTGATCCGCAACCACATAATACGTCCTGGTTGTCGTTGAGCCGTCTTCATCGTTCGAGGTTGTGATCTTTCTCCACCCAGGACCTTCCAGGCTAAGGACCGCTCCACCAAACAAATCTAAAACTGTCAGGATCAAATTATATAACCCAAACAGAGTTACCAGCAGTAAAACTCCCCCGAAGATTAACATGCCTTGAGGCATATTTGATACTACCTCAGTCCAGGGAATCCCTCCAGAAGTGATTTGCTTGAGAAAACCTTGCTGGTAAAGCTGAAAACCCAATACTCCTCCAGGGACCAGGATCAAGATCAAGGAAATCAGTAAGGGTGAGATCAATAAACCCATCTGTCCTTGAGCAAGTTCTCCCCTGGCGTTTTCTACCAGGTAACTCAAGTCGAAACGATTTGCTTGAGCTAAGGCGGTGGTCAGGTCCCCAGCAGTCATATCCGACTTCCTATCACTGCGGAAATCATTTGGATCTATACTGAACACTTTGATTTTTTTCTTCTGGTTTGCCACAACCACACCTCCTATCCATGTTGAGTAGCTATCTATTTATTATAACAATATGGAAAGAAAATTTATTGGCCCTTTATGAATTGAAATGCCTGGCTAAGGATTGCCTGATTTTAGAGATAAAAAACCGCCCAAAGGCGGTTTTCTGTGCGCTGGGCGGGAATCGAACCCGCACGCCCTAGGGGCATATGGCCCTCAACCATACCTGTCTGCCAATTCCAGCACCAGCGCATTTCCCACCCATGGGAAATCCTTCACTCCTCTGGGTGGCAGTGGTATTATAATCTTCCAGAGAGCCTTGTCAAGACAAATGTAATCCCCCTAAGGAGAACAGCCATGCCAATCGTCCTCGATGCGATGGGTAGTGATAATTTTCCCCACCCTGAAGTAGAAGCAGCTTACCTGGCTGCTGCAGAACTGGATACCAGGATCTTTTTGGTTGGCCAGGAAGAAAAGATCAAGCCCTTGATCGCCGACAAAAGTGATCCCCGGGTTGAGCTGATCCACGCTCCGGAAATTTTGGAAATGGGAGACAAACCAGCCCGCAATGCTCGCCGCAAAGCGGACAACTCAATGGCCATCGGTATGGATATGGTGAAAGAGGGAAAAGCTGATGCTTTTGTGACCGCCGGAAATACTGGAGGTGCCATGGCCAACGGTTTATTCCGCCTGGGTCGCATCCAGGGAGTCAAACGTCCTGCCCTTACAACAGTCCTTCCAACCAGAACTGGCTTTGCCATCGCAGTGGATATTGGAGCCAACGCGGATTGTAAACCCCTCTACCTATTCCAATTCGGGGTAATGGGCTCGATTTACGCTGAAAAAGTCCTGGGTATCAAGAATCCGAGAGTTGCCTTGCTTTCCAATGGAGAGGAAGAAGGTAAAGGTAATTCCCTGGTCAAAGATGCTTTTCCGTTATTTAAGGAAAGCAACTTGAATTTTGTCGGCAACGCAGAGCCCAAAGAACTTTTTAGCGGTGAAGTTGATGTGATAGTACACGATGGTTTCACCGGCAACGTGATGATCAAAACCAGCGAAGCGGTCTCCAAATTACTGCTTGAGGTCATGAAAGAAGAGTTATCAAGCAGCCTCATTACTAAAATAGGAGCCGGATTGGCCATGCCAGCCTTCCGGAATCTGCGTAAAGTTATGGATCCACGCCAGATTGGCGCCGCTCCCTTACTGGGGATCGACGGCCTCGTATTTGTGGGCCACGGGCGGTCAGATGCCCTTGCCCTGGTGAACTCTATCAAACGAGCTAAACAGGCTATTGACGCCGGTCTGCTGCCCAGTCTAAAAGAAGCCATTCAAACCCAGCTATTTAAACCAGCGGAAGGAGAAAAATAACCAATGATCATAGTCCGCAATGAAAGATTAGTTACACGTAACAATCGGATCGGCACTTACAGCGGGATCATATCAATTCTCATCCTTGGCGCAGGTATGTATATCAGCTTCAAATATCCAGACCTGATATCTTGGTCCCTCCTTGCTTTGGTATCAGGATTTACCCTCTCCCAGATTGGCATCTATTATTCCAGCCGTTTTGGCAGATCGCCGCGGCCAGATGAAACACTGGACAACGCCTTAAAAGGCCTGGATGACCAGTATGCCCTTTACCATTATCAAAGCCCAGTCAGCCATTTACTGGTTGGTCCCTCTGGACTCTGGATCCTTATCCCATTTTCCCAGAAAGGAAAAATAATCTACAACGAAAATAGAGGGCGCTGGAAAAAAGTTGGCGGAAATGCCTACCTGAAGTTTTTTGCCCAGGATAACATTGGTAAACCAGATAAGGATATAATAAGCAGCACAAACCGACTGCAAAAAACTCTGGAAAAAATCCCTGATTTTGATGTACCAGAAATCAGATCAGCCCTTGTTTTTTCTGATGAATTGGCTGAGGTAGAAGCCGACAACGCCCCTATACCCACCTTGCATGCCAGACAATTGAAGAAACTCATCCGTAAGGAAGCTAAAGATCATTCCCTTCCCATTTCAACTGTAAAAACCATCCAGGATTATTTTGGATTAAAGTCTATTCTATAGCAGGCAGATGATATACGCAGTCCATCAGGGGCTGTGTCCTTTTGTCTTATAAGGGATTGAATCCTTTTAAAAGGACTCAATCCCTTAACTGAAACAGCCTGGTGTATACCAGGCTGTTTTTTTAGTTAAATAGGATTGGTTTAGCTGTTCAGGAAAGCCAATAACGCTTCTTTGCTGATCCGGTAAGCCTTGCCAAGTTTTTTACCTTTCAGATCACCGGCTTCCAGAGCTGCCATTACATCCTCTTCAGATACTTTCAGATACTGAGCTGCTTCCGCAGGGTTCATAACGTCCGGCATTCCAGCTGCTGAACCGGCTGCTGCCGCACCGCCTCCAGACATTCCCTGGAGCGATTGTTGGAGGATATTGCCAACTCCCATACCAGCTCCAATGCCTGCGGTTAATCCTGCTCCACCGCTGGGATTCTGGGCTGCTTCCAGAAGCGCATCGGCTGCCTGCAGTCGGGTGTAGGTATCCATATCCAACACACCCATATCACGGAGCTCCTGAACGGATTCTGTGGAAGGCATCAAGTTAGCAATCAGGAAAGTCTTTAATTCCAGTCCCAGGGCTTTAAACTGATCGCTAGCCTTGGCTCGGACTGAAGCGCTGAGTTCATTGAGCATGCCAACAAGGTTGGTAATATCGTTCGTGCGGGCGGTTTCACCCAGTAGATCCGTCATATTCGTCAGCAAGATATGGCGCAGCCGTGTTTCAATATCGGCTGTGCGGAATATACCCTGCGCGCCTACCAGTTGGGTCACAAATTGCTGAGGTTCAGCGATCTGGTAACCGTAAGTACCAAAACCCTTCAGCAGTGCCACGCCCAGACCCATACCTGGATTCTTGACAATGATCGGTTGGGGGGTGCCCCACTTCTCATCAGGGAATTCCCGGCGGGATACAAAATAGACCTCTGCGGGGAAAGGCGTCTTTTCATCAAACGCCTTCTTAACCAGGTCAATTAACAAGGGAATATTCGCTGTGGTAATGGTATGGCGGCCCGGACCGAAAACGTCCAGAGCTTTCCCATCCCGGAAAAACACTGCAGTCTGGGATTCCCGGACAATTACCTGGGATCCAATCCTGAAATCGCCTGCTTCTCCTTCCGGGAAGCGGTGGATCAGTTCATCCTTCATTTCATTTGGGTATTCAATTACATCAAAAATTCTGGCCATTGAGTACTCTCCTCTTTAATTGCTTTGTCAATTATTCGCTGGGAATCAGATCATCCCCGGGGATTTCCTCCTCACGGGTGATTTCTTCTTTGCGTTGGTCCGCTTTGGTTACCATTTCCTGGGTAGCTTTTTTCAGCGAGGCGATAAAACCTTTAATCTGGTCTTCTTCAACTGCCGAGGCTAAACTTTCCAAGGTTGTTTGAATGTCATCTATGCCATCAAGCATAGACTGATCATAATCATAGAGCCGCTCCAGTTTTCCGGCGTCGATCTTGATCGCAGAAAAGAAACTCGAATATCCGTAGGCAGCATGTCGGATGCGGTCAATAAAGGTCCGGATCTTGGTCACAATGCCTTCCAGATCATCAACATAAGCCAGGTCACCCCGATCCACAAACTCAGTCATAATACCGGTCAACCTATCGAGTTCTTCCTGATATCGATCAGCCACAACATCGCGGACCATTTTATCAGCGGTGCGCCTATCTTCCAGTTCGATATAACCTTTAAAGCCGGGAATCTTGAGGAGCAATTCTTTTAACTTGCCCCGTTCTGATTCAATTTGCCCCTGAAAATCACTCATTTTTCCTCCTCTGTGGAAAAACTAATTCTGAATTTTATTATACATGATATTCGGGCATCGCCTCCTGGTGGAAGAGTGTTTTAATAGAAATTTTATACCCCTGTCACGGGGTGATCAATATCAAAATTGCCCCCCTCCCTTGCCGTTGAGGGCTGTTGGTTTATAATGTACCCGTGTTATTACATAATGATATTGAGGAGAAATCATGTATCCCGAAAAACAAACTGAACTGATCAACCTATTGGATGGCTCTGTTGAGCTAAAAAATGGAGAGATAACTATCATTGACAACAGCAAACTGCGCTCCAGCATTGAGAAACTAGTTAAAAAGGCAGTTCTGAGCGAGGACGAGGTTGAAAAATATATTGCCCGCTACCTGGTACGCCTCGTCGCTGCCGCTGCTGGAGTGCACCCGAACTCAATCCATGACCTATACATGGCCCGAGGTCGTGGTGATGTACCGAATATATTTACAGTGCCTGCTATTAACCTGCGCGGATTGACTTTTTATGCCGCCAAGATCATCTTTAATATTGCCAATGAAGTCAAAGCCGGCGCTTTCATTTTCGAAATTGCCCGCTCTGAGTCTGGTTATACTGACCAGCGCCCCTCCGAATATGCTGCCAATGTACTTGGTGCTGCCGTTGCCGCTGGTTACCAGGGACCGGTCTTCATTCAGGGAGATCACTACCAGATTTCCGCCGCGCGGTATAAGGACAATCCTGAACCAGAATTAAAAGCCCTTAGAGAACTGTGTGAAGAAGCCATTAAAGCCGGTTTCTACAATATCGATGTGGACGCCTCTACCCTGGTGGACATGAGTGTGGATGATGTTGTTGAACAGCAGGTGCTGAACTCTGAGTTAACCGCTTTCTTCACAGACTTGATCCGCAAACTGGAACCTGAAGGAATCACTGTTTCAATCGGCGGTGAGATCGGCGAGGTCGGGGAACAGAATTCAACTGAGGAAGAACTACGAGCTTACCTGGACAGTTTAAAAGTTGATCTTGAGAAAGTTGCACCTGGTGTAATTGGGTTGAGCAAGATCAGTGTGTTAACAGGAACATCCCACGGGGGTGTGGTTCTACCTGATGGCAGCATAAAAGAAGTCGCAGTGGATTTCGACCTGCTGCAGCATCTAGGTAAAGTAGCCCGGGAAAACTTTGGTTTAGGTGGTGCGGTCCAGCATGGTGCTTCCACCCTCCCAGAATCTGCATTCAGCAAATTCCCTGAATACGAAACCCTTGAAGTCCACCTGGCGACCAATTTCCAGAACATACTCTATGATGAAATACCTGAAGATCTGCGAGCTGAAATTTATGCCTGGTTGGATAAAAACAACGCTAACGAACGTAAAGAAGGACAAACTGACGAACAGTTCTACTATAAGACCCGTAAACGAGCCCTGGGCGAATTCAAAAAGAAAATCTGGGGAATCACTCCGGAACAGCTGGAAAAGATCACAAATGCATGGGATAAACAATTTCGGGATCTCTTTGAGCGGCTCGGAGTGGCAGATACACGCCACTATGTAGACAAATTCATTAAAGATATCAAAGTAAATGCCAAACTTGAGGATTACCTGTTGGGCAGCACAAAACAGGAAGATACCTCCGATCTGGCAGACTGATATGCCCTCATCTGATCAGGGTGTAAGTCATGATCGATACCAACTGATTCCTCGCACGTTGATTTTCCTCACGCGTGGGGAATCAGTTTTGTTATTAAAGGGGGCTCCCCACAAACGCATTTGGGCCAATCGCTATAACGGTGTGGGAGGTCATATCGAACGGGGAGAAGATACCTATTCCGCCGCCCGCCGGGAGTTGCTGGAGGAAACCGGTTTGATCCCGGATGATCTCTGGCTGGTTGGTACAGTAACTGTTGATACAGGGGAAAATACAGGCATTGGCCTTTATGTCATGAAAGGGAGCTGCGCTGAAGGTGTGGCCCAGCCATCTGAAGAAGGGGATCTGGAATGGGTTCCTTTTGGTGAGATTTTGTTAAAACCCCTGGTAGAAGATTTGCCAGTGTTATTGCCTCGCGTCCTCAAACAAAAGGTATCTGATCCGCCTTTCGCTGCCCGTTATTATTATGATGATGGGGAAAAGCTGGTTGTGGAATTTCGCGATTAATCCAAAGAACCACTTTCCTTGTTGGAAACTATATCCCCCTTCTCTTTATACTACCCCATCCTTCACCATATAAAAGATCAGCTCTGTACTGCCGTAGGTCTCGCGTCTAAAAAGCTTTAAGTTATCCAGGGTATGGGGTTCATATTCCACCTTGTCGATCTGGACGATGATCCAGCTGTCGTCCAGCAGCCAGCTGGGGTTCTGATCAAGGGCAAAAAGTGCTCTAGACCAGATGTCCTTGTACTGCGGCGGTGCGATATAAACAAAATCAAATTGGCGGTCAGCTAACTCACCCAGAACTGAAAACACATTCTTATGCCAAACCTCCCCCCATTCAGCTAATCCAGTATGTTCCAGATTGGTACGGATGGTTTTGACCGCCTTTTTCTGGTTTTCAACAAAACGGGCTATGGCCGCCCCTCTGCTAAGGGCCTCGATCCCTACGCTTCCTGTTCCGGCAAACAGATCCAGCCAGCTGGAATCCAGTACATAAGGGGATACAATATTAAATAATGCCGCCTTGACCATGGACATGATAGGCCTTGTCCCGCTGCCGGGAACAGATTGCAGTTTGAAACCTTTTACCTTCCCACTAATTACTGATAAATTACCCATCAACTAACCGTCCTTCTTATTTCCGTCTTTCGGAATACAATCTTGAATAGCTTTCTCCAGTAATTCCAGTTCTGAACTCTGATCAGCGATATATTCATCGATGAAGGCGGATTTCCGTAAGCGCAAGGCCATGGGTGCAACCACCTTAAGGTCTTCTATAGTCACCTTATCCCTGGAATCTGCGGCAGCGTGGGCCCGGGCAGCTTCAAATAAGGTGATCTCTGCCCTCAGGGAATCCAACTCCAGGTTCCCAATCAATTCCAATCCGGTCTGGGCCACATCGTTAGGCAGCTTAACCTCAGCCATCTTTTCGCGGCTGGCTTGGATTTCTTCTCTAAATAACCGGGTGGAAGGAGCGTACTGGGCCGCAAAAGCCCGGCTATTTTCCTTGTATGCCCGCGTCCTCCGGTAGGCTTCCATACGATCTTCTTTTTCCATCAGCCCTTTTACAACCACCCGCAATCCAAATCGATCCATGATCTGTGATCTCAGATTGCCCTCTTCAGGATTCATCGATCCAATTAACGTGAAGTTTGATCGATAGGTAGCGGACATTCCTGCCCGCCGCACTGTGTACTGACCCTGAGCCGCCGCATCAAGAATGGCGTCCACAATCTGGTCATTAAGCAAGTTAACCTCATCCACATAGAGCAAATTTCGGTCCGCCCGGGAAAGAATCCCCCGCTTCAGCAGCATACGGGAATTTGCCTTGGCTCTCGGATCCAGACCGCCCACTACATCTTCCAGGGTAGCGTTGAGCGGAAGCTCTACCAGTCGGACTTTCTCTAATTTAGAAAGCGGGTCTCCCTGGCCGTACTTTTTAGCACAATCTGGGCAGATAGCATCGACCCCGCCGGTTTCCACATCTTCTTCCAGGCAGCCGTAATAACACAGGCTGCGGCGAATTTCCGGCAGCAAATCCACCAGGCCCCGAACTGCAGTAGATTTTCCCGTACCGCGGGGGCCAACCAGTAATACACCACCCAGGTTGGGGTTCAAGAGGGACAATAATAATGATAACTTCATCTGGTTTTGTCCAACCAGAGCCAGGAACGGGAAAGGAATGCTTTCCGCCAGCCCAGCGTCCTCTTGGTCATAGTCCACTGTTGCCCGGACGCCAGAGGCCTTTTCCAGCAGCTCCTGCAGCGATCCCACTCGGGTAATCAATTCAGGTTCGCTTTGGATTGGTTTCATCTCATTTTCATCCATAATAAATCCTCTTATGGTTCTTATCTGACTCCATTATACTCAAACTGGAGTCTAGACTTGCAAAGAAATCCACTTTAACCTAGGATATGAACAGGAAAATCGTCCATTCCAAAGATCAGGAGGGAAAATGATTGGCGCAGTTGCCGGGGATATCATAGGTTCAATTTACGAACATAATTCGATCAAGAGAGAAGATTTCCCCCTTTTCCAGGATCACTCCCATTTTACAGATGATTCAGTCATGTCCCTGGCAGTAGCCCAGGCAATTTTGCGTAATGGAGATTACGGAAGGGAAATGAAATCCCTGGGCCAGGTATTTCCTTATGCGGGTTATGGCGGCAATTTTCGGAAATGGATCTTTGAACCGGGGGTAGTGCCATATAACAGTTGGGGAAATGGATCCGCCATGCGGGTTAGCCCGGTTGGATTTGCTTTTAACACCGAAGAGGACGTCCTCCGTGAAGCGAAGGCCAGCGCCGTGGTATCCCACAATCATCCTGAAGGCATTAAAGGCGCCCAGGCGGTTGCCCTGGCTGTGTTCATGGCCCGGCAGGGAACTTCCAAGCAGGATATCCGGGACAGAATTGCGGTTGACTTCAACTACGGACTTAACCGTACGGTTGAGGAGATCAGGTCTGATTACAGGTTTGATATTTCCTGCATGGGTTCTGTCCCGGAGGGGATCATCGCTTTCCTTGATTCAACAGATTACGAAAGCGCAGTCCGGAAGGCCGTTTCACTGGGCGGAGACAGCGATACACTAGCTTGTATTGCTGGTGCAATTGCCGAGGCTTATTATAAATCCATCCCATCCATCATCATAACGGAAGTAAAGAGAATACTTCCCAGGATTCTGGGAGATATTTTAGAGGAATTTGAAAAGGAATATCCTTGTTGTTAAACGGGAGAAGAAATCAGCTGATCTTGGAAACTATTTAACTCTCAATCCACGTCGTTATAGGTCCAGACCCGGTTGATGAAGAAATTCCAGAACATCACCACTACAACCGCGATGCCCAGCGCAAAGGTATAACCCAGGCGGTCAGCAGTGAGTATTCCTAGGGGTATAAAGGAAAACCGCCCAAAAAGATTTCGGAAGGGTTCTTCCAATGAGGTAAAAATAGGGGTCCGGATGGCCAACCCAACCAGGTTAACCAGGAAAAAGGTCACCAGTTGGCGGGAGATGTGTTTGGAGCGCGAATCCGGATAGGTCCAGAATCGGTTCCAAATAAAATTACTGGTAATCGCTAGAGTGAAAGAGACTGCCTGGGCCCATTCAGGTGCCAATCCCAAAAGGCTCATTATCAGATGGAAGGAGCCAAAGTCCACTACAGCTCCAAACGCTCCCACTACTGCAAATTTCAGGAATCTCTCCCTTTCTTTAGGGTCTTTGATCAAATTCATGGGATTAAAGATTTTCCTGGAAAAAAGGAAGTGTACGCATAATTCCCTCCTCCAGCTCTATCGTCGGATTCCATCCCAGAACTTTTTGGGCCCGGGTGATATCTGGGCGTCGCCGTTCCGGATCCCCTTCTCCCCTTTTATCGGGATGGAAAACAACATCCAGGGGATTATCCAATAATCGATTTATAGTCTCAGCCAGAGCCAAAATAGACATTTCTGTGGGGTTGCCAATATTAACTGGCAGGTGTTCATCCGACAAAAGGAGGCGGTAGATCCCTTCAACTAAATCATCCACATAACAAAAACTGCGGGTCTGAGAACCGTCCCCGAAAATTGTCAACGGCTGTCCATTGAGGGCTTGCTCCAGGAAATTGGGCACTGCCCTGCCATCATCCAGCCGCATACGGGGACCATAGGTGTTAAAAATTCGCACGATCTTGGTATCGATCCCATGATAGCGGTGATAAGCCATGGTCAGTGCTTCTGCAAATCGTTTGGCTTCATCATAAACAGAACGCTCTCCAATAGGATTAACATGACCCCAGTAGGATTCGGGCTGGGGATGGACTTGAGGATCACCATAAATTTCGCTGGTCGAAGCCAGTAAAAATCTTGCATTATAAGCCCGGGCCACACCCAGGGAGTTTAACGTTCCCAATCCACCGGCTTTCATGGTCTGGATGGGTAAGTTGACATATCCGTAAGGAGAATTTGGATTGGGTGAAGCCGGGGAAGCAAAATGCATCACCGCATCCAAATTGGAATCTGGCACATCAATCGTAGTGGAAACATCATGTTCAATAAAAGAAAATTGATTATTATCAACCAAATGAGCCAAATTTTCGGGTCGACCGGTTATAAAGTTATCCAATCCAATCACTTTGTGGCCTTCTGAGAGCAGCCTATCACATAAGTGTGATCCTAAAAAACCTGCTGCACCAGTTATTAATACATTCATCTAATCTCCTTAATTACCAATCCAGAGCCTCTACCCGTCCATCGCCAGTGACCTGCCAGGCGTCTCCTGTTTCAGGATCCAGAATCCAGATATTGCCTTCATAAATAACCGCTAACGGAAAAGTTCCACTGGCTTGGGTTGTTTGAGGTGACCAGGCTCCCCATCCCCGAGATGGCTGCAAACCGGGGCTATCAGAGGCAGGGAACACAAGGCGGTGATTAGATCCATCCCGATCCATCAAACCGACCCGGTAATTACTGGTAGCGCTTTGTTCTGGAAAGATAGCTTGCAAATAGGCCACCTGATATGAAGCTTCTCCAGTAGCTTTGGCAGTTACGGGGGAAGGAAGCGGGTAGGCAAACATACCAACATCATATATCATCGTTTTCACGCCACCACCCGTTAGCGGGATGGCTACCAGATCAAACACCGGGGATTCCTCATCAGATTGCGAACCATCCCGGGAAGCATGATTGACCGTAAAAATCACATTGCCCAGCGGTCCTATTCCAATGCCAGGCATCCAGGCCCAATCTCCCTGGGTTTTAAATGGGACTATATCCAGTAAAACCTGTTTTTCAGCTTCCTCATATGGAATAATGCCAACTTGATCCGGGCTGGCATAAACCACAAAATCTCCTCCGGGGGAGAATTGGAAATCGGTTCCCCACCACCCATATACACCACCGTAATTGGTTTCCTGCAAAGTATTCACTCGCTGCGTCCAACCATTTTCACTGAATACTTTTAATATCAGGTCATTATTTGCCTGCCAGCCGGGGGCAGATAGGCGAGGTTCCACTGAAGAGTAAGCAAATTTAGGTTCTATTCCGGGCACCCAGCCAGCATAATGGATCACATTCTGAGAATCCAGCTCGAGCAATAAATCTTCGGGATCATCAAGCGCTACTACCCAGAGGGAGTTGATGATATCTTCATCCTCTTCTGTGCGGGTGAATAATAACCACTCACCATCTTCAGAAAGGGAAAACACCCTCCCGTCCAGATCTCCAGTAGCTACCAGCAAGGAGCGGTTAGCGGTGGACTGATCCATAATCCAGGCATTACCGTTGGACAAATAGACCAGGGGGCTTGGCAAACCAATCGGGGCAATTGAAGATTGAACACCAACCAGGATGATTTCATTAACAGTCTCTTCTAAATCTAAGCTGCTGACCTCACTGAATGAAATCTCTTCACCATTTTCAAAAATACGCACAGAGATGATCTCCCTGATCCCGTTTTTCCCGGCCTGGAGCAGCTTTTCCTGACCCGCAGGTAGATTTTCTGTAGGCTGGCGGATGACCTCAAAAGGTATTACGACCTCTTCAGTTTCTATACTCTCTTCCACCCGGATGACATTGATATCTGTATCCTCTGTCAAGGAGATCACAACGGCTGGTTCAGTGCGGTCTTTTCCTGAAAGGGAGATTCCTGCCGCATCCAATGTATCTCCTACTGTTGTGCCAGCAGGAACCTGAATGGACTCAAGACGACCATCAACATTAATCTGGATCTGGATCTGTTCCGGTACGGATGGTTGAGAGACTGTGGAACAACCAGAACTTATCAATACCAAGGCGCAGGCAGCAAGGACGATCTTGTAAAAATGGTATAATTTCATGATAGTTTTTTAAATAGCAAACCCTCTATCAAGAGGGGATTTTACCCTCCTGGATGGCTCTAATTCCAGATTATAGCATGACAAAAGAAAAATACTCAGAGACGAATGACAAGCAAGACCTGAGCCCGAGCGCGCTCGTGGAAGCGATCCTGTTTGTTTCCCCCGAACCCATTACGGCAGCACAGATCTCTACCTTGCTGAACATCACCCCCAGGGAGGTAAAAAATGCCCTGGATGAACTTGAATCGCATTACCAGGGCAGAGGTATTCGCCTGCAGTATCACAAGAATAAAATTCAAATAACATCTGCTCCTGAAGCAGCTCATGTTCTAGAGAGTATGCTGGAGCTTGAAACTACCAGCACCCTCAGCCAGGCAGCCTTGGAAACTCTGTCAATAATCGCTTACCAACAGCCTATCACTCGCCCGCAGATCGACTCCATCCGTGGTGTAAACAGTGATGGTGTGTTGAGGACCTTGCTGAACAAAGGGTTGATCGATGACGTTGGCCGGGCTGAAGGCCCTGGCCGCCCGATCCTTTACAGCACAACCACAGAATTCTTGAAACATTTTGGACTTTCGTCCTACGATGAGCTGCCCCCACTTGACTTTGAAGAACTCCAGGACACCACAGATCCCCAGGTCTTGAAAGGATAAACTGGATTACAACCAAACTCTTCACCTGTTTCCCTAACCAATCTGTATGGAAAATCGCCTCCAAAAAATTCTCGCCCAAGCAGGATATGGATCCCGACGAAGCTGCGAGGTATTGATCAGCGAAGGACGGGTATCCGTGAACGGGAAAACTGCTTCCCTGGGTGATAAAGCGGATCAAGAACAGGATCAGATCTCAGTTGACGGAGTTCTGGTATCTTCCCCCAAAATAATTCAGTATATTATGCTGCATAAGCCTAAAGGGGTCTTGTCCACTGTCAGCGCGCCAGATCGGCGCCCAACGGTCCGCTCCCTGATTGATCTGCCTGGTCGCCTCTACCCGGTTGGCAGGCTGGACATCAATAGTGAAGGGCTGATCCTGATGACCAATGATGGTGTTTTAACCCATCAGCTAACTCATCCCAGTTTTGAACATGAAAAAGAATACAGGTTATTGGTAAATCCACGACCAAACGAACAACAATTAAAAGCCTGGCGCAAAGGCATGATCCTGGAGGATGGATCACACACACAGCCAGCCCAGGCCTGGATAGAACATAAAGACTCGGCAGGCACCTGGATGGGGGTTATACTTAAAGAAGGGAAAAAACGCCAGCTTCGCAGGATGGCCGAAAGTAGTGATCTGGTAGTAAAACGCTTGATCCGGATCAGAATAGGCAATTTGGACCTGGGAGATCTGCTCCCCGGTGAATGGCGAGAGCTGACCGGTGAAGAAATCAAAAACCTGCAAAGCCTAATCATCAGTAAAGGATAATTATGGAAACAGGCAGCGACCAAAAGAAGACTTCCTGGCTGGATAAACCAGCTTTCTCCAACATCAACATCTCCTGGGAAATGATTGTTTTTGGGATCATCCTCCTGCTGGCAGTCCTGTCCCGTTTTTATGATCTGGGAGCCCGGGTTATCAGTCACGACGAAACTTCCCATGTCTATTATGCCTGGCGACTGTTTAAAGGGATGGGTTACAGCCATGACCCCATCACCCATGGACCCTTCCAGTTTCATTTCCTAGCTTTGATCTATTTCCTGCTGGGAGATAACGACTATTCAGCCAGGGTCCCGGCAGCGATCGCCAGCGTGGCAGCTATCATTTTCTTATGGAAATACCGCCGCTACCTCGGCAACTGGGGTACTCTGGCTGCCTCCCTGATGTTCCTGATCTCACCTTTCCTGCTCTATTACGGACGCTATACCCGCAACGAAGCATTCTCCGTCTTTTTTGGACTGATCACCATCTGGGCCATATTACGCTGGTTGGAAACCTCCTCTCCACGTTTTTTATACTGGTTAACTGCTGCAACAATGCTGCACTTCGCCACCAAGGAAACAGCTTTCATTTACACTGCCCAGGCGATGATATTCCTTGGCCTGGTCTTTATCGTCGACCTGAATAAAAAAGAGTGGGAACTGCCCGGACATAAGAAGATATTTAATGCTGGGTTGATCGGCACAGGTCTATTTCTAGCTTTGAGCTTCTGGGCCAAATCTTACGTGCCGGAATTTCCGATTGCTGATGACCAACCGGCTGGCCTTGATCCCATGACTACTCTTCCCTTGGCACTGGCAGGACTTACACTATTAGGATCCTTGATCATAACCATCACAGGGTATAAATGGAAAAACCTGAAAACCCTGCCTTCATTCAGTGCTTTACTGCTGCTCTTCACACTGGTGCTTCCCCAATTGGCACCTTTCCCCGCAAACGCTCTGGGATTAGATGCCCTGGATTATTCACCGAGCGGGATGTTTGCTACTGGCGCCATCATTGTGGTCTTAACTGCCATCGCAGTTGCAGTTGGATTGGCCTGGAATCGCAAAGAATGGTTGATCAATGCGGCTATCTTCTACATCCCCTTCACAATCTTTTATACAACATTCTTTACGAACGGCACCGGATTCTTTACCGGTTTGGTCGGTTCCCTGGGCTACTGGTTGAAACAGCAAGCTGTCGAACGCGGAAGCCAACCCTGGTACTATTACTGGCTGATCCAAATCCCGATCTATGAATACCTTCCCGCTCTGGCTGGCTTTGCGACAGCTATCGGGGTCGGAATAAAGAGCATCTCCAGAAAATCCAAACCAGCTCCAACCCAATGGGCAGAATTGGATGAAGATCAGACCAAGGCGCCTGTATTTGCCTTATTGGCCTTCTGGTCACTTACCAGTCTGATTGCCTACCCGCTCGCGGGTGAAAAAATGCCCTGGTTGACAGCCCACATCACTTTTCCGCTTATTCTGCTGGCAGCCTGGGGTTTCCAGCGAATGATGGCTGCATTTGATACCAAATCCTTTGGAGAGAAAAAAGGCTGGCTGGTGATGGGCATGATCTTGATCTTCTTAACCAGTTTCTTTGGAGTATTTGGATCTCTTCTCTCATCAACTCCCCCATTCCAGGGATCTGAACTTCATCAACTGAAAGAGACCGGGAATTTTCTGTCAGCTCTTCTCATTGCCGGAGTAAGCGGTTATATCATCTGGAAGCTGGTAAAGGATTGGCAACCGCTTCAGATCTGGATCTCAATAGCAAACAGCATCCTGCTTGTTCTGGTTCTGTTGACAAGCCACACTGCTATTCAGGCAGCATATATCAACTACGATGAACCAACTGAATACCTGGTTTATGCCCATGGCGGGCGGGGGATAAAAGATGCTCTGGAACAAATAGAGGAACTTTCATATCGCACCAGTGATGGTCTGGCCATGGAAGTCGCCTTTGACAATGAATCCACTTATCCCTACTGGTGGTATCTGCGGAACTATGAAAACCAACGTTATTATGGTGAGAATCCTACCCGCGATTTACGGAACGCCCCCGCTATCCTGGTCGGCAATAATAACTACGCCAAACTGGAGCCCATAGTAGGGAACGCTTATTATGAATTCAGATATCAGCGTATCATCTGGCCAAACCAGGATTATTACGACCTGACCTGGGAGAGGATCGGCAATGCCATTAAAGACCCTAATATCAGGGAAGGCATCTTCCGAATCTGGCTGCTGCGTGATTACCAGAAATATGCCGAAGCAACTGGTAAAAATATCAGTCTCGCCGCCTGGAGCCCCGCGGATGAGATGAAGCTCTACATCCGCAAGGATGTGGCGGCCCAGGTTTGGAATTACGGTACCCTTGACTTCTCTTCTGCACAGATTATAGATCCCTATGAAGGAAAAGAGCTTACCCTGGCCGCGGAACGCAGTATTGGTCAGACCGATCTGGTCTCTCCCCGTAATATGGAGCAAGCTCCTGACGGAACAATATACATCCTGGATACTGGCAATAACCGGGTTTTACACATGACAGTGGATGGGCAACTGCTCAATACCTGGGGTGAATTTGGTTCCTCAGATGGAACAAACTCCGCCCAGGGACAATTTAACGAACCCTGGGGTATTGCTATCAGCCCTGATGGGGATGTCTTTATTGCTGATACCTGGAATCACCGCATCCAGAAATTCAGCCCCGAGGGAGAATTCCTGGTAAGCTGGGGGCACTTCGGACAGCGGGAAACACCGGATGCGTTCTGGGGTCCGCGGGATGTTGCAGTGGACCAGAACGGCCATGTCTATGTTTCCGATACAGGCAATAAACGGATTGTGGTTTTTGATGATCAGGGAACTTTCATTACTGAATATGGTGAAGTTGGTTTTGGTGATGGTCAATTTGATGAACCTTCGGGACTGGCGTTGGACCTGTCTGGAAACCTCTACGTGGCAGATACTTGGAATCAGCGCATTCAGGTCTTTTCTCCCGATATTAACGGCGTAGCCCAATACTTCCTCAATAAATGGGATGTGGAAGGCTGGTATGGCCAGTCACTGGACAACAAACCTTACATCACGGTCGGAGTAGATGGTTTGATCTATGCCAGCGATCCAGAACTTTCCAGGATCATCGTCTTCACACCTCTTGGAGAAGTGGTTGCGGCCTGGGGTTCTGAAGGAATAGATCCCACCAACCTGTACTTCCCCACCGGGATCAGTGCGGCTGACGATGGCGGCATCTGGGTTTGTGATACCAAGAACAACCGCATCCAGTATTTTAATAATCCTTTCCCTGTGGAAGAATAACCCAAAGAAAATTAATATAAGCTCCCGGAATGTTAACATTCCGTGAGCCTGAAAGTCACAAAAAAAGTCCTGCTTTTTACAGCAGGACTTTTTCAGGTAATATTTCCTATAATAAAGTCATCTAAATCATATTGATGAGAAAAATTTATTAGTGAATATGTTGGAGATACCATGTCTGAGAACTTGAGAGATGAAATTACACCGCTAAGAAGATATGCTACCCGGAAAGAATTCCTTAAAACCTTGGGTGTTGTAGGTGTCAGTGCGGCTGTTTTGGCTGCCTGCCAGGATAAACCATTTATCGCCGGCGAGGATCTGCCCGTATCAGGTCCCACTCCTGAACCTAGCGCCACGGGTCTAACAGATGATCTGGGAAATCCTTTAACATCCTACAATGACATTATCAGCTATAACAACTTTTACGAGTTCACGACCGACAAAGAAGGTGTTGTAAAACTATCCCAGGAATTTCAATCCTCTCCCTGGGCAATAGAGATAGGCGGATTAGTTGAAAATCCAGGTCCAATATCTATGGAGGATATTCGGGAGCGCTACACTTCTGAAGAGCGCATATACCGCATGCGCTGCGTGGAAGGATGGTCAATGGTCATCCCCTGGCAGGGATTCCCCCTGTCGCAGTTGCTGGAAGATATCAAACCTAAACCGGAAGCCAAATACGTTCGATTTGAGTCCATTTACGACCCCAAATCGCTCCCAGGCCAGAGCAACAGATATTTCCCGTGGCCTTATGTGGAAGGTTTACGGATGGACGAAGCCTATCATGATCTGACCCTGCTGGCAACGGGCTTATATGGGGAGGATTTGTTGCCTCAGAACGGTGCTCCTATCCGATTAGTGGTACCCTGGAAATACGGCTTCAAAAGCATCAAATCTATCGTGAAAATCGACCTGGTTGAAGAGATGCCAGTTTCACTGTGGATGGAATCTGCACCGAATGAATATGGTTTTTATGCCAATGTGAACCCCAACGTTGATCATCCTCGCTGGTCTCAAGCAACGGAACGTCGAATCGGCGAGTTATCTCGCCGGAATACCCTGATGTTCAACGGTTATGAAAAAGAAGTAGGCTCGCTTTATGAAAGTATGGACCTCGTTAAAAACTTCTAATAACTGGAAGGATCTCAAGAAACCCTTAGCCTCAATTATGCATCTTGCAGTGCATATCGGTTCTTCCATACCTCTGCTGGTAGGATTATGGGATTTCTGGCAGAGCAACCTGGGTGCTAATCCCATTCAGGAGATCACTCACCGGACCGGAAAAACAGCTATCTTATTATTGATCCTATCACTGGCTGTATCTCCTCTTCGACAGCTTTTAAAGTGGAATCAGATCAATAAACTCCGTCGTCCACTGGGTTTGTGGGCTGCCTTTTATGCTGGAGTTCATTTTTCGATCTATGTTGTCCTGGACTATGGTTTTCAATGGAAAGCGCTTTTAGCCAACTCTCTGACCAATAAGTTCATCCTATTAGGTTCAGCTACTGGGTTGATTCTACTGCTGCTGTCGATTACATCATTAACATTCTTTCTGAAGAAAATGGGAAAGAATTGGAAAAAATTGCACCGTTTTGTTTACGCCGCCGGTATCCTGGCTGCCTTGCATTTCATCCTGGCGGTTAAACCCGGTGTTCTGGATCCCTGGCCGTATGCCCTGGCCATGGCTCTCCTGCTTTTGTTCCGGCTGCCTCCTGTCCAGACCTGGGTTAAGAAGACAATTTAATAGTCACCTAGAAGACATTCCGGTTTCTGTGCCAGATTTGTCATATCTTTTATAGGATGCTCATCATATTTCGCTTTTACCTCCGTAAAAGGGAATTTTCTTGCATGGTATAATCACCGCGCAATAGCTTATTCTAAGTCTGGGAGCTTAATCAGATATGAAACTTCATGAGTATTATTCCAAAAGGATTTTCGGCGAATACGGCATCCCCATCCCCCCCGGAGAGCTGGCAAAAACGCCAGCTGAAGCCCAGAAGATTGCCAAAAAGATCGGTCTTCCGGTTGTGATCAAATCACAAGTGCTGGTAGGAGGACGCGGTAAAGCCGGCGGAATCCGGGTAGCAAAAACCGCCCCAGAAGTAAAAAAACATGCCGAGGATATCCTGGCTCTGACCATCAAAGGACTGCCGGTGCGCATGGTGCTGGTTGACCAGGCCGCGGATATTAAAACCGAGATCTACCTGGGAATAACCAACGATCGGGCTGCCCGCAAACCAGTTATCATGGCCTCTGCCGCAGGTGGAGTGGACATCGAAGAAGTAGCCCAAAAAACCCCTGAAAAAATCATCAAATGCCATATCGACCCCCTGATGGGACTGCAAAGTTACCAATCACGTGACCTGGCAGCAGGTATAGATCTGCCCCGGGAACAATGGCAAGCTTTTGGGAAAATTGCCCTGGGCCTTTGGAAAGCGTATATTGGCAGCGATGCCACCCTGGCCGAAATCAATCCTCTGGTGATCACCGGAGATGGTGAACTTCTGGCAGTGGATGGAAAGATGGTGCTCGATGATAACGCCCTTTTCCGCCATGCCGACTTGGAAGAACTCCGCGATCTGGATGTGGACCAGGAAGCCGAGATCCGGGCTCGCGAGCACGGGCTCTCTTTTATCAAGCTGGATGGAGATATCGGCTGCATGGTCAACGGTGCTGGCCTGGCCATGACCACGATGGATATTATCAAGTTATTTGGTGGTGAACCTGCCAACTTCCTGGACATTGGTGGTGGCGCCAGTGCGGATAAAGTCGCTGCCGCCCTGGAAATCATCCTGTCCGATTCCAACGTCAAAGCTGTCTTATTTAACATCTTTGGCGGGATTACCCGCTGCGACCTTGTTGCCAAAGGCATTCTGGAGGCTCTCAGTGAGGTCAAGACCGATGTGCCTATGGTAGTGCGGCTGGTGGGTACCAACGCCGCCGAAGGGCGTCAGTTATTAAAAGATGCTGAAATGGAAACCGCAGATACTCTGGCTGAAGCAGCAAAACTGGCTGTCAAAGCTGCCAGGGGTAAATAAAGGCAGGGAGAAAGCATGAGCATACTAGTAAATAAAAATACACGCCTGCTGGTGCAGGGCATTACCGGTCAGGAAGGATTATTCCACACTGAAAAAATGGTTGCCTACGGCACCAACGTGGTAGCCGGCGTCACCCCTGGAAAAGGCGGAGAATGGGTCTTAAATGGGAAGGTACCAGTTTTTGATTCCGTTAAAATAGCCAAAAATGCCACTGGCGCTAATGCAACGGTAATTTTTGTGCCCGCCAGATTTGCCGCTGACGCCATGTTTGAGGCAGCCGATGCTGCCATGGAGTTGATCATCTGCATCAGCGAAGGTGTGCCTGTTTCCGATATGATGCGAGTCAGGAATTTCATGGATCAAAAAGGGGTCCGGCTGGTGGGTCCCAACTGCCCCGGACTGTTAACTCCCGGGGAAGCAAAAGTGGGTATCATACCAGGAAATATCGCCATTCCCGGCAATATTGGTGTGGTCTCGCGGTCTGGCACATTAACATACGAAGTACTCTATGCTCTGAAAAATCTTGGGTTGGGTGTTTCCACTTGTGTGGGCATCGGTGGAGATCCCATCAACGGCACAAACTTCATTGATACCCTGGAAATGTTCCAGGAGGATCCCGACACAGACAAGATCGTATTGATAGGAGAGATTGGGGGCACAGATGAGGAGCAAGCCGCGGAGTTCATAACCCAGCATGTTTCTAAACCTGTAGCCGGATTTATCGCTGGCCGCAGCGCTCCTCCAGGTAAACGCATGGGACATGCCGGCGCCATTGTGCAAGGCGGTACAGGCCTAGCAGAAGACAAGATTAAGGCCCTGGAAGCTGCCGGAGTGAAAATAGCCCAGCATCCGGAGCAAATTCCGGAGTTGTTGTAGAGGTCAATCAAAACCCTGAGCGGAGGCCCTGAGCAGTGTCGAATGATAACTCAATTGTCTCTCAGCATCGCTCGGGATCCTCTCCTTGATTTGTATAACCCATATCAAAAAGCCCGCTTTTCAGCAGGCTTTTTTTGTTTAAAACAATCAATTACTCTTTACATTTTCTCTTCTAGGAACGCCACAGCGTCACCTACGGTGGTTATCTTCTGAGCATCCTCATCGGATATCTCTCCCCCGAATTCATCCTCGAATTCCATGATCAGTTCCACAAGATCCAGAGAGTCCGCTTCCAGGTCTTCCCGGAACCGGGCTTCTTTAGTCACCTTGGCAGGATCTACTGCCAGCAATTCTACAATAATGTTTTTTACCTGTTCAAATGCGTCGGCCATAATGATTCCTCCTTAGTTCAAAATTCATCCCTTCTATGATATCTTATTAAACAATATTCTGGGGAAATGGTTTCGCTGCTGGGTTAAAATTATTGTAACCGCAGAGGAAGCCTTGTCAAGGTTAGGTCTTCCTGGGGGGAATTTTGTTGACACCCTGCTAGCAGACTGTTACCATACCCAATGCAGAAGGATATTTTATGCCTAAAAAGACCTCCACCACCAGCTCCCGTAAAACCGACCATATCCAAATTAATCTCAACGAAAATGTGGAATCAGGTTTATCCTCCGGACTGGATTTTTATCATTTTCCCCACCAGGCCCTGCCAGAAATCGATCTGAATCAGATCCGGATGGATTTCACTTTATTCGGGAAGGAAATCGCTGCCCCGTTATTTATCTCATCCATGACTGGCGGCACAGACCAAGCAGGTAAGATCAATCTCAACCTGGCAGCCGCCGCCCAGAAAATCGGCATCCCCATGGGAGTCGGTTCCCAAAGGGCCATGTTGGAAGACCCTTCTCTAGCCAACACTTTTCAGGTTAGGAAAGTCGCTCCAGATATCGCACTTTTTGCTAATCTTGGCGCTGTGCAGCTGAATTACGGTTTATCTGTTGAAGATTGTCAGCGTGCTGTTGATCTGATCGAAGCTGACGCCCTAATTCTGCACCTTAACGCGCTCCAGGAAGCGGTTATGGCCGATGGAAATACTAACTTTTCCGGCCTATTAAATAAAATTGAAGGAGTCTGCAAAACCCTGTCTGTACCGGTGATTGCCAAGGAAGTCGGCTGGGGGATATCTTCCCAAACCGCTCAACAGCTCCTTAATGCCGGAGTTTCAGCTCTGGATGTGGCCGGAGCCGGTGGGACTTCCTGGACTGAAGTGGAAATGCACCGGTCCCAGAGTGAGATCCAGCGCCAGGTAGCAGCCTCATTTGTCGATTGGGGTATCCCCACCGCAGAGAGCCTCCAGCTTGTTAAAGAAGCAGCTCCGGATTTGCCGGTATTCGCCTCAGGCGGGATCCGAAACGGAGTCGATATCGCTAAAACCATCGCCCTGGGAGCTACTATGGCTGGCATGGCTGGACCATTTCTGGAGGCAGCAGTGGATTCTGCAGAAGCTGTACTAGAAATCATCCAAAGAACTATCAGAGAAATTCAGATTTGCATGTTTGCTGTCGGAGCCAGAGATCTGAATGCGTTGGAGCAAATTGAATTGCTGGAAATATTCCCCTCATGAGTGAAATAACTGGATTCAATAACTTCTCAGAGGAAGCTCGCCTCGCCCTGCGGAAGGAGCTGGAACGAGCCATTGCCCCATCCGCGGAAAACGGCACCCCTGCTCTGCGAGAAATGATCACCTACCAGCTGGGCTGGAGCGGAGAAAATGCCGGTCCTAAAGCGGAAGGGAAACAGATTCGTCCCCTGCTGGTTCTAATAGCCTGCCAGGCTGGTGGTGGAGATTGGAAAAACGCCTTGCCAGCGGCGGCAGCTGTGGAGTTGATTCATAATTTTTCCCTTATCCATGATGACATTGAGGATAATAGCGAAATTCGGCGGGGCCGTCCTACGGTCTGGAAAGTGTGGGGAGAAGCCCAGGCCATCAATACTGGAGACGCCATATTTGCCCTGGCTTATGCATCGCTCCTGAACCTGGTCGAAACAACTTCACCAGAAATCGGCCTTCAGGCTGGGAAGATATTTCATCAGACCTGTTTACGCCTCACCCAAGGCCAGCACCTTGACATTGCCTTTGAAGATCAAAAAACTGTTGAACTTGAATCTTACTGGCAAATGGTTGGAGGAAAGACTGCCGCCCTTTTAGCTTTTAGCCTGGAAGCGGGTGCTTTAATCGCCGGGGTTACTCCCGAGATTCAGAACCATTACCGCGATTTTGGCCATTATTTAGGAATGTCCTTTCAAGTTCAGGATGATATATTAGGGATCTGGGGTGCTGAAGAGCAGCTTGGAAAATCCATTACCGGAGATCTCGTGACCCGCAAAAAGACCTTACCTGTTCTGTTTGGTCTGGCCCAGGAGAAAGGTTTTTATAAGGGCTGGAATGCGGGAGAGATCACACCTGAAAATGCACTTGTTTTGAGCCAAATCCTGGAAGCTGAAGGAGGACGTGCCTATGCGCAAAGCACTGCTGACCGGCTGACAGATCTGGCGCTGACTGCCCTGGAAAAAGCCGATCCTGAGGGCGAGGCAGGTGAAATATTAAGGGAACTGGCAAAAAAAATGCTCAAACGACAGGATTAGGGAATAAACACTCTGGTCCATCGATGGTGGAAAGTCATTGATTTTCTACTACAATTTCCACTTTCGCTCCATTATTTTCCAGTACTTTCCATCTCTGCCCCTTCTGGTATAATTGCCCCAGTCTATTGAGAAAAAATAACATAACCGAGTAATCTTATGGCTAATGATAATAAAAAGATCTGCCCAACCTGCGGTACCCGCGTTAAGGAAGATGCTGAACGCTGCCTGGTTTGCGGCGGCAGCCTGTCGGGCACTAAATCGGATGCCGAAGTAGTCAGCGGTGGGCGTATGCCCGAAATCACCCTCGGTTTGCCTGTAGCGATCGGCTTAGTGGTGCTGTTCCTGGCCGTTGGCGCAGGGATGGTTTACCTGGCTCTCTCTCAAACCGGCGCAGGGGGAGATACCACTATCACTCCAACGCTGACCGAAACAGTCACCCCGACACCATCCAGCACTCCGGAACCTCCTACACAAACACCTTCACCAATGCCCAGCCCTACAGCTCTGACCTATGTGGTCGCAGCCAATGACTCATGTCTGGCTATCGCTGCCCGCTTTGAGGTTTCGATTAAATCAATCGTGTTAATGAATAATATCCCGGCCTCCTGCGACACCCTGTTTGAAGGCCAGGAGCTGAAGATACCCCACCCCACTCCTACAGCTACTTCATTCCCAACTGCCACATTAAGTGGCATAGAAGCTACCCAGGCAGCCTGCGATAAGGTCAGCTATGAGGTTGGCGAAGGGGATACCCTGGGCAGCATTTCCCTGAACTACAATGTGCCTGAGGATGCAATCAAGTCCTACAACGGCATGGTCAGCAACACAGTATACGAGGGTTTGACCCTGATCATCCCGCTCTGTGCCCGAGCTGCTACACCAGGTCCTTCCCCCACACCGACACCACCACCACCGTACCCATCCCCGAACTTGCTACTGCCGGCAGATGGCGGTGTTTTCTCCCTGAGCGACAATCAGGTCACCCTGCAGTGGTCCTCAGTGGGATTGATCAATACCAATGAGGCTTATAAGATCACAGTAATGGATCTGACAGAAGGAACCGGCCGTAAATTGGTTGACTATGTCACAGATACGAAATTCATTGTCCCGGAATCTTTCCGGGCCAGGGAAGCCTCCCCTCATATCTACCGCTGGACCATCAGCACTGTCCGCCAGGTTGATGTGGATGAAAACGGCAGCCCAATCTGGGAAGAAGCTGGCAGTCTTAGCGAAGCCCGGGTCTTCACCTGGACCGGCATAGCCGCGGCGCAAACAACGCCGACCCCCTGATTGGATATCACACCAGAATCAACACAAGCCCGGACTTTCGTCCGGGCTTTTTTCTTCTCAAGCTCATCTTCAGTATTCAGTCCGCAGATTTATCTGCCGAGCAGAGACTGGTCTCTTTTTTCCGGTCGTCGGTCGTGAAGCGCAGCTCCCCACCGCTCCGCTTCAGCGCTTCCTGATCCACCTTACACTATTGGATCGGCAAGTGGGACAGTTTCTTTCCTGGTTGCTGCTGAATTTACCCTCCCATTTTTCTCCACAAACCAAGCATACAAAATCAGCTGGTTGGTTTTCATCTTTAAGACGGGGATTGCGCGGACCTGGAACTTTTTTCTCTTTCAATAATTGGCAGGTCTCCCTGATCTCACTTGAGGTTACCGTTAGCCGCTTTTCTTCTGATTGCTCCATGATATGCTGCCAGCGGCTGCCTTCTGCAGCAGAACACCATTCCAGCTGCAGTCTTCCAGGGTCCAATCCCAACTTTTCCATCCCATCCCATAAACCATCCAGACGCCGAGTAGTGCTTCGGTTGGCATCAATATAATGGCAGTCCACATAATGGCAGCCGGAGACAAGGACCACAGGTGCTCCCTTGCGAAAGGCGTGCCAGACAAAATCCGGACTCACCCTCCCGGAGCACATGGTCCGGATGATATTGGCATTGGGAGGATAGGCCATTCGGCCCACACCGGCTGTGTCCGCGCCGGCATAGGAACACCAATTGCAGGCAAAAGTGACAATGGTTTCAGAAGGATCATCCTCCAGCATGGCATCGATCTGGGCATATATCGCCTGGTCGGAGAAATGCCTCATTTTGATAGCGTTGAATTTGCATTCCGCTGCGCAGGTACCACATCCAGTGCAGGCGGCAGTGATCACTTCGGCAGGCTGGCCCTTCTTCCAGGTAATGGCGCTGAAGGGGCAAACATTGGCGCACACTCCGCAGTTGGTGCAGAGATCTTCCTCAACCACAGCGGTGATGGCATCCACGGAAAATTTGTCCTTATTAAGCAATATCGAAGCCCGAGAGGCTGCAGCGCTGGCCTGGGTAACACACTCCCGGACATCCTTTGGGCTTTCAGCGCTTCCGGCTATGAATACTCCTTTGGTAGGTGTGTCAACCGGACGCAGTTTTGGATGTGCCTCTCGCAGGAATCCACTGGGAGACTTGGACAGACTGACCATCTGGCGGATAGTCTCTGTGTCTTTCCCTGGGACAGCACCTACGGCCAATACCAGCATATCAAAAATGTGGGATTCCAATCTGTTACTGGTGGTATTTTCCACCATCAGCTGCAAATCTCCCGTTTCAGGATCTTCGTATACTTCTCCTGGCAATCCGCGGATATATTTCACTCCGGACCCCCTGCTCCGCATTAACAATTCTTCAAAGCCTTTCCCAAAAGCCCGCAGGTCAGTGTAAAAAACCGTTGATTCCACATCAGGGTAGGCATCGTGCAGATACTGGGTAGTTTTGATGGTGTTCATGCAGCAGAAATTGGAGCAATAGGGATTCCCGCGCTCCGGATCCTGAGTCCTGGACCCTACACACTGAATGAACCCGATCCTCTTTGGAAAAGCCAGATCGCCAGGCCGGCCCAAATGTCCTTCAAGCGGTCCGCTGCTGCATATCAAGCGCTCAAACTCCAAACTGGTGAGAACATTGGCATAGCTGGAATAACCATAATCATCCAGGGGGGTTGGGTCGTAAAGATCCATCCCGGTGGCGACTATCACCACACCTGTTTCCACCTCAATAATCTCATCCCGCATAGCAAAATCGATACATTCCTTTTCACATGCCTCGATACACTTGCCGCAAGCAATCGGATTCTGACCCAGGCATTCATCGGCATTAACAATATAAGCCGAAGGCACAGCCTGGGGGAACGGCAGGAAAATCGCCTTCCTGCTGCCAAGACCAACCTGATATTCATCCGGAACGACAATCGGACAGACATCTACACAATCCCCGCAGGATGTGCACTGGGTTTCATCCACATAACGGGCTTTTTTACGGATTCGAACCTTAAAATTTCCTACATACCCGGATATATCTTCCACTTCGGCATAGGCCAGTAACTTGATGTTGGGATGTCGACCGACATCCATCATTTTGGGTCCGAGAATTCATATGCTACATTCTATATCGGGGTAGACCTTGTCCAACTGGGCCATAATCCCGCCTATCGACGGCTCCTTTTCCACCAGGTACACCTGATGACCGGAATCTGCCAGATCAAGAGCAGCCTGTATGCCAGCCACACCTCCACCGACAACCAGGGCTGCATCGGTGACAGAGATCTGTTCCTCTTCCTGAGGTATCAACCAGGTAGCCCGGGCCACAGCTACTTTCACGATTCGCTTGGCTTTTTCCGTTGCGGCCTGGCCATTTCCGGCAGTCACCCAGGAGCAGTGTTCCCGGATATTAGCCATTTCCAGGAGGTATGGATTTAATCCAGCACCGGAGATGCAGTTCCGGAAGATCACTTCATAAGTTGCCGGAGAGCAGGACGCCACCACAACACGATTTAGGTTATATTCCCTGATGGATTTCTGGATCTCTACCTGCCCGGGATCAGCGCAGGTATATTTATTCCTGACAGCAGCCACCACGCCTGGCAAGTTGGCAGCATATTCCCGAACAGCTTCTGTATCCACAGTACCTGCAATATTTGATCCGCAATCACAAATAAAAACCCCGATCCGTAAGTTATTCTCGGCCAACGACACCCTCCTCTTGGTAAGTGGTTCCCTGAAGTTCCATCCTATCTCAAATCCTTTCTGCGATTAAGGTCACTAAATTCTGGATATCGATCTGAATTTCATCCCCTGAAACCGGATCTCCCTGAGCGCATCTGAAGTGGATCTGGCATTTAACACAGGATGTGATCAACTTTTCCGCTCCAGTTGAACGGGCTTCCCTTAATCGGCCTGCCTGCACCTTTTTATTAAGCTGTCCGCAGTTGGTCCAGCAGCTTGTACCGCAGCAAGTACTGGTTTGAGCGTGGTGGTCCATCTCAACCAGCTGATAACCCAGGGACTGGATTATTTCGCGGGGCTGCTGATATATACCCATAAACCTTCCCAAACGACACGGATCCTGGTAAGTGACAGGATCTAAGTCTGAACCATTATCAGGGAAGAGTTTAGTTAGATTTTCATCTTCTGTCAGAAGTTCTGTAATGTGGAGAACTTCCAGGCCAAGGTCTCCAACCTGCTCCGGGTAAGTATATTTCAGGGTATAGGCGCATTCCGGACAGTTTGTTACAAGGCGTTTAGCGCCAGTGTGTGAAATGGTCTCCAGGTTCAATTCTGCCAATTTCCTGAAGGTATCCATATCACCTTGCCAGTAAGGATCATGACCGCAGCAACGTTCATTTTCCAGTACCATGGGCTCGATCCCCAGGTGATTAAGGATTTTTAGAGCGGCCCTAGCAATCTGTGTGCCTTCGATATCCATCTTTCCAAACACAGTATCGTAATACGGTAAACAACCGGGAAAATATATATACTCTGATTCCGGGGCTGTTTTTAGATCATCATCGATCCAACCCAGGCGATTTTGATCCAGCGCCGGATCGGTCATCATTCTCATCCAACTCTGGATCATACCGCTGTGGGTGCATTCGCCGCTTTGGCCCTGTTCGTGGGCCAGCGTGCGGGCTTGCTGGATAAACTCAGAAAATTGAACCCCGGAAGGGCAGATCTCTGAACAGCGCTGACAGGTTAAACAGGACCATAAAAGAGGATCCTCCAAAACCCGTCCTTCGCCGCTGGTGACAGCTTCTTCAACCAGCAGCCTGGGGCTGGAATACCCATCCACAAGGTTAAGCGTGATCGGACAGACCGAACTGCATTTCCCACAGTCAAGGCACAGCCAGGCTTGATTTGCTTGAACGATCTCAGCGAAAGTATTCACTGGGTTTTCCTGTTATCTTGAATAATCTTCAGTAACTGGTCAACATTCTTCTGAAAACTCTCTCCATCTCCAGCTGTAATCAAGTGATACTGAAGTAAATTCTCGTTGTAGCCTAATAATCGCATCAGACTCCTACTCGTTTCATAAACCTCGCGCGCTTCCTTATTCCCATTTTGGTAGCGGCACTCACCTTCCGGGCAGCCTAACAGGCAGACCCCGGATGCTCCACCCTCGAATGCCTTCAAGATAATTCCGGGAGTGATGCGTCCCAGACAGGAAATTCGGATCGGAATCAGCGCGGTGGAGTAAACCAGATTATTTTTCCCGGCAGCCTCAAGGCTGCTGAAACCGTGCCAATTACAGGTAAACAGGATGATCTTATCTTTAGCAGCGACTTTATTCATCTCAATTTAATATCACCTCCAGCATCTCATTCAGTTCAGAACTTGTATGCGTAGCAGGTGTGATGGCTCCTGAGGGACAATGAGCAGTGCAAATACCGCAATCCTGGCATAAAAACGGGTTGATCACCGCATGTGTGCCCTGGTTATCCTGAATGATCTTCGGGATGCCAAATCCACAAACATCCTGGCAGGTACCACATGCCCGGCAGCGCGTCCAATCCACTATGGCTGATCGGGGATGATTCTGACTGAAAGTACGGTTCACCCAAGCGTAAATCCTCGCCGCAGCCGCTTTTCCGCTGATGTCTGGTTCCAGATTCGGAGGGCAGAGGACCAACCCAAATTCCATCGTATCCAGATCCAATCGCTCACGTGAAAGAAGAGGCTTTTGATTATTTAACTTCAGGAACCCGCTGATATGGTCCAGTTCTGCCCCACTCCCAGGAGCCAATATCAGGCAGTCTGCCTGAATTTCTATGTCCGATACCTGGACCCGGTATTTAGCACCAAACCTGGTCAAATCCCCAGACAGCACCTCCACAGATTCAGCAGCCAATCCCAGTTCTGCCAGTGATTTGAGGCACACTCCTGCTGAAGCCCCTTTTCCCACAATCAGGGCTTTAATGGGGTGGGAAGGTTTTTCAGGAAAATCAGCTGTGATAATTGGTTTCCTGGCAAGGGTTGCGCGAATTAAATCCCTGGCAGCGGAAGTCGCCTTTTTCTTGCTCCGCCGATGAACCCAGGCACATTGTTCCCGGATATTGATGAATTCCAATTCTGCCAGCGGTTTCAGGGAATTGAAAATTCCCAGGTTTTCTTTGCAGCGCAACCGCTGGTAGGTACAGCTGTAACAAACCTGATCCAGGGAACAGCAGCTGCAGGCAGCCAAAATCAATTTTCCCAACTGTTGTTCCTTGATGATCCTTTTTAACTCTACAGCCGCTTCAGCCGTGCAGGAGTAAGCCAATTCGTGGGTGAAATCAATTTCCGGCCAATCAATGGCCTCATCACACAGGGCAGCAGTGTTGACTCTTGTGGAAATCTCTCCCCCGCACTGGCATAGGATCAAACCGGTTTTTGTGCCAGTACCAGCAATCGATCCAAGCCCAAACTTCTGAATCACAGGGTTTGGATCCAGTCCCTTGATCACTTCATAGGCCGCGGCAGATCCTGATATTGGGTCCCGGGATGAATAAAGAACCAACCCCGGTAGATCTTCCTGCAGCTGAAAATCTTGATCTAATACAACCGCTTTGACATCAATCAATGTAGAAATATCAGTTTGATTGTGATTAATCGCTCCCGGTTTACATACCTCAACACATGCCATACATTCACTGCAAGGGCCACAAACCAGGCAGCGTCCGGCTTCCGATAGTGCATCTTTTTCCTCAAAACCAAGTTCCACTTCCTGGAAATTATTCCATCGTTCTTCAACGTCCAAACAGGGGATGGTTAGCCGCTCCCGGCGAGCGCTCTTGCGTGTTTTTAATCGGGATTGCATTTCAGCAGGGGTAAGAGAAATCTCCTGTCGGCTTTGAATCAGGTCCTCACCTGTTTGATCTGTCAGGTAATTATGGATCGAGCTGGCAGCCCGGTGTCCATCTCCAACTGCATCAACAACAAAGAATGTGGTACCACGATGAACATCCCCTGCCGTAAAAACACCTGTCATGGTTGTCATCAACTGGTTATTTGACTCAATGCCCTTGTTTGCCAGTACAGAAATCTTGTTATCTGGAGGCAGAAAGGAAAAATCTGGCCTTTGGCCCAGGGCCCAGATCACCAGATCCCCTCCAATCAGGTGTTCTGTATCCGCCAGTTCCTTAAACTGACGTTTGCCGTCAACAACCTCACCCACTTCCGCTTCCAGACATTCCACACCCGCAATTTTTCCACTCTTAATAATAATTCGCTGGAATACTCTGTCCCGAATGATTTCTATGCCTTCTTCTTCAGCCTCCGTGATCTCAGTGAATGAGGCCCGCATCCCGCGGCATACTACTTTTACATCTGAGGTTCCCAGGCGAACAGCAACCCGGGCAGCATCCATGGCAACATCACCGCCTCCCAAGACGATGACTTTCCTTCCTTTGAGATTTATTTTTTCTCCCAGGCAGGCCTTCTTTAAAAATTCCAGGCTGAGCCAATTATCGGGATGATCTGCTCCTTCAATAGGAACTTTCAGGGCCAGATGCGCACCAGTTGCTATCAGCACTGCATCAAAACCATTCTCAAGGAGGGCTGGAATATCATCCACCCAGGTATTCAAGCGCAGATCCACCCCCTCTGACAGGATCTGTTCAATTTCCCAATCCAGCTGCTGATATGGCAGCCGGTGGGGAGGAATCCCCACCCGCATCATGCCGCCAGCGTTCGGATTATTATCAAATACCGTAGCACTATGCCCTTTGCGAACCAGATCCCGGGCCGCAGTTAACCCGGCCGGGCCAGCTCCTATCACTGCAACCTTTTTCCCTGAATCCAGGACGGCTTCCGTTTGATGGCCAGGGGACAGTTTTCCTCTATCCCAAACCTCATCCGGGTGGGCATAGGCCCAATCGGCAACATATCGTTTCAGTGCCATAAGATTTACTGGATCATCAAGCTGACTGCGATTGCAAGCTTGTTCACAATAATGATTACAAACCCTCCCACAGACCGATGGGAAGGGCAGGGCTTCATAAATCAAGTGGTAGGCTTCCCGGTAGCGTCCCTGGCTGATCAATGCCACATAACCCTGAACATGGATGCCAGCAGGGCAGGCATTTGTACAGGGAGATATGCCTGCTTTTTCGATCACCGCACAATCCGGCTGTCCACCAAAATGGATTGCCTTCAAATTTGTACCGGGAATGGTAACAGGACAGACATCCACACACTCGCCGCAGGCTGTGCACTTACTCAGATCGATATAACGGGGATGCTGCTGCAGCTGGACCTGGAATCCGCCCTTGGTCCGGGTGATCCTGTCTATATCTGTATTAGTCAAAACCTTGATCCGGGGATGTTTTATGATTTCCAGCAGCAAAGTATTCTTGAGATAGTCTGGCAGACCAAAGGTCTGGTCGCTGGCAATGAACGGACTGCCCTCAACCAGGTTCACTTGCAGGCCAACATCTGCCAGATCCTGAGCAGCCAGTAATCCTGCCTTTGTACAACCGATAACCAGAACTTGATTATCCATAAAATATCCAGCTTCTCGGAATCAGACCCTCGCTAAACCTTCCTGATATCCTTTTCTGAAAACTTCTAGATTCAAATCGACGGTTTTAGGAGGGACTGATTCTGTAATGGATTCTTCCATTGCTTTTTGGTCAATAATTCCTTCCACTGCTGTCCAGAATCCCAGCATGACAGTATTGGCGGCCCGGTTATTGCCGGCTTCCTCAGCGATCCTGGTAGCCGGGATACCCAGGGTTGTTATATCCGTTCGATGATCTTCAGGCAGTTTTACCAGTTCATTATCAAACAGCATAACTCCTTCCGGAGCCAGGGAATCCACATATTTTTCATAAGCTCCCTGCGACATGATGATCATGCTGATTGGTTCAGTCAAATGGGGATGGTGAATGGGGCTGCTGGAAATGATCACTTGGGATCCTGCCGCCCCGCCCCGGGCTTCCGGTCCATAACTTTGAGTAAAACAGGCTTCCAGATTATTAAAGATCGCAGCAGCCATGCCTATGATCTTTCCCGCGCTCATTATGCCTTGGCCTCCAAACCCACCCAGCTGAATTTCAGTCCGGGGCACTTTTTTCTCTTTGATGGAGAGTGACACTCTTTTATCCAGGGCAGTTTTCTCACGCAGCCAGAACTTCTCCGCTGTTCCCACCCGCTGGTTCATCGCTTCCTCAAAATCCGGGCGGGTTTCAAGCAAAAATTCACCTTCGATGATCTCAATTACCTCGCCATGTTCGTTTACCTTAACGTGCGCATCTTTGGGATGTAGTCCATGTTCCGTCTTGCCAACCTGCTGGTAATGTTTCATCACTTCCAGTCCCCTGCGGTGCAGGTTCTCTGGATCCAGGCCTTTTCCATCCGGATTCCAGCGAGAGTATGCAGTGGAACAGGGAGCAATGATCTCCACAAAACTGAACCCGGAATGAGTTAAGGCTTTACGAAGAGTCCAGTCCAGCTGGCGGGCGTGCAGTACGGTCCAGCGAGCGACATACGATGCCCCACTGGCAGCAGCCAGATAAGGCAGATTAAAGGGGTATTCATAATTGCCATACTGGGCTGTAACAGCTCGGGCTTCATGAGGTGTTGTTGGACCAACCTGTCCGCCGGTCATTCCATAGTTGAAGTTATTGACACAAACAACGGTTATTCCCAGATTTCGCCTGGCTGCATGGATGAAGTGATTGCCTCCAATACCGGCGATATCACCATCTCCTGATATAACTATCACTTTCAGATCCGGGTTGGCGATCTTCAATCCTGTTGCAAACGGTATGGCCCGTCCATGAGTGGTGTGAAATGAATCCAGACGCACATAACCGGCAATCCTTCCCGTACAGCCAATGCCTGAAACAACAGCAACTTTATCCAGATCCCAACCCTTTCTTTTTTCCAGCCACTTGAGGGAGCTGATGAAAGAAGTTAAAGCAGTACCCAGACCACAGCCCTGACACCAGATATGGGGCAGACGTTCTCCCCGCAGCAGATCATCCATGGGGTGCAGCCCAGTGATCCAATCCCCTTCCGGCGAAGCTCCGTAGGTCATGATACGGGGTTTAGTTATGCCATCAATCCTTTCTGCCGTCATTGTTCATCCTCCCGGATGCTTTCCTTATCTGAAACTGACTGATCCGGCTTCCTACAAAACTCCGGCGCCTTGACGAATTGCTTTCAGCACATCCTGGGGATCCAAAATATCTCCCCCGGGTTTATGAACACCAATCACTTTCGCTTTTCCAGCAGCACAGCGCTGAACTTCCCGGACCATCTGTCCCATATTGATCTCCGGTACAATAAAAGCCTGCACTTTCTCCGCCAGGTTGGCAATGAATTCTTCTGGGAAAGGCCAGACTGTGATCAAACGCAGATAACCAACCTTGATCCCTTCTTTCCGGGCCAATTCGATTGGCCATAAAGAGGTCCGGGCAGAAATTCCATACGAAACCACAACCACGTCGGCGCCCCGCAATTTTTCTTTCTCCAACTGAATGATATCTTTCTGGTTAGCAGTGATCTTCTCCATAATACGCTTGACGTTCCACTCGTTGGCCTCTGCATTCATAGCCGGATAACCCCGCTCATCATGGGTTAACCCTGTAACATGGATCCGAAAACCATCACCGGCCTTGACCATAGGAGATACATAACCGGCCTCTCCCTTGGGGCTGGAGCGGTAAATCCGGAAACGATCCGGCTCCAGATCACCCCTAGACACCTGGGGGCGGTGCAGGATCTCAATTTCTTCCACTGGTGGGATCACAACCTTTTCGGTCATGTGCCCGACTTCGGCATCGGTCATCACCAAAACAGGCGTGCGGTATTTTTCGGACAGGTTAAAAGCCCGGATGGTCAGGTCAAACAACTCCTGAGGTGATCCGGGGCTGAGGGCGATGACCTCGTAATCACCATGGGATCCCCAGCGGGCTTGCATCATATCCTGCTGGCCAACCAGGGTGGGCAATCCGGTGGAAGGACCTCCCCGCTGGACATTGATCAGCACACAAGGGGTTTCCAGCATAATGCCCAGCCCCAGGTTTTCCATCATTAAAGAAAATCCTGGTCCGCTGGTAGCAGTCATTGATTTGACCCCGGCCCAGGAAGCGCCCAGAACAGCATTCATGGATGCCAGTTCATCTTCCATCTGAACATATTTTCCTTCCACCTGCGGCAGACGGACAGACATGCGTTCGGCAATTTCAGTTGCAGGCGTAATCGGATAACCGGCAAAAAACCGGCAGCCGGCTAGAAGGGAACCCTCTGCGCAGGCATGGTCACCCAGCATAAAGTGTTCCCCGGTTAGGCTGCCTTTCTGTTCAGTCATTTGTTCACCTCATTACGCTGCACAGGATGGATCAGACCAGGTGTTTGTAACCCTCCATCTTCGATATAAATGGCAAAATCGGGACACAACAGGGTGCATAAACCGCAGTTCACACAGACATTTTTTTCAATCACCAGGGGAGGATGATACCCCTTGGTATTGGTCCGGTCTGAAATTCCCAGTGTTCCCTGGGGGCAAAACTCAATACAAAAACCGCAACCTTTACACCGGTCATCGATTATATGCACGATACCGTGTGTAACAAGGATGCGGTCTTTATCCAGTGGCTGTCTCCAAAGAGGCATAGTTCCTCCACAACAAGATCGATCACTCACAAAAAATCAATGGTTGTTATTAGACAACTAATTCTAGGTCAAGCTCACTAAGCATCTTCCCAATTAGGTAGAAATCATTCTCTAATTGTATTAATTTACTCTTAGTACATAATTTTGTTGATCTCGCCCAGCGATTCGGGGCTGGGGCGCAGTTTTTCCGCTGGAAGGCGGTTGAGTGCCGTTTCAGGCAGGTTATACAGATCAAAGAGCGAACTCTGCTTGGGATTGATATAGATCAGTCCGGTAATGAGCTCGTTACGATCATTGGCTTCTTCCAGCATTTGCATCGCCTTGGCCCGATTGGTCGGCTCATAATCCTGGGCCAGTTTTTTCAGGATAATATGGGTTCCATCATAAAGCGGAACTTCCAGGGTCTCACCCTTGGCATATTGGACCTTGATGGCCCGGACAGGAGGCACAAAAGACAGCTCATGCAAGGCCACCTCGTGGGATTTACCCCAGGCATAGGAGTGGAAAGAATCATCCTGGTTGTTAAAGGTGACACAGGGGCTAATAACATCGATCACAGCAATGCCTTTATGATGTAAACCGGCCTTGATCAGGGATTTCAGCTGCTGGGGATCCCCTGAAAAAGAGCGGGCAACAAAGGACGCCCGCCCCGCAATAGCCTCCCAGACGATATCCACCGGGACGTAGCGGTTCTGGCCCTGTTTTTTCAATGCCAAACCCTGTTCTGCGGTAGCAGAGAACTGGCCTTTGGTCAAACCATAAACTCCGTTATTGGCCACAATATATAACATGGGTAAGTTGCGGCGGGTAACATGTTTGAATTGGCCCATACCGATGCTGGCAGTATCTCCATCGCCGCTGACCCCGATTGCGATCAAGGATGTATCCCCAAATAAGGCTCCAGTAGCCAGAGATGGCATTCGCCCATGTAACCCGTTAAATCCAAAGGAGCGTTCCATAAAATAGGTTGGGGCTTTGCTGGAACAGCCAATCCCGCTGACCTTGATCAGGCTCTCGGGGGGAATATTAAGTTCATAGCAGGCTGCGATGATCTGTCCTACAATCGCATTGTGCCCACAGCCCAGGCATAATGTGGACGGCTTTCCCTTATAATCTTCCCGGGATAATCCAATCTCGTTGACTTTCTTTTCTTTTTCAGCCATTAATCATTCTCCTCATCCAATACTGCTTCCCTGATCCATTCTGCGTTTAATGGCAAACCGTCAATCATAGCCAGAGAGACCAGATCCTGCGCTTTTTCCGGCACTTCAAGCGACAAAATACCATGCATCTGTCCATCCCGATTATTTTCAATGACATAGACCTTCTCTTGGGAACGGATAAAATCAAGCACCTGATCTGAAACCGGTAAAGATCGCAGCCGTAGATAATTTAATTTAACGCCATCTTCTTTCAGATAATCCAGCGCTTCCTGCATGGCAGCATCTGGTGAACCAAAAGCAATGATCCCCTTTTTGGCGCCCCGTATTTTTGTGATCAGTGGCCCAGGCAAGTCTGCCGTAGAAGAATTGATCTTATTTTTTATTCGATCCAGATTATTCCGCCACTGCTCAGGATGTTCGCTGTAATTAGCATAATCATCATGCCCGGTTCCGCGGGCAAAATATGCGCTTTTAGGATGGGTATTGCCCGGGATGGTCCGATAGGGTATAAAATCGCCATCCAGGTCCCGGTATCTTCCCCATTCATCTTTGATCTTCTCCAGGTCTTCCTCCCAGAGGATCTTACCCCTCTCAATTGGGGTATCCGGATATTCAAAAGGCTCTGTCATCCACTGATTTTTTCCTAGATCAAGATCAGAAAGGCAAAACACAACCGTTTGATATTTTTCAGCCAGGTCGAGTGCCTTCCAGCCAAACTCAAAACACTCCCTGACATTTCCAGGGATCAACACAATATGTTCGGTATCTCCCTGCCCCAGATAATAAGTGGAATTGATATCTCCCTGGGCTGTCCGGGTGGGCAATCCCGTGCTGGGTCCAACTCGCTGAACAACCCAGATCACAATCGGGATCTCCGCAAAATAAGCCAGACTGACATATTCCGCCATTAAACTCAACCCCGGTCCTGATGTAGCAGTCATCGCCCGCAAACCCGCCCAACCTGCCCCCACAACCATGCCCACTGCGGCCAGTTCATCTTCAGCCTGGACAATGGCATAGGTGCTCTTCCCGGTTTCCGGGTCAACCCGCAGCTTCGGGGCGTATTCAATAATTGATTCAGGTAAACTTGTGGCCGGCGTGATCGGGTACCAGGAAACAAAGTGCATCCCACCGTAGATCGTGCCCAGTCCTGCGGCTGTATTCCCATCCACCAGGATCGAATTATCAGTTAGATCCCGGGTCTCGATCTTGTATGGAATCTCAAGATCCAGATTCTGGTCAGCCCACTGGTAGGCCAGATTGATCATCCTCATGTTAAATTCCACCGGGCTTTCTTTTCCTTTAAAATGGAAATCCAGAGCTGCTTTGATAGGTTCCAGCTCGATTCCCAGCAGATTTGCCAAAACTCCCACGTAGACCATGTTGGCAACAAGCTTGCGCAGGTCGCGGTGAGGTTTGGCTTCCTTCACAATAGCCTTGACAGGCATGGGAACCAGGATCATATCATCCCGATCAATAGGATCTTTGATATCATCGGCGTACAGGAAAAGCCCTCCCTCTACCAGATCATTTTGATCCTCTGTGAAGGTTTTGGGATTCATTGCAACAACAATATCCGCCTCTTTCCTTCGACCGCCATAACCTGACTGGCTGACCCGGATCTTATACCAGGTAGGCAATCCCTGGATATTGGAGGGGAAAATGTTTTTCCCGGAAACTGGGATACCCATCTTAAAAATGGCCCGCAGCAGGGTTAAATTAGCTGTCTGGCTGCCAGATCCATTTTCTGTGCCGATATTGATTGAAAATTCATTTACACCGCTCAAACGTCGCTGAACCGGTTTTTTAGTTTGGGTTTGGGTCATTCAATCTCCTGAATTATTCTCTCTTTTTTCTCTCTGGAACTGTGATGTAAGTAAGTCAACATTGATCATCGCACCATGCGATCCATCAGCTCAAAATGTTCCCGCAGTACTTTCAATCCCCGGGTGTTGTCTTTTTGAATGGCCGTTTCTACCAGTTCCTCATGATAGGTCCAGACCTGCTCCAGATAATTTAGATCCGTATAAACATTCAATCCCACAGCCTCATAAGCATCCCAATAAGCTTCCAACAGACCAGATACAAATACATTATTTAACCTCTTGAAAAAAGTCAGATGGAGCTGGCGGTGTTCCTGGTGAGGGATGCGGACCGGTTTCCCTTTCAGTTTCTCCCAGGCGCTACTAACCAGCTGTCGTAAATCCTGATAATCGGATTCCTGCAGAAGATCGACTGCCTGTGGGAAATAAGCATATTCAAGGTGCCTTCTCAAATCCACAAAATCCTCAAAATAAGCCTGATCCTGTTGGATGGCGTAACATAATGAGGCATCCACGGCCGGAGTAAAGGCGTAAGGTAAGGTGCGAATGCCGCGGCGCGGTTTTACATCAACCAGGCCCAAGATTTTGGCAGCTTCCAGTTGTTCTCTCAAAGTAGAAATGCTGATCCCTAGCTGCTGGCTGAGATCTTTCAGGGCAGGCATCGTTTCTGTATTCGAATCGGTGAATTGAAGGAGATAATCGATAAATTCAGAGTGATCCATTTCTATCTCTGATATGATTAATATGATCAATAAGATTAATCCTACTTAATTTTAACAAAAGAGCACAAAAAGTCAAGTTTAAGGATCATTAACTGGAATAAAGACACCTGAATGAGAGAATAACATCCCGAAAAAACAAAGGGACGAAGTCCTTTGGAAGGACTCCGTCCCTTGTTATAAATACTGTCTCCAGGAAATTTATACTCTCAATCTATCAACAACCGACCTACCGCCCCGATTAATAGGGCTGCGGCGATCTTTAATGCTTCTTCGTCAAAGTTGAAATCTGGCTGATGGTGCTTAGCTTTCAACCCCAACGCTGGATTTGCAGATCCCACAAAACTATAACAACCCGGCAGATCTTGCATCAGGAAAGCCATATCCTCCGATGCCATAGTTTGATAATTAGTGTCCAGCTCCATATTCGGAAAGAGGGAAAGGGCAGTCTCGCGCAGCACCTCAGCAACCTCCGGCTGGTTGGTCACCGCTGGGGAGATATCAATGATCTTGATTTCCGCACTGCATAAATGGGCTTTGGCAACACCATCCACCACCTGACGAAATCGCTCCAGAACCAGCTGGCGGGTTTCTGGTGTAAAGGTCCTGATAGTCCCTTCTAAATTAACAAATTCCGGTATCACGTTGTGGGTCTCACCGCCGTGAATAGAACTAACTGTGATCACAGCGCTGTCAAGCGGCGGCACTTCACGGGAAACCAGACTTTGCAGGGAAGTGATGATATTTGCCGCAGCTACAATGGGATCAATTGATTCGTGAGGTTTTCCCCCGTGACCCCCCTTGCCGTGGATCACTATCTGGAATGTTTCAGAGGCAGACATAACCGGGCCATCACTGATGCCCAGCCATCCAAGTTCTTTTTCATTCCAGAGATGCAGACCTAACACGATATCGGGCCGGGGATCTTCCAGCACTCCCGCTTTGATCATCCTGCGAGCGCCTCCTAAACCTTCTTCAGCGGGTTGAAAAACAAATTTGATCTGACCTGATAATTCCTGTGATTTCTCATATAAAAGTTTTGCTACAGTCAGGCCGATTGCCATATGTCCATCGTGCCCGCAGGCGTGCATAATCCCATCATTTTGAGAGGCATAATCCACCCCGGTATTTTCAGTTACCGGCAGGGCATCCATATCAAAACGCAGTAGGACAGTTTTCCCCGGAGATCCGCCCTTTAAGATGGCGACAATTCCAGTTTCTGCGACACCAGACCGGATCGAGAATCCATCCAGTTTGGACAGTTCTCTAAGTATGATTTCAGATGTGTGAAATTCTTGGAATCCCAGCTCTGGCTGGCGGTGGAATTCCCGCCTCAGTTTGCTGGTATAAGTGAAGACCTGATCTACTTGAGCCAGGATCTCTTTCATCGCTGGATCCGTTCTACCTCATCAGGATCAAAATCTTGAATGCCTTCTTCCCCAAGATTTACTGATATTTTCTGGCTGAGGGCATTTACCCGGATGACTTTTCCCTCTCCGTGCGGCGTATTGACCCGTTTGCCTTGTTTGGGCAAATTCTTCTTGGCTTCTTTGTATTGTTCATTTTCATGCATCAGACAGCACCGCAGTCGACCGCACATGCCTGTTATTTCCGAGGGAGCCAGAGATATGCCCTGTTCCTTGGCCATCTTGATCGAGATAGGGATAAAATCGGTCATGAATTCCGTGCAGCAGCGAACCTCGCGTCCACAGGCGCCCATCCCTCCGATGATTTTGGCTGAATCACGGGGACCGATCCGACGCATTTCAAGTTTGGTGTCTGGATTTTCCTTGTTGATTTTTTCCAGCAGATTCCCGAGATTTGGGTCGTCATTGCCTTCATAACAGTATAAAAATACCAGGTTTTCACCTTCAAGGCTGAATTCAGCAGAGACAAATTTAACCTCTTCCAAACTTTTTTCTTCTCCTGCCAGTTTTCGGCAACTTTCCAGGACTTTCTGTTCCTTTTTCTCCCAAATCTGGCGTAATACCAGATCCCGTGGGGTAGCGGAACGTAAAATCGGTTTCCAATTGCGGTCATTATCTTTCCCAGGATCCAGGAAAGAAACAACCTGACCCAGCTGCTGACCGCGGCTGGTCTCTACGATCACATATTCACCCTTCTTGATCTCCGGAACGGAGGAAGCATCAAAATGATAAGTTTTTCCACCACCGTGGAAACGAATTCCAACTATATGCGCCATCATGTGCCTATTTTACCTTATTATTCTTAAATACAAAGGAAACGGTTCCTGTGAGAAAACCGTTCCCTTAATAAATTGACCAAAACCGATATTATTTACCCTTAACCGCCTGGATGCTGATTTGGGCTGCAATCTTTTCAGCGATTTCAACCAAAGTCTTGGCTACAGGTGAATCGGGATGTGAGAGAACAACGGGCATTCCCTGGTCTCCACCCATTCTAACCTGGGGATCGATGGGAATCGATCCAATAAAGGGTACACCGGTCATCTTGGCCAGCTTCTCTCCGCCGCCTGTCCCGAAGATATCCATCCGCTCTCCAGTGGGAGTTTCCAAGTAGCTCATATTCTCCACTACACCGAAGATAGGAATGCCAAGCTCCTGGAACATATTGATACCCCTGAGAGCGTCATCCAGGGAAACCTGCTGCGGCATGGTAACGATCACTCCCCCCTGCAGCTCCAGGGTTTGGCTTATGCTGAGCTGAACATCACCAGTTCCAGGTGGCAAGTCAATCACCAAATAATCCAGTTCTCCCCAATCCACGTCGTTAATAAACTGTTTGATGGCCGAATGGAGCATTGGACCCCGCCAGATCAGTGCCTGCTCGGGTTTTACCATAAAGGCGATAGAAATCACCTTCACACCATGACCTACTCCAGGCAGAATCTTGTTTTCAGACGCGCCGCCCAGGCGCTCAACGCCCATCATTGTTGGAATATTGGGACCATAAATATCAGCATCAAGCAGACCAACCTTGGCGCCCTTTTGGGCCAGGGTGACTGCCAGGTTCACGGCCACTGTGCTTTTTCCCACACCGCCTTTACCAGAAGCGATCGCGATAACATTCTTGATATTACCTGGTGGCGATTTTTTCTGTCCAACTGGCACTTTTGCACCCATGGTGATTTCAACATCACTCACACCATCCAGCGCTTTAACTGCTGCCAGGGCACTGCCGCGGATCTCATCCTTGAGAGGACAGGCTGGCGTTGTAAGGTTAAGAAGAAAACTGACCTTGCCGCCCTCCACTTTCAGATCCTCGATCATACCCAGGCTGACCAAATCCTTACCAAGTTCGGGATCTTTTACTTTTCCCAGGGCCTCTAACACCGTCTCGCGTTTAATTTCATTTGCTGCCATAAAATACCTTCCTGATCCTTGATAGTCAATAATGCAAAACTCATTTTAGCACGAATAAAGGGTATGAATCTCAATTTTGTATTAAATTCAGAAGAAAATACTGATTTCAATTGGGATAAAATTAAAGCTGACATACAGAAGAAGATGCTATATAATGTAGTGAATCGTTAACCAGAGAAATAGTATGACTGAATATAACCAAACCGACACAGAACAGCGAGAAGTTGAGCTAGTTCCCCATAATCCAGATTGGTCTCACCAGGCAGATGAGGAAGCTCAGCGCATCCTCGCTGATCTGACTTTTCCAATTATCGGCATTTACCATATTGGAAGTACCTCGGTGCCAGGAATTAAAGCCAAACCGATCCTTGATCTAGTGATGGAAGTGGAAAATTTAGAAGATGTCATCCAGGCAGTGCCGGAATTCGAGGCTATTGGATATCAAAACAGGGGGGAATTCGGTATTCCCGGCCGTCAGTTTTTCACCATGGATACCGATGGAGACCGTACCCATCATCTACATGTTTTCCAGAAAGGCCACCCGGATATTGAAAGGCATATTGTTTTCCGAGACTTTTTACGGGCTAACCCAGAAGCAGCCCGGGAATATGAAAAGCTCAAAGAAAAGCTTGCCAAACGCTTCCCAAAACAAAGCGGCGATTACACAGAAGCCAAATCCGATTTTATTCTTTCCATGGATGAAGTGGCCCGCTATTGGCTGGAGCAGAACAGTTACGGCAAAAAAACGGATGACCCCCAAGATTGAGCGTTTTGCTCTTTGCAGCCAAGAAACAACACCCCATCAAAACTCATGTCAATAATATCCCCGGCCTTCAAAGACCGGATCGCAGCTATCCACGGCCATACTGGCCAGAAATGGTTGGATTCCCTGGCTGATCTACAGGAAAAACTTGCCCGGCGCTGGTCGCTGAGTGACATCCGGCCCATCACCAACCTTTCCTATAACTACCTTGTTTTTGCCACGAGATCAGACCAAAAACAAGTGGTCCTGAAAATTGGTGTTCCCCATCAAGAACTGGAATCTGAAATCCTGGCCCTGCAGGCCTTTGACGGAAAAGGCTCAGTTCGATTGCTGGAAGCCGATCCCACTCTTGGCGCTTTGCTGCTGGAGCGGATCCTGCCCGGCGATAATCTGTTGTCCATCCCGGATGATCA
>CAZVIH010000034.1:0-5396 GCA_964627755.1 uncultured Anaerolineales bacterium
ACCAAAGGGATCTTCCAGCGTTTAGACATGCCAGCGGAAGTCGCGAGAATGGAAAAGGAAATTACATAGAGAGAAAACATCATTAAGCAGAAAAAAAGACCTGTGAAATACAGGTCTTTTTATCTATTTGGCAAGAGTTAAACCTAACAGTCGCCGATCAGAGGATCTACAAGCGTCCTGATCCTTAGGTAAATATAACCGTAATCGCCGCCACCCTCATCCGGAGACAGTGTACCAGTTATCTCGTCCACAAAGATGTGCCAATCCCCCCATCCTGTTGGTTTCAGAACAAGGTATCCGACCATAGGATAATCATTAGGATTTTCGGATTTATTAACTGCTTTATCCCATTCTTTCTTTGAGTATCTGATAACCAGTTCATATGGGGGTCCTGAATTCTCACCATTTTCAAAAGTGTAATAAGTGATAAATTTTGTTATTGGTGTGTTTTTCAACGTGGTCCGAGCTAATTTTACTAAATCCTTATCCAACTCTGTAACAAGTTTTATCTGGATCCCTACAGGCAAGAATATATATACGTCTATCTCATCATTATCAATGTTTGGTAATTTAATACCTTCCTCTAAATTAGGAATATATTTTTCAGCCATTTTCTCCTCCTTAGTTCCCCATTTAGATAAATCATGATAGATAAAAACACACCCACGTTTTCGAGGGTGTGTTTAGCAACGAGGGAGTGCGATATCCTCAGTAGATTTACTCAATCGAAATATTCAAGGGATGTTCCATCATCATAGCAATTTCTTGTCACAATTTCAATATATTTGTAAGGTGCAAAAAGTATGTTGTTCAACGGATAGAGAATTCATGGGTTGATCTCATTCTCCGTCTCAATATCCCGGTCTCATCACTACGGTCCAGACTGACAGGTTTCCTCCGAGTGTTGTACAATAAAATAAACCACCACTCCCCTGGAGACCTGATGTTTCCCAGAAAAGGTTTATTTCTATCCTTCGTCTTTCTCCTTCTCACCAGCCCGGCCTGCACGATCCAGGGGCTGCCCTATCCAACCGCTGCTCCCGATTCAAATCTGATCACACCTGACCTGGAGGCTACCCGTGAGTTGGTCGAAGCCGGCATGTTTCCCACTTACACGTCTGCGCCAGAACTTTCAGCCACAACAGAACCCACCCCGGCGCCAGCACCCACAGGGAGGGCATTCTTAATTCCCAGCCTGACCCTCAAACTGGCCTATATTAAAGAAGGGGACCTTTGGTACTGGGAAGATGGCCAGCCGCCCCTGCAGCTGACCAACCTGGGCGATGCCTACCTGGTGGCTTTAGCGGACGATGCCTCCCAGGTGGCTTATGCCAGGGAACTGGATTACGGCAGCCGGGAGCTGTGGGTTGTTAACACCGACGGCAGCGGTGCCCGGGCATTGGTAGACAGCCCTGCCTTTCAAGAAATGACATTTTATGAGGAGGAACTGACTGCCGCCCCGCTCCAGCTGGATTGGCTGCCGGGAACCAACCAGGTGATATTCAGCACCAGGATCATTTATGAAGGTCCAGGCATGGTACGCAAACATGAACTTCGAGGCGTGGATGCCCTCAGCCGCACGATGACTGTACTGGCCGATGATGAGTACGGGGGGTATTTCAGCATCTCACCCGACGGCACAAAAATCGCTCTTGCCCTACCAGATCGGATCAGCCTGGTGAATGCCGACGGCAGCGACCTGCGGGAGCTGTACAGCTTCCCTCATATCGATACCGGCAGCGAGTGGTGGTATTATCCGCCTTTAAATTGGACCCTGGACAGCACAGCCGTGCGAGTTATCATCCCGCCTGAGCGTCCCATGTTTGATCTTGATGTGCCAACCAGGATCATGCATCTGCCAGTTGACGGCTCCAGTCCGCGAGTTCTGGGAGAAGTGCTGACCATCCCTGTTTTTTACAGCGAAGCCATGCTTTCTCCCGATGCCCGCCAGCTGGCCTATGTCGGGCCCGGGGCATCCGGGGAGATTGGGAATGGAATCCTCGTTTATGCTTCCGCCGACGGCAGCGGAGCAGCCCCTTATGATGAGGGGCAGATCACCCTGTATACCTGGCTGCCTGATAACCGCCAAATTATCTACAGCATAAACGGAATCAACCAGATCGGCAACACCGCCGGGGAGAAGATCCCGCTGAAGGTGCCGGGTATTTTATTAAAAGTGAAATTTGTCGATCCTTCCCGCTTTTTATTTGTGTCCCCGAGAGAAGGAACGCAGCAGCTCTGGCTGGGTGAGCTGGATGGAACGGAGTATCTGATCGCGGAGAGTTCTTCAGGACTCGAGTATGATTTTGTGAGGTGAAGAACGTAAGGGGTAAGTCGTAAAGTGGAAGCAGTTTTGGGATCAGTAATCAGTAATCTGTATCCAGATGGGAGATTCACGAGGCGTCTGAAGGACGGCGAAGCAATCTATTTTAAATCTACTGAAATTTCTGTTTGCAGACTCATTTCAAACAATCCCAATTAACGGAATTTGAGCCTGGAAGAGAAAAGTAAGTGTTAATTCAGATTGTTTCCTTCACTGGGTTCTGAGCAGGCTGTTGACCGTTTTGCTCCCGCCTCGCAATGAAAGCAAGCTCGTCATCCGTCCTCCGTCTTCCCTCCTCCGTCCCCCATCTTCTGCCCTCCATCTTCCGTCGGGAGCGCAGCGACATTTACCGTGCGGTCCAGGCTGGTATCATCCCAGGAGGCAGGATCGTTGAGAGATTCCAGGTGAGTGAAGATCACACTGTTGGGCAGGGCCTGCCGCAGATCCAGCTCGATTTTCTCCAACAGGTCATGACCGCGCTGAATGGTCCATTCCCCCGGCACCAAAACATGGAAGGATATAAAAGCACGGGCACCCGCCTGACGCGTGCGCAGGGCGTGAAACTCGATCCCGGTTTGGTGGTATTTTTCCAGCACAGCCTGGATAACGGATTGCTCCCCGGGCGGCAAACCGGTATCCATCAACCCCAGAACTGATTTTTTGACAATTTGAAATCCAGACCAGATGATATTGAGGGCCACCAGGATGGCCACGATCGGATCCAGCCTGATCCAGCCGGTTAGCGCAACCGCACCAACCCCGACCACCACTCCGACCGAAGTCCAGACATCCGTCATTAAATGTTTTGCGTTGGCTTCCAGGGTGATCGACTTCGAACTTTTGGCTGCCCGCAGCAGGATCAGGCTAACCGTCAGGTTGACGGCAGAGGCGACTGCCGAAACTGCCAGGCCCAGGCCGATCTGCTCGATGGGTTTGGGGCTGATCAAGCGCTGGACGGCCGTTACTGCAATGGTCAGGGCAGCGATTAAGATCAGGGTGCCTTCAATGCCGCTGGAAAAATATTCCGCCTTGCTGTGGCCGAAGCTGTGCTCATCATCAGGCGGGCGGGCGGCGATGGTTAACATCGTCAGGGCAACCAGCGCTCCCACCAGGTTGACAAGTGATTCCACTGCATCGGATAATAAACCCACCGAACCGGTCAGCAGGTAGGCCGCGGATTTAAAGCCGATGGTGAAAACCGCCGCGGCAATGGATAACCAGGCAAATCTTGTCAAAGAAGGTTGTTTTTCAGGAGATGATCCCATAGCTGTTCTCCGTCCTGTCTTTTTTACTGTCTGCCGAGCCCAATCCGGTCAAACAGATCCTTGTTAACAGAACCGTTTTTATTTCCAGGTAGAATATTCAGCTTATATTATATATCGCCATAGGATAAAATACCTTGAAAACCACTCACCTGGACACAACCTATGCGACCTTTTGAATTAGCTCTGGATATTCTGACCCTTATCTCCGGGTTCATTTTATTAATACCCGGGTTTTCAGCAACCCAGAAGAAAAAGTTCGTCCCCCTCACGCTGGGTGCTGCTGCCTTGATCCAAATCCTCTTCGAGGGCTTCAGGTGGCAGCTCTGGCCGCTGATAATCGCCATCATCATCCTGATCACAGTGTCCTTCCTTGAAACCCAATTCAAGGGCAAAGGGCTGATCTTGGGACTATCGATTCTGTTATCTTTCAGCTCCCTGCTGGGAGGGATAATATTCCCCGTACCTGATCCATTTCCGATCACCGGCCCCTATCAGGTTGGGACCCGGGAGGTTCATCTGGTCGATCCCAACCGAAAAGAACTCTATGGATCCGATCCGGATGCCTCGCGGGAATTCATGGCCCAGATCTGGTACCCGGCCGATCCCGGAAAAAAGGATCAGCAGGCCAAATGGATGCCAGCTATCGAATTTGCCGCGCCCGCCATCGCCGACAAGCTGGATCTACCCGCCTTCACCCTGGGTCATCTCAAGTATGTCCTGGCCAATGCCTTCCTGGAGGCCGAACCGATCCAGGATGGCAACCTTTTCCCGGTCTTGATCTTTTCCCACGGTTGGGAAGGATTTAAGGAGCAGAATATCTACCAGGTGGAAGAGCTGGCCTCTCACGGTTACGTGGTAATTGGCATCAGCCACACCTACGGATCTGTAATAACTGTTTTCCCGGACGGCCGCCAGTTTCCGACCAATCATGATGCCCTGCCTGATGGTGTCAGCGAAGAGGCCTACGACCAAGCCTCGAATACCCTGGTCCAGCAGTGGGCTGGTGATATCGCCCGGACCCTTGATGAGCTGGAGAACTTGAACCAGGAATCCGGGTTCTGGTTCCTTTCCGGGAAGACTGATCTGGACCGGGTAGGTGTGTTTGGCCATTCGACGGGAGGCGGCGCTGCAGTGGAATTCTGCCTGATTGATGAACGCTGCCAGGCCATTCTGGGGATGGATGTCTGGGCCGAACCGGCCCAGCCCGAGATCCTGGCGCTGCATCTGACCCAGCCCGCTCTGATTATGCACAGCGAAGAATGGTACAGCCCGAATGAACCTGACCGGAACTATGACCTGATCGGAACCCTGGCTGAGAGAGCGGAAAATAATATAGACGAGATCGCTCTAATTGGAACCAGGCATTATGATTTCACCAGCCTGCCCCTGCTGACTCCCCTGGCTGCCCAGCTCGGCTTAAAAGGTCCGATTCCGGGGACGCTGGGCCTGGAGATTATCAACACCGAAACACTGGCTTTCTTTGACAAATACCTTAAAGGGGATCAAAGCATCAGCCTGGAAGAGATTTCCAGCCATTACCCGGAAGCTATCTGGATCATAAGGCCCTGAAAACCCTGCTGCCAGAGGAAGCAATGGACGGTAAAATACCCCCATTTTAAGCTACAATGAACCCAGGTACATCTTATGAAAAAGAAACCCAGTGTAATGCCCATGTTCGTGATGATCGCTGTGATTGGGATTGTATCTACTGTCCTCAACAGCGATTTTGATATTGGTACCATTTTCGAAGCGTTGGATATCAACAGCCTGGAAGCCCTGCTGGACTATATTAACCTTGGCCTGGGCTT
>CAZVIH010000035.1:0-24412 GCA_964627755.1 uncultured Anaerolineales bacterium
ATTCATCAGAACCAGGTAGGTCCTCTTGAGGTGTAGATCGATTCCAAGGTAAAATGGATACATAGCGTTCCTCCTTTTGCTGAACTGTTTGTCTCTACTCTCAGTCTAGCATTTGGTTGGAACGCTTTCAAAGTATCACCATGATTGCACCAGAAATCCACCCAAAACCACTGGTTTGGCGGCTTGATTAATTAAAGAAAACAAGATTAGTCAAACCATTCCTCCACAAAAACACATGGCAGAAATAGAAGTGTTTTTGCTAATGGTGAAAGGTTAAACTTAAAAAACGCTAGTGTCACGATACTCCCCTATGCTATACTTCTTCTGGATAAAACCGAACAACCAGAATAAAAAATGTCGAAAAGAATATTAATCGTCGAAGATGAAATAGCTCTACAAGAAACCCTCAGCTACAACCTGGAGCGTGAAGGTTATCGAGTCACAGTTGAAGGTGATGGGATCAAAGCTCTGGAACTCGCTCAAGAAATCGAACCCGACCTTATAGTAATGGATATCATGCTTCCAGGGTTGGATGGCCTTGAAATCACCCGCATCTTACGACAAAAAATGAATACCCCGATCATCATGCTCACTGCGCGGGATGATGAGATTGACCGCGTGCTCGGTTTAGAGATCGGCGCTGATGATTACCTCGTAAAACCCTTTTCGATGCGGGAGCTTTTGGCCCGAGTGAAAGCACAATTCCGCCGAGCCCGCTTGCTTGAGGAGGCTTTGCGCCCACAACAGGACCAAGCCACCCCAACGCTGATTTTTGGCAATTTGAAGATGGATCTGCACCGAGGTGAGACTTTCCTAAATAACAACCCACTGTCACTGAAACCATTGGAATACAATCTGCTGCGGTATCTTTTGGAACATCAAGGCCAGGTCCTTTCCCGCGATCATCTCCTGGAACAGGTATGGGGCTGGGATTACAGCGGAGGCAGCCGTACAGTAGATGTTCACATCCGCTGGCTCCGTGAAAAGATCGAACCAGAACCATCCAATCCAACCCGTATCCTTACAGTGAGAGGGATGGGCTACCGTTTCGAAGGTTGATACATTGTCTAGTATACGCTGGCGAATTCTGATTCCCTACACCATCTTGATAATGCTCAGCTTTCTTGGGTTGGGTATTCATCTTAGTAATATCTCATATCAGGCGCAGCGAGACAGCCTGGAAACCAGACTGATTGATAACGCGCTGATCATCAGCAATTTCCTGTCTTCCGAAATCCTTATTGATCCAATCACCTCAGATTATTCTGAGCAGGCCCGCCGTCTTTCAACACTGACCGGGGCTCGGATCACAATTATCAATATTGAAGGTGTTGTAGTAGGAGAATCCGATCTGGACATCTCCCAAATGGAAAATCATCTCAACCGCCCAGAAATTCAAGAAGCATTATCTGGTGGGGTTGGCAGTAGTCAGCGCTACAGCGAGACGGTTAAATTCGAGATGCTCTATGTTGCTGTGCCAGTAATTGCTGATGGTAAGGTAATTGGTTTTGCACGAGTGGCACTTCCCCTGGAAGAGATCATCGCCCAGCGCAAACAAATGCGTCTCACTATTCTATTAGCATCTCTGGTTTCGGGAGGGACCGCGGCGATATTGGGTTATTTCATCGCCACCTTAGTAACAAAGCCAATCCGAAACCTGACCGCCGAAACCCAGCGCATGGCCCACAAGGAAGAAATTAGACCATTGCCGATCCAATTTGGCGAAGAAGTAGGCCAGCTGACAAAAGCCTTTAACTTCCTGGTTGAAAAACTCCAATTGCAAATCCAAGCCCTGCAATCTGAACAAAGCACTTTGAATGCCATCCTGCGCCAGATGACTGATGGTGTCCTGATGATCAATGAAAACGGAGCAGTCACGCTAATTAACGCCGCGGCAATGCGATTATTCCCTACACAAGACGATTCCCACCTTGGACGGTCTCTAGCAGAAGTTTTGCGACAGCATCAATTGATCGACTTATGGCGCCTTTCGATTGAATCCCAAGAAATTCAATCAACAACGATCGAATTTCATCGCCCCAGAACATTGATCCACAGCATCGCCATTCCGTTGGGAGAGTCTTTATCTGGCCATACCTTATTAATATTTCAGGATCTAACCCTTATCCGTCAATTGGAAACCGTCCGCCGTGATTTTATTAGTAATATATCCCACGAATTACGCACACCTTTAGCTTCCTTAAAGGCCCTGACCGAAACACTGCAATCGGGCGCCATGGAAGATCCACCGACTGCCCACCGTTTTTTATACCGCATGGAGACGGAGGTTGATGCCATGACCCATATGGTGTCTGAACTTCTGGAGCTATCACGAATCGAATCCGGCCAAGTCCCACTGGAATTAAAGCCAGTATCTCCCAAAAAATTACTCGTCAAGGCCAAGGAGCGGCTGGGCGCCCAGGCTGAACGAAAAGGGATCATCATCAGGCTTGATTACCATAAGAAACTCCCCCGTGTTTTGGCAGATAAACCCCGACTTGGACAGGTCTTTGTAAATCTACTCCATAACGCGATCAAATTTACACCTGAAGGGGGTGAGATCACATTAACCGCTCACCAAGTGAATGAGAACATCCTCTTCTCCGTGAACGACACTGGCATTGGAATCCCAGCTGCCGACCTGCCGCGGATCTTTGAACGCTTTTACAAAACAGATCCAGCCCGGACAGACAGAGGAACAGGATTAGGTTTGGCGATTGCCCGCCACCTTGTCGAGGCCCACAGAGGTCAAATTTGGGCTGAGAGTACCCTTAGTGAGGGCAGTACATTTTTCTTTTCAATTCCCATCGTCGGGACCAATGCCTGATTTCTAGAATTTTACCAATCATAATACAAACGCCCAACTACCTGGTTTAGTACAGGTAGTTTTTCTTTTAACCACCTGTTAACAATACTTTTACAAACTGTTCACATTGAGAACAGGGATTGTTAACTATCAAATGCTAAACTCGAATACATGAATATAAATAAATCCATTAAGGAGAAAAATATGCAACGCCAAGTGTTCAAATATCTATCCCTACTACTCTTTGCAGCCCTCATGCTCACTGCCTGCGGAGGACAGGAACCCGTCGCAGCGCCACAAACCGCAGCAACTGCAGCGCCGCAGGTTGAAGGAGCCGAAGCTTCTGAATCAGATCCAGATGTTGGGGGAATGCTTCCAATGGTTGACCCGTTAGCGGTTTCCGGTGAGGTGATCTCTGCCGGCAGCTCCACCGTCTTCCCGCTTGCTGAAGTTATGGCCGCTCGTTTCCAGGACGAAGGTTTTTCAGGCCAGATCACGATCGATTCCATTGGTTCTGGAGGAGGTTTTGAGCGCTTTTGCGTAACTGGAGAAACCGATGTGTCCAACGCTTCCCGTCCCATCAAGGACAGTGAAGTTGAATCATGTGCCGGGATCGGCCGCACCCCTATCGAATTCCGCGTCGGCACGGATGCCCTGGCCATTACTGTCAGTCAGGAAAATGACTTTCTAACCAATGTTACTTTTGATGAACTGGCAGCCATCTTCTCAACCGCGGAGACCTGGGCTGATGTTAACGCTGAATGGCCTGCAGAACCCATTGTCCGCTACATCCCTGGAACCGACAGCGGTACTTTCGACTTTTTCGTAGAAGAGATCTTCGACAAAGACGAAACACCCATCCTCAGCGCTTCTGAACTCAATCTTTCTGAGGACGACAACGTGCTCGTGCAGGGAATCCTGGGCAGTCCCTATGCTGTAGGTTTCTTCGGATATGCCTATTATGCCGAAAACGCAGACACCCTTAATGTTCTCTCCATCGAAGGCGTAGAACCTTCTGCCGCAACCGTTGACAGCAATGAATACCCTCTGGCGCGGCCGCTCTTTATCTATTCCGACGCTTCGATTATGAGTGAGAAACCTCAGGTAGCCGCTTATATCAACTTCTTCCTGACCTATGTAAATGAAGAGATCGTTGATGTGGGGTATTTCCCCGCCAGTGGTGCAGCTCTGGAAGCTTCCATGCAGAATTGGCTCGATGCAATGGAATAAGCAAGTTTCTTTCTAATTTCAACAACAAAGCGATGAGCACAAGGGATATACAAGCTATTATTTCTTGTGCTCCGCAGCTTCTTTTTTTTATATCAAGAAGGAATCAGATCATGCTTCCCACAAATGGATCAGCACCAGATATTTCAAATCAGATTATTAGTGGTACCGATGATCCATCTCTGGATCTCAAAAAACGATTTCGTCTCGGAGAGAATATCATCCACGTCTTGTTAATATTTGCTGCTGCCATCTCAAGTCTCACAACTGTTGGCATCGTCTATGAACTTGGCAAAGAAGCTTTGAATTTCTTTTCACAGATATCATTGCTGGAATTTCTGTTCCATACCAAATGGAATCCACAAATAGGCGATTTTGGCATTTTGCCGCTCCTAACCGCCACCTTGATGACCTCCTTCATCGCTATGTTAGTTGCCCTGCCTATAGGCCTGAGCAGCGCGATATATTTAAGCGAATACGCTTCCAGGAAAGTCAGGAACTTTCTTAAACCAATTCTGGAAATCTTGGCTGGCATACCTACTGTAGTGTATGGTTATTTTGCATTAACGTTCATGACTCCCCTGCTTCGCTCCCTGCTCGGCAAAGATTTGGTCGAAATCTATAACACAGCTTCAGCGGGGATCGTGATCGGCATCCTGATCATTCCTATGGTCAGTTCTATGAGTGAAGACGCTCTTAGCGCAGTACCGCGTTCTCTTAGGGAAGCATCTTATAGTCTGGGAGCGACGAAAATCGAGACTGCCATAAAAGTTGTTGTTCCAGCGGCAATCTCCGGAATAGCGGCTGCTTTTATTGTTGCCATTTCCCGCGCCATCGGAGAAACCATGATTGTAGCGATCGCAGCCGGAGCGGGACCCAATTTCACACTGAACCCCTTCCGACCAGCCGAAACCATGACCGGCCATATTGTCCGCATCAGCGGCGGTGATCTGAGCTACGACTCGATCGATTACAACAGCATCTTCGCAATTGGCTTATTCCTTTTCTTTATTACTTTGAGCTTGAATATCTTCAGCCAGCGAATTGTGCGCCGTTTCCGGGAGGTTTATGAATGAGCAGCCCCATATTCGAGGATTACTCTACACAGAATGACGATTTCAATTCCAACCTGGCTGGCAGACACCGCTCAGGTCGCATCTGGCGGCTGATCTTCCAGGTATCAACAATGATTGGGATTGTGGCTCTGATCATTTTATTATTCAATGTGGTCGATTCGGCGTTTGGTTATGTTGCAGTTGAAAATGAAATCAATCCAGGAGAACTGGCCATAAATGACATACCGGTCGAAAAACTACACCAGGACGATCTGGTTTGGATATTAAATCAGTACCTGTCAGCTGGTTTAGTGCGTCGGCTGGAGAGTGAATCTTCCTGGGAGCAGCGCGGCCGGGATGAAATTTATACCCTGGTCATCGAGCGTGTAATAAATCCAGCAATTGTGGATACCTGGTCTTTGACCGAATCAGTATTTCAAAAAAAACAGGTCTTTGCAGATGCTGCTCAAAAACACCCTGGCGCTTCAGTAGAATTTAAATCATGGCTAAGGGGATCCTTTCTCATCACCCCCCAATCTCCAGAACCTGAACAAGCCGGGGTGAGAACCGCGATCCTGGGATCATTATGGACCATTATAATCACGATTGCTTTTGCATTCCCGCTGGGTGTCGGGGCGGCAATCTACCTCGAAGAATATGCGAATGACAGCCAGATCAATCGCCTGATCCAGACCAATATCAACAATCTGGCAGGCGTGCCTTCCATCATTTACGGCATCCTGGGACTGGCAATTTTCGTGCGAGCAATGGAAAAGGTAACCAGCGGTGCTATTTTTGGGATGGTCGATTCCACAACCACGAATGGTAGAACAATCCTCTCCGCCGGGTTGACATTAGGATTGCTGATCCTGCCGATCATCATCATCAATGGCCAGGAAGCCATCAAAGCCGTACCCAACTCCTTAAGGCAGGCTAGCTATGGAATTGGCGCTACCCGCTGGCAAACCGTTTGGCATCATGTCCTACCCAATGCCATATCCGGAATCCTGACTGGGACGATACTGGCAATATCAAGGGCTATAGGTGAAACGGCTCCCCTGGTGGTGGTTGGCGCTTCTACCTTTATCACCTTTGACCCGGATGGCCCTTTTTCGAAATTCACCACTCTTCCGATTCAAATTTATCAATGGACTTCGCGACCGCAAGACGAGTTCCGTAATATCGCTGCGGCAGCAATCCTGGTTCTATTAGTCCTCTTATTGACCATGAACGCAATTGCTGTTCTGCTACGGAACAAGTACAGCTCAAAAGTATAGCCAGATCTTATTGAGAGAATCGAATACAGATCATATCCATGATCGTTGTCCACTCGATAGGAATCTAGAAGGAATTATCTTATGACAACATCCAATCAAGACGGGAAATTTGCCATCAAATCCAGAGGGTTACACATTTACTACGGTGATTTTCTGGCCGTAAAGGATATCAACCTTGAAATCCCCCAGAATAAAATAACCGCTATTATCGGCCCCTCCGGTTGCGGGAAAAGCACAATGCTGCGGGCATTTAACAGGATGAATGAATTGGTCCCCACTGCTTGGGCTGGGGGGGAAGTGTTATACCATGGCAAGAACATTTATGATCCTGACGTGGATCCAGTTGAAGTGCGCCGTAGGATCGGGATGGTCTTTCAAAAACCAAACCCATTCCCCAAAAGCATATTCGAAAATGTCGCCTGGGGGGCAAAGATCAATGGTTTTCAAGGTGATCTGGATCAATTAGTTGAACAGTCTTTGAAAGATGCTGCCCTGTGGAATGAAGTCAAAGACAAATTAGGACAGAACGGTCTCTCCCTCTCCGGCGGACAGCAGCAGCGTTTATGTATTGCCCGGGCCATCGCGGTTAAACCCGATCTGATCCTGATGGATGAGCCTGCTTCTGCCCTCGACCCTATAGCTACTCTCAGGATCGAAGAACTGATGCAGGAACTGGCAAAAAACTACACCATCGTAGTTGTAACCCATAATATGCAGCAAGCAGCTCGAGTCTCAGACTTTACAGCATTCTTCAACCTGGGAGAAAACCGAGCAGGCATACTGGAAGAGTACGGTCCCACAGACATCATATTCACCAATCCAAAAAAACAAAAAACTGAGGATTATATTACTGGTAGATTCGGATAACTTATCAGGGGAGGTTTATTATGTCAACTATTTCTCCACGTGAGAGCCTTGATCGGCAAACCCAAGAGCTTTTAGATGAGATATTGGTCTTAAGCAGCATGGTGGAAGAGATCACACTCAATGCGGTCAGCGCGCTGAATAATCAGAACACTTCAGAAGCACGGAAAATCTATCACTCTGATAAATTGATCAATCACAAGCGATTTGAAATTGAAAAAACCAGCCTTACATTGATCGCCACCCAGCAGCCGATGGCGCGGGACCTGCGGATCATTGCGTCTGCGTTGGAAATTGCAACTGAACTGGAACGCATGGGTGACTACGCGAAAGGTATCGCCCGAATCTGTGTGATGATCAAATGGTCTCCCACTCCCGCGGTAATGGCGGATTTGGTTCTGATGTCAGAATTAGCTACGGATATGCTTCACCGGGCCATGGGAGCATTTGTCAATGCGGATGCCGAAATGGCTAGAAAGATACCTGGCGACGATGACAAGGTCGATGTCCTTTATAATCAGATCAACCAGACGATATTTGCCGAATTGAATGCAAATCCTTCGCTTATGGATCAGACGAATTTGTTAATTTGGGCTGCCCACAATCTGGAGCGAATGGCTGACCGGGTAACCAATATTTGTGAACGCGCTGTTTATGTCGCTACTGGAGAGATGAAAGAACTGGACGGTTCTGATGACGAACAGGAGCTGAATTTTGAATGACGAATATCAAAAACGTTCTCTTCCTTTGTACGGGTAATTCCTGCCGCTCCCAAATGGCGGAAGCTATTGTTAACGCCAGATATAAAGATAAATGGATAGCATTCAGCGCAGGCACTTCACCAGCAGGTTATGTCCATCCAAACGCTTTACGGGTCCTGGAAGAGATAGGCATCCACCATCAGGGAATTTCCAAACATACCGATCAAGTCAAGAACATTCCCTTAGATCTGGTCATCACTGTGTGCAGCACGGCCGCTGAAAACTGCCCGGTCTGGTTAGGAGAAGGTCAGATATTTCATTATGGTTTTGACGATCCCGCAGAGATAACTGGAAGTGAGGAGGAGATCATGGCTGGTTTTCGGCAAGTGCGTGACGATATCGATAAAAACCTTCCTCAGATTCTGAGAAATTTCTAAGGTCAAGAGCTCTAATAATTCCCCTACTTTCCCACATTAAGAGGGAAAATCTAAGCGGTTTTGGGCAGGATTGCCATCCATTCTAATCAATACTTTGGCTGGTTGCACCACAATTGCACCAGGATAAAATAATTCGAAGGTATGGTCTTGCTTCAAAGATCACCATTTTTCTAAAATTCAAACAAAAAGCCCTCAAAAATTGACTAATTTCCCCTCTGCGGTATAATGCTTTTCACCACGCACCCGTAGCTCAATGGGGGTCCTTCGACTGAGGCTGCGCCTCCGCTCAGGATAAACTATTGACTTCGAATTGTGTGTTAGGGGGTGTCCATCCTATTCCTGGGGGAATTAGCCTGCCCTGAGCACAGCCGAAGGGTCCATCCTCTCGATGGAGTCAACTCAGGATCGTCCATTGAGTCCATAAAATCCATCTATTCCACGCTGATTGCACCGAAATTGCACCAGAAAAGCGCCCTGTGGGCTGACCGGATGGCAGCTTCGCTGCCGACCGAAGACCGCTGTGGACTGCGTCCACGACGGGAACAAACCGGTCTCTTCACCCCGGTCGTTAGCGCAGCGAACAACCGGTCTCTTTATCCCCCTCGGTCGCGCAGCGATCATTAAATCAACTGGTTTGGCGGCTTGGATTCGAATAACTCTGAAGTATCCTTCGTCATCCATCCTGTCGTCAAATATAAATATAATAACATTTGCTATTCTTCTACATATGCTGTTTTGGTACACTTGGGATCTGTGAGGTCAAAATAAAAGTTATCACTCTACGGATCCGCTGAGTGTTCTTTTCAGACTACCTTTATATCTCCAGATAAATAATCAAAATCAATCGATCCTACTTAATTATCACCGGCTGGATTAATTCATAGGTCAATCCCCCATCACTGGTGTGAACCAAGGCGATCTCATCCCCTTCCCGGGCCACTGTCCAAGCTTCCAGAGGGGAGATGAAGGAAAATTGTCCGGACCAGGAAACTGTTTTGATCAACTGCCAGCTGGCGCCTCCATCTCTCGTCCGGTAGTGGTTCCGACCTAAGGCGAAACCCAGCTGATCATCCAGATAAATAAGCTGCGTGACGGTACTTGGCAGCTCCTGAATCTGCCAGTGATATCCAAAATCTTTGCTTCGGTAGATATAACTTGCAGTATCCTCAAGGTCATAGGTCAGGATCTTTTCATTATAAGGGACGCAGTTAAGCAAGAATGCGCCGCTCCCATCAGTAAAAAAGATCGGATCATAACCACTGCAGTGCCTGTCAAGATTGAACCAGTCACCATCGGGCGCCGGCAGGTCATTTTGCTCCCAACTATAACCCTTATTCCGTGTCACTTCCAGGAAAGGCTCAAATCCGCCTAGAGAATCCTTCAGCATCCAACCCAGGTTGGAATTGGCAAAAGCCATTTCAGTGTTAGCCAGAGCCTCGATCATGCTGTCCCCGGGCTTGTTAACCAGCAGCCATGTTTGTCCTCCGTCCACAGTCCTGAAGAGGTTGCTGTAATCATGCATGTGTGTCATTTCGGAATGACTCAGGAACCAACCCTGTTGGGGATTGAGGAAAAAGAACTGGCCGGGAGTTACTGCAAACAGATCGATCGGATAAGGGAGAGGGTAAGATGGAGTCCAAGTTAATCCGCTGTCCCCAGTGCGCCAGATGCGGTGAGTTCCAGGTTGTCCGGCGATGACTTCCTGAGTGTAGAGGACTAAGGCTGTGGATTGATCCCAGAAAAAAGTGACTGGATCTAAATCAATCAAGTATGGTTGGGTAGAAAATTCTGCAGGGGGAGTTCTATCCACCCAGCTGTGACCAGCGTCTATTGTAACTAGGATTCGGGGGACTGGTCCTTGCTGGTGCCCTACAGCCCATCCTCTGTTGGGGGTGAACATGTGAATGGAGGTGATGGTAATTTTCCCACCGGATAAAAGCGGAGGTGCATAAGCCATGGGGACATCAGTAGGAGTGAGCCCGATCAGAGTTTCCATTTCATCAGGAGTGGCTGTGGGCGGTGGACTGGTAGGCGTCGGCGTGATGGTGATTGTCGGGTTATTGATCGGCCCGGGAGTCCAGGTATCCGGCATGACTACTGGGGTTTTTGTGCTAGTCAGCTGGGTTTCCGGCATGAAGGTACGGCACCCGGCTAGAATAAGTATAAGCATTGAGATATGCAGCATCTCCATGGCCATAAGATTCTCCTTTTCCAACCATCAACCTGTGGGGTCAGGACACGTAGTTAATCTATTGCTGGAAAATTTTGAAAACCAAGAAAGAACAGGCATCCTATCCTCTAATCTTATAGGAAAACCGCTCTCAAATCAAGGAATCGCATTGTACACTTTAACACGGAATAATTTTATGAAACGTACTTGTGAATCGTTACGAAATATTGAGATTAATTTACATTCCAAAATGAAACTATGAACTAAATAATATTACCTCCCCCCCCACTCCCTCTAAAATTTACAACCTGATCTTTAATCAAACACCATCAAAATTTCCCTAATTTGAAGTCAGAGGCCTAATATAAACCCCTGATCTCGTGTCAGACGCCAGTTTTTTTTTCATCTTTTATCCCCCTATTTAGAGGGCTAATTTGAGCAATTTTTGGCTAAATATGTATATATTTGGCCTTTTCTTCCGTTTATTGCACCGGGGTTGCACCGGAAAACTGTTCGTATCTAACCAAAAAACACGACAAACTAAGGTTTTCTTGACTTTTACCCCCTAAAAAGATACAATCTTGCCACACGCACCCGTAGCTCAATGGATAGAGCGTCTGACTTCGAATTGTGTCGTGGGGGTTCGAGTCCCTCCATGTGAGTCACTCTGGCAGCGATCCTATATCATCGGGTAACCGCCTGCATTTTTTGTAAAAAGTGATTGACTTCCAATCGATTTCCCTCTATCATCCTAATCAGGTCTAGTCATCTTAGCCGTCACCAGAATATTTTTTCTCGTACATGCGTTGGGGAGTGGCGATGAAACCTCATCTTTGCGCTTCTTTGATCTTGTTCACGTTCTTGGTCGTTTCCTGCACGCAGCAGGAAGATCCAGAGGAAGATTATGCGGAAACCAATACTCTGATCGATTATCTGATCCTCGATTGGCAGAATCAGGACCCACTCCAGCTCTGCCAGCCGCTCCAGACAGGGCTCCTGACCGATTTCACAGTTTACCAAATTCCCGAACTGGACCTGCCAGCAGCCCGGATCCCTTTCCGTGACCCGGTCTTCGGCACCTGCCTGGTACGGATCACGGACCGCGATAACGATCCCCTTAATCCCGAAGACCACTCCATTGGCTTGAAGAATGAATACGCCCGGGTGCAGTCCTTCAATGCTGATGAAAGCCTGCTAATGGTCAGGTCTATCGAGGGCTTTTGGTATGTATACGATGCAATTTCACTACAGCCCCTGGGCGAGGTTTCGGTCTATGTCGAGCCTCGCTGGGACGCCCGCGATCCCTATCTGCTGTATTTCAACCAGGAAACCAGCTTGATGTCCTATGATCTCAAGGATGGCGAGGTCACCCTGGTCCATGATTTTTCACCCGATTTTCCCGGCCGGGAGCTGTCAGCGGTCTGGACCCGCTACGAGGGCAGCCCTTCCTATGATACTCGCTACTGGGGTTACCTGGCGCAGGATGAAAACTGGGAAACCATAGCCTTGGTGGTTTATGATCTGGACCTTGACGAGGTTCAGATCCGGGATCTTTCCCGGAGCTACTCGATCGACAATGCCACGATCAGCCCCCTGGGGAATTATCTGCTGGCCAGCTTTGACGATTACTGCCAGGAAGGAGAGCTGGGGACCGATTCGGATCCCTGCGGCTTCATGGTCTACGACCGGGGGCTGGAAGACGGCCGGGGGTTGCTGAGGGTCATCGGGCACTACGATGCCTTGCTTGACGCCGATGGTCGGGAGGTTGTCATTTATCAGGACATTGACAGCGACCAGATCTCCCTGCTGGACCTGGAATCAGGGGAGGTCACTCACCTGCTGCCGATCGATTTCAGCCACACCGGCCTGGGCTTCCATTTCTCCGGCAGAGCTTCTACCATGCCGGGATGGGCGCTGGTATCCACCTACAACGGTGGGCATCCCAACTCTTTCACCTGGATGGATGATTCCGTGTTCGCAGTCGAGCTCAAACCAGGCGGCCGCATCGTCCGGCTGGCCCACACCCACTCGGTCTACAATGAAAACATGGAAAAGGATTACTGGGCAGAACCCCACGCCAGCGTCAACCAGGATTTCACCAGGATCCTGTTCACTAGCAACTGGGGCCGCTCAGGCACGGAGGAAGTTAACCTCTACCTGATCACCCTGCCGGCAGGTTGGGTGGACGAACTCCCCTGATCGCTCGGGCCAGACGGGAGTCTGCCTGATCTCCTGGACATCCTGGGAAATAAGCACTGATCTCCTCCAGCCACATCCCCTTGGGATAGACTCTCCATATCTATTTACGCTTAGTTATATCTCAGGGCTCTAGCTTGACCAATGGCCCCTGCGTCTCAAGCTTTATCGCCTCAGGGATGCAGTAAATCTAACTGGAAGTATCCCATTCCAGGTAATTTCCTCACTCAGGGTAGCCCGATTCATTGACGAACAGGGCACCTATATAACTATGCGCAAGCCGACCGAAGGGATTAGGCTGGTCTTCCTTTTGAGCCCCTGATCTTACTTCCGCCTTCACAAGCACGTTTCAAATAGGTCCAATCTCCAGAGCAGTAATCTCTCCCAGCGCCCCACCCCATCAGCTATTCCCAGATCCCCTCGGAGCCACCACAATGAGCTCATTACGCACGGTCAATCTAGCGCAGCGCATTTAACACGTCGCTATTCTTGGATCTATCGGACCTACTATGACCGTAATGGACATAGCACACCATTATGATTTGTATATGCAAATACAGGTAACTATGAACCTTACCCTCAATTCCTCTCTGGCTTTTATATTCATACCATCTTCCTGAATAATATACTTTCAAAGAAGAAAAAAAGCGTCCGGGAGAGCATAAAGCATTACATTACTTATCTGCCGCATGATGCTGGAAAAGCGAAAAGATTTTTCGGGATAGTATTTAGGGAGCGCAGGCCTACGTCTGACCATAAACGTATCTGTCCCAAGATCAAGATCCCGGCATGTGTTGTTTTTTTAGGTTGAATTTGCAATTAACGAAATAATACTATAGAATGGACTCATCTGTTCATTGGGTGGCATCAATAGGGAGGAACTGGATGAGATCTCGTCAACTATTCTGGCTTATTGCCGTTGGTATGGTTTTCTTCATCTCCGGATGCGGTGGGCATGGTCCGAGACCAGTAGCCTGGATAGATTATCCTCTGGACAACAGCCGCCACCCTCTAGCTCCCCTGGACCTGATGGCCCACTCTTCCTCCAGCTCAGGCGTATCTTCCTTTATTTTTTATGTTGATGGCCAGGAATTGGAGCAGATCGACACGGGAGGTGAACGTTTTGAGCTGGTTGAGACCAACTGGGAACCGGCTGTGCCCGGGATCTATACCCTGGAGGTATTGGCCATTGATTCAGGAGGAGCAAAGGGCAGCCCGGCATCCTCGCTTGTGTATATCGGGGACGTGGGAGTGGTACCACACCAGCTGTCGGAAACCATATACGGCCAGTGTGAGGGAGTATCCGGGATGCGACTGGAGTTAGAATCTCCGATTGTCCCGACTGGGGCTTGCAGCCAGGTATCCTGGACAGCTGATATTCCAGATGACTGGCCACTGTATTTTAACGACCAGGAAGTTGAGCGTATAGGCGAAACAGTAGTCTGCGCAACAGAAGTCACTCCCCTTAAATTAGAAGCCACCACTCCGAACGGTGCGTGCACAGTCTGGCAGGTGTTATTAGTGGATGAAAAATTAACCCAGGAAGAGCCATCCCCTGCTGAAGCATTGACGATCGAATTCCTGGCAGTTCCCAATCAAGTCGGTCGGGGGGAATGCTCAGACCTTGGGTGGCAAGTGCTAGCCCCCGAAGGCTTCGAAGTCACCCTCAACGAGACACCCGTCGATTATATTGGAGGCCTCCAAGTATGCCCTGAAGAAACCACTGAATATACCATTCGTGTCAAAGGAGGGGACCAGCAGGAAGAAGCCCTTCAGGTGGTAGAGGTTATTGAGGAAAGTGTTCCGGAGGAAGCTCATGTCTCGGCAACTGATGAGCCAGTCAGCCCAAGCGCTCCTACTCAAGAATCATCTGCCCCTCATCCAACCACCGCCCCTACCTCTCCACCGCCGGATACTACCGGTCCAACCATCAGCGGCGCCTCGGCCAATCCTTCCTTTATCTATACGACAGGCGGTGGGTGCTCGCCGACCACCTTCATATTCCGAGTCAGTGTCAGCGATCCCAGCGGGGTGGCAACCGTACAGCTGAACTGGAAAGGCAGCGGTGTACGCAGCGGTCCGGTGATGATGAATTACAGTGGAGGAAAGTATGCCTATGATCTGGGGTTGTTCAATAATCCTGGGGATCTAAGCAATTTTTCCATTACAGCTACTGATACCAAAGGGAACGCCAGCAAGATCAATCCAGGCTGGAATCTGAGCGTGGAGCAGTGCGGAGGAAGGTAGCCATGATGACAGAAATGGATCAGAAAAGAAAAATCCGTACCTGGGTGCTGGTAGCCATAATAGCGATGGTTTTGTTAGGCGCGATCGCAACCGGATGGTGGTTCATGGACCTGCGATTGGAGAGGGCCAGGGCCGAACAAGCAGCCCCGACGATCCTTGTCAGGGAGCCCCTGCAGGGACAGACCTATAAGACGAACGACTCTATAGCGGTGAAGGGCACTGCTATCGGCCCCTACCCCATAGTGCAGGTGGAGCTTTACCTGGATGGAGAACTGCTGGATGTGGATGAAAGCGTTTTAGAGACAGGAGCCGATCCGTTTTTTGCCAGCTTCCGCTTCCGGATCCCGGCCGGAGTGCATATGATTTACCTGCGCTGTCTTGATACCAACGGCAGTGAAGGGCAGAGCCTGTCGGTCAGCGTCGAAGCCAGTGATGAGCCATCAGGAAGCATTCAGGCCTTCATTCTATATGACCAGGAATCTTCCCTTGCCGATATTGCGGAGGGGTACGACGTACCGCTCGACCTGCTGGTCAGCTCCAACCCCGGCCTGGAAGATCCGGATCTTCCTCCCCCCGACCTGCTGACCATCCCTAGCGGGATGGACCCGGAAGAAGAGGAAGATGATGATACTACCGACATCCTGCCGTCTGACTTTCCGGGAAGCTCTGCCGGGCCGGGCGACTTTCAGGCTGGAACCTCCTTGACTGCAACAGGTGCACTGTTCCCTGATCAAAACGTTACCGGCCTACCGTGGACATTTATCACTCCTGATTCCAAACCCGGAGCTCCCACAAACGTTAGGGCACAGGTTGAGGATTGCTTGGTCAGTTTGGCATGGAACAGCACTTCCGACGCCGAACAGTTCTGGATTTGGCTGGATAAGCAGAACGGCACCAGGGTGCTGGTGGCGAAATTAAAACCCACAGAACCCTCTTCAGCGCGCTACCAGTTCAAGTTTGAGCCCCGCATCAGCGGCAATATTGGACTGGTGGTGGAGGCGGTTAATGCGCTGGGGTCGCAATCAAGTTCTCCTGCATCTGTGGTCATGGCCAGCAGCTGTCAGCCAGAGCCAGGATCCAGGATTGAGTTTGAGGCGCTGAATGTCAAGGGCAACCAGGACTTCTCCCAGGTGTATTTTTATATTTCCTTCGAAGGCCAGCCGGAGCAGCGATTCCCCCTCGATGACAGCCATTTTTACGGCCTGGTTGGCGGGGTCGGCCAGATCCAGCCCCATGCCAGCGCTGACCAGGTGCTGGTCCTGCCTTCGGTTGGAGAGGGCGCACTGGATATCAGCGGTGAATGCTGGGGCCTGGCGGGCGGGAAGCCGGTGCTGCTGGAGCGTTTTTCTGAGACCGTCAGGCAGATGGAGGCAGGAAGCCAGGAGGTCATTCTGGGCGGGGCGTCCTGCCAGTTGACAGCGCAGCTGAGCGTGGTGGATGAATCCCAGGCCCTGACCGCCTATGATGGGGATATGGGAGGTTTGCCCGCACCTTACAACCTCAGAGACAATGTGCACAAAGAGCTTAAACCTTATCTTATTCTCGGCTCCTATGTGCCAGCCCATGAATGGCTGTACCGATTCACGCGGATCGTGACCTGGTCCTGGGATGGCAACCCGGCTGACATCACAGGCTTTACGATCTATGTCAACGGCAAGCCAGAAGTCCAGGTGCAGGGGGCGGACACTCGTAAAGCTATGATAATAGTGCCCGACAAATGTGGCTTTGTAACCACCTGGGGAGTGGTGGCCAACGGCAAGGGCGGCGACTCTCCTATGAGCCAAGTGGCGGGAATATATATGAGCCCTTGTACACGTTTTTTAAAAGTGGAATTCCGCCGTCTTTATTTTTCCCGGACATGTGATGGCAGAGGCCTTTACTGTGGTATCCAAGATGGACTTTACTGCGACGAGCTTGAAGCCTATTTTGAGCTTTCGGTAAACCAGGTCACTAGAAAATTTTACAGTGGAAACTTTGTATTAAAGGTAACTTGCCACGATCTTTTTTTCTTTAAGGATATTGTCACTACGCCCAACGGGCAGGTATTCCTGGTGCCGCTGTTCACAGAGCTTGATACTGTAGATTCGTTTGATGTTGTTGTGGAAACCGAGTTTTGGGATGAGGATACCTGGAGCGGGGATGATTCATTTGGTCACCACAAGAAGAAACATGGGTTTGCCCAATGGCCGCAAGCGATTAGCTGGCTGCAAGAGTATTGCGAAGGTTGGGTGTGTGATATAGACCCTTATGTATGGATTGACAGTTCTAATATAGACGCCGATGCTAATACCGATATTAATTATATAATTACCTTCTATCCAAATAATAAACAGTCATCCCCTCCCTAAGCTCAATCTAGATATAAAAAGGTGGTCTGCTGAGGCTGGCAGACCACCTTTGTGTTTGGTCCTGAAGGCGGAGCCAGGTGTCTAGAACAGACCCCTGGAACAAGATACAATGAACAGGGCTCCTCCCGTTCGATGAAGACACGGGAAGCATTTTCTTCTGGCCGGGAAACAAAGCAGTTCAGACCATCCAATATAAACCAGGCTGGCAATAGATGTTGGGCGGTCCACCTGCTGTCTACATGGGGAGAACTGGTAGCAGCTTCCCCAAACAGCTGATATTCAGCATTCCTTCTACCTGTTCAGCTGTTGGCTTTCGATTATTTGGCTTCGTATGCGCCAAGATCGGGATCGGCATCACGGGCGTTCCCATTCAGAGCAACGGAAGGGGCTTGGTCCACAGAACCGGCTTTAACAGCTGGGATTCCGGGGGTGATCAGAACGATTCTGGGGCTTTTTGCACATCCCCTCAAAAAGGTTCAATTCAGCTTTAATCTAAGACACCATTGAATGAAGCTCTGCTGCAAAACATAGAGACACTCTGCCATTCTTGCACCTGTTGGTTGGGAAGTTGAGGGGGAAAAATTTTACCTAGTGATAGTCTTGGATCTGAGGTCGGGAATCGAGATGGCTGGTGCTGATACAGAACCTTGGACCAATATATTCTTCAGAGCAACATCCGATTCCTTGAGTATTGAAGATATCAAATCAATGACAACTCTTGTGCCAACTGAAAGCTACAATATTGGAGATGAAAGGAAAGGATATAGACGTCCTTTTCCATTCTGGGTATTTTTGCATATCCCCCCAAAAAGGATTATTCCAGAGCAAGCCAATCCTGTTTTGACGTCGATTTCCAGCCTGAATTTACATCTTAGAACTTAGGGGCCGAGTATATCTTCCCTCCCAGGCTTAGTCCTGCCTCAACGATCACGTTATCGGTATTCTACCCTGATTTCTGGAACCAAATAAGCAGCAAACCTCAAGCTAACATATAATCATAGAACCCAAGGGGAATTTCTGACACCACTGATCTTCCTGTTGTGATCAGGACAGTGGATGTGTTAAAGCCATCCAACGGCTTGGAAAAAGCAGTGTAAATGAATAAGGGGATGCTCATGGCCGAAGAAACCACCAAAAAGGCAGTGGAAAAGCGATTGAAGATCCTAGAGATCGATGAAATAGAAGCGGTTTTTGGCTTACCTGTTTTCGACGACGACAATTGGGACCTATATTTTTCGCTCTTGCCGCCGGAAAAGGCGCTGTTGCCACAGCTGTGCGGCCATAAATCTTACATGGCTCCAGAAACTGCATAACCCTGGACTAAACCTTTTTGGGGGGATATGCAAAAATACCCACTTACTACGTTAAAAAAGTGGTGGAAATCCCCTTCCAGAACAATAATGCCGCCGAGCCCAACAAGCACCTGAACTACCTGGGGCCTACCAGCGATGAGTGGGTGACCCTGGTTACCTGAGGAGGCTTGTTCGGGACCTGGACCGCCTGAGTCTATGTGGAGGCAAAATGAATTCGCAGAATTGAAAATCCCGGCTGGAGACAGCTATCTTTTCTGCCTACCAAACCCAGTCTGAAGGAAAAAACGAGCCCCTGCCGATGGGTAAAAACCCAGCATTAATTCTCCAGCAGATAGGTCTGGCTGTAAAGGACAATATCCTCATCCGCCCAGCCTTTCTGGTCCATGATTGATTTAAAAGCCCGGCGGTAAATCAACTGGATGGAGACCTCAACCGTTTCAAATCCAGCAGCGTCATACTCAAAACGGATTCGATCCGCTACGAAAGGCACCAGACGGTTATCCGAGATGATCCTTACTGGATTCCAATATGCTGCGCTGGGGGAAACCCCTGTCCACAGCTCCTCCAGGATCAGGGCATAACCTTCTCCAGGCAGTCCGGCGTAATATCCCTCCCGGGGGTCGCCTACTCCACCCCAGTTGGGGATCGTTGGGCCCGCAATCTGAGTCAACTGGGTGCCTCGTGGATCGTAAGCCTGGACTATCAGCAGCAGCTGGCGCAGCGGGCTGTCGGTTGGCATTTTATGACCCGTGTTGTCGTTCAGAAGTTCAACCTCCACCACAACCATTCCCTGCTTGATCAGGGCTGTGCTGGAGACGGAGAGGGCATGCTGCAGGAACTCGATATCTGCAGCGCCCAGCATGCGGTGGCTGAAGATCCCGGAAGGATCCCTCAACAACGCCCCAGCTTCAGTGGTCGCGAACTGGGTGGCGCCTAGAGGCGGCATGTGGCAATCCTGACAGGTTTGTCCCGATTCGGGATCACTGTACGATGATTCCAGCCATTCCCCATAGGAGTTATAGATCACCGTATCCCAGAAAACACCGTAGTGGCAGGAAGCGCAGAAAACACTTTCCTTCTGGACCGGGGAGTAAGTATCCTCTCCCGGAGCGACATCGTCGAACGGTCCGGCAAAAAACTGGTGTTCTTCAGGGGGCCTGAGGAACAATATTGACAGCACCCCGGGCATATTGGGGTACGGTAGCCTGGTTGCGCTGTCCACCCGAACATCCCAGACCTTATGGCAGAAATCGCAGGGAACACCCTCCAGCGCCACCCCCGCAACACTGCTGGGGTCGATTCCAAAGGGATTATTGACAGCCGCTACTGGCAGGTGGCAGGCGGCGCAGCTGCCGGCAGTTTCTGGAAAATCAAGCTTGTAACCAGGGCCGAAATACGGTTTTGTGAGATCAGGCCCGAGGGGAAAAGAACCATAATCCCGGGAGACTGCCTGCCGTGTAATCGGGCTTTGATTTCCCTCCAGGTCGGTCCCATAATACATGGTCAAGAAGCGGGGATTGGTAGCTGATTGGGAATGGGCATCCAGCAGCCACTCATCGACTGGAAGTGTAAAAGGCAGATCCGTGTTTTCCCGACTGTGGCATTCCGCGCAGCCCTGGTTCTCCCCTCCCCCTGGATAATAGAGGGACGGCAGCCATTGGTAGGAAGGGTTGTCCAGATCTGCGTGGGCATGGAGCTCTATTTCCACCTCCTGGTTTCCCGGGTAGGCCAGAACCGGTCCGGCGCAAAAGTAGCCGGGCGCCCAGGCTGTCAGATTCATTCCTTCCCGCCCCTCAAACCCAACCTCCAAACTGAAACTTCCGTCCTCTTCAGATACCGTGGACAGTTCACTGGCTTGCACCCGAACAACCGCGCCCGATATCGGGCCGGAAGCATCCCTGACCCATCCGGATATGGACACTGCCTCACTCGCTGCGACTGGTGCTGTCTCTGTTGGCAAAGAGCTGGAGGTAGGCGTAGCGGTTAAATGCAGTTCGGGAATCGGGGTATCAGCCAGACAGGAAGCCAGCAGCCCGATTCCCAGGATGGCGGAAGCCCTCCACAGCCCCGTCGCCCTGACGTCACAGTGGTTCACCCTTCCCTCCTTGACCGGAACCATAAAACGGCACCGACCGCTGCCAGCGGAAGAGCCGCTCCTGGGCAGGGAGGTTTCCAGCCTGATTTGTACTCAGGGACCGCCGCAGGTTGTGTCGCAGGCTGCTCAGTGGATGAAGAATCAGCGCTCTCCGAGGATGTCACAGCCTCTTCGGCTGGCCTCTCCAGCACCTGAGGAGGGTCCCCATAAAGATCCAATCGGAAAACCCCTCCTCCCAAACTGCCGGCATAGAGATGACGGCCGTCCCCTGATAGGGACAGTCCCCTGATATTGGAGATAAAGAGCCCTTCCGACATCCGGGTCCAGGAATCTCCCCCATTGGTGGTAACAAACACCCCTGATACTGAAGAGCTGGCATACAGCACATCCGGCCGGAAGGGATCGGGGATGATCACATAAACGGGCTCGTTGGGATTCATGCCGGCAGCTGCCTGGATCCAGGATTCTCCCCCATCATTAGAGCGGTAGATCCCCCCTGGTGTCGCCGCCGCATAGATAGTAGAAGTGTCAAATGGATCCAAACACACATCGTAGACGATGGGAGATTTCAGGCCGGTTGGAATGACAGACCAGTCAATCACAGGGACTTGATTGGTAACAGCATCAAGCCCCACGAGCAGGGTCCAACTCTCTCCCTTATTTTGACTCAAATACAGACCGGCCGTTGTCCCCACGTATACAGTACCTTCGTCGCTGGGGTCAAAATCCATACACAGCGAGCCCAAGGGATGCCAGGGAGTGTTATCCATCCGCTCCCAATGACTTCCGCCGTCCCTGCTGCGGAACAGTCCCGGCGTGGGAACATCCAGGCACTGCTCCCAGATGCCCTGGGCGCAGAGCGCATGGGCGAATCCGGCAAACAGCAGTTGATCGTCCCAGGGAGCTGCTCCCAAGGAAACGATCTTCATGCGTTCATCTTCAATGCGACCCGCTTTTCGTTCAGCCGGAAGATCGACCAGCTGCGTCATTGTCCAATCTGAGGTACCTATATGCCCGGACCAGAAGTCTTCCGCTCCAGCAATCAGACGGGGAAACTCTCCCTCACCATCCGGCCAAACAGCATAAACCTCAAATTCGGGGATCGGGTAGGGCACCCAGGTTATTCCGGCATCCTGAGAGACAAAGTTCCTTGCCATCACAGTACCCGGGAACACAGGGTCCACTATCAGGGAGTAAACACCGAGACCGGTGTACCCTTGGCTGGCCTCGACCCAGGTCTCCCCCCCATCCTCGCTCAGGAAATTCCCGCCGCCGTAATTATTGACAAATATCCGCCAGGGATCCCGGGGGTCCACCTGCAAGTCAATGGGGAGTCCAGCCGGACGATCGCTGGTCCGCATCGGGAACTGCTGCCAGTTCTTGCCCGCATCGTCGCTGCGCCAGATTTGGCTCTCTCCAGCCACATACCAGACATCAGGATTGCTTTCAGATATCTCTACTGCTTCTGACCCAAAACCGGGAGGCCTGGGCAGGATCAGCTCCCAGGTATCTCCGCCATCCCGGGTAAGATAAGCGCCCGCCTGGTCTCCGGTGCCGGTTACCGCCGCCAGCAGGACATCCGGGTCCTCGGGATGCATGAACAGGCTGGGAACGTACCGTCCGCCCAAGCCATTACGCTCATCCAGGATCGTCCAGGTACTTCCGCCATCCTCGCTGCGCAGGATGCCTACTCCTCCCCAGATCCTATTGGGTACATCAGAATTAGCCGCATCTCGATCAAAGATTCCAGTGGTGACATACAGCCGTTCGCTGTCGCGGGGATCGATCCAGATATACCGGGCTAGGTTATCGCCTACCCAGATGCGGTTCCAGCTCTGGCCAGCATTCTCGCTTTTATAGACTTCCCCCTGGACAAGATCGAAGCGTTTGAAGATGTTCTCACCTGCCCAAGCCGCGCTGGCAATCTCCACTCCGGCATACACCACCTCCGGGTTATTTGGATCGATGGTAATGCCCCGCACACTGCAGCCTTCCTGGGTCAGACCTTGGTCTCTCTCTTCCCAGGTTTGTCCACCGTCCGTGCTGCGATAGATCTGGCCGGTGAACTGGGTCCCAACCCAGATGGTGTCATAATCATGGGGATCGATCGTAGCTGAGAACACGGGGAAAATCCCCCCCGAAAATGTAGCGATACCCTCGTTCACAGGCATCCAGGTCATTCCCCCGTCGATGCTCTTGTGGATGCCAGCATGGGCGTCGGTCACGAACATGATGTCCGGCTGGTCCGGGCGCATGCGGATATCGTATCCCAGCCCTCCAGGAGGGCCGCCCAGCCGTTGCCAGACCAGGTTCTGATAATCGGGCAGGCTGCCAGGCTGTACGGCGGGAACAGCCGCTTCCTGGTCCGGTTCCGTCTCCGTCAATGGAGCTGGGCCAGATCGCACTTCCAGGTCATCTAGCTGGGCCTCCATACCCCCTTCGGTAAAGAACAGGACTCCCCCAACCTCCAGAGGTTCTGGGTCGCTGGCAGTCAGGGTGAGATTGATTTCGGTGATAGTAACCAGATGCTCTGAATTCTGGAGGGATATAAACAAGGTGACCCAGGCTGAGGCGGGAAATTCCATTGCCTCTTCAGCCAGGACAGCTTCCTCCCCGGCATTCTCTTTGATCAGGGTGATCCGGCTCTCCTGCAGGCGCAATAGGTAGCCCCCTCTTTCGGTTTGTCGGTAGCGGATCCCCAGAATACCCCCATCCAACCCACGACGCAGGCGAAGGGTAATCTCCCCGTCATGGATGGTAATGGGAGCTTGGGCAGCACCTCCAGGGCCGAGATTCAGGGTCCCTTCCGAGATCTCAACAGGAGGGATCAGATCCCAGCCAGGAAGGTCAGTGGATTCAAAATCCTCCTGGAAAACATCCTCCTGGGCTGAAGTCAAACGGTCCGTCGTGATGGAAAGGCCGATCAAGATCACCAGGCAGATAACCACCATCGAATGCTGTTGCTTCATTTTTATATCCTCCACTTAGCTGCCGATAAATAAGTTAAGGAAAACAGGGAGATCCCGACAACTGGCCGTGACCTCAGCTATCCCTGCCGCAAAGAGCTTGGTGCGGTTTTTAGATCTGATGATGCATCGGTTTCTATGTAATAAATATAGTATAGACAAGCTGATAACAGGTGTCAAATAGCTGGCTTAATCCAGCAGGCATTCGCCATGCAGCTTTTCGATCTCTCAGGGGAGGAAACCAAGGAAAAAAGTCGTCCCGCAGAATCAGGATCCAGGCAGCGTCTCCGGTTCTCTTCCAGGCTAAGATATCCTGCCTCTGCATCACCCTTTTATTAAATGAACGATCGAAAGGCTTCACAGAAGGAGGAAATCCAGCAATGCCTGATCGGGGCAGACTATATCGTCTTTACCAGGGAAGAACCACACAGGGAGAGCACTTACTCCGGGAAGAAAGCCCGCTGTTCGGCTGGAGTTAGGGTTACCTCCCATGAGAAATATGGTCTCCTGATCAGTCTGTAGGCAGATACTAATCTGGAAGGGGAAAAATCCTCCGACTTGACTATCAGCTGACCGTCAGTCAGACGACAACGTTTTTACTACTCCTTCCCCCTTATCTAGAGGGCAAATCCAAGCTGCAGATCCTTGTCTTGATATCAAAATGACCGGGTATTCGCATATATTGCATCGGAGTTACTCCGAAAAATCAT
>CAZVIH010000036.1:0-2138 GCA_964627755.1 uncultured Anaerolineales bacterium
ATTGTCAGGATGGGCAGTTGGAAATTCACAAATTCTTCGTTATTCGCGGGATAAGAGGCAAACATGATCAACCCAGCAAGATTATCCACGTTGTTCTTGGCGTATTCAGCAGCCATCGCCCCGCCAAGCGAGTGTCCCCCAATCACCCAGGATTCAATATCTGGAAAATCTGCCTGGATTCCATCAGCACGATTGATGCCCGTGAATGCCAGATTGAGGGGCATTTTAGGAATAATAACCAGGTAACCAGCCTCAGCAATGCCCTGGGCAGTAACTGCGTATGCTTCCGGATCAACCAGTCCGCCTGGATAATAGATCAGGCCTTTCTGATTGGGGAAGCCGGGACGGAATACCAGCAGCCCATCTTCCCGCTCTATCCCATTATTTTGCAGCACTGAAACTGCAGGCTCTATCGCATGCTGGGCCTTGATGGCTGCCCAACCGACCAGCGAAATCCCTCCTATCAGGACGATTACCAGAATACCAATTAACAGTTTGCGAATGATCTTCATAATAGATCATTATAACCCAGTCCAAAAATTGAACTAAAGAGGAACCAGTTTTTCGTTGGAGACCGTTCCGCGCTGCGTTGATCTTTAGCTCCCAAAACCAGCTGGCTTTGTTGAACTTATTGTTATAAGATGGTAGGAAATAGTATTACCTGGCTCTGCCTGGTTCTCCCCCCTGAGGGTGAGATTTGCCTGGGCAAGAGATTTGACATCGCAGCAATCCTGGAGAAAATATGATAAGTCAAGAACAATTCGAACGTATTGCCCGAGTTATGCCTGATTTGCTGAGTGCCGATTCTCAGCTGGCCCGTGAGTTTAAAGGGGCTGCCTATTTTGCCCGAATTCCGGCAGGTAAAAATGTCTTTGTGGAAGGCTCCCAGATCGATGCCATCGCGCTTCTGCTTTCTGGTGTGGTCAGGGTCTACAAGATAGGCGAGACAGGACGGGAGATCACCCTCTATCGTTTTGGGCAAGGTGAATCCTGCATCCTGACCGTCAATGCTATCCTCAGCCAGAAAAACTTCCCTGCCATCGCTACAGTTGAACAGGATGCAGATGCGGTGCTGATCCCACCTGATGATTTCCGTGATTGGATCAGCCGTTATGATTTGTGGCGTGATTTTGTATTTAACTTGCTGTCCCAGCGTCTGTCCAGCGTGATCATGGTCCTTGATGAAGTTGCCTTCCGCCGTATGGATATCCGGATCGCCTCTCTTCTGCTGGATCAAAGCCGGGTCCAGAATCCGATCCACATCACCCATCAGGAAATTGCCTATGAATTGGGAAGCTCTCGTGAGGTCATCAGCCGCATTTTGATCGATTTTGCTGAACAGGGCATTATCCGGACAGGTCGGGGAGAGATCGAGATCCTCGATCCTGGAGGATTAGAATCACGTTCTCTTATGTGACTTTGTCACTGACAGGGCTTTATCGCTGATCTATAATGGGGGTAATTATTCAAGTAATCAAAGGAGATTTCCTATGAAACGCAATATGTCCAACCTGGACCGCATTATCCGTGTCGTTCTCGCTGTGGTGTTTGCCTACCTTTATTTTGGCGGCATTGTGACCGGAACACTGGGTATCATCCTCGTCATTCTTGGCGTGGTATTCCTGCTGACTTCTATCGTCGCTTTCTGCCCGCTCTATCTGCCCTTCAAGATCAGCACCCTCAAAGAGTAAGATAGTCATCAGAAAGGAGCGAATGAGAGATCATTCGCTCCTTTTTTATTCTTATGGATTATTCAGATTTACAACAGCATTTATCAAAAACTGATAAACCTGTCATTCTTGATTTTTGGGCAAGCTGGTGCAACCCCTGCCTGGTGACCAAACCCGTTATTGAAAATCTCGCCAGAGAATATCTTGGGAGGGTTGATTTCCTGGCTATCAACGCCGATGACTCGCCCGATGTTCTAAAGCAGTTCCGGGTCCTTGGAATTCCCACTCTGCTCACCCTGCGTGATGGAAAGGAAATCAGCCGTCTGACCGGCGCCCAGAACGAAGTTAACTACCGCGCTTTTTTCGAGGCAGCAGCTGAAGGAAAGGAATTTACCACTGCTCTTTCCCGGTTTGATCGTTTGCTCCGGCTTGGAGGAGGAATCCTGTTTGTGATCGCTGGCATCATCA
>CAZVIH010000037.1:0-56295 GCA_964627755.1 uncultured Anaerolineales bacterium
GAGATCAGGGGTTTATATTGGGCGCGTGACAGCCAGTCAGGAAGATTTATCGGTATGTACCGTGGCGAGATGCGATTTTCTGTGATGGATAGCGAATGCTTTTTGTAATCTTTTCTACCTCCTGTATGCCTGGTCCTGACATAACTTATAGATCAGTCTTTAGGGGGCAGGCCAAATTCTGGGACCATTATTTTACATAAAGATCAGTCTTTCCGGGATGATTTTCTAAGTCGGATCATGATCAGAGCATACAAAGTGATCAGCAGGATGGTTATAGAACCCAGTTGGTGGATATTTATCCAGTCATTTACCATGGGCAGTTCCCGAAGGCTGTCCAGCAGCAGGCGGAAAATCGAAAAGGACAGCAGAAACACCAGGGTGGTTTTTCCATCGGCGGGTTTTTTAAGTCTCCATTTCCACAGGAAAAAGAACAGGGCAAAATCGAAGACCAGCAGCATAATCTGGGTAGGGTAGCGGTTTGCCCACTGGCCGGATAAATTCGGAAGATATACTCCCAAAAGCCCATTGGTTTCCAGGCCATAGCAGCAGCCGTTCAAGATGCAGCCGATACGATAAACGCCAAGGATCAGTGGCAGGATGATCGAAATGACATCCAGAATCTGGCTGGCAGGTATTTTATAGATCTTTGCTATGATGAAACCCAATCCCAACGTTCCGATCACAGCACCAAATGACACCAACCCTGTAGAAGTGAGCTCAACCGGGTTGGAAAAGACATAAAACAAGCGGTGATCAAATAGCGCAGAATTGATCGCTGCCAGAAAAAGCGCAACAGGAACTGCCAATACCCAGTAGAGGTAAAACACTTTCAGGCTTATATCCCGCCGACGGATTTCGTTTCGGCTGACAAAAAAACCAATCATCATCGCCAGCACTAGAAAAACTGGTGACGCATAGATGGGTATTCCAGAAAAAATGAAAAGTATTGGATACACTTGGTCCTTCTATTTTATATAAATCCAGTGAAATTCAGAATGTATCTTAAAGCTGTATTTCTATCCTCTCCAGAGTTGATGTCATTACAAATGGCGTATACAAGCCAGGGAGGAAGCAGGAATACCATTCTCATCGACAAAATATCGATGGGTGGCAATTCGATCAGGTCCTGGTGGAGAAAATATACACCGCATGTCTGCGTTGATCGTCAAGCTGAGTTCAGGGGCCTGGATTACCACAAATCCAGGGTTGGGTGGAAACCGGAGCAGGACATGTTCCGGCTGTCAGAACTCCATCCTCGGTCCAAGAATACAAACCGACGGTGGTACCTCGTAGATAATCAGCAAATTCACTGTCTTCATTACTTATTGTAATGTTTGTTCCCGGGGTAAGCAAAACACCAGGATTTTCGACCCTGTAAATCTCTATAGCGGACTGAACAACATGATACTCCGCGGTGCAGACATCTGATTGAGCATTGGCTCCCACGCCACTTAATGTCAGGGTGGCGATGCCAAACAGCAAAGCAAGGAGAGCGATGGTAACCAGCAGTTCTACCAGGGTAAAACCGCCTTCTTGCTTGAAAAATATCGGAGACATGATTGAAATCCTTAATGAAAATACATAACATTCGAAAACTAATCAAAAATATGCTGATCTAGGCATCCGTTCTTATGTTCAGCCTTATGCTTAAATTAGAACATACTACAAGTCAAATCGCCTTACAGGAAATTAACAGCGGCTTTGGATATGACTAACAGTAAATATTATAAAAACTATTTGTACAGGTATGACTCGGTATTTGGTACCTTGCGTGTAGTAATTATCCAGTAGGAGTTGAGAACCTATGAGGAGATCAATGGAATGACTAGCCTGCTGACATGAGATCAGGTGAGTTATTAGCGCCCTTGACAAAATGTCTGATGTTATAGTATCGATAATTTAAACTATTTGATTAGGAAATCTCCCGATTTGTAAATCAATTTATCATCCACATAGATTTCGCCACCATCTTTCATGTCGCACAGCATGTCCTTGTGAATGGAACTTTCGTTTTTAGATCCCGAATCTAGGTAACCATGCCCGAGGGCAAAATGTATCGTTCCTCCAATCTTCTCGTCGAAGAGCATGCACCTGGTAAACCGATTGATCCGAGAGTTCGTGCCGATCCCAAATTCACCCAGATAGCGGGATCCAGCGTCTAGGTCCAGTTCTGCAAACAAGGTATCCTGGTTCTTGCTTGCAGTGGCTTTTTCCACTCTGCCATCTTTAAATTCCAGCTGGATATCCCTTATCTCCCGACCTGAGGTGTAATCCGGGTAGGTGAAGTGAACCCAACCGTTGACTGAATCCTCAACGGGGCCGGTAAAAATCTCACCATCTGGCATGTTTACCTCTCCCGCACAGTTGATGAAGGTGCGACCCTCAACAGACAGAGATAGTTCTATGTTAGGACCTTTGATCTCAATCTTATTCTTGCCATTCAGGTAGTCGACTACTTTTTGTTGTTCCTTTTTAGTCCTCTGCCATTCTATTCCCGGCTCATCTCTGTCGCAGTAACAAGAGCTAAAAAGAAACTCCTCGTAATCTTCCAGGGGCATCTCCGCATCTTGAGCGATTCCCTGGGTTGGAAAAAGAGTAGTCACCCTTTTTAATTGTTTGTTGGCTTGCCTTTCAAAATAAGTGTTAATAACACCAGCATGAGCCCTGCCAAAGGCCCCCATTTTCTCAGGATCCAAATTGGCGTAGGACTGGGTGTTGCTTTCACTGAGTATATTGATCACAACATCAAATTCTTCCACAACCTGTTTCCAGAGTATATCAACATGATTAAGTTGATCCTCGTTGGCTAGATTGATCCGCATTATGAGCGGGTTTTCAAGTCCTGGTATAGTTGGAGGAAAAGCTCTTGCTAGAAAGTAAGGAAAACCACCGCATTTCAAAATCTCTTGATAGATCTCTATGATAAGGGCTTCGGCTGATGTTAGGGAAGTGATAGCAACCAGATCTCCGGGCTGAACATTCACAGAGTAGTTAACAAGAAGTTTGGCGAGTTTGGCGTGACGGGGATCGTACATAATATTACCTCCATCCCTATAGTCGGCAAAGAGGAAGACGGCAGCAGCAGTAATGAGTTTTTTTAGAGGGATAATCAAATATGTTATCTATAGATTATCACATACTAGACTGCATCTCAAAGATTTATTCTGAACGTTAGGTTTATTCTTGCTGTCGTCTGACACGAGATTAGGAGTAAATTTTAGGCGTCTGATAGCCAGGCATAGGATATTCATCCAAAGCCTGGATAGACTGCAGCACAGCCCTTCGTTTCTTGTCGGGGAGATTATTTTTTCCCGGTACCTCCTTGAGGATGGCGTTGTCCAAAGAAAGATTAGCTACCACCTTCTTAAGCTGGACATTTTCTTTTTCCATTTCTTTGAGCTTTCTGGCCTGGGTACCATCCATTCCCCCGTATTCCTTGTGCCAGCTGTTTTTCATTTATTATCTATACATAAATCAAACGCTATAAATATGTCTATTTTTTAATCCCTGTTCCTGCCGGATATCAATAGAAGGAAGATTCGGATGGTCTTAGGGGGTGGTGATCTGCCAAAGATGTGACCTTTTTCCTACTTGAAATCTGAAATTTCTTATCCTAAAATCAAAACATCTAAGTTACCAATTCCATTAATAATCCAACTTATCGGTTGAGCAGTTGAGTTCGTTTTCTTATAATCGTTTTATCTAAATGCTTGCTAAGGAGGCGAAGAATGTTTAATCGACCTGGCAGCGCTAGCAGAAACTTTATGCTAACTGCTGCGGCGTGGATCGTATTAGGTGTCCTTATGGGCCTGATCCTGGCCCTGGAATTCGTCTTCCCGGACATGTTTAGAGGGGTACCCTGGCTGGTATTCAGCCGTTTGCGTCAGGCCCATACCAACACAGTGATGTTCGCCTTCCTTTCCGGGGGAATGATGGGCTTGTGGCTCTACATCGTTCCCCAGCTGACCGGGAGGCGCCTGTGGAGTGAGGTCATGGGAAATATCTGTGTTCTGCTCTGGAACTTCTTCCTGGTTGTGGGCATCGTCGGTCTGCTGAATGCCTGGTCGCAGAGCCGGGAGTACGCCGAGATGATCTGGATCGTCGATGTGGGGGTGATGATTGTTCTGATCCTTAATCTTTTTAATCTTTATATGACGATAGGCAACCGGGTGGAACAGAAGCTCTACGTTTCGCTGTGGTATATATCCGGGACATTGATCTGGATGCCCATGCTTTACTTTATTGGCAACGTGATGTGGAACCCTGGTACGGGGGCGCTGACAGGGATTAACGATTCGATCTTCAACTGGTTCTACGGTCATAATGTGCTGGGCCTATGGTTCACCACTGGCTTATTACCGGTGATCTACTACATCGTTCCCAGAGAGACCCGCACACCGCTGTACAGCCATGTGCTGTCCCTGATCGCTTTCTGGGGCATCGCTTTCTTTTATACCGGGGTTGGTGGCCACCACCTGCTGTGGGCGCCTATACCTTACTGGTTAAAAACCATCGCAGTAGCTGACAGCATTGGCATGATCCTGCCGGTGGCTGCCTTCATGATGAATATCTTTTTAACCATGCGGGGCAACTGGAATCGGTTCTTTTCCAGCATCCCGCTGCGCTTTATACTCACTGGTTGGGTCGCTTATTTCCTGGTTTCTTATCAAGGTTCTCACCAAGCGCTGCGGGGCATCAACCTGCTGACCCACTTCACCCAGTATGTTCCCGGTCATGCCCACCTGGCCCTTCTGTTCTTCTCAGCCTCGATTATTATTGGTGGAATCTACTACGTGATTCCCAAGATGTACGAAAGCCATATCTTCAGCCGCCAGCTGGCCAACGTGCAGTACAGCCTGTACGTGATCGGCTTCACCTTTTTCTTCGGTGGATTCTTGCTAACCGGCCTGGTCCAAGGAAGTGCCTGGGTCCACCAGGGTCTGCCTGTTTGGAGCGTGCTTCCCGGTTTGCGGCCTTATATGGCTATGCGGGCTATGGGTGGAGCGCTGATCGTGGTCAGCTTTATTTTGTTCACCTATAACATTTACGCGACAGTGCTGAAGAAACGCAAGATTATTACACCCAACCGCCTGGCGGAAACGACCGTAGTTTCAGCCGGAACCGGCAGTTAAGGAGATAATTCCATGAAAATGACATTCAAAGTAACGGTGATCGGCGGTGTGATTGTTTTCCTGGCCGTTGTTACTGCGGCGGTCTTCATTCCCGGGATTATCTGGAAACCTGATCAAACAGTGATCGCCCACGAATACACGCCAGAGCAAGAACGCGGCCGAGAGCTTTTCTACTCCAACGGCTGCAACTACTGCCATACCCAATATGTGCGGGAGGAAGATACCGCTATGGGGCCGGTTTCTCAGGGAGGAAACTATGTCTTTGACGAGCCGCTGATTCTGGGTTCAGAAAGGACAGGCCCGGACCTGTCCTATATTGGCCGCAAACGCAGCGAGAGCTGGGAAATCGAACACCTCAAGGATCCCCGCAGCCTGTCACCGCTGTCGATTATGCCCAACTGGGAATTCCTGCCCGAGGAAGACCTGCAGGCGATTGCCTCTTACTTATTTGCTTTAGGAGACCGCGTTGCCCAGGAGAGAATGATTCTTCCTCCTGAGCCTTATCAAAAGGAGGCTGATCCCATTCCCTATCCCGAAGTCCAGCCGATCACCGATGGATCGCCGCAGGGCTGGGCTGCCTGGGAAGCTGCCGGCCTGCAGGAAGGTAAGGAAATTTATGTTGCCAACTGCCTGACCTGCCATGGCTGCTCCGGCAACGGTCTTGGCAGCTACGGCGGGACAATGGTGGTGACGCCGGCTGATTTCAAACAGGAGCCTTTCAAGAATATGCCTGACGATCAATGGTTCTGGCATGTCTCCGAAGGTGTCCCTGGCACGCTGATGCCTACCTGGAAGACCAGCCTGACCGAGGACCAGCGCTGGAAAGTGACTCGGTATATTCAACAGATTTTTGCCCGTCCGGTTATGCATGATCCAGATGAAGGAGATCCCAGTGGGGAGTACGCCGGCTTGACCAGTCCGGTCGAGGTGACCATAGAGACCCTGGACGAAGGTAAGCAGATCTTTATCCGGGAATGTATGGTCTGCCATGGATCTGCCGGTCGTGGGAACGGTCCTTATGGGGAGTTCATCCAGCCCGGTCCGCCTGATTTCGGGAACGGAAGCTATGGTGATTACACCGATGCGGATTACTTCTGGCGTATCAGTGAGGGTGTGCCCTGGAGCGCCATGCCAGCCTGGAAGATCCACTATGGCGAGGAGGATCGTTGGAAACTTGTGAACTACATCCGGGTCTTCTTCACCCAGACAGTAGATGCTCCACCTGCCCCAGAGGAAGGGAAGGATTTCACCTTCCCTGATGTCTACAAGGATCTTGATTTTCCTCAAAATGCTTCCTATGAGGACGGAAAACAGGTTTTCCTGGAGAATTGTGCCCACTGCCACGGCCTAGCAGGAGACGGCAAGGGATGGGATGGTCTATACCTCAATCCCACCCCGGCGGATTTCAGGGATATAGCAGGAAAGACCATGGGACCAACTGACCTGGGAGAACATCTGGCGAAATTAACTTTCGGGATTAAGGATACAGCCATGCCCTACTGGGGCGAGTGGATGCCGGAGAGTATGCGCTGGGATGCCATCCGCTTCCTAGTGGGTTCCTTCATGATGGGGAAGCCGGCGATAACAGACAGCGTCTACAATGACGGCATGATCGCGACCAACTATCTGACTGCCAGCAGCCAGGTCTTCCTGGATGAGGGACACTCCATTCCCACTGAACAGGGACCGGATCTATATGATCGGTACTGTACCACCTGCCATGGGGAAGCTGGGCTGGGCAATGGACCTGGCATGGAAGGCAATGCCAGCGGCGGTCCGTCCCCATTCCCGCGGGATATGGGCGAGGCCTATATCTTCTGGCGCACTAACGAAGGTGTCTCGGAGAGCATCATGTATCCTTTCCAATGGGCAATGAGCTCAGACGAGATGTGGGCAGTCACACTTTATGTGGACGGGATGACCAGTTCATCCCAGGGAGGTAACTGATGTCTCTTGGGACCATCGTCTTGTTCGGAAGCATGGTGGTTGTTGGCCTGACAGGCATTGGCTTTCTGATCTTCGGCATAACAACCGGCCAGTTTAAGAATGTCGAAGAGGCCAAGTACAAAATGCTGGAGGAGAAAGAACCCCAACCCTGGCCTCATCAAAAAGGAGGTAGATCATGACCCAAAATGCGTTAGAGCTTCGGCCGGAGATCTGGGCTGTCATTTCAGGGGCGGTCGTGCTATTCCTTTTCGCCTTGACAGTCGCTATCTCGCATAAATCCAAAAAATTACCAGGCAGCAGCGGTCACCGCAGCGAGGAGGATCAGGAAGGACACGAGGAGATCCAGCCTGATGGCTATATTGACAGCTTCGCTGGTGTGATCGAGGAGGCTGGAGGGGGGCTACCTCCGGTAGTTGCTCTGGCTGTGCCGGGCGTGCTGTTGTGGTGGCTGCTATACCTGATTCTCAACTGGGTGCCGTGAAGGAGGAAGGCGATGCCGTACATTTACGAAATAAGCTTTGAGATCGATACTAACAAGCTTGAAGAGTTGAAGATCGGTGCTTCCCTGGAACGCGTCCTTGGCTACCTGCGGACCTTGCTGCCTAGTGAGAAAGGGTATATTACCTCTCGTGCTCTGTACACTGTAGAGAATGACGGGGACACCCGGGTCGTCTTCTGGAGTGAATGGGAGGAGTGGGGAGATCTGGAGTGCCACCGCAGCTCACCCTTGCTGGAGGAAAAGATCCTTGAGGAGTTCAAACCCTATATCGAACTGAAAGGTTTATCCACCCAGATCTATAATGAAATAACCTGAATGAATTCTGGCACCGCATGAAAGATTACTGCGGCGCCAGATCCTTTAACTGGAGAGTGAGACCGTGTTAGATGCTGGACTGACCTGTGATCTTTGTGGCATGGCAATTGAAGATGAGCCGATCGTCAAGGAGATTGAAGGTGAAACCCACTATTTTTGCTGTGGGGGCTGCTCCAAGGCTTATCAAAATGCGCATGAAGCCGACTTATTGGGGGAAGTCCACCCCCATCACGCAAACAACTCATGTCAATTAACTTCTGAAAAAAAGACCCGCGGTAAGAAGGATATGGCCTATTTTTCCATGGAAGGCATGTGGTGTGCCGGATGTGCGATCGCTGCTGAAAATGTCCTAAAAAACCAGGCGGGGGTTAATGGTGTGGATATCAGCTTTGCGGCTGAAAGGGGTCGAATCAACTTTGATCCGGAGACTTTTGATGTCAATGCCGGGTTAGAAAAACTGGACAAGCTTGGCTACCGGGCCCGGGTGCTAAGTGATGAAGCTCAACGCAAGAGGGAAAAGAAGCAGGAGAAAACCCTGCTGCAGCTGATCACGGCCATGGCCTTTGGTATGCAGGTTATGGTCCTCTATCTCACACGGCTCTATCCTCTCTATAACATGGGGCAGTTCACTTCCCTTGAAGTCCGCAACCTCCAGTATATGGTCTGGGCCTTGAGCACACCGGTGCTTTTCATCGGGGGAATCTCTTTTATCAAGGGCGCCTGGCGGGCTTTATTGGGGCGCACTGCCACTATGGACACTCTTGTGGCAATGGGAACCTTATCTGCATATTCCTACAGTGTATATATCACTCTGACAGTGAGCGGGGAAACCTACTTTGACTCGGTGGCTATGATCACTGCTTTCATTATGATTGGCCGCTACCTGGAAGCAGTTGGAGGCAGCCAAGCCCGCAAGGACATCCGCAATTTACTGGATCTTCAGCCTGATAAAGCCTGGCGCAAAGTTGATGGGGATTGGAAAGAGGTCAAGGTCGTCGACATATCCATTGATGATCTGCTGCTTGTCAAACCTGGAGAGCGTGTCCCTGTGGATGGCGAGATTGTCAGTGGTCAAGCCAGCTTCAATGAAGCTGTACTCACTGGCGAATCCCTTCCAATCGATAAAAAACCTGGAGATGAGATCTATGCAGGTACGATGGTGACGGATAATGCGGTGCAGTTCCGGGTCACTGACCTGGCCGAGAGGACACGGTTGGCTGCGATTACACGAATTGTCGATCAGACCCTGGCCCACAAGCCCCCCATCCAGCGCCTGGCTGACAAAGCTTCTACTTATTTTGCCTTTGGGATTCTGGTGGCTGCAGTACTCACCCTAGCTGGCTGGTTGATTTCTGGAGCTTCTATATCTCAGGCGCTACTTAATGCCGTGGCTGTGCTGGTGGTTGCCTGCCCCTGCGCGTTGGGTTTGGCAACGCCCCTGGCAATCACGGTCGCGTTGGGGAATATCACTCAGGAAGGCATCTTGGTCCGTAATCCAACCACCCTGGAGTCCACTTCAAAGGTTCAGCGGATGGTTCTGGATAAAACCGGCACGCTGACCCGGGGAGTGCTGCAGGTTCAGGTGGTGGAGGTCGCACCAGATGTAGATATCTCAGCGGAGGATCTGCTGGCTGCTGCCGCCTCAGTGGACCAATTCTCTCAGCATCCAATCGCTAGGGCAATCACCTTGGAGTTTGAGGGCAAATTGCTTGCCGCCGAAGATTTCCGCTCGGAGCACGGGGTAGGGGTGCAGGCAATGCTAGCTGGAGAGATTCAGCAGGTTGTCAAAGTGGGATCGGCCTACTACCTCCAGCTTCCAGAGGGGTCAGAACTGTTAGAAAAAGCCCGGTCCCGCGGTCAGGATGGGGAATCGGTTGTCTGGGTGGGATGGGGTGAAAAGGTCAGAGGATTTATCTCGCTCCGCGATCAGCCCAGCGAGAGCGCTGCGGCGGCTATTGAAGGTTTGAAGGACCTGGGAATCAAAGTGACCCTCCTGTCTGGAGACAGTCCGGAAACAACCCGGGCAATTGCTGAAGAGGTCGGTTTAGCGAGTTATCAGGGAGGTCTACTGCCAACAGAAAAAGCGGGTCGGATCAAGGATTGGCAGGAGAGTGGAGAGCTGGTCGCCATGGTGGGGGACGGAGTTAACGATGCCCCGGCTCTGGCACAGTCAGACTTGAGCATCACGGTGGCTGGCGGCACAGCAGTGGCTGGTGAGACTTCAGATATCGTGCTGATGCGCTCTGACCTGGAGCTGATTCCCTGGTTCGTTCGCAAATCCAAGCGGGTCCGGCGCATCATCTATGAAAACCTGGGCTGGGCTTTCGCCTATAACCTGGTGGCTCTGCCGCTGGCAGCGCTGGGGATCATCACCCCGGTAATCGCTGCCATAACTATGGCATCCAGCAGCCTGCTTGTGGTAGGCAACTCCTTGAGGCTGAGGAGGAAGTGAACCAGCCAAGAAAAAGAAATACATCTGATATTTGGATAATTTTTTTAGCTAAATAGCTACTGGAAAAACGCTGCTTCAGGGAGCAGTTCTTCGCCGTTTCCCGCATAGGATTTGACTTGTAACCTCTGCTTAATAGTTTGTTGCTTAATAATAACAACTACTTAGGGGAAATATTTTGGGTGAATAGAGTAGGGGGATATCGTGATTAATTTGAAATCGAGCCGCCGAACCAGTTGATTGAGAGGCCGCGTTGCGGCCGACGGGAATGAAGAGACCGGTTGTTCGCTACGCTCACGAACGGGGTGACGAGACCGGTTTGTCCCCGTCGTGGCTGCAGGCCACTCCGGTCGGCCACGAAGTGCCCATACGGTCGGTAGTCCCTCGTTACACTCGGGATAAACTCCGCTTGCCATCCGGTCCACCCACAGGACGTTTTTTCGGTGCGATTTCGGTGCAATCAGGGTGGGAAGGATGGAAATTATGGACTCAATGGACGATCATGAGTTGAATCCATCGAGAGAAAAGACGGAAAAACCCCCAATAAACACTGTGTTCAGTCACCCCATCGGATTCGAAGTCAGACGTTTATCCTGAGCGTAGCGAAGGACCCCCATTGAGCTACGGATGCGCGTGGCAAGATTGTATCTTTTCAGAGGGTAAAAGTCAAGAAAACCTTAGTTTGTCGTGTTTTTTGGGTAGATACGGATAGTCTCCTGGTGCAATCCTGGTGCAATAAACAGGAAATTTACTTTGAAAGTGGAAAACCTAGCTGTCGTCTGACTAACCGTCAGGGCGTCTAACAGCCAGTCAAGATATGATGTTTATCCACTCAGCTTTTGGGAATTGATCCTGGATCAGTTTGATAATTCGTAGAGAGTGATCTGCATGCCTTCAGGGTCCTCGAACCGCGCTGTGCGATCACCCCAGGTGGTTTCTACCGGGGCACTAACCTGCTCAGCGCCATATTTAAGTAGACGGTCAACGGATGCGTCTAAATCCGGCACCTGGAGCGCGAAGCGGAATTTTCCGCTAACCCGTCTTCCAACCTCGATCTGGTCAACAGTCTCGGCTTGTTTTTCATCAAATACCTCAAGGGTTGCCCGACCGAGGTCCAGAACAAGTGCCTTGCCTTGATCTTCCGGCCAGTGTTGGGAGGGACTTAGCCCCAGGCCTTCCAAATAGAAATTGGATAATCTCTCAAAATCCTCTGATGTCAATGCTACTCGAAGTTCTAAGATTTCAATTTCTTCCATATTGATAGTCCTGATTGATAACGCTGACATTTATTGCTTGATTGATTTATCAAGAACAGCTTGATCAAAACAAACATATTCAACAGAGTTGCCATCCGGGTCGAAGAGATACATAGAACGCCAACCAAACTGAGTATGTTCTGTAAACCAGAGGTTAAGGCCTTCGCCAGTAAGCCGCTCCTTTTCAGAGTCAAAACCCTGCTGGTCGATTACAAATGCAAAATGGTGGAGAGTGCCCAGCTTTGAACTGGCTGTATCCGTGTTTACATCTTTCGGCCCACTGAATGTATGGGTTTCCTGGAAAATTGCAAGCAGTTGAGGATGACCCTCGCAGTCATTATCGATCTTCAAGAACGTAACAGACCCAAACGCGGCGTAAACATCCAGGTTGATTATATTCGTATAGAAATCAACCAATCTTTCTGCATTTTCACTCCGGAGCACCAATTCCCCTAAACGTTTTTTGGGTGTAGTCATGTCTTTCCCTTCTGTGAATGAGATCAAATTACAGTCATCATATTTTTTATCGTTAATGAGGTTTTCTTTTCACCTTGTTTTGTCTGAATTCTCCAAAAATGATCATCAAAAGACGGAATGATCAAAACAAGATTAATACCCGAAGGACTCATACCGTATGTTGTCAAACGCCACAACCCCTGGAGCAAGAATCCGCAGCACTTCTTCGTCCGCTTTCAATTCCACCAGGAGGAAGGCTGTGGTGAAATGTTTTGTTATCTCATGGGCGTAGGATCTATCCCAGTTAGCATCTGAGCAGAATTCCCTTGATAAGAAGCTCAGGTACCAGCGGATCGATTCGCACGGTCCTGTGAAGATCATATGTTCCGCATCTATTAAGGCAACTTCGGCTTTTCTGGGTCCAGAGGAATATTCAAAACTGGGATGGGTTCCCCATAAATAAGGTGAATCGACGTCTGCGGTCCCTCCAATTGCCAGCACGGGCACATTGATTTTTGATAAACCTGGTTGGCCGAAAAAGAAGGCATCGCCAGCAATGGGGACGATGGCTTTCACTCTCTCATCCCCCCAGCTGGGCCAGAGACTATCAGGAACATCATCCAGGCCCGCCAGTTCTGCCATGTCTGCCATCTTTGGCAGAAGCATATCGCACAGCCAGGCGCCAGGCTTCTCTGTCCCCCTTACTTCTTGGCAGGTCGCCTGGAAACTCTCTGTATCGATCAGTGCTCCTCCAGCTGACAGGGCGGTATACCCGCCATAGGAGTGGCCAATGACAGCCACGGAGTTGATATCTATCAAGCCCTGGAGTACCCCTTCCACTTGTAGTTTCTGCTCTACATAAGTATGTACCGCACGAACGTCCTGAGGTCTGGTAATTGCGCTCCGCCAAAGCTGGTTTTCGGGATCCAGGTTCTCGTTGTGGTCAGGTGAGATCACAACAAAACCATAGCTGGCCAGGTGCTCTGCCAGCCAGGCGTAAGAAGTGGAACTGATAGAGAAACCCGGTGAAAGAATGATCAGCGGGTAGGGGGCAGCTGAGTTGTCTGGGCTTGCCCCAGGGATTGAAATTCCTGGATATTGGGCGATCGTAACCATTCCTATGGGATCTCCCATTTTAATTTTGTACGGATAATTGAGGTATTTTTCGGGTTGGGAGCCTTTCTCAGCTGGATACCAGATCGTTAATTCAAGCGGAGGATCTGCGGCGATTTGTTGTGTCAGCAGGCCAACTTGAAAGGTTCCTGGTCGGCTGTAGGGTACATCCCTGGGATTAAGCGGAGGGCCATTGGTAGAACTATTGCTTCGAGGGAGGGTCATATAGGCTAAGGCCGCGAGGCTTAGGATAACGATTCCAACAAAGAAATTTTTTTTGAAACTCATTTTCAATTCCTTTCCAACTCATCGGTGCCTTGTCTAACGCGAATGGCTATATTTCCTGTCTTTTTTCCCTTTTCAGCATAGGTATGAGCTCTGGGAACCTGCTCAAGAGAATAGGTGCTGTCAATTACCGGTGTGAGTTTTCCCTTTTTAATGAGATCTATGAGAAGGGCCAAGTCCTCTTTTGTTTGGTTGGAAGATTCGATGCGCAGTTTTTTATCACTGGTGATCGATGTCCATAAGCTGAGGAATACATCAGCCAACCTCGCAAAAGCCAGGTAATAAACCCCATCGTGATTTAGAAGTTTTAAGCGCTGGATCAAAGACTTTCGCCCGACGACATCGATGATTAAATCGTAGGATAAGCCATTTTTTGTGTACTTCTCTTTCGTATAGTCAATTAGATGGTCTGCGCTCAGTGAGCGCAGCAAATCAAGTTTTTCAGTGCTGTCAACAGCGGTAACTTCTGCTCCATAGTATTTGGACAGCTGTATGGCGAAGGTTCCAATGCTGCCTCCTCCGCCGATGATCAATACTTTCTTTCCTGGTCCAGCTTTGCCTCTCCTGAGGTAGTGCAGGGCTTCCAAACCAGCTGTAGGCAGTACGGCTGCTTCTTCGAAGCTAAGATTGGCAGGTTTCAGGGCCAGTACACCCTCTGCATCTCCGGGCTCACCGGGGAGGCAGATGTATTCCGCGTAAGCGCCAAACCCAAAACCGGTTGTACCGAATACTTGATCACCAGGTCTAAAAGATGTCACTTTTTCCCCAACTTCCACGACCTCCCCGGCAAATTCCTGGCCCAGGACTGGGACCCGTTTGGGTTTTATGAGACCCGCATAGATCCGCACGGGGAATGACAACCCGAGGGGGAGTTGAAGTCTCCGCATCTCACAATCTCCCGCGGTAACACCAGCTGCATGGATCTTGATCAGGATCTGATCGTCTTTAGGTACTGGTTGTTCTATCTCCTGGAGTTGGAGGCCTTCTGGTGATCCATATTTTTTCCATACAATTGCTTTCATCGGGTTGCTCCTTGTTCAAGATGGGATCACAGTGATGACGACGTTGCCTTTTTTATGTCCGGTTTCGACATATCTGTGAGCATCAGCCGTTTGCTCCAATGGAAATCGCTGATCAATGACAGGTTTGATCTTCCCTGCTTCGAATAAATCCTTGATGATTTTTAGATTATCCAGGGATTCCCGGGTAGTCGTTTGCACGGTGAGATAGGTCCCACTTTCAATGAGGTTTTCCTTGACTTCCGGAAGGGAAATCTTGCCCACAGCATCACAAACGACATCGTAGGTTTCTCCAGCCTGGGTGAAGTCCTCCTGAGAGTAGTCAATCACATGTTTTGCGCCTAAAGAATGGACCAGGTCAATATTTGATGTGCTGCAGACCCCGGTGACTTCTGCGCCGTAATAGCTGCTGGCGATTTGAACAGCATAGGTTCCTACGCTTCCTGAAGCCCCATAGATCAGCACTTTGTCGCCGGGCTGAATGTTTCCTCTGCTAAGGATTTCCAAGGCGGTCATCCCTCCTACCGGGAGTGCGGCTGCTTCTTCAAAGGTTGCATTGGCCGGCATGTGCCCAAGTACACATTTTTCTCCGCTTTCCGGCACGCAGGCGTATTCAGCGTTAGCGCCTGCCTTCAATCCGGTTGTCGTTCCTAATACTTTATCGCCTGGTTTGAATCTTACGACGCCTTTTCCGATTTCTTCAACCATACCGGCAAACTCGTGCCCCGGGATCCTTTTTCTTTTAATCCCGAATAGACTCATGGGTAGATAGAGAAGAGGATGTAGTTTGCGGAGCATGACATCCCCTTGCGTGACCGTGGCAGCATGTACAGCTACTAATACTTCACCTTCTGCTGGTTTTGGTTTCTTTACTTCCTGTAGCTGGAGAACTTCAGGAGTACCGTGTTTAAGACTTACAATCGCTTTCATTATGTTCCTTCTATTCCAATGTTTTGGAGGGTTAAGCATCATGACTATTGCCTATGGAGAATTCGGACAATTCGGTTATAGACAATATTCGATAGGCCGGTGGCCTTTCCGCCGATCACATTCGCTAAGCCCCTGGTTTCTCCACCGGTTGTGCTCACAAACTGAACAACAATCGTATCAATATCTGCGTGATAGCGGGCGATGCTGTAGTATCCGGGCAGCCAGCCGGTATGTTCATACTCATAAATGGAGGAATAGATCGCCTGTTCATCGTCATTCAGCAAGGAACCAACATTTAAGGCTCTTAAAAATATGCCGACATCTTCTGCGGTAGCAACCATCCAGTTATCAAGGAACCGGAGATCATCGTCATATCCATACCAGTACCCGCTGACCACATTATCGTAATCTGCCTGGTCAAGCGTGGTATATGTGTTTGTTAGCTCGAGTGGGGTCAGAATTTCATTTTCTATATATTCGCTGTGGCTGTATCCCAATACCTGGTCAATAATTCGGGCAAGCAAGAGATAATTTGTGTTTGAATAACTGTATTTGGTGTCAGGTTTGAAATCCGCAGGTTGATCCAGGACCAGTTCCAGTTTCCTGGTTTGCTCAGTTTGGGGGGTGAACCAATCCCAATCCGGGTTGTCGGTGAAATTGGGAATGCCGCTTCGGTGCTGAACCAGCATACGAAGAGCAATTTGATCAGCATATTCAATTCTTCCCACCAGTTTGGGAAAGTGATCCACCAGGGTATCTTCCAGCGACAAACTCCCATTACTTGCCAATTTGGCGATCGCAGTAGCGATATACAGTTTGTTGATGCTACCGATTTTGAATAAAGCGTGCGGGTCGGCTGGTTCTTTAGTTAATTTGTTTTTCCAGCCAGCGGCATAGAATTCTGGCGCTTTTCCACCTTGATCTACATACACAATAATGCCATCCAGCCCGAGACCGATCCCGTCATCGATCTGATCCTGCACCGTGTCTGGTAGGGGCGTAATCCAGGGCAGTACCAGGTCCAGAGGGGCAATGATTACGACTGTGAGTAATCCGATAAGGGGCATGACTATTCTAAGAACTCGAACGATCCTGTCTTTATTATCCAATGGCAATTTCCTTTCAATTGAATTTTCTTGGGGAACAAAAATCTATCTTCTGCGGGGAAGAGATGTAGCCACCATCTTCCCCGCAGACGGATGATTCAGGCGGATTCAAGAGATCTTTTTTCCCAGCCCTCTTTGTTCACCCCTTTGATCAGCAGCCAGACGGGGAAGGCAATCTCTGCGATGGCGATGGTCGCAGCAATGATCCCCGGGGTTGTCTCGTATGAAGGCAACAGCAGGAGGGCAAAACTGTCAACCAGGTAGCCCACGCCCGCAGCAATGAACAGCACGCCCAATATCTTTGGAAAATATCCGGACTTGAAGATCAAGTAGCCCAGCACAAAGACATGGATCGTTAAGAAGGCAATGCCGATCGTAAAGCCATAGCCATGGGCATCGAGAAAGAGCATGGCCAGGCTCTGGGCTTGTTCTGCGGAGAAGACGGACAAGTAGCCCGTCCCGCTCACCAACAGTATGGCAAAGAAGTAATTGATCATATTGATACCGTGGACGGTGGTCATCACCAGCCTGGAAACTGCTGCTATCAATGAAAGTGTTTTGTCGACGGGCTTAAGTAGCACATAGAGCACCACAGCAAGAACTACTTCACTTAACAGGACGACCAATTCGCCCCCTACTGTTCCAAGCCGGAACAGGGTCGCAGATTCATTGATGTTATTGGCAGTGGCTGCCGCATCCCCGGGCACGATGATAAGGGATGGAACATATATATGGGCCAGGATAGCGGCAACAGTGATCACCAGATAAAGAACCCCGGCAAACCGCGCATTTCGTTGAATTGATTTCATTTGATTTCTCCTTGTAAATATGATTTTCAATTTAAACTGTCACCTAAGACACTGTCGCATTTGATTTTTGTGTTTTTACTCCTTTGATCAATAGGTAGAGTGTGAAGGCAAGTTCACCGGGGACAGCCAGAATTAATACTACGGTTTCCATGATTTGATCCAGCTGCGGCACGAGGAAGGTTCCGAAGCTCTGCAGCAGATAGCCGATACCGCCCAGAACGAGCAAAATTCCCAGAACCCTGGGGAACAAGTCAGATTTATACACCAGATAGCCCAGCAGCAGGAGATGCAGCCCAAAGGGGAATCCCCATACAAGGATCAAGTAATCAAAACCACCCAAAAAAAGCAGCACCAGAGCTTGAAGCTGATCGGCCTCAAAAACGGTCAGGTAGCTCACTCCGCTGACCAGGATCAAGGCCAGGATGGAGGGCAGCAGATTGACAGCCTGGATAATAGCTTCAGCAACCCGGGAAAGCGCCATAGCGAATGACATGGCGGGGTTTACAGGTTTTAATAGTTCATAGAGGATCCCCGCCATGATGATCTCGACCAGGAAAATGACCACTTCGCCGGCGATTCCCAAACGGAAGAGATTTTCAGAGGCTGCGATGTTAGCGACAGTTGCCGCGGCATCACCCGAAACCACAATCCCAGCCTTGCCTATAAATGCTGACAAGGGGTAGACAATGAAGATCAGCAGATATAGAACACCAGCAATTCTGGCATTCTTCCGGATAGAAGGTTCAGTGGTTTGGTTTTTCATTACGATATCTCCTTATAAGTTCTATATTTGGTCCAGATATTACAGTACTTGCGGGTCTTGCGGATTGGATTGACATAAACACCCTGATTCCAGGATGGCAATGAACTCCTCGAGTGATAGATCGTTTACCTCAGTATCGGGATTATTCATCAAGGTAAAGGTTACTTCGCTCATATCAAGCGCGATGTCTGCAAAACATACTGAGGGATGGGTACGGATCAAGTCATCGATCCATTCCCGTTTTGCACGATGGTGCATGGAAGAAAAAAGAACCCAATCGATATCTGTTTGATCAAGGAAATCTGCCAGCAGGGAGGGATTCTCAATTTCCTGCACGATAATAAAATCCTCGAGCTTAGCAAACACCCTGGAAAGCATATCGCGTAACAGTTTGGATTGGTTCGCAAGAACGATTTTTGACTTTGCCATTGGAAATCCTATTTGATACGGCTAGCTGCAATAAGATTAGCAAAGATCGTTCCGGCTGTCATGTATCCAGTTATAGGATTAGGGATACATTTCAGGATATATATAAAAAACAAAAACCCACCATCTGGTGGGTTGATTTCAATCAAAATTCTTTCAACTACTCATTGATAAAGGCCAGATAAGCGCGGGCATCTTCCCTGCTATGAACGCCCAGTTTTTCGAGGATGCTGTGGACGTGGTTTTTTACTGTACCAACCTCTATCACCAGTTCATCCGCTATTTGCCGATTGGTCATTTTATTTCCGATCATCTCCAGGATTTCCAATTCCCTCGGCGTCAAATTTGCCTCTTCCGGGAAACTGTCACTGCAATCCATCAATAATCGGGTAACCTCTGATAGGCGATGCATAAGGGCTGAGGCCAGTTCTGGCGACACGAATGCCTTTTCATTGTTGGCGGCCCGGATCGTTTCCAGTAATTCGGTGATCGAATCATCTTTTGATACGACCCCGGATGCGCCGGCTTCCACAAACTGGATGACTTGTTTTTTATCCTCTGAAAGACCCAGAACCAGCACTTTGGTTTCTGGATTATCCATGGTTACCTTTCTTGTGAACTGCAGCGCGCCGCTGTTCGATAAACGGATGCTCACCAAGACCACATCGATCTCTTGTTCTTGAATAATCCGCAAACCTTCCTCAATAGAGGACACACATTCCGCAATATGAATATCCGGTTCATCTTCAAGTGAGGCGGCAATCACATTGCTGATCAGCTGAATTTCATTGATCAGCAGGATCCTGATTTGATTCCCCTGGAATCCATAATTTTCGTTCATAAATAAGGATTATACAATATTCTTGTCCATAGTTTATTACACCTTGTTTTTCCGATCCTAGATATGTGAATTTGATATAGGTAAAAGAGCCGCCAAACCAGTTGATGGAATTGTCGCTGCGCGACCGACAGATGACCGAAGACGGAAGACCGGAGCGCAAGTCGTAAACTGTAAACCATAAACCGATTGAGTTGCTGAGAAACCTGGTAGGGGCGGAAAACTTAGTCAGCTTATAGTTGACGAGATTACGGTGTCAAAGGCACCACACCGCAGGTGTAAACTGTCGTCTGACTGACCGTCAGGAATTCATTCTGTATGCTAGGAAGTAAGGTGGATTAAATTGTTTGAGCGATTGATTGCTTCATAGCCAGAGGATTGATATTTAATCCTTGGATACGCTAATACTGAACTGAGCAGGAGTACCTTGTGGAGTGTGAATGATCTGGGAGACAATACCATCTAGAGTCGCTAAACTGATGGTCTGATAATCATCACTATAGGATTCTAAAAGGAAATGGGTATCATCGATCCAGGTCAGATATGAAGATCCGAAAGATTCTCTGTTGACCGAAGAAAGAAACTCTAAAACCTCTGTTGTGGAATTATTGATATTTCCAAGTTCCCAATCTTCACCCTTAATGAGGAAATGCTCTCCATCTGGCAGCCAAACCGGAAAATATGAAGCACAAGGAATTTGGCGCAGCTCAGTTGAAGACTCCAGTTCACGAAGGTGGATAGAAAAATATCCACCTTCACATCCACTGTCATCATAGTAAAAATTATGGGTTAAATTTGGTCCCAGATCCACAACGCTGTTAAGCATCTGAGAAGGTGCCACCTGGGCTATTACCTCCGCAGAGCCGTTCACAGAAAGCCGCCAAATTTCCTCCGGTTTTCCCCCAAAATAATCTGGATAATGTATGAATGGAGACGGGATAGAGGTAATGATGTGCCCTCCAGCCCTGTCCCATCGGAGCTGGGGATAATATGTACAATCGCAACCCCTCCGTAGCGGACTGAATTCAAGTAAGGTTTGTCTTATTCCTGTTTCAAGATCCCAAAGACCAATTTCTGAATGCGTGGATACAGCTACATATCGTCCGTCTGGAGAAGGTGTGAAAATTCCTCCCAATCCAGCTGGTGCAATTTGGGTTATCTGGCCATCTAGATCCAATAAGTAGAGGTCGTTGTTTGCCTCGTAGGGATTGCCATCAACCATGTTATTGTAAAGTTGAGTATTAAACAAAATGGTGTGTGTATGCGGCAGCCAGCTGAACTCACTGATTAATACCCTGAGCTCAGTTTCTATGAGGTTAGCCAGATCATCAAGGATCAGGATTGGGTGACGCTCCGTTCCATCGGTTTTTATTGCCCAGAACTCTTCGTCGTGTACTAATAAGTCAAAGTCTTGGTGATAGATGATCCACTCACCATCAGAAGATAGCTGGGGAGCAAATATTTTAGGTTGGTTTACCAATTCTTGTGTTTGACCGTTATACCAGAGGTATAAGGTGTTATCTATCGTGTAAGCTATTTGGAGTCCTTCAGGGTAGAGATCAAAATCAGGCGTGGATGACGTTGTAATGGTTGAAGCAGACGTTGGAAGGTTATTGGTTATCGGAATTGATGGTGTGGGAACAGGTTGGTCTGTATGAGTTGGCAGGTAAGAATCGCTTGATTCTCCTTCACCGCTGCATGCTGCTAAACCGCAGACAATAATCAATCCAATCAATAGGTGAATCGCTTGTTGATTGATTTTTATTACAACTTTTCTGGTTAGTAGCTCGAGATTCATGGATAGTGACCTATCTTTAGGATATATGATTTCATTGCTGAACAGGTTCAATCATGTGTAGGATTTTTTCTAGAATCAAAGACACAGCCTAACACTATTATATAAGACAAGCTTGTTATGAGTCAAAAACGAGCCGCCAATTCAGTTAAGTTGGGTGCAGTTCTGGTGCAATTGTGGTGCAACAAGGGTGGAAAGGATGGAAATTATGCACGTAATGGACGGTTTGCTGTCAACTCCATCGAGGGGATGGACTCAGATTTCCACCATAAACAGGATGGACACTCCCAACATAAAATTCGAAGTCAGACAGCCCGTCCAGAGCGAAGTGAAGGATTTATCCAGAGCGCAGCGAAGGACCCCCAATGAGCTACGGGTGCGTGTGTGAAATATTATACCGCAGGTATATTTTTCGTCAATTTCAGGCACCAAATATTCAGTTTTCCGATTGGGAAATGAATTTATTCTGGACGATCTAGGCTGACGTAGGATTCGCGGTGCAATCCTGGTGCAACCAGCTCTTTCGGAAAAATCAGACCGGTCGGTAGAGAGACCGGAGTTGTGATCTCATCCATCAGGGCAGCGGCTTTTTCCTGGGTACCAGAGACCATATGCGTGTAGGTATCAAGCGTGGCGCTAGCTCTGGTATGGCCAAGGCGCAGGGAGACAGTCAGCATATCGATCCCATTGGCCAGTATGTGAGTGGCAGCTGTGAGGCGCAGGTCGTGGAAGCGCATGTCTGGAAGTCAAGGGGATTTTCTACTTCACGATCTTTGGCCAAGTCACATCAAAAATATTGTTGCATGCTCCGGTCTGGCAGCGAGAAGATTGTTGTGAACACGTGCGGCTGCTGTTCCTGGATTGACATTCTCCATCTCTTATGAGATTTATATAACAGCCACAACCAGCCATGCACAACAACCTGCTGGTACAAGGTGTGTGTTGCCTGTGAATTTGCCCATTCACACGCGGTTGGTAGGGGAGTAGGGCAAATGATCTGCCTGCCCAACCATTGGCTGTCTCTGGATTTCTGTTTCTAGATTTGCTAGAGTCAAACAAATGAAATATGAACGTATGCAACTTCCTCCAATGGGGGACAACCTGCTGGATGCAGGGAGCCGAAAGAAGCTGCCTGATTTGTACGGTGGGGAGGAGTGCGGCTTGGAGGCCAAAGCATTGGTCAAGTACTTTACACCGAACAGCGACTGGAGTTGGTATGCCAGCGAATTCGATGGCGAGGACATCTTCTTCGGTTTGGTTTCTGGAATCGAGGTTGAATTGGGCTACTTTTCACTAGCTGACCTGAAAGCCGCTAAAGGGCCGTTGGGCTTGCCGATTGAGCGTGATCTGTATTTCGAACCAAAGAAACTGAAGGAATTGATGACATTGCACAAAAAATGATCACGCGTTTACATTTATATACACTCCCACCCCCGAATCTCTTTTCGGGTGTTTTTAGTGAGACTATAGGACGCGAGGGAGATTTCTTTTTGTCTGACAAAATTACTTATAGTGATAGGTGATTATTCCTCTGTCTGGATTCCATGTCTTAAAAGAAATATTGGGCGCCAGAATCGAAAGCCTTCCCCAAGCATTTCACTTGAGGAAGGCTTTACCAACATTACCGTTGTTTATACGCCCAATATCTCCGCCACCTTATGGAAGCTTGGTTTTAGCGCAGGATACAAACCCCGGTACTCTGGATACAGTTTGTTGTAGAATTCAACGGATTCACCAGGGGATGTGCTTCCCGAGATCTGAATAGTCTTCTCGCAAGCCTCTTCCACACTGGAGAACACGCCAGCGCCAGTTGCAGCCAGGAGCGCTGCCCCATAAGCTGCTCCCTCCTCAGAACTGACCGTAACCAATTCGGCGCCAAGCACATCCGCTAAAATCTGCCGCCAAAGTGTGCTCTTTGCACCCCCACCAGTAGCTCGTACTTGAGTAACATTTGCCAGACCAGCTTCTTTCATTAGCTCAAAGCTATCACGAAGACCAAAAGATACACCTTCCAGCACTGCGCGTGTCAAATGTTGTAGGGTGTGCCGGACTGTCAATCCAACAAAGGCCCCTCTCGCTAATGGGTCGGGGTGCGGTGTGCGCTCGCCAGTGAGATAGGGCAAGAATAACAAACCATCGGCACCAGCAGGAATATCTCCAGCCTGCTGAACGAATTCACCAAAATCCTTCCCCGGTGCAAATGTATCCCGATGCCAGCGTAAACTTCCAGCTGCTGAAAGCATTACTCCCATCAAATGCCATTTGCCTGGCACAGCGTGACAGAAAGCATGTAAACGTCCTTCTGGCTCGATTGCTGGGGTATCCGTTGCAGCAAATATCACTCCAGAAGTACCAAGACTAAGCGATACAATTCCCTCTTGTACTGCACCAGTACCAACTGCCGCAGCAGCTTGATCACCCCCTCCACCCATCACCGGGATGCCTTCCTTTAAACCGGTTGCCTCCGCAGCCTGTTTTGATACCGTTCCGGTGATCTCGGTGCCTTCAAAGGTCTTGGGCATCCACGTCGGGTCGATTTCTAGGACTTCGAGCATTTCAGGCGACCAGGTGCGTTTACGGACATCAAACAGGAGCGTTCCAGCCCCACCAGCGCGATCACAAGCATATTCATTGGTTAATTTATAGCGCACGTAATCTTTTGGAAGCAATATTTGGGCAATTTTTGCATAAGTCTCTGGTTCTTCTTGCTGCACCCACAAGATCTTTGGAGCAGTGAAACCAGTCAAGGCATCGTTGCCAGTGATCTGGATCAACTTCTTCTTGCCTAAACGATCACGAATATCATCACACTGTTGGCCGGTCCGCTGGTCATTCCAGAGTAAAGCCGGGCGCAATACTTCTCCATCTTTATCCAAGAAGACCGAGCCATGCATCTGTCCAGTCAGGCCAATCCCTTTGACCTCATCACCTTTTACACCAGCTTTTGAGAGCACTTGTTTGATGCTTTCTATTGTGCCATCCCACCACAGTTGCGGGTCTTGTTCGCTCCAGAGGGGATGAGGAGTTAGATAAGAATACTCTGATGAAGCCACTGCTACTACTTTGCCGCTTGCATCCATCAACAATGCTTTGGTTGCGGTTGTAGAGCTATCGATTCCAATGAAGTAACTCATTTTTGCACCTCCTTCTAATCAGCTTCGGTCAATGCAATTAATTCCGCAATATCTTCAGGCCATTCAACATCTGCGAATACTTCCCATATTTCCTTATGGCTGACGGTGTCTCCTGGTTGGATATTGCTAATTGGTCCAAGGGTTTCTAGCTCCAGGAATTCAGAATTGCAATAACACTCACTGGAACTGCCAAAGTCATAGTAATTCAACGTTTCAGTGTAAGGGGCGCGTTTGACGAATAATGTTTTTTCTCGCCAATAGGCTGTCCATCCACATGGATTGGGGAAACCAAGCTTCAGCGCGCCATCTTTCATTTCAGCCTTTACGAAAACGAACTCATTGTCCCATGTGATATATGGGCTTTTGATATCAGTATATTGCCATAGAGTTAACACTCTGTTTGGTAAGGTGGGATTATCCGCTGTCAAGCCTGTGAACTGCGGCAAAATAGCTACTCCGCCAGGTTTAAACTGGGTGATCGCCCAGGGAGCACAGGTCACTGGCCAGACACCCAGATTGATCAATAAGTGCTCAATTTCAACTTGGTTGGTATTCAAATGGATCTTAAGCTTTTTCTGGATGCCTGTTTCCAGCTCAACATGCTGTGTGACCAAAACACCTTGATCAATAGGCTCAATCTCAACAGGTTGATCATCTGGCAAATAAGTGCGGCTGGGGCTTTCTGGTGAGTGCCACAAGCGATGCCCACCATAAAAATGGTAATCTCCTTTGCCTGGACACTCCAAGGTGAAGTTAGGCAACTCCGCGAATATGTTTTCGCCTCCCTCAACTCGCAGTGAGATTACCCTCGGTCCAACTGATTGGGTCACGAGTAGGGATATAACCTCATTCGCCAATTCAATACACTTGAAGCCGGAAAAATCAACTGTTTTCATAAAAATCAAGAGGGACAGGATCATCCTGTCCCTCTTCCATTAGCGTGTGCCCAACAGAAGGTCAACGGTGAGTTGATCAAGTTTTTCGTACTTCAGACCTCGCCGCCCCAAAGCCGGGCGATCAAATGCTTGAGCTTTCAATGCCTTAGCCTTATCCTTGGAATAAGCGCCAAAGTATTTATCCATTGAGCCGTCATCAGCATTGATCTCTTCCAACATGGCCTGGATTTCTTTATCAGCATTGAATTGTGCCGCTTTCTCTTTCAAGATCAAATAGGTGCGCATGCAGCCGCGCGCAAAGTCTTTAACGCCTTCATAATCTTCGCTGCGGTAGGCATGAGCATCAAAATGGCGGTTTCCATCATACCCATAATCTTCTAGCAATTTGACCAAGAAAAAAGCGCTCTTGAGGTTTACAGCGCCGAAGCGGAAATCCTGGTCGTAGCGGCCGAAGGCTTGGTCGTTGAGGTCGATATGGAATAACTTGCCGGCTTCTATTGCTTGAGCAACTGCATGGGTGAAGTTCAGGCCAGCCATGTGCTCATGGGCCATTTCCGGGTTAACACCGACCATCTCGGGATGGTCGAGGGTTTCGATAAAAGCTAGCATGTGTCCGGTGGTCGAGTTGTAAATATCACCGCGCGGTTCGTTTGGTTTCGCCTCCAGGGCAAATTTAAGATCATAACCGTGATCAAGGACATACTCGCACAAGAAGTTCATCGCTTCGCGTGTGCGCTTAATCGCCGTGACCGGGTCTTTGCCTGCATCCGTCTCAGTGCCTTCGCGCCCGCCCCAGAACACATAGATCTTGGCGCCAAGTTCAACACCGAGGTCGATGGCGTTCATCGTCTTCTGCAGGGCGTAAGCGCGTACCTGAGGGTCATTGGAAGTGAAAGCGCCATCTTTGAAAGCCGGATCACCGAACAGATTGGTAGTGGCCATTGGCACCACGATGCCGGTCTCAGCCAATGCTTTTTTGAAGTCCGCCACAATCTTGTCTTGTTCTGCTGCTGTAGCATCGATTGGCACCAGGTCGTTGTCGTGGAAATTGACACCATACGCGCCAACTTCAGCCAGCAGATGGACTAAATCCACCGGGCTTAATTTTTCTCTTACTGGGGTCGCTGCAAAAGGGTCCAACCCCACATTGCCAACCGTCCACAGGCCGAAGGTGAATTTATGTTCAGGTTTGGGTTCGTAAAGATTTGTCATTATTAACTCCTTTTATAAATACAAGAAAAAATAAATTTAGGAAGAAAACTCGGGTTATCTCCAAATGCTATCTAATACGAGTGCTGGAGCCCCAACAACACAGGCTTCTGTCCCATGTTTGGATTCCACAATTTTTAAATCTTGCTGCGACAGTTTCAGGGAATAACTTGATACAACATCTTTAACTATGGGAACAAGGATGGACGAAGCATTATTTAGCGCTCCTCCCAAGACAACAATTTCAGGGTTCATCAAATTGATTACACCAGAAACCAGAATGCCTAAATTGAATCCCACATTCTCTAGTGCTGATAGGCAGATTTTATCCCCTTCCAAACCAGCCTCAGCAACTAGTTCAAAGGTTATTTTTCACCTCCTTGAATGCGTGTGGTGTAGAGAGAAAATGAAGAGAAGTTGCTGCAAAATAGAGTAGACATGATTATCGTTGTTACTATGTTTGGTTGGACAACATACAAAGTAATATCATCCGAGCAAATTTTTCCACAAATGTTAAGTATTACCACCAAACCTTACAGGGCAATCGCGTATGGATTAGGTTTTGGTGTGCAATCCCTAAAATGCGCATGAAAACTTACCCGAGGTGGGGCATAAACCCATAAGTATGCAAGTTTCTTAAGAAAAGTGGAGCGTAAATTTTCAAATGCGATTGCCTTGCCAAACCTGACATTTTTCATACACTTACCGAAATTTGCTTATTTATCAACAGTCTTTTAAGAATTCTCTCCATCAAACAGCTTTGAAACCATTTATTCCCTTATATGAACAGTCTTTTTTGCATACCTAAATTAATCTTCGAGCGTTTCCATCAGATTAGTATTGACCTACATGTGCTGATTGATATACCGAGCAATCGTCCGGACCGGTGCTATCCAGATCGTGCGCTGCTGAGCCAACCAATTAATAAAACTAATGTGTACATCTTGGTTTAAATATAAATCATGTGTTCCTGCACCAATGCCATGGATCATCAAAACCGCCCAGCCGCCATTTGCCCGAGCCTGTTCAACAAAATGCATTAGCTCCTCCAGCGAGCATTGATCGGCTTGGATACAGCCAATATTGAATGGATCAGGGCTATTCGCTGGTAGGACGATCTGATTTGTTAGTTCCCCGCGCGCTGCAACAAACAAATCCGCTAGCAGTGGTTCAAGCGATTCTTCCGTTCCGCCACTGCCGATCTTAAGATCACAGCAGGTGCTGGCGTAGCTGCGATCTGTTCGGTCATCTAATAAGTGCAGCACCAGATTGGCGACTTCAAGTTCGGAACGCATGTGTGCAAGCGTGTAGCTGCCCAGGTCATAGCGATCGTCTAACCAGGGGTAGGGATCTGGGCTTGTCTGATAGCAGGGATGGAAGACCGTATGGTTGCCGAGTTCGTGTCCAGCCCGCGCAAGTTTCCGCCAATGCTTAGGATGCAGGCGCAGGTCACTCTGGATCATTGGATAGAAGGTGGCAAGCAAACCGTGATGGCGTAAAAGCGGGTCTACTACCTCGTGATGAACAGGGAGACCATCATCGTATGTGAGAGAAACAGCACCTTGGAATTGGTCAGGCCAAACAAATCCATGATCCATCTTTTTCTATTCTCTTTTACCCATTTTCGATGAGTTCTTACTCCGGCGCTGGTCAGGCCACAGTCACTGGACAGACGAATACACGTTCCTTTACCGGTATCTTTTTATCGCCAACGATCACAAATTCACCGCTCAGGCGGATATCCTCGGACGAACTGCCCAGCATAACCTTGATCGTGCCGGCTTCAATAATCAAGTCCAAATCCATATCATAAAAAGCGAGCTGATCCACAGGCAGGTGAAAAGTGATTTTTTTCGTTTCACCCGGTTCCATCATCATCCGTTGATAACCTTTCAACTCTTTGATCGGGCGGGGAATGGAGGCAACCTCATCGTGGATATAAAGTTGGACAATTTCCTCTCCTGCAACATTTCCAACATTTTCTATGGTGAGCGAAATATCCACACTCTCGTCACTATTAACCTCTTTTTGTTTAACTGACAAATCACTGTATTCGAACGACGTGTAACTTAATCCGTGACCAAACGGATATAAGGGTGTGACTTTCTCGGAAACGTAATCACCGTACCAATGCGACCTTGTTCCTGCTGGCTTGGCATTATAGTAAATCGGGAGTTGTCCCACCGATCTTGGAAAAGTAATCGGTAATTTCCCTCCAGGATTTACATCGCCGAACAAAATATCCGCAATCGCAGCACCGCCCTCCTCGCCCGGCAGCCAAGCTTCAAGGATAGCATTGGCATTTTCTGACAGCATCGATAAATCATATGGACGCCCTGTTATCAATACAACAACAATAGGTTTCCTTGTTGCAAAGAGCGCTTTGGCTAAATCTTCTTGCATGCCTGGTAATTTCAAATCCGAGCTATCGCGAGTTTCTCCAGTCGTACAATCGAGCGTCAACCCGGATTTATCACCAAGTACCAGGATAACAGCATCCGCTTGTTCGGCGATTTTCACTGCTTTGTCAATTCCGGCTTTGTCGTCACTGAGGTTATCACAACCTTTTGTATATAGAATGTTTGTTCCAGGAGAAGCAACCGACCGGATGCCGTCCAGCACTGTTGTGATCTTGATCTGGTACGGGGCAAGTTCATTGAGATCGCCATGGACAAATGCGGAATTTTCAAGCTTCTTCCATTGCATAAACTCGCTCATCGCCGCGTAGGAATAATCGCCGAGTTGATTGCGTCCATCGTGCCCATTAGGGCCAATAACCGCGAGGGTTTTAAGGGATTTATGCAAGGGCAATACGCCATCGTTCTTTAACAAGACCATGCTCTTGCAAGCAATTTCGCGAGCAATCATACGTTGTTTGGGTGTTTCGAAAACTCCCAACACTTTGCTCTCATCCACAAATGGATTGTCAAACAAACCAAGCTCAAATTTCTTTTTCAAAAGTCTTTGAACAGCCAGGTCGACAAGTTCGATATTAATATCTCCATTTTCGAGCGCAGACTTAAGTGGTTCACCATAACAAACCGTATTCGGCAGTTCCACATCAATGCCTGCATTCAGTGCCAAACTGGCTGCACCTGCAGGATCAGCAGCAATATGATGAAAATTATTGAGCATAATGATGGCTTCGTAATCTGACACCATCAGACCGTCAAATCCCAGTTGATCACGAAGCAAATCTGTCAAAATACGTCGCGAGGCCGCCACCACTTCCCCATCCAATTCAGGGTAAGAGTTCATGATGGAAGCGAGCTTCGCATCCCGAATAACTGCCTGGAACGGGGCAAGATAAATGTCATAGATTTCACGCATCCCAACATGAACAGGTGCGCAATTCAGTCCACCTTGTGAGAGACTGTGACCGATAAAATGCTTGCCAGTTGCCATAACTCCCTCAGTTAGATTCTCTGATTGCAAGCCTTTGATATATGCCACGCCAAAGTGGCTGATAAGTGTTGGGTCTTCGCCGAAGGTCTCCTCCACACGCCCCCAGCGCGGGTCACGTGCAACGTCCAGTACAGGTGCAAGCCCTTGTCGTGCACCGATAGCAAGCAATTGTTTACGAATTGCTGTCGTCATCGTCTCTGCTAGTTCGGGTTGGAATGTGCTGGCAAGTCCCAGCATTTGCGGGTATGTCGTGCCGCCAAGCATCAAAGCGCCTGAGCAACATTCCTCATGAATAATGGCTGGAATGCCAAGCCGCGTTCGCTCCTTGAGAAATTTCTGAAATCTATTGGCTGCTTTAGCCGCTTGCGCAGGCTGAAGTGTAGATGCCCCCGCCAAACGTGTGATCTGGCCAATGCCATGGTTGAATTTGTCTGCTACTTTTTCCCAATCTATCTTGCCATTGATCTGCAAATCGAACATCCAATAGGAACCAATCTGAGCAAGCTTTTCATCCAGAGTCATTTGAGATACTAATTTATTTGCACGTTTTTCGACGGTTTCCATTAAGCGGGTTTCCTTTTAAGAATATAATTAGTTTCAGGCTTCACCTTGGACAAGGGAAATATTTTATCCATTAGTCCTAGCCTTTGATCGCTCCCGCAGTGAGTCCGGAAACGATTTGCCGCTCTGCAAAAATGTAAAAGATGATAGTTGGTATTGAAGACAAAGCCACAAAAGCTGAGACCAGAGCCAAATCCTGTCCCCATTGCCCTTGGAATTGCATGGTGCCCAATGGAAGCGTCCAGAGTTCATCGCTGTTCAATACCACAAGCGGTACAAGCAAATCATTCCAACTGACGATCATTGTCAGCGCCGCGACAGCTGCGAGTGCAGGTTTTGCCAGGGGGAGTAGGATACGCCAAAAGAAATCAAAATTATTGCAACCGTCGATGTACGAAGCATCTTGCAATTCAGTTGGAATGGCAGTGAAGAACCCACGCAAGATCAAAATGTTGCCCGATATGTTGTAAGCGACCTGCACCAAAATGACACCCACGAGGCTGTCAATTAAGGGTACACCCATCTCATTCAATTGACGTAGCACGAAATAAACAGGCAAAATCGCAACATTGATGGGAAACATCAAACCCAAAGTGAACAAGTTAAACAACCAATTTTTACCGCGGAATTCAAGGCGTGCAAAAACAAAAGCAGCCAAGCCACAAATAAAAACCACGCCAGCAGTAGTGGCGATCATTAGAATGGTACTGTTCCGTAACAAGCGCCAAAACGAGGGTGTGCTCAATATCCCTACAAGATTCTCCCAATGCGGTGGGTTAGGGATGGTATATGGATGTGAATACATCTCGCCGGTTGTTTTGAGACTCCCAAAAATCAGGATCACAAGCGGTACAAAAATTACCGCTGCAACGATGATAAAAATGAAATACTGCACGATCCTTACAAGGATTTTCTTCATCCAGCGCGGGAGCGCACGAGTTTTTGGCATGAATGTATCCTTTCTAAAGCCCGGTCAAGTAATCGGGTTGGTTTGTCAAACGCCGGTAGAGCAAAGAAAAGATCAGGCATAGAATGAACATGTAGATCGCTACCGCAGAACCATAACCTAGTTGGAATCTCACAAAGCCGAAGCGATACATGTACGTTGCAAGAGTCTCGCTTGCATTAACTGGACCTCCCTTGGTCATGATCCACACCATGATGAACTGCTGGATCGAGCCAAGCACAGACAAATAAACTGATGTGCGGATCGTGCTGCCCAACAGAGGCAGCGTGTTGTAAAAGAAAATCTGAATGCTGTTAGCACCATCGATGCGGGCAGCTTCTTCAAGCTCTGGAGGTATATTTTGTAGACCCGCTAAATACAACAACATGTGAAAACCGAAGTATTTCCACGTCAGAGCAATGAAGACCGACAATAAAACAAGATTGGTATCACTCAGCCAACCAATGGAAGCGCCACCATAATGGGTCACAATCGCGTTGAGAAGACCGCGGTCTGGATCAGGATTATATAGCAGCATCCACATAATCGCAACATTGATCTCGGAAAGGATATAGGGCATAAAAAAAATGGTGCGAAAAATGCCGCGCCCAGGCAAGTCACGCCCTGCCAATACCGCCAATGCCAATGCTAAGGGCAGTTGCACTCCCACTGAGAGCACTATGATCAAGAGCACATTCTTGACCGCTTTTAGGAACACTTGGTCAGCCAGGATGTCTTTGAAATTCTGTAGCCCTACGAAATCTACTGCAGGCCCCAAGCCGTTCCAATCAAACATGCTGAAATATACCGAACGGAAAATTGGATAAATAACGAAAATTAGAAAGAGGATAAGAGCTGGCAGCAGGAATAGAGTAAGGAGTAAAGTATCTTGAAGGCGACGAGGACTGCCTGATACACGTCGTAATTTCAGAATATCTGGGATGGCAGGAAGTGGTTGCATGAAAGGGTTCCTTTATTCAAAAGGCTTCGTGGCGCCCTACTGTGCTGCCGTCTTTGAAATGACGCCACGAAGCCAATTTATTAACCACAACTTTGGGATGTTTTTTACCAATCACCAAAGTCGCCTAACAAGGTTAGTCTATCTCTGCCGCATAAGAGTCTTCAACTGCCTGTGCTACATCTTCAGGTGTCAGCGTACCAGCAAAAAGACCTTGCGTAGCATCATTAAGAACGGAACCCGTAGCTGGTGGCAGGAATTGATCGTAGTACAGCTGGAAGTACTGCGCGGCAGCAAAGGTCTCCTGTACCTGAAGCATATTAGGATCCGTCAGGCCGACCTCGGCGCCTTTAACTACCGGGATGCCCGATCCACTGGCAGCGATAACCGTCTGGTTTGGCACACTGGTCAGGTATTTGACAAAGTCAACAGCCTCCGGTCCCGCATTCTTGCCAATTGCAAAACCGTTGCCGCCACCGACGACGTCCGTTCCTGCACCAGCGCCGCCTTCGACAGCTGGGAAGCCGAACAAACCAAGGTCTTCACCGATACCCATTTGGTCTGCGCTATTGGCTGCCGACACGGAGGGAGCCCACTGGCCTGATAATTCCATGGCAGACTTGCCGTTGCCGAAGGTCGCCTGCATGTCATCGTGGACGGCACCGAGAAAACCTTCCTGGAAGGGTTCGAGAGCGACCAATTCCTGAAGCTTTTCGCCAGCTTCGACGAAGCAGGGATCGGTAAAGGAGCCTGTCTGATTCAGGGCGGCTTCAAACCCGGCCTGTCCGCAGATGCGGGTGGCCAGATAATTCCAAAAGTGCATGCCGGGCCATTTGTCCCCTTCACCAATGGAAATCGGGGTAATGCCAGCGTCTTTTAATGTCTGCACATCTTCGAGGAACTCGGTCCAGGTTTCGGGGGGAGCATCAATGCCGGCCTGTTCGAAGAGCGCTTTGTTGTACCAGAAACCGACTATACCCATATCCCATGGCACGCCGTAGTTCTTGCCCTCGTAGCTGTAGACCCCCAAAGCCCCAGGGGCAAAGCTGTCGCGCCAAGCAGAATCAGCATCGAGATCTGCGGTGATATCCTTCAACAGTCCAGCTTCGACCTGTTGATTGAACGTGCCGCCGCCCCAGCTCTGGAAGATGTCTGGAGGATCACCAGATTGCATCACGGTTGTGAGTTTGGTCTTGAAAGCCTCATTTTCGAGGACGGTGATCTCGATGGTGACATTCGGGTGCTCTGCCATATAGTCATCGGCCATCTTCTGCCAGTCCGACAGACCTGGATCCTTGGTTGTGATGTGCCACCAGGTAATTGTGACAGGCTCGGCCATTTCTTCTTCGGCCATTTCAGGTTCTTCAGCAATCTCTTCTTCAGCTTGTTCTGCAGGTTGAGCCGGTTCCTCAACTTCAGCAGGTGCTTCGGTCGCGGGTGTGCCACATGCAGTCAGCACAAACGAGACGATAAGCAATAAGCTTAGTGACATAAAAATCTTGCGAGACATTTTTTCTCCTTTATGATTTATAATTGGAACGTGCGGAGAAATCCTCCTCACGTTTTTGCAGGTCTTCCTTCAGTCTGTTCAGGGTCGAAGAGAAGACCTGCTGCTTGTTTTTGAATTGATTGGGATCTCACCTCCTTTTTTCTATAAAAAATTTCTGGGTTTCATACCTTTCCTAGTCTGTTTCTTCGATTATGCTATGCATTTCTAGGGATAGCTTGGCAAGATTCCCGGATAACAAGTTTTGTTTGCATCTTGTAGGTTTGGGAATCAAGTTCTTCATCATTAATCAACTTGATTAGCATTTGTGTTGCCATATAACCCATCTCATAAATGAACTGATCTACAGTGGTCAATTTCATGTATTTGGATTCCATAATATTGTCGAAACCTATCACTGATAAGTCCTCCGGGATACGCAGGTCAAGCTCCTGCGCAACCTGGTAAACGCCCATAGCAGTCTGGTCATTGGAAGCAAATATGGCTGTAGGTGGATTGTCGAGCGAGAGTAATTCTCGGCTGCATCCAATACCCGTTTTTGTGGTGTAATCGCCAGAAGCGATTAAGCTTTCATCAACCGAAAGCCCTGCCTTTTCGAGCGCCTCGCGATATCCTTTCAAGCGACGCCTAGAGCTTTCTAGTTCAGTGCGCCCGCTGATAAAGCCAATCCGCCTATGACCCAGTTTAAGTAAGTAGTTCATTGCATCCGTTGAACCTTGATAGTTTGTTGCATGGACGGCGGGGTAACTTGGATTACTCATCAGTGGGTCAATTGAAACGATCGGTGCATCTGTCGAAAATTCTCCCGTGACTGGTGCGACAATGATAGTGCCATCCGTAATGGAATTGTTGAGCAGGGAAACAAACTTTTGTTCGTGAGAGGCTCTGCCGCTCTTATAAATATCGCCGGTCGTATATACTAATAGATCGAACTCGGATTCCGCAATTGCCTGGTTGGCTCCCCTCATTACTTCAATGGCAAATGGGTAAGCAATGTCGGGCATGATTAGTCCTACTAAATTGTTTTTGGAACTGCGCATACTTCTTGCGGCAAGATTGGTCGTATATCCCAACTCTTCAATGACAGAACGGACCCGTTCTTGTGTTTCACTCGATACATCTATTTTGTTATTTAAGACCCGCGATACTGTGGAGACAGAGACACCTGCAGTCTTCGCAACATCTTGAATTGTTACTGACTTCTTGTTCGTACTCATATCAATTCTTGTGAAATGTGATAAAATCCGGTAACGTTACCGGTATCGTTACCGGAATTATTGCATATTACTGCACAAATGTCAATATTTATCAATAAATCCTTTTTGTGATTCAGAGCGCGCTAAGAATAATTGCCTTTTTACCAACAATTGATTAACTTTACCAAACCTTCTTGTTGCTAAAAAAGGAGACTTTCTATGAACAATGATATTAAAAAGAACCGCACCACTGACGTTAGGATCACTATTTTGAATCCGGATGGCACGCCGTTTAAGAATCGGAAAGTGATCATTGAACAAACCAATCACCAGTTCCTTTTCGGAACCGCCGCGTTTGATCTGGTTCCACTGGCGAACGGGGATTATGTTGGAGAGGAAAAGGAACGTGCCGAACAGCGAGCACAAAAGATTAACGCGTTGTTCAATGCTGCCACACTTCCCTTCTATTGGGCGCGCTTCGAACCACAAAGAGGCGAACCTATCACGGAGAAAGTTAAAAACGCCGCCCATTGGTGCCTTGACCACAACATGATCCTAAAAGGTCATCCACTCTGCTGGCATACCCTCGCTGCCGACTGGCTCCTTGAGATGAGCAACGAAGAAATTCTGCAAACACAGATTGCCCGCATCAAGCGCGATGTGGCAGATTTTCGCGGCTTGATCAATTTGTGGGATGTTATTAACGAAGCAGTCATCATGCCTGTCTTTGACAAATATGACAATGGCATCACACGCATCTGCAAGGAATATGGGCGAATCAACATGATCAAAACGATGTTCGAGACAGCGAGAGATACAAATCCAAATGCCGTATTGCTTATCAATGATTTTGATGTTTCATCTGCCTATGACATTTTGGTTGAAGGATGTCTCGAGGCTGGGATCGATTTCGATGTAATTGGCATTCAATCCCACATGCATCAGGGCTGGTGGGGCGTGGAAAAAACCCTGAAAGTGTTGGAGAACTTCGAGCGATTCAATTTACCTATCCACTTCACAGAAACAACGCTTGTGTCGGGTCACCTCATGCCACCAGAAATCGTGGACCTCAATGATTATCAAGTAGATGATTGGCCCACAACACCTGAAGGAGAGGAACGCCAAGCAGAGCAAACAATCCAACACTATAAAACGCTCTTTGCTCATCCGCTTGTAGAGAGCATTACCTGGTGGGATTCATCAGATGGTGGCTGGCTCAATGCTCCTGCTGGATTAATTCGGAAAGATGGTTCCAGCAAACCAGCATACGTTGAGCTTATGAAGCTAGTTAAAGGAGAATGGTGGATAACCCCAAAGGAACTCATTACAGATAACAATGGTGAAATCCATTTCTCCGGATTTTTTGGTGAATATGAATTGACTTATAAGGGAAAAAGGGAAACATTCGTTGTTACGAAAGATAAAAATACTGAGTTAGCTATAGAGATCTAATAAAAGGAAAGTATTTCCTATTTGCTATTTTTAGAATACCGGATCACCTTTCCAATTGGATTTTCGGTGCAGCTTTGGTGCAACCAAGACGGATTTATTTGAACCAGGTGGACAAAATGGACTTTTTTTGACCCACTTTCAGACAGATAAGACGTTTTCTAATTAGTATGGATATAATGGATACTTGTGCGTATTTTTCGAAGTCGGGCGCATGATGCTTTAAGTAATGAATTTCAGCTTGGGGGTTAGGCGGAAATAACGATTTGGCGCTTGAAACGGGGTGCAGCTGTGGTGTAATGAATGCGAAAACACCCTGTTTTTGATGCTAAAACAGGGGTTTGCAGCCTGGATTTGCCTCTAAAATGGGGGATAAGAGATGAAAAAATCGCTGTCGTCTGACTGACTGTCAGGGATATTTCTTGGTGGCTGACATCCGATCAGGTTGCTGGATACCTGTGTACATCAATTGGGTCGATGTTTAATTGAACGCTATTGCTATTTCTAGCTGGTGATAAATCGGTAAGAAGGATCAACTGCTACGCTTAGCATAGATGGTTATCGATTGAGTTGTTTGGTGACTACATTCTTTGTTTTTTTAATTTTAAGTCTTCAAATAACCAAGATTTTTCAAATTATTATTCATGTGATCGCTTCTCCAAGAGGAGTATGCAGGACAAATCCTTGAAACTCTAACCCAATTAGGTAACAGATTCAGGTCAAGGACACATCCACCACCTAATATCATAGAAAAATGACATTTGTCATTTGAAATCCACATTTTAATTTGTTAGGATGCTGATAACGATAACGGGAACGATAACGGGAACGCTAACAATGAGTTTGAAGTCAAAAAGGGCCACTATCAAGGAAGTAGCATCTGCAGCTGGGGTGTCGACCCAAACGGTTTCCAGGGTGATTAACAACCGACCAGATGTTTCCCCAAAAACACGCAAACATGTCCAGCAGATCATCGATCAGATGGATTTCCAACCCAGCGCCTTGGCCCGCAGTTTAAGCCGGCAGCGCAGTTACACCCTGGGCGTGGTAACCGCAGGGCTGAAATATATCGGACCTTCCCGGACATTGAGCGGAATCACCAAGGCTGCGGAAGAAGCCGGTTATTCCCTCATCATCAAGGAAATCAGAGATTTCAATGCCAATCATATTGAGCCGATTTTCCAGAATCTATTGTCCCGGCATGTGGATGGGGTGATCTGGGCTGTGCCGGAAGTGGGATCTAATCGTGACTGGATCGAGAAGTCTCCCCTGGAAGAAGACTTCCCCATTGTCTATCTGGCAATGGAAGCCAAACCTGATTTATGTGTAGTCTCTGCCGGCAATTATGAAGGTGCCCGGATGGCAGTGGGCCATCTTCTGGAGCAGGGATATCAACATATTGGACATCTATCGGGTCCGCTGGATTGGTGGGAAGGGCGTCAGCGAAAATCAGGCTGGAGGAACAGACTGGAGGAATCCGGCCGTGAAGTAAAGGAATCTTACACTGCCGAGGGAAATTGGTCTTCGGAGAGTGGTGTCAAAGCTTTCCATCAATTGATAAGCCAATATCCAGAGATGGATGCTGTTTTTGTGGGCAATGACCAGATGGCGTTAGGGGTCCTACAGCAGGCCTGCAAGCTGGGGATCGATGTTCCAGACGAATTGGGTGTGGTTGGCTTTGATAATATTTCCGAATCTGCCTATTTCTGGCCTCCTCTGTCCACCATCAACCAGAATCACCTCCAGGTTGGTGAAACTGCAGTTGAAGAAATCGTGAAGATTATCGAAGAACGGCGAAAGGAAAAAACCAATATTCAGCACAACCCCGTTACGGTAGCAACTTCATTGATCATACGGGAAAGTTCATTAAAGGAAATGAACAAAGGAGGTACAGGTTAAAGAAAGAATTTACACCATCGGCGGAGCGCTTGCTTAGGGATCGAGAGATTTAAGCAAGCGCATCCGCACAGGAGATCAATCACCTGCGGACAGGGGGTTGATCGACCCAACAATCATTATAACCTAAGCGTCTCCACCAGGAAACGCTGCATATGATAAGGAGAGAGACAAATGTCCCACCTGAAAAAAGTATTATTTCTGATAGCTGTTACTGCATTGCTCCTGGCAGCTTGCCAACAGGCACCTGAGACCGTGATCGTCGAAAAGGAAGGCGAAACTGTGGTTGAGACCGTCATCGTCGAAGTGGAAGTTGAGCCAGCAGACTGCGCTCCGAATTGTGAATATACAGATATGACATTCTGTTATCCCCAATTGGGTGCAGAGAGCGACTGGCGAACGGCTAACACGGCCTCTTTTAAAGAAGTGGCTGGTGAACTCGGCGTTCGCTTGATCTTCTCTGATGCTCAGCAGAAACAAGAAAACCAGATCTCTGCCATGCGCGCATGCATCTTGCAAGAAGTTGATGTGATTGGACTGCCACCGGTTGTTGAAGATGGCTGGGAAGCTGTTCTGCAGGAAGCCGCGGATGCAGGTATCCCGGTGATCATCGTAGATCGTTCAGTAACAGCGGATAAATCACTCTACGCTTCGCATATTGGCTCTGACATGTACCTTGAAGGCCAGAAGTCAGCCGATGAAATGAACAAACTGCTTCCAGATGGCGGTAAGATTGTCGAGCTGAGCGGCACACCCGGATCCGGCGCTGCCGTAGGTCGCGCTGAGGGTTTCCGCGCCAATTTGAATGACAACATTGAGATCATCGACTCCCAGACCGGTAACTTCACCACCGCGGAAGGTAAACCTGTGATGGAAGCCTTCCTCGCGAAATACGGCGACGAGATCGACGGTGCGTTTATCCACAACGACAACATGGCAATTGGCGCTGTCGAGGCGATGAAAGCTGCTGGCGTTGAGCCTGGTGAGATCGTGATTGTCTCTGTGGACGGCACACGCGGCGGATTCCAGTTGATGATTGATGGCTGGGTCCAGGCTGACGTGGAATGCAATCCCCTTCTCGGACCGCAGGTCTATGAAATGGCCCTTGCTCTCATGAACGGTGAGACGATTGATGAGGAAGTCCTCACTGACGAGACGGTTTACTACCCGGATGAGGCAGCGGATCTTCTCCCGAGCCGAAAGTACTAAAAAAGCAGACTTCAAGAGATAGTTGAGCTCAAAGCTCAACTATCTCATTTTTTATTCTTCCTCCTGGGAGGAGCAGCTCCTTTGAGCTGCCCCTCCCCCTTACTCAAACTCTGTTGATAATCTAGCCGGGAATCAACCATGAATAAGAAAAAACCTTTATCCAACCGAATACGTGAAAGTCAGCTCTTCTGGCCGATCGTAGCGCTGATCATTCTTTTTGTTGTGGATGCCATTTTTTCTCCCGGTTTTTTCAAAATAGGGATCCTGGATGGTCATCTCTATGGGAATATTATCAACATCTTGAACAACTCTGCCCCCTTGATGCTGGTAGCGATGGGTATGACTTTGGTGATCGCTACAGAAGGAGTGGACCTCTCTGTCGGGGGAGTGATCGCCATCTCCGCGGCGATGGGAACGGTTTTGATCAACCCGGCGCTTGGCAATGAACTGATCACCAATGACATCCTGGCTGCCAATACAACCAATACGCCCCTCTGGTTGGTTGTGATTGCCAATTTGACTGCGGGTACATTGTGCGGGGTCTGGAATGGCATGCTGGTTTCCAGGGGGAAGATCCAGCCCATGGTGGCTACTTTGATCCTGATGGTTGCCGGTCGTGGAATTGCTCAGCTGATAACCAATGGCCAGATTATGACGGTATATTACCGTCCCTACTGGTGGTTTGGGAATGGATTTATTCTTGGGCTTCCTGTTTCATTTTATATTGTCGCAATTGTTTTTATTTTAGGATGGTTAATTACTCGCAAAACATCGATCGGCTTGTTTATAGAAGCTGTTGGTGTCAATGACAAGGCTACCTATTATTCAGGCATCAGCGAAAAAAATGTCAAGCTGTTCGCTTATACATTTTGTGGTTTTTGCAGTTCCATCGCAGGTTTGATCCTCAGTTCTTATATCCACGGCTGTGATGCCAATAATATCGGCTTGAGTTATGAACTTGATGCCATTCTGGCGGTCGTTATCGGGGGAACCTTGATGTCCGGTGGGCGTTTCTCGCTTCTGGCCAGCATGATTGGAGCTTTTTTGATCTGGACATTTACGATCACTATGTATGCCTTCGGCGTGCCTGCCAACGCATTATTGGCAGGTCGAGCAATCCTGGTGCTGGTAGTGATTATCCTTTACTCTGATTATTCTCGTAAATTGTTAAATCGATTATTCGACAGAAAAGGACGTAAGCATGGCGCAGCGAGTTAAGTCTTTTATAGTCAATAATGCCCCGCTTCTGGTAACGATCATCATTTTTGTTATTGTCTATTTTATTGGTGGACAGCTCTACCCAGTAATGAAGAAGCCCCAGGTGTTCTTTAATCTCTTTATAAACAACGCTTCCCTGTTGATCATATCCATTGGTCTCACCCTGGTGATCATCTCCAAAGGTATTGACCTGTCTGTGGCCGGCATCATTGCTCTCACTTCTGCGGCATCGGCAGCTTTGCTGCAAGCCGGGATGAGCCCCTGGGTTGTACTGCCGCTGATGCTGTTGATGGGGACCACCCTGGGTTTGATTATGGGAAGTATTATTCATTATTTCAAAGTGGAACCATTTATTGTGACCCTGATGGGATTATGGTTCGCCAGGGGAATGGCATATATCATAACCCTTACCTCTTTAACGATTTCAGATGATGTGTATCGGTTCCTGGCGTTGACAAAAATTCCCATACCCGGATTTGAAAAAGCCTATCTCTACATCCCTTCTCTGATTGGCCCGGTTTTACTGCTGATCGTTTTTTATATCTCAAAATATACCCGTTTTGGGAGGACGATCTATGCCATTGGCAATAATGAACAATCGGCGGAGCTGATGGGGCTGCCAGTGGCACGGACAAAGATCATTGTCTATACCTTCGGAGGTTTCTGTTCTGCTCTGGGGGGGATTGTCTTCAGCATTTCACTGCTTTCGGGTTATGGAGGATATGCAAACAGTATGGAGCTGGATGCGATTTCCTCCGTGGTGATCGGAGGAACGTTGCTTACCGGCGGTGCTGGTAATGTGATTGGTACTCTTTTTGGTGTGTTGATCAACGGCACGATCGTGTCCATATTGCAGTTTAATGGGACCTTGAGTTCCTGGTGGACCCGGATTGGAGTGGGTGCTCTTACTTTGATCTTCCTTGGTATTCAGAGTTTGATTAATCTGAAAAAGAGGAATGTCTAATAAGAAAGTATGGAGATTGAATGATGGCAAATAATCATCAAAATGTGATTGAAATGAAAGGGATCAGTAAATCATTCCCTGGGGTTCAAGCTCTGGATAAGGTCGATTTTTCTCTCCGGTGTGGAGAAATCCATGCCCTGGTAGGAGAAAATGGCGCAGGGAAATCGACTTTGATCAAGGTGATGACCGGAGTGGAAAAACAGGATGAGGGATCTTATCAATTCCGCGGCAAAGAAGTATCGATCCGATCCCCTCTGCATGCCCAGGAGTTGGGCATCAGCCCGGTTTATCAGGAAATCAACCTGTGTTCCTTTTTATCCGTAGCTGAGAATATTCTTCTGGGTCGTGAACCTAAAAAATTCGCAGGAATTGATTTCAAGGCCATGAATCAGCGAGCTGAAGAAATATTAAGCGAGCTAGATGTCTCCATTGATGTTACCCAGCCTCTGGGTTCTTACTCCACAGCTCTCCAGCAAATTACCGCGATTGCTAGAGCCCTGGAAGTTTCTTCTGCGAAAGTCCTGATCTTGGATGAACCGACCTCCAGCCTCGACGCCAATGAAACCACGAAGCTCTTCCGTGTCATGAGGAAGTTGCAGGAAAATGGTGTTGCCATCATTTTTATTACCCACTTTATTGACCAGGTCTATGAGATTTCGGATCGAATCACTGTGCTGCGGAATGGAGCCCTGGTGGGTAATTATGATACAAGTGATATTTCACGTTTCGAGCTAATCACAAAAATGATTGGCCGGAACCTGGAAGATTTTGATGAAATGTCGACTATCAAGCTTGAAGCCGGTAAAAATATCAAAGAAGAACCTCTTTTGAACACAGAGCAGCTTAGTTTAAGCGGTTCCATCAAACCTTTCGATTTGGAACTTCACGAAGGAGAGGTTGTAGGGTTTGCGGGTTTATTAGGATCCGGCCGGACTGAGGTAGCAAGACTTCTTTTTGGTGTGGATCAACCAGACTCGGGCAAGTATTATTTTGGTGGAGAGGAGATCAATAATTTTTCCCCTCTGCTATCGATAGAACGGGGAATTGGCTTATGTCCGGAGGACAGGAAGAATCTGGGCATCGCGGGAGATTTGACTGTTCGTGAAAATATCATATTGGCAATTCAGGCAAGGTTGGGCTGGTTCAAATATCTCAGTTCATCCAAACAATATGAAATTGCGGACGAGTATATTGAGCTGCTGAACATCTCGACCCCTTCTGCTGATCAACCGGTCAAGAACTTGAGCGGAGGAAATCAGCAAAAGGTCATTCTGGCGCGCTGGCTGGCGACCAACCCGCGATTATTGATTATGGATGAACCCACCCGCGGGATAGATATTGGTGCGAAGGCGGAAATCCAAAAGCTTGTGCTCCTTCTAGCTGAACAAGGGAAAGCTTGTGTTTTCATTTCTTCCGAGCTGGAGGAAGTGCTGCGAACAAGCCACCGGGTTGTAGTATTGCGGGACAAGGAAATGATCACGGAGTTTTCTGGAGAGGTTGGGGAACGGAAGATTATGGAGGCAATTGCCGGTACTGATTGAAAAAGTAAGGCTGTTGCTTGGAGATGTCCCATGGTGAGGAGAAGGTTATGGCGCAAAAGCTTGCTGCGGATTCGATAAATAATGGAAATACAGCCCTGGGAATCGAGTTTGGATCGACACGCATTAAAGCCGTGCTGATTGGGGACGATTATGCACCCCTTGCCTCGGGAAGCCACAACTGGGAAAACCAGCTGGAGAATGGGGTGTGGACCTACAGTCTGGAAGATGTCTGGTCTGGGCTGCAGGAATGCTTTCGGAATCTGAATCAGGAAATAGTCCAAAAATTCAGTACTCCTCTTCAGAATGTTGGTGCGCTGGGTATCAGCGCTATGATGCATGGCTATTTAGTGTTTGACAGCAGCGGAAAGCTTCTCACCCCGTATCGGACCTGGCGAAATACGATGACGGGGGAAGCGGCAAGTAAGCTCACCGAGTTGTTCCAATTCAATATTCCCCAACGCTGGAGTATTGCCCACCTTTACCAGGCAATCTTGAACAAAGAAGCTCATGTTGGGCAAATCAGTTCCCTGACCACATTGGCAGGGTATGTCCACTGGAAATTGACTGGAGAGCATGTGGTGGGCATAGGTGAAGCATCTGGCATTTTTCCGATTGACAACACCAACCTCAGGTACGACCAAAAGATGGTTGATCTGTTTGATGACCTGCTAGAAGAAGAAAATTTTCCCTGGAGATTGTTAGATATCCTGCCCGAAATTCGTCCAGCTGCGGAAGCTGCAGGCTCCATAACAGATGAAGGCGCAAAACTCCTGGATCCCGCTGGCGAACTTCAGGCTGGGATCCCTTTGTGTCCCCCGGAAGGTGACGCGGGGACAGGGATGGTGGCAACCAACAGTATCAGGGTGCGCACAGGGAATGTATCCGCCGGCACCTCTGTATTTGCAATGATCGTCCTGGAAAAGACTCTCTCCAGGATTCATCCTGAGATCGATATGGTTGCCACACCGGCCGGCAAGCCGGTCGCGATGGTGCACAGCAACAACTGCACCTCTGACCTGAACGCCTGGGTGGATTTATTCGCTGAGTTTACCGAACTGCTTGGGGTGGAAATCAGCCAATCCAAACTGTATGAATTACTGTATCAGCAAGCGCTGCTGAGCGAGGCTGACGGCGGTGGCTTGCTGGCTTTCAATAATCTTTCCGGTGAGCCCATTACCCATCTAGAGAAAGGTCGCCCGCTGTTTGTCAGGACCCCGGAAAGTAAATTTACGCTCGCCAACTTCATGCGCGTGAATCTATTCTCGGCACTGAGTGCATTAAAGATAGGCCTGGAGATCTTGCTGGTGGAGGAAAAAGTGGGGATAGATCAAGTTCTCGGCCACGGCGGTTTCTTCAAAACCGAAAAAGTGGGCCAGCAGATCATGGCAGCGGCAATGGATGTGCCGGTTTCGGTGATGAAAACAGCTGGGGAAGGCGGCGCCTGGGGGATCGCCCTGCTGGCGTCCTACCTGATCCACAAAGATGATCGAGAGTCGCTCGAGGATTATCTGGATGACAAAGTCTTTTCGACTGAAGTAAGCTCAACGGTTGAACCAAATCCAGCCGATATCACAGGCTTTGCTGCTTTTATAGAGCGGTACAAAAAAGGATTGGTGATTGAAAGAGCCGCTGTGGATGCATTGGAGCATTGATATCAATCATGAAAACCCTTAAAGAGATGGTATTCGAGGCTAATCGATTACTTCCGAAATACAACCTGGTTACTCTTACCTGGGGGAATGTTTCTGGAATCGATCGTGCCCAAGGGCTGTTGGTGATCAAACCTTCCGGTATCGCCTACGAGGCGATGAACCCGGATGATATGGTCGTTGTATCCCTGGATTCCGGCAAGCCCATTGAGAAGGGATTGAATCCATCCTCTGATACACCGACCCACCTTGAAATATACAAGGCTTTCCCTAATATTGGGGGGATCGTACATACTCACAGCAGGTGGGCGACAATCTTCGCCCAGGCTGGCCGAGGGATCACAGCCCTGGGCACAACCCATGCGGATTATTTTTACGGTGCGATCCCCTGTACTCGAAAAATGACCGAAGCAGAGATCCGCGGGGCCTATGAAAAAGAAACCGGCCGGCTTATCAAGGAGACCTTCCAGGACCTGGATCCTGATGCGATCCCCGGTGTGCTGGTGCACAGTCATGGACCTTTCACCTGGGGGCAAAATCCTCTGGATGCACTGCACAACGCCGTGGTGTTGGAAGAGGTAGCGATGATGAATTACCATGTTCTCACACTGGATGGAAGCATCTCGTCCATGCAGAAGGTTTTATTGGACAAACATTATCTAAGAAAACACGGCCAGAATGCTTATTATGGTCAAAATAATCCCAAAGATGAGGTGAATAAATGATGGATTTCCAGAAGAAAGAACTCTGGTTTGTGACCGGCAGCCAGCATCTCTACGGACCGGACACGTTAAAACAGGTTGCTGAGGATTCCAAAGCGATTGCTGGATTTCTATCCGAAGCGGAAGAAATTCCCCTGCGGGTTGAGGTCAAACCGGTAGTCACCCAGCCAGAAGAAATCACCCGGGTGTGTCTTGACGCGAATCATTCCCCGGATTGTGTGGGCCTGATATTCTGGATGCATACTTTTTCCCCGGCGAAGATGTGGATCGCGGGGCTGGAGCGGCTCAATAAGCCTTACGTTCATCTCCACACCCAGTTCAACCGTGACATACCCTGGGGAACGATTGATATGGATTTTATGAATCTGAACCAATCTGCCCACGGAGGACGGGAATTCGGTTTTATCAATGCTTATCTGAGAAAAGAGCGGAAGGTGGTAGTTGGTTTTTGGAAGGATCCAGAGACCCTCAAAGAGCTGGGCGTATGGACCCGGGCGGCGCTGGCCTGGGATGACAGCCAGCATCTCAAGATCGCCCGGATCGGTGACAATATGCGGGAAGTGGCTGTGACGGAAGGCAATAAGGTATCCGCCCAGAGGCAGTTTGGATATGCTGTCAACGGCTACGGCCTGGGGGATCTGTTTGAGTTTATCAATCAAGTAAGCGAGAATGATATTGAAGTCCTGCTGGAAGAGTATGATGCTTCCTACCAAGTGCAGGAAGATTTGAGAGCTGGCGGGAAGCGCAGGGGTGAACTCAAGGATGCGGCGACTATCGAACTGGGCTTACGCGCTTTTCTGGAGGAAGGGAGGTTCAAGGCTTTCACGACCACTTTTGAGAATCTGCAGGGTCTGGTGCAGCTTCCCGGTCTGTCTGTCCAGCGGTTGATGCGGGATGGATATGGATTTGGTGCCGAGGGCGATTGGAAGACAGCCGCTCTTGTGCGGGCGATGAAGGTGATGGGGCAGGATTTGGTTGGCGGTACATCCTTTATGGAGGATTATACCTACCACCTTGAACCCGGAAATAACCTGGTATTGGGCGCCCACATGCTGGAGATCTGCGAATCAGTTGCAGATGGAAAACCATCCCTGGAGATGCACCCCCTGGGAATCGGCGGGAAAGCAGATCCGGCCAGGTTAGTGTTCAATGTTGCTGCTGGACCTGGGATCAACGTCTCGGTGATCGATCTGGGCCGCCGATTCCGAATGATCCTCCATGAAGTTGCGGTGATCGAACCCCCAGCGGACTTACCGAATCTGCCAGTTGCCAGAGCAGTCTGGAAAGCTCACCCTGACCTCAAGGTAGGAGCCGGGGCCTGGATATTAGCTGGAGGAGCCCATCATACTGGTTTCAGTCTCGCGCTGACAAAGGATTACCTAGTGGATTTTGCGAGCATGGCGGGAGTGGAGCTGCTGGTGATCGATGAAAGCACCACGTTGAAATCGTTCAAGAATGAGCTGCGCTGGAATGAGGTCTCGTTCTAGAGAGCTAAAGGATTATCGGAGAGAGGATGAAATATCGCGAACTTGGGCGCACAGGATGGAAAATATCTGAGGTTGGTTTTGGCTCCTGGGGGATTGGAGGCGACTGGGGCCGGGTTGAAGATGCTGACTCTGTGAAAGCGTTGGAAAAAGCCCTTGAGATGGGCGTGAATTTCTTCGACACAGCGGACGTCTATGGGGATGGACGAAGCGAACGCCTGCTGGGTGAGCTTCGAAAGCGGTATGACAAAGATATCTACATTGCCACCAAAGCGGGGCGAAGATTGAACCCCCATATCGCAGACGGCTACAACAGGGAAAACCTGACAGCTTTTGTGGAAAGGAGCCTGAAAAATCTTGCTGTAGATAGATTGGACCTGGTCCAACTTCACTGTCCTCCAACTGATGTATTTTACCGTCCAGAAGTTTTTCAAGTTCTTGATGATCTGGTCAAGCAAGGAAAAATCCACTATTACGGGGTGAGTGTGGAAAGAGTGGAAGAAGCCCTGAAAGCGATCGAATATCCCAATGTGCAGAGTGTTCAGATCATCTTTAATATGTTCCGCCACCGTCCTGCTGAGCTCTTCTTCAAAGAAGCCCAGAAACGCAAGGTCGGAATCCTGGCACGGGTCCCCTTAGCTTCCGGATTGCTGACCGGCAAACTCACTCCGCAGAGCAGCTTCGCGCCGGATGATCACCGGACTTACAACAGACATGGGGAAGCATTTGATCGGGGAGAGACTTTCTCCGGGATTGACTACAAGGTTGGGCTGAAAGCCTTAGAAGAATTAAAAGCGATTTGTCCAGACAGGATGAGTATGGTGCAGTTCGCTTTGCGATGGATATTGATGTTTGATGCGGTTACCTGCACCATTCCTGGCATTAAGTCAGTCTCGCAAGCGGAAGAAAATCTTCAAGCCGGTGATTTTGACCCCCTTTCTAAAAAGGTGATGGACCGGGTGAATTTGATTTACAAGAATAAGGTACGGGAGCTGGTTCACTATTACTGGTGAATTGTCTGTCATGTAACTCAGTGGTTGAGATAGATTCGATTTTCCTGCCCAAATCGTTGGTGTTGTTTCCCGATCCAGCGGCATGTGGTGTTATCCTGAATGCATTTGAGACGAGTATTCCCAGGAGGTAGGTACTTTGATAAGTATCATCGGGGAAAAGTATCTGAATTGTGATTGTTATCAGCTGAGCAATGGGATTCTCTCAGTTTGGCTGAGCAGGGAATTTGGTCCGCGGATCATTGGGCTGTCATATTTGGATGGTGAGAATTTGTTAGCTGAAATTCCAGGACAGAAACTCTCTGCGGGAAATGGACCGGAATATACTCCGCATGGTGGGCATCGGTTGTGGTACGCTCCTGAACGACCCGAGACTACCTATCTGCCTGATGATGATCCCCCGCAGATTGAAGAGATTGAGGGAGGTTTCCGGGTTGTCCAGGACGTGGATACCCCGACCGGGATCCAAAAATCGTGGGAAATGGTCCTGGATCAAGACCAGGCGCGGCTGACAATCAACCATAAACTAATGAATCTGGGAGATGACCCCTTTGAGCTGGCACCCTGGGCAGTGACCATGCTCAAACCTGGCGGCCTGGCCTGCCTGCCGATGCAGGAAAAAGAGGATGATGAGCATGGATTGTGGCCTAACCGGACGGTGGTGATTTGGCCTTATACTGAGCTTGAGTCCAGCTGCTTACAGCTGACCGATAGAGCCATTTTTATCAGGGCTGATCTGCAAGAAGGGGCATTGAAGTTGGGAGCCCCCAATCCTCAGGAATGGATTGCGTACAGCAATCAAGGTGTGCTTTTCACAAAAAGTACCGCTTATGATCCCCATGACAGGTACGTTGACCGGGGAGCCTCCAGCCAGATATACTGCAATCCTGATATGATTGAATTGGAAACCCTCGGACCGGTGGTCAACCTGCAGCCTGGAGAGTCAACCGAGTACATTGAGGTTTGGAAGATTTATCCTAAGGGAGAATGGCCGCAAGAAATCGGTGAGTTGTACAAGAACGTTGAGTAGAATATTGGTCAGGTTCTGCAACTTGCTGGACTAGTTACCCAAAAGATCATTATTTACAAGTACATGATTGCCGGTCAAATTCTATTTTTTCCCTCATTTAACATCTCATTTATGATTTACCACTAGCAGATAACTGGAATCTATGTATTGGAAAACAGAAAGCAGAGAAAATCAAGCCGCCAAACCAGTTGGTTTAAAGGTCGCTTCGCGACCGACCGGGATAAAGAGACGGGATGCTCGCGGTGCTCGCGACAGGATGCTCGCTGCGCTCGCGACCGGTTTTTCCCGGTCGTGGTTGTAAACCACACCGGTCGGGCACGAAGTGCCCATGCGGTCGGCAGCGAAGCTGCCATCCTGTCTGACCAGAGGGCGATTCTCCGGTGCAATCATGGTGCAATTAATGAAAAAATCACCCTGTTTCGATGCCAAATACTGGATCTGAGGTTTGGATTTACCCTCTAAATCGGGGAATAATTGTGGAAAAAAATGCTGGCGTCTGACACGAGATCAGGGCCAATAACGAATGAGCTCACTTTGGGCTGGGATCTGTTTCAAAATCTAGCATGTTTGGTATGGGGGAGAAATTGGTTGAATTACCTACATCTGGTTTCGATATCGAGTGAAGTTATCTATAATTAGGGTATGGATTTGGGATTGAACAAGGCTTTTCAATTACTGGATAAAACAGCAAGATGTGAGGCTGCTGCGACCCGCAGGAAAGCCCTGTTGAGGAGGATCTACCATATACGCTATCAAACCCGAAAGGGGCTGTCCTGGCGTCTGGGCTGGGTCCTGGAGGCGGATTGTTCCTGGTGGGATAAGTCATTCCCTTGTTTCCTTCTAGATGTGTCGTTTGTCCGGAGAGCTTTTCAATCAACCGGTTATCAATTAGCGTACAGCTGGGTTGGGGACTGTCGTGGATTCTACTTACGTGGAGAAGGGGCGATCAGCACGGAAATTGTAAGGGCAATCAGGGGGGCGCGGTGGCCGAAATTGATCCCAGACAGGTGGAGATCACACGCCGTCTGACGCCTGCCCAGCGTGTCCAGCAGGGGGTGAGTATAACCAATTTGGCGGATAGTGTGGTCAGGTACCGGAAAGATATGGGTAGAAGGTAAATGTTATGAGAGAACATGAAATAGGTGTAACAGAATTGAGGCAAAGGTTGTACCGCTATATAAAATTGGTAGAGGAAGGAAATGTCATTAGAATCACAAAGTATGGAAAAGTAATTGGCTATATAGTACCTGCGCAGATCTACCTTAAGAATATAATGGATAACCTAGTAACACAGGGAGTGATTCATTGGGGAGGAAAACCGCTTTCTCCCTGGGCGCCTGTTGCTAAAAATGATAGACCTGTGCAGTTGTCAGATTTGGTGATTAATGAAAGAGGGAAAAGGTGAGAGATGACAAGAATTAAAATGGGCGCTCGGGGGCGTTTGAAAATTCCTTTAGAGCTGTGGGATGAAATCGGAGTAAAACCGGGTGACACCGTGGAACTTAATGTATCCGAAGAAGGTGTTTTATTGATTGGTAAAGTTCATGGGGATCTCAATGAACAGATGGGCAGTGTGTCTGTTGATGGCCGGCAGGATTTTGAAAAGGTGAGAGAAGAAGTGAAAAAGGCTAGAGGAAAAAAGCGGGGAGAATGATAAAATGCTTGATGCGTATAGGCAACAAAATATAGCGAAAGTATTTGATAAATATTTGCCAGGAAAACGTCGATCTTTCTAGCCATGAATTTATTATTCATTAATGTTATGGTTTTTAATTCGATGGTGTTATCTAAATAGGTCTGAATGTGTTCCTGTGCGTACAAGGACAAGCTCGGTCACTGTTAACTCGTAGATGAGCAGCCAATCCGGTTCAATATGACACTCGCGAGATCCTTTATATTGACCGGTCAATATATGATCTCGATAATTGGCTTCTAGTATTTCGCCCTTCGCTAGTTTGCTGAGTACCACTTTAAAATCCTCAAATTTCTTCCCGCGCTTTCCCATCTGTTTAACATCTTTCTTGAATTGGGATGTCCGATGGATCGTCCTCACTGGATGCCAAGATCCTCGAAAAGATCATCAACAGTGTTGAAACTTTCTAGATTACTACGATTTCTGGCAGCTTCTAAAGTTTCTGCGGTAAGGGCATTTGGAATTTTCACAATGAAGGGCAGTCCTTGTTGCAGTTCTACCTGTTTATAGAACAGTGTTATCGCCTGAGAAGAAGTAATTCCCAATTCTTTAAAAACTCGCTCAGCCTGTTTTTTAATATTTGGATCAATTCTGGCTGAAATTGTAGTTGATTTAGCCATGTTATTCATTCCTTTGGTTATATTGTACGTTAAATGTATATGCATTGTAACACAAAATAGCCATATTACGCATGGAATTATACTTTAAGTTCATTTTCTATTGGTGGATTCACTAGTTGATAATGCTGATCGCAATTACTGGCGTTGATGAAAGTTGTCTTCCCCTTAGTTATCATCCCATATCCCTCATGAATATGTCCGAAGATATGGATTGCCGGCCTAATCTTCTCTATTACTTCCAATAAATCCTGGCAGCCAACTTGTTCTCCTCTGGAAGTCAGATCTGCTATCCCAATCGGAGGACCATGGGTGATAAGGACATCCGTATTTTTTGGGATCAGCTCCCACTTGGCCCGGATCTCAGGTCCACGCTCGAGGTTGAAAGCCCAATCATAGAACCAGGGCTGCCGTAAAACTTGACCCTGCCAATGATCACTTCCTGATCCTGAAGATAGATGCAGTTGGGTAGGAGCTCCTCGCAGACTTTCCGGTACTGCTCGAAACATATATCATGATTGCCGGCGATGACAATCTTATGGGAGTGGGGGAGGGTGCCAAGGAAATCGTTGAACTCGATGACGTCATCCAGCATGCCGTGGCGGGTCAGGTCGCCGGTGTGGATCAGGACATCACCATCGGGGATATCAAGGGATCTGTGCAGTCCGTGAGTGTCACCGATAGCGATGAGTTTCATTGACTAGTATTTGACGTTTCTGATAAGGTTTGATTGGATAGTAACATTTTCTTGCATGATAATAAAAATAATGTTATCAACCGTCTTGGGTTGTTTGGATCAGGGAATGCGAGAAATAGTAGAATATGATCTACACTCATTTCCAAGTTTTCGCCATTCGGTGAAAAGGCATGTTTCAGCGAAAATCAGAGCAGAAGATCTAGATAAAATATTCAACCCTCGAATTCAATCTGCAATCTAACCATTGATACCGGCTGATAATCCCAACAATCCACTCCGATATCCAGGCTGTTTCTCAATGGTGGCAGGTTGCCATGGGAATGGCCATACAGATGCCAGCTGCCGTAGTGGGACCTATCCCAAACCCGCATGGAGTAATGACAGAGAACAATCAGCTGCTGGTGAGCAGATTCTGGTACGGCGACTTTGATCGTGACCAGCGGGGGGAGAACTACAACTGGGCAATTAGATCTTGAAAAGAAGTCATGCTTTCTGTTCCAGCGGCGGTCATGCCCTCCGGGTACCACGTGGATCCTGCCATTCAAGCGGCTGAAGTAATGTTCTGCCAGCTTCTTCCCAAGCAGTGTGAAATCTCCCAGGTGATATATGGTGTCGTTGGGCTGGACAACATCATTCCAATTCTCGATCAGGGCATTGTCCATTTCCGAGACAGAAGAGTATGGGCGTTTATTGTATCGGATCACGTTTCCGTGTCCGAAGTGGGTGTCGGCGGTGAACCAGATCTTCATGGTTGGATTATCCTGCAGCCTTGTGCGAAATGCCAGGTTGAATTTGTGGACTAATTTCCCTCAACAGGGAGGTATTAACCCATAAATAGTTTTGAAAAGAATCAGACAATAGTTTTCAGTGGCAGTGAAAACTATTCTTATCAGAATAATGATATTTACTTCCGGGATTTAGTAAATTGGCGTGGTTTTCAGGCAAACTCAATCCGTAACCGTTTATTCAAGGCGTGGGCTGCGTTCTCTAAGGTTTGCAAGGTGACAGAATTGCTGGAAGGATCTAAAAGGCGGTTGAGCGAAGCCCTGCTGGTGTTCATTCGGGCTGCCATTTCGGTTTTGGATAGTCCTTGCTCATCCATTAACTTTGAAACCTGGTATGCGATCACGCGTTTAATCGCGGCAGTTTCTGTATCAGTGAGAATGCCGTGTTCTGCCAAGAAATCATCAAAGTCGCTGCCAATGTGCTTCTTGTTCATTATCTAACCTCTTAAGTCTGCTAATCTTCTTTTCGCTAAATCCAGATCACTTTGTGGTAATTTCTGGGTCTTCTTAATCAAGTCATGAAGTAAAACTATTGTTGATTCTTCTACTGTAAAAATGACTCTGGCGATTTTCTTTTGTAAACTTGAACGCACTTCCCAGAGGTCTTTGTCTACTTTTCGACAAACGGGCATTCCTATTGGCCAACCAAATTGGACCGTCTTGATATCTTCTCCGATTGTTTTCTTTTCATCATCAGATAAGGATAACAACCACTCTCTCACAGGTTCATTACCAGTGCCGGTTTTATAGAAGCGAACCTGGAGGCGTGGATGATTTGTCACGATTGGAGTGTATCAAAAAAGATACATTAAGTCAAGAGGGTTAAGTGTCGCCAACCCCAAAGGTCGTGATATCTTTCAAGTGGCGTCTGACATGAGATCAGACCGCTAGATATCTGAGAAGGATAAAAGGCCGGCGTCTAACGGACCGCCAGATGGTATAAGTGTTTTCTTCAATTTGACCTACCTTCTATATGTACTGATACTAACATTGATTCTGGATCAGTTTTTTGAGGCAGGTCAAATATCAGGTGTTTTTTATGAGATGTATTGGATAGCCCTCGAACTACCTACCAAATGATATTGCGAACAGATAATCAATGTGATTCGCTGTTCTTCCCTTCAGTCCTTTTGCTGTAAAAACAATTCACGAAGCCGGTCTAAAAAACCAGAATTTAATAGCTTGTCAGCACCCTCTGATAATTTCTGTAGTTTATCCAAGAGAATTCCATCTCCCTCCCAGTGCTCGATAAGTATGTCTTCTCCTGCGGACCCCATAATATTAATGAGCCTTGTAAGCGCGAAAACCACAGCAACTGCATCATCAAGTAAGCCTATTGGAAGGACTAAATCAGGAATTAAGTCAATGGGTGAAATCACATAAACGAGCGCAAGCAGCAATTGCAGTCGATACTTGAGCTCAATCCTCGTATCACTTATGAGACGAACCAACAGCACAAACAGATCTGGTAGCAACAGCAAATATTCCCGCACTTTTTGGTCAACCGACAGATTCTTCTCCAGCCAGGAATTTATCCGCTTTCGCAAGCTGGCATAAAACCTCTCGCCCTTTTCCTTATAACTAACTATTTGTAGATCGTCTGGTTTGTTTTCGCTTGTCGTCATTTACCTTCTCCCTGCAGCAGTTAATGGTGGATACATCAGGCCCGCCCCTATGATTTGTACTGCTCCTTATATTAGTACAACTGGCAAGTATTGAGAAGTGGGTCTCCATTGACAGGATAGGCAATTACGCCGCTGATATGAAGTCAGACGCTAATTTATTCAAAATGAAAAACAACTGGGAATGAATGAGAAATGAATGGCTTTGCAAAAGATACTTATTAACGATCCTTAACTCAAACACTCAAAACCTAGCAGGTAATAGCATGATTTCGAGTCGCCAATCCACTTGATTAATTGATATTTCTGGTGCAGTTTTGGTGCAGATGGGGTGGAAACAATAGAAACTATAGAAACTATAGAAACAATGTACTAATTTCCCCCTCCAGGATAGCACAATAGACAATATTGTACTCAATGGACTGGATAGACAAGCTACACCCTTGATTAAGAGTCAATTGCAAGCACAATTTTTATTTTCCACAATATAGGCAAAAGGGCAGGGGAGTACTGGGCGGATCCCTTGTGCTGTCCGGGCAAACGACAAAGAAAAAAAACAGATTCCAGTCTGGCTGTTACGAATTGGATGTATTGACGGTTCTTGGAAGAATTAAGTTAATGAAAACAAAAAGCACATAAAGAATGCTTCTAAAAGCCTGTGAGGAACACCGGGTATACCCCAGCTTGCCTGGTTTTAGTGGTAAAGAATTGGTTAGAACGGCACGAAGTCGCTGATGGTCATCTCCAGGTCGAGTTCGATGTTGAGATATTCCTGCGTTGTCTCAATACTCGCATGCCCCAGAAGCTTGCTGATCTGTGAGATCGGCACTCCAGCACGCCTGCCAAGTTCTGCATAGGTCCTCCGAAGATCATGGGGCTGCAGATCGGGTTTCCCGATCATGGCTCCTCGTTTCTGGACAATGTTGTATAACCCAGTCGTGCTGATGCTGTCCTTGGGTTCTTTGTTCCTTCCCAGGCTGCGTAAAATCAACCCTTCTACATCGATAAGGTACTGCCAATCGATGATAGCATCGGCCAGGCGGTCGCTGATAGGAACGACGCGGCTTTTGGAACCTTTTCCCGTTACATTGAGCACATAGCGCTTGTCCTGTTTGACGATGTCTGTAAACTGGATACTGGCCGCTTCTTCCCTTCGCAGACCAGCAGCCATCATCAGGCCGATGGCCAATCGGTCTCGCAAGGTGTAGATCTCAAACTCTTTTTTCCCGCTGGGCTTGCGACTGCAGGCTTCAAGTAACTGTTCCGCTTCGTGATAGCTCAGCCAGGTATGGGCTTTCTCGCCCTGGGGCTGCTGGGTCTTGATGGCGTTCTGCAGGGCCTGGGTTCGGAAGACAGCTGCCTGAATGACCGCGATGTTTTCCGGTGTAGCGCTGCTTTTGGCTAGCTGCTCGAGCTCCTGGGCCATGCGGGTAACGGCCGCGGCTAGGAAGGATCGCGTGGATTTGCCTACCGTAAGTGCATATTCGGTCAAGGCCTGGGGGTCCGCCAGGCCGCCACCAGTGGCCTGGTAATTTTCTAAAGCCTTGATGTACTGGTGTTTGGTAGATTGTTGCAATCCGGGGTCATTCTGGATGGCCTGGACCACAAAATCACCCAGATCAAAACTCTGGAAAGGCAGGATTTCTGATGCGAAATTGCTGTCGTTTTTGTCCATTTTTAACCCTGTTTTGGGCTCTTTTTCACCCTTTGTAATACTTGCGTATATTCTGATTTACGTAAGTATTAGACATTAAAAAAA
>CAZVIH010000038.1:0-25544 GCA_964627755.1 uncultured Anaerolineales bacterium
GGAAGATCAAACATCACCTGGGCGGCTCCCTGTTGGGAATGATCTTGTCACTAACTGTGTCTGTCGGATTCCTGCCTGATGAAACCTTGAAGTTCATTCTTTAGACCGGAGCGTGTATCTTAGATGGGATCATGATCGACTGGCTGGCAACAAATATGTTTAAGTCTCCAAAATATACTACAGAATTCTTAAACACAAACTAATTAGAACTGCCCAGGAATAAATATTGGGCAGTTTTTCTCTTTACCGGTCATGTTCATTGCTGAATGGCGCCTGTTATGATTGTCCCTGATCACCCAAAGAGTTTTGAACAAATCGATCAATCTTAATAATCGATCCGTTCTTTTATCCATTACAGAATTAGGCACCGGGGAGGCTATTTACCACCGATCCGTTATTAACTGAACCCGTTTTTCATAATTCAGGAAACATAATATTGGTTCTGGCTTTTCCCCCAGAAGCGATTTTACAGCCTGGATATATCTCTCAACTTGCTGTTGATAATCCTCATGCTGCCAGACCCAGTCAAATCGCTGTTTATCCCTGATTTCATCCGTCTTAAATTCAACCAAAAACCAGCACCCATCTTCTTTGAATATCGCGTCAATAATGCCCGACTGAGAAGCAGTCTTCTTCCCGCCGATGGTGTATGGCAATTCATGTATTAGTATTTCTGCGCTGGTCATCCTCCTGAACAGTTCATGGTCCTGAAAACGTTCAAGAATATTTTTAATCCGGCGGTATCCATTTTTTATCTCACTATCTCTAATAATTCCCAGATTTTTTAATTCAGCAACTGCCCAATTAATGAACTCATTCTCGCCCCGATCTGGAAATTTCCATAACTGCAAAGCTTGATGAACAACATCTCCAACAATCCTCGCCGGAACTGCAGATCTCTCACTGGTGGAGGTAGCCCGAAATAAACCTGAGACAATATCCTCATTCTCTAATGATCGGGGGCTTTGTTTAGGTTTTAGATCTGGAATTACACCTATATCAATAGTTGGACGAGGCTTAAATTCCCTGTATTTATCTAACAAACCAAAATCATATCGGTTTTCATACACAGTGATATTTGCTTCAATTCCATTTTGATTAACTTGATAATTATAGATCGAATTCCCGTCAATTCTAAAATTCAGATCAAGATCAGTTAACCCAAGAATCAAGGAGATTTTTTTTAGCCATCCTCCGAGCTTCCCCAGATTCTTATCTTTATTCAATTTCCCTAAAATACCGCTGATGATCAACATTTCTTGAGCCCTGGTTGCAGCCACGTAAAATAAGCGATTTGATTCGGCTTCCTCCTTTGCTCTTTCTGCTTCCAGAGCGATTTCATAGGCCAAAGATGACGCTCTCACGAGCACAGGATTTTTATGATCGCCTTCTACAATCCTCGTATCATTCAAGGGAGGGACAATACCGAACGTTGGATCGATTAAAATATCCCGTCCCATCCGGTCTTTATTAGATGCGTCTCCCAAAATAACAATCGGAAACTCAAGACCTTTAGCCTGGTGCACAGTCATAATCTGCACCGCACCTTCAGCTACTAGTGCAGCTTCTCCTTCCCGGACAGCCACATTCCTTAATTCGGATATCGTGTTCAGGAAATCAGGAACCCCTACAACACCGCTATTCTGGGCGTCTGCAACCAATTTTTTCATGTTCTGGATATTTCTTTGATATCCTCCCATTGCCAAAGCAGCTAAATAACCAGATTGCTCGAGAAATCGACTCAAAATCTCGGCGGGTGAAATCCTTCCCACTAGATTTGAAAATTCTTCGATAAGGAATACAAGGTACTTTGCACTTGGCCGGAATTCGTCTTCCACCAGCTGATAATTCTCTTTGACAGTCTTGTACAGTGATGATTTTTTTTCTTTGCTTTGCAAATCTCTGAATTGCAACAATATATCATCGGGAAACCCGACTACTGGTGATCGCATCAAACCAGCAACTGCCAGATCGTTTTGAGGATCTGTAAATGCCGCAAGAGCGTTGAGAAGGTCCCTCACCTCTGGACGATCATAGAAACCCTGACCAGCTATTGTCAGGTAAGGAATTCCCGCTTTTTCAAAGGCTGACTCATAAAAAGGGAAAGAACTGGAAGCCCGACACAAGACAGCCACATCTCCAAATTTTAATATCTGGGTGGAGCCTTCAGGCTCATTCCCCCCAGATCCCTCAATTATGTCTGTGATCCGAGCAGCCACTGCTTCAGCGGCGGTTTTTCCAGCGCCATCTGCCTTTGTCCCTGCTGCCAGGTGAAGTTCGATATAAGGTGGACCTTTATATAGTGAGCGATCGTCCCTCCCGGGTAAAAGAGGGGCAAAAGGTTCAACATAGGGTAGAGACGAATCAGATCCCAAAACAGGCTCGAGCAATAAATTCAAATCCCTGAGTAAAACAGAATGAGCTCTATACGATGTAGATAATTGATAACTGCAGCCCTTTTCAGCTATGACCTCTTGTTCCTGGCGAAAAACCGCAACATCAGCACCTCGAAATCTATAGATAGATTGTTTCCCATCTCCTACGATAAATAATCTTTTTCCATCTCCATTCAGGGAATTCACCAGTTCCCGTTGCCGATCATTTGTATCCTGGTATTCATCGACTAACAAAGCGCTAATCTGATCCTGCCAATATTTTTTTACTTGTGGGAATTCCTTTAATAATCTTAGCGAGTTACTTTCCAGATCATCAAAGTCCAATCCATTCAACTGGTCTTTGGCCGTGTCGTACCATTGGTTTGCATACCGAAAAACCGCCTTCATTCCTGGAATGATCTCCTGGGCCAGCTTTTGATCTATAGCCAGATCAAGTTTGTCAAACGTAATATTTTGATCAAAAATTACCTGGATTTGTTTGACCACCTCACGTGGATTTTCTGGTGTCCAATTATCCTTTTTCCCTTTTTGTTTAAGGTGGGCCCGAAGTGGATTCAGGCAGCGGGAGATTGTAATCCAATCATCAATCCTCCGCGCCTTTTTGATCTTTTTCCAATTATCTATAACTATACGCAAGTCTTCTACAAACAGGTCCCCCTTTTCTTGGGCTCGTTGCAGAGTGCCATTTATCTCATATTCAAGGAATCCGTCTAGGGCTGAGATCACATCAGAATTATCGACAAATGACTTGATGGGTCCGATCAATTGCGGCCGCCAGAGCTCCCAAATATCGTCAGCAGATTCGTCCAACGCAGTATCAATATCTAACCGCTTCAACAATAATTCCCCAATTATCCTGCGTAGTTTCCAGACGCCATAAATCGGATAGATAATAGCCGCCATGGGATCTTCAGAACCCCATGCTAGAGCTGCTTCAACCGCCTGGGCTTTAAGGCGAGCTGCTTGCCCTTCATCGAAAAGTTCAAATTTTGGATCTAGCCCCAGCTCAGCAGGATGCTGTCTAAGGATATCAGTCGCTAAACTATGGATTGTGCTGATCCTGGCAGCATCCAGGTTTTCATAAATATCCCGCCAATACTTTTGATGATCTTCATCCAAGTCCGCGTTAAGCAGATAGATTCGAACCTCTTCTCGGATCCGATTTCTCATTTCCCTGGCAGCCTTTTTGGTGAAGGTTATGGCAACAATCTCACGCAAAGGGATACTTTCTTCCAATAATGAGAGAAAACGAGCAACCAACGTCCGGGTTTTTCCAGTCCCTGCGCCTGCCGTAACAACAATATCCTGATCTCTTTGGAGGATGGGTTTTATTTGTTCTGGGCTTGGATCAAGTTGTTTGAGGATGGATTTATCATTCATATCATCATTCTTCATCGTTTACCAAATTTGCCGTTGATAATGCCAACAGAAATCAACAGCCGGACAATATTGTGGACAGCCATTGCCAGGAGGTTGAGGAGAAAATATGCCATTTTGAATTGAAGAAACTGCTTGCCAACCTTTCAAGATAGCATTTTTGATCGCTGCTTCTGACCCTCGCTCTCCATCATTCCAAAAAGTTGACATCCTGAAGCTGCTCGGCTGCGCTGACCTGACATGGAAGTAAAACCCTTCCTGGACGTCACCTAACTGCAGTCCATCCTGGACAGCTAAAGCATAGAGGGGAAGCTGCAGTTTCTTGCCTTCTCTGACAGCTTGATTATCAAACCCAAATGGGCTGCTGGTTTTATAGTCAATGATCCGCAACCTTCCTTGATCGTTGATATCCACCCGGTCCACCAATCCCCGAAGGTGGTAGGCATCTTTTCCTTCCACTTCAATATCCAACTGAGGAGCTAAATCATTTCTGATGCCGAATTTCTGCTCAGCCCGGTAAAACCTGAAGGAACCATCGATACTTTCCAGGACGATCAGTGAGTGTTTAATATTGGTCAATATTTCATGCTGGGTATGATGCCACCAAGCCGTTTCTCGGAAACCTTCTTTATTAGGAGCTTCGTTAAAAACGTTTTGGGCAACATCTGGTAATTTTTCCAACAATTCCTCAAGTTCATAATCACGGCTTACTTTCAGATATAAATCTTCCAAGATATGATGGTATATATTCCCCAATTGACGCGCGTCCAATCCCTCTTGAGGAGGTTCAGGTTTATCAAATCCTAATAAATAATTAACAAAGAAACTAAATGGGCAGACCTGATAATTTTCTAGACGGCTGGGGCTCCAGACATGTTCTGCTGGATAACGTATTTGAAGATCCTCACTTAAATGTTCCAGGCCGCCATCATATCTCAGGTTGCCTGGATTGGCTTTTCCTAGCCTGGTGTTAATTACTTTTTCTGCTCTTGATATTTGCTTGAAATAATCTGGATAAAGTATCTCAGCACCCCGCAATAAGTCAGATTGATTTTCCAACCCTAGATCAGCGATCACTTCAAATAATTCGGATTGTGAAGCAGCATCCTCCAACGACAGTGCGTTACGGCTAGTTTTCATTTCAGGAGAGATATCTAAAGTTCTTAAGAGTTCTTCCCAGTATGGAGAAGGCTGCCAGGGCGCTCCATTATCTGCTATCCTGGGTCGTGTAGTTAGTAACAATTCGGAAGCGCAGGTTATCGCTTCATAAAAGAATTCCGCTTCTGCGCTTTCTGTGGACGGACGAAGCGGAAATCCAAATTTTTCTCTCAGAAGAATGCGGTCTCGATCTCTCAGGAATGGGTCTTCTTTGACCGTACCGGGAAATTCTCCCTCGGCCAGGCCGATCAAGGCGACTGCTTTATAAGACACCCCGCGTACCTCAGTACAATCCGCACAGATAATCAAATTTTCCCCATCCCGAGATGGTTGATAAGATTGGCGGATAATTTCTGATTTCAGATCAACAAGAACGTTTCTAAATGTGGTTGGCCCAAAACAGCACAACTGATCTGAAGCAATATATTCCCTGAATAATCCTGTCAATCTTAGTATGGCCTGGCAATCCCGCCGAAAAAGATCTGGACCACCTTCAAGCGCCATCTGGAAAAGGTTTAATCCTCTGGTTCGATCATCCTCTATATTCAGGTCACCAAGCAGGTTTTCTATCCACATGATATACACTTCAGAAGATAAGCCATCATCTGGTGGCGTTATCAATTCTAAAAAAGATCCGAATTTCTCCCACAGTTGTTGAGCCATTTTGCCAGTAGGGATCTGGTCAAGAACAGAGATTCGTGAAGAAAATTTCCCTTCTCCTGCAGGAATCTCCATTAATCTTTCGAACGCCTCTTTCCATTGCTCAAGACCTTGGATGACACTGCCCCACCTGGCAATTTCGGAAAGCTGTTTAGTCTCTCTCAAGTGGATTTCATGGGAATTTTCCAGAGCATCTTCTGGAGAGATCACACTCCAATCAAAATATGGGGATTGCCAGAGAGATACCACATCATGCCATGCCAGACCTTCTTTCCCGAAACTGGCCAGATCTAACAAACTCAAAATTGCTGCAACAGCAGGATTCTCCTCCAACGGGAGTCCACCTCTGATAAATACTGGCAATTGATATTCCTGAGCGACTTTATTGATTATTTTCCGGTACGGCTCCAGATTACGCATGATCAGAGCCGCCTGACCTGGTTCGATACTTCCTTCAGAGATTAATTTTTTTATCCAGCGAAAAGCAGACCTTACTTCATATTCCCTGTCAGGTACTGCCACCATCTTGATCCTTCCTTGAGTATCTAGAGGTTCTCCCAGATTACTGGAAAACAGAATTTTTTCCAGCTCCTCAAATAAGCCTTCCTTATTTACATTCTTTTTTCTATCGAAGTGGATAAATTCTACCTGCTGTTTTTCTTCCAACTCTGCTCTTAAGTGATTAAATCGTTTATGCACGATCGGCCTGTTGGGCGTTTCTTCCGAGCCGGTGAGCGTAACAATAACATCTGGCAGAAGCTTGGAGAGAGTAACTATTAAATCGATTTGAACAGGAGCAAGATCGTCAAATCCATCAACTATCAACAAATCCCATTCCGGGCAAATCTCTGGTTGTGCTGCGAGGGTCTCAACAGCCTTCCAGACCAACCCGGCAGGGTCAACCAAGTTATTTCTGAGCAGCAGATTATTGTATTCCTCATAAATCAGAGCCAATTCACCCAGTCTTCCATCTTGATTTATCTCGCCAACTGTACTTCGGAAATTTACTGGTTCTATTTCTCCCGCTTCTAATTCCCTGATAATAGCAAGCACAGTCTGAGCAAACCCAGGTTTATGCTTAATCCCTTGATAATAATTCAAACTAAGGTTTTCTAGAATAGAACCCAGCAGGTTGATCTGAGCAGTTTCGGAAATAACAATCAGGTTGAGTTTAGATCTATTCAGGATTACCCGGGATATATCCTGAAAAGTGCCTAAATACACTCCCAGTGCGCCACCCTGGTTGCCAAGCCTTTGTTTAAAATCGTCCACTTGTGTACTGGATGGCAATAGCACATAAGGAGTTTTAAATAATCCAGCAGCATAGATCCGCGATTGAGTCACTGCCCAAGCAGTTTTACCTCCTTTCGCAACTGCGGTCAGCACCTTTAATCCCATTTACTCTCCTTTAAATCCTGACAGAAATTATCAACTGGCAAATTAATAATCAAAGATCATCCTAAGATACTCGAAGAGATCAGGACTATCAATGTTGCAATAAACCAATGTATTAAAAAAGAATAGAAAAATGAGCCTGTTCGCCAGGCAACCCAACCAAATGCAAAACCTCCAAAGATAGTGGACAGCGTTTCCAGATCTGGTTTGCCCAGATGAGCGATCGCAAACGGCACAGCCTGTATCCAGAGCGCATCAGAACCATATTTTTTAGCATAACTGAACAAGATCCAGCCCCGGAATAAGTATTCCCAGCCAAATATCTCCAGCGCTTTTTTCCAGACCAAACCTTCCTGGGAGCGGGCGTAATAATTCATCATTCCAGGATTCTTTACACCCAGGAACCATATAATGGGAGTCATAATTATCAGGCCCAGGATTGTCAATAACAACCCGGTTTTCCAATCGCCGAATGTAAAACCTAATGATCGTGGCTTATCTCCGAAAATCAGGGTCGTGATCAATAAAGGTATCGCTAGATAAAGCAGAATACTATCAAAATAATTCTTTGAAGTAGGACTGTAATAATAATCAACCATGATCAGCAAAGTGCTTACAATCGTCACTACTGCGATCTTCCAATCAATTTTTAACCGATCTCCAAAGATTCTTTTTAGGACTTTATTCGCAATCATGGCTCGCTTCGATCATATTTACTCAAGTAACACTACCGATGGACACATCCACCTCAATTTCAGATAAATCTCCGGGAACTCGTTTGATAATATTTCCTCTGATGGGTTTACCGTCAATAGATATTTTCAAATCATCACCCTGGCCAATTCTGGAAACATTGATTTTGTAAGTAACGTTCCGGAATTTCCTAACCGCTTGAAACCCATTCCATTCCTCAGGAATAACCGGATCAATAATCAATCCGTCGTAATCCGGGCGAATACCCAGGATCCACTGAGAGATGGCCAGGAAATTCCAGGCAGCAGTACCTGTCAACCAGGAGTTTTTTGCCTCGCCAGGCGTGGCAGCATCCCTTCCAGCTATCATCTGGGCATATACATAGGGCTCACATTTATGCAGATCACTGAATTCTTCTCTGACCGACGGATTTATGAGGTGATAATAATCCAAAGCTTTTTTACCTTCGCCCAGCATAGCTTCTGCAATCATGATCCATGGGTTTGTATGACAAAATATTCCAGCGTTTTCTTTATACCCCGGTGGATAAGATGTTATCTCACCGAGGTTAAGATAGTATTTGCTATACGCTGGTTGTTGTAGAACAATCCCGTGCTCCGTCGCCAAGCGTTCATTAACTGAATCCAATGCCATTCTGGCTTTTCCATTCCTTAACCCCAGTCCAGCCATAATGCAAAATCCCTGAGGTTCAATGAAGATCTGACCTTCCGCACAACTCCTGGACCCAACAGGGGCCCCTGCATCATCATAAGCCCTCTTGAACCATTCCCCATCCCAGCCATGCTCCCAGATACTTAATTCCATTTTCTCTGCTGCTTTCTGGTATCTATTTACGGATATCTCATCTTTTCTGAATTTTGAAATCTTCACCATTTCATTGGCAGCCAGGATGAATAGACCAGCTATAAAAACCGATTCTGCGGTCTTGCCGCCTTTATTGGTCGTAGTTTGAAAAGATTGTCCTGGTTCCGTGGAGTAACAATTTAAATTAAGACAATCGTTCCAATCCGCCCGCCCAATAAGCGGTAATTCATGGGGACCCAACCGGTCCAGAGTGAAATTAATGGAAGCATTCAGGTGATGGAACAGAGTCTTTTCCGAGCCAGGCTGATTATCGTACGGGACAAGATTATCTAGGATAGGCCAATCCTCGGTCTCCTTTAAATAGGCTGCCACAGCAAGGACAAGCCACAAAGGATCATCATTAAAATCGCTCCCAACTGCATCATTTCCGCGTTTTGTTAACGGTGAGTATTGATGATAAGCACTTCCATCTTCTTTTTGTGTTCCTGCCAGGTCCAAGATCCTTTCCCGGGCTCTTTCGGGAATCAGGTGTACAAAACCAAGTAAATCCTGATTCGAATCCCTGAATCCCATACCCCGGCCTATTCCAGATTCAAAATAGGAAGCGGATCTTGAAAAATTAAAGGTTGCCATGACCTGATATTGATTCCAGAGATTAACCATACGATCAATATGAGGATCGGGAGTATTTACCTGATAGACACCCAGTAAATCATCCCAGTATTCCTTCAATTCTGATAATGCATTAACGACATAATCAGAATTCAGGTACATCTTTAGTTTGGATTTGGCTTCTGATTTATTTAAGATCTGCGATTCAGGATCTGAAAATTTTTTTTTCCGAGAATTTTCCTGATATCCTAAAATGAATATAACTTCCTGACTTTCTCCAGGCTGAAGAGTGAGACGGATATGGTGTGCGCCAATCGGCTGCCAACCGTGAGCCAGAGAATTTTCCGTAGTACCTTTTTCAACAGCCAGCGGATTTTCCCAGCCGCGATAAGGTCCAAGAAATGCCTCTCTCTGAGTTTCAAAACCTTTTATAGGAACAGAACATGCCAGATAGGAGTAATGGTTTCTCCGTTCTCTATATTCGGTCTTGTGATAGATCACACCATCTTCCACTTCGACTTCACCAATTGAGAGATTTCGCTGAAAATTATTTTGGTCATCAGCTGCATCCCATAAACAAAATTCAACCGCAGAATATAGCGAAAGATCTGCCGGCTGTTTCCTTTGATTTTTCAGAGTAAAACGCCACACCTCAAAATCTTGATTTAGGGGGACGAAATAGGATCCCTCACAAATCAGATCATTTTTTTTCCCGAGGATCGTGGTATACCCCAGGCCGTGGCGGCATTGGTACTGGTCAAGATCTTTTCGAACAGGTTGCCAGCTGGGTGACCAATAGTAATCCTCCTGTCCCAAACTGGCTGCCTTATTATCCCTGATGTATAAGTACCTTCCACCTACATCTAAAGGGGCATTATTATATCGATATCGTGTTATTCGCCTTAATCGTGCATCTTGATAAAAAGAGTACCCCCCTGCTGTATTTGAGATTATTCCAAAATATTTTTCATTCCCAAGAAAATTTATCCACGGTAGTGGAGTGTTTGGTTGCTGGATTACATATTCCCGGTTTTGATCATCAAAGTAACCAAATTTCATGTCACCTCTACTCAAATATTGTCTCTGTTTTCCAATCCGTTTATATTATATATATCCCCCCTATAGCATAACATACCCCCAGCACCTGCGTTCAGGAGGTAGAGGAAAAATTTAAATATATATATCTCCACATAGGTATAATTATTGATATCGTCATCGATTCACTAAGAGGCTCAACTTTGAATTCAATTGACCTAAAACCGTTCCTTGAAAAAATTGCATCTCAATATATATTAAAACCGAACGGCGCTCACGGTCTCAGCCATTGGGCCAGGGTGCTTGAAAACGGTTTGAGATTAGCCGAGATTGAAGGTGGGGATCCTACAGTGATCAGCCTATTTGCGATATTTCATGATGCCTGCCGGCACAACCAAACCTGGGATCCAGGCCATGGTCAGAGGGGAGCGGTCTTGGCCGGCAAACTTCTCCAGGAAAACCCCTTCGTCAGCCAAGAACAACTCCAGCTGCTGCAGGTTGCCTGCAGGGATCATACCGATGGCGAAACCGAGGCCCTGTTAACCGTGCAGATCTGCTGGGATTCAGACCGACTGGATCTGGCTCGAGTCCATATCATGCCTTCTCCAGATCGTTTATGCACCAACGCAGCAAAGAGTAAGGAAATCCTGACCTGGGCGAACCGGAGAGCAAGAACCAAATTCGCTCCAGAGTTTGTCTCATCTGAATGGCTTCCTATCTTCAAATCCCAGACCAGGTAAGCTCCTCCTTATTAAAATAAATGACGTAATCCCCGAATTTCAAAGATCCTCTTACAAAACAGTAAACCAATTACAGATCTCATATTATTTGTTCATGCTATACTAAAAGGGATAATCCTTTCTTATATGCAGGTTGAAATTATTTATGAATATGATGAAATATTGCCCCGAGTGTTATAAGGAACTGCCACCTAATTCTGCCTCCTGCCCCTTCTGCGGTTATAAAACCGGAAACGGAAGCAGTGAGGAGCTGGATGCTCCCAAAATCCTCAAAACCCCAAAAACCGATTCATATATCCCGCCTGAGCAGACTGTTCTCAGCCTGCTGCTTTTATTGATTTTCTTCTGGGGTATGAACATCGCCATCACAGCTCTGCCAGTATTTCTCGATGTAGGTACAGTGAAGAATATAATAATAGCCGCAATCGTATCCCAGGTATTAACCCGGGTGATGATCGGCTTCTGGGCAGTTCAAGAACAAACCTTGAAGAAAGATTCAACCCCCAATAAAAAAGCAGGCGCTTTCTTATTGTCATTTGTGCCGATTGGAGGTGTTTATTCGTTTCTTCATGCCTCGCGAACGATCATACGCAAAGACTATTTATCTAATTTGACAATTTCCAGCATTTTTGCGGTGATACTGATGTCGGTCATGCTATTCGCGTCCAAGGACGGTATCAACTATATCCTGACTGGTGAAAAACCAACTGAAGAAGAAGCAGTAGTACTTCCTGACCCCTCCCTTGCAGCTATCATCATTGAAGATACTGCTATCCCTCCCACAGCTACACTGCGCGCTTACCAGGGAGGCTGCAGAAACCCCAAATCTATCACAGCTGACGAAGAAGGCGATCAAATTATTGTCTGCGGTGAAGTTACGAATTTCGGAGATATTGAATGTGAGTCCTGTCCCCAGAAATTCTATTCGTACATAAAACTCGATAGCGAATTCCAAATTGTATCATACGATTACCACTTCTCTTTTGCATTCCTGCACGACTGCATCATGGTTACCGACGAAGTGGAAATCCTGGGCGAGGACCCCGTTTTTCTGTACAGTAAAAAGGATGAATGTTTCAATAACGCTGAAGGCGTACTGATTTGCGGCCCTGGTACTTATTTCAAAGAATCTGATACCTGCCAATAATTCAGCCAGGACCAGCTATCATGCCAAATCAACATACTACCGGCTTCCAAAATTTTTACGGAGCCGGTAGATCGTTTAATTTGGATCATCACAATATGAAAATATTGGATGTTGTGATGATTTTAATCGGTCGGCTGACTGACTATTCCATTAGCCTGAAAAAAACAGAAAAACAAGGTATCAAGATCTAGACTAATTTTTTGGATCGACTTAGAAAACAAACCATGACTGCAGGATTATAAAGACGGGATTAAACATGCTGGTTCACACCAATTTTAATTCATTCCATAATCCAGAAGAACCGCTTGTGATCTCTTAAAGACCCATAAATCATCACACTACCCAGCTATGAAATACGGATTAACTGATCCCGATTATTTAAGAAAAGATCAATATAAGGATTCCTCCAATCTATCCGCCCGAGCTGATCTTCACCAGCTTTTCAGCACGAATCATATCGGGTGGCATTTCTGGGTCTTAGATCAGTTAAACATTCCTGAAAAGTGCAGGATCCTGGAATTGGGCTGCGGCCCGGGTTATCTCTGGAAGCAAAATCGGAAGAGGATTCAATCTGGCTGGGATATCTATCTTTCTGATATTTCTGCCGGCATGCTGGAGGAAGCCAGCACCGATCTAGGAAATTCCGGAACTTATAAACACATTGTACATGACGCCTGTAAAATTCCTTTCCCTAAGACCGTTTTTGACGCTGTAATCGCCAATCACATGCTATATCATCTTCCGGATATACCTGCCGCAGCGAAAGAAATCAGCCGAGTGTTAAAACCTGCTGGTTGCCTATACGCATCTACCAATGGAGAGGCACATTTAAAGGAAATCAGGGATTGGAAATCCCAATTTTTTCCCGAGCAAGAAGGACCTGACTGGGGGACGCCAACTCTTAGATTTAGCATAGAAAACGGAGAAGATATACTTCGCCAGGAATTCAGTAATATCCGCTTTTTAGAATATCCAGACAGTTTGATCGTGGATCAGGTTGAGCCAATTATCAGATATATTAAATCTTATACAAAACTGGACGAAACTGATTTTCAAACACTGAAACTCCGCCGCTACCTTCAAAACCGGATCTCAGAAAACGGCTCCATCGAAATCACTAAAGACAGCGGGATGTTTATCGCCGTTAAACATTGAACCTGATATTAAGGATATCCCCATCCTGAACAACATAATCCTTGCCCTCAAGACGTGCTTTGCCCTGTTTTTTCACTTCCCCCAGAGAACCAGCATCAACTAGATCCTGATATTTAACCACTTCTGCCCTGATGAAACCCCTGGCAAGATCCGAATGGATCGCTCCCGCTGCCTCCACGGCTGTTGCACCCTGAGGAATCGTCCAGGCTCGTACTTCATCTTCACCAACGGTAAAAAAGGAATGCAATCCCAGCAATTCATAGTTCAAGCGGATCAAACGGTTCAACCCCGGCTCCGTGATATCGTATTCTGCCATGAATATCTCCGCATCATCCTTATCAAGCTGGGCGATTTCCATTTCCAGGGCACCGTGCAGACAAATCACATCAGATCTTTCCGGATCGATCGGAAAATCTGCTGGATTATCACTTCCCTCATCACCTACATTCAGAGCAACCAGAGCTGGTTTTGCTGTCAAGAATTGGAATCCACGCAGGATCTTCGTTTCTGCCGGGGAAATTTTCATGCCCCGGATAGGTATTTCATTTTCCAGACCTTCTTTGACCCGGACCAATACATCATGCTCGGCTTGATCCACAGACCTCTCGGGATAGGCGCCTTTCCTATCCAGATCGTGGATTAACCTCTCTAGCCTCCGTTCGACAATTTGCAAATCCGAGATCAAGAATTCAAAATCCAGGGCTGATAGATCCCGAACTGCATCCACATTTCCTTCCGGATGTGGTATCCGATCATCTTCAAAAGCTCTCACTACATGAAGTAAAGCATCGCTTTGAGAAATAATGTTCAACAATTCCCCGCTTAAGCTTCCATCTCGACCAGACCCTATCTTTAGTCCAGCAACATCGTTATATTGCACTCGGGCATAGGTGGTTTTTTCAGGTTTAAACAAATCGCTTAACACATCTACACGGATGTCGGGAACATCCACAATCGCTGTATGCACTTCAATCTTTCCTGAGCTGGTCACAGCAGTGATCTCCTGGCTATGAGTCAGGGCATTAAAAATGGTTGTTTTGGTGCTGTTAGGCAGCCCCACAATTCCGATCTGCATATTTATATAACCTTTTGTCTGTTCTTCTTTTTACATGACACAGCAGAGCCGCGACTTCAGCTCTGCCGGACGGCATTTTAACACAAGGTATTGCTTTTGGCAAATTTGACCCATCAAATAAATATCCTTACTCATCTAGTTCCATAACTCTCTCACAAGAAAAATAAACCCAACGGATTGGCGCCTGACTTCATTCTAACTCCATGCCAGACTGATTATCATCCTGGACATTTTATTTCACTAATATATTCCAAAAACTTACTTGCTGATTGTTCCCCTTTATTCTGCGGGAGGTCGTACTAATTAGCTGAGTTTCCTATTATTATCATATCGATCAGCATCAATAGGAACCAGATTGTATATCAGAAAAAGCTAAACCCTACCGGATGGTAGGGTTTAGCATATGTGACTTAGGAGGCGGTCACTCGCCTAGAACCATTATGGTTCGTTTAGATATTTTGAACGATATTGCTGAAAATGTTACCAATAGCGGGGCCAAGCAGAGAGAGAATAACAATAACTACAACTGCGACTAATACAAGAATAAGCGCATACTCTACGAGACCTTGGCCTTTTTCTTTAGGTGCGAATAACATGGTGTTTACCTCCTGTGTAAGTAATTTTCCTTCGAGGTGTATGCAAACCCTTCAGGTTATATACCATTGTAAAGAATGATACAGTAAAAGGCAATCCAGGCTAACCTACAATTATGCAAGGACTTCCACATTCAGCTTCTCCTGGAAGCGGAAAACCTCACTAATTCCCTCTGCTGGGGAAATATCCCAGAAATTATCCACCATACAGAATCTTTGTTAGGTATAGTGTTTATTACCTGCTGGTTGGCAAGGCGACCAAAACTGGAACATTCAGCGACAATCGATATACATTTTCTGTGAGCCGTCATTATTGAAGAACAATGGCATACTGCCAAACAACAGACCCTGCCCGATCGACTGGCAGCCACTAATTAAAAAAAAAGAAATTCAAAAACAGTCCAAATTATTATGATAGTGAGAACAGAGAAGTTTCACCAATATCGGAAAAGTCCGTAAGAAGATTATAGATTCGCGGATTATATGCTTGAGGAACTGGACTCACTCCCCTTTTTTTGCTGTTTTGTCATATTTAGCCCTTTCGTGATAGTCCCTTTTTTCTTGATACATAAATGTGTCCGCCTGGTGAAGCAGATTTTTAAAAAGTGCAGGTGACGTCGCTGTAGCTGCACCGAGAGAAAGATGGAATGGGGTTTGCATTTGATCGGCACTCATTTTCGCGATAGTACCACGCACTCGCTGCAGAGTTGAGTTCGCCGTGGATAGATTGGTATTCGGAAGAATTACAGCAAATTCGTCCCCACCAATGCGCGCTACCACATCCTCATCGCGGTAAACAGCCAATAACACTGATGCAACCAGTTTGAGTAAGCTGTCTCCGGCAGCATGACCATGAAGGTCGTTTGTCTCCTTTAAAAAATCTACATCAGCCATTACCAGGCTGACAGGGTAGGATCTGCCGCGTTCCATCCTCGCCAGCTCTTCCATAAAGAAACTTCGGTTATATAAACCTGTTAAGCTATCGTGAATGGCCAGGTTTCTAAGTTGGTCTTCTGCCCTTTTGAGTTTAGTGATGTCGACAGCAGCCGCACTGCAGACATCCTCGTTCTTGCCCGAAAAATCAACAATGGCTTCCAGCTGGACCCATTTTGGATCGCCCGTGCTTTGCTTAAGGACCAGTTCGACGGTCTCCTTATTTCCGCTGGAAAAAACTTTGTCAAGGAATACATAAAATGAGGTGTGGTACTCAATCGATACATAGGATCCAAATCGCTGATTAATGAGAGTTTTTCGTTCGCTGCCAAGCAGATAAGAGAATGCTAAATTAGAATTGAGTATTGTGCCATCCTGGGTCAAGGTTGCGAAACCCACAGGGGCAAAATCATACAGTTCAATGTATTGACGAAGCGCCAATTCTAGATCTTCTCGGACCTGCATGAGCTCCTCGTTCTGCATTTCCAATTCCACCTGATGCACTTGAAGCTCGTGAAGTAAACGCAAAGCTTCAGTTTCAGCGATCGGCTGCTGGGGCTGGCTTCGTTTCTTTTTACGCAGACGCTCTTCCGCCTGACGGCGAAAATCTTCAGGATCCGAAAGGGGGGTCGTATTCTTCAAGGTTTAATCCTTCCTTAAGTTTTTTTAGACTTCTTTATTAAATCCATTTCGGCCAGTTTAGTTTTAACGTTATGCAAGTCAACTTCGAGTTTCTTTAAATCTGTTATATCCATAAAGGTGATTACCACACCGTCGATGATATTATCGTGTGTCCGGTAGGGAAGAATTCTGGCTGAGAACCAAGCTCCACCATTAGTTGGAATATGCTTTTCGACCATAATCAGCGTTCGCAGCACTTCTCTAGCGTCATCAGCCAATTGGGGGTAAAGCAAGCTTGAGGCGATGTCGGTAATTGGACGGCCTATGTCGCCAGGAATCAAATGAGTAATTTTGCTGGTTTCACTTGTAAAACGACGCACACATAATTGATTATCAAGAAACAGGGTGGCGATGTCCGTGCTGTCAAGCAGATTTTTCATGTCGTTATTGACGATGGTAATATCACTCACTTTTGCTTGCAGTTCCTGGTTAATCGTCTGCAGTTCCTCGTTCATGGACTGCATCTCTTCTTTGGATGTGGTCAGCTCCTCATTGGTTGACTGAAGTTCCTCATTGGTTGACATCAGTTCCTCGTTTGTGGAGATCAGTTCCTCCTGGGTGGTTTGCATCTCCACCCGCATGGCTCTCAGCTCCTCCCGGGCATGCTTGAGTTCGCGTTCCTGATCCATAAAAAGTTCATGGTGAACTGTGTCTGATTGAGTTGAATCAGGCATTATAAATTCTGCAGGTAAGTCCACATCGTTAAAAATGATCATGAACATTCCCCCTAATGATTCGGGGGAAAGGATGGGCTGGATGGTGATATCGACCAGGAACTTCCCGCCATTGTTTTCAACTTCTGCATTTTTGATTTTTATTGGACCTTGTTCCTTCTGGGCTTTATTAAATCCTGCGTTTATTTTGTACCGCATTCCTTCCCGAATCATAGCAAAAATGTTCCAGTTAGCTTTTCCTGCTGCGGGTTCGAGATATTTTCCCGTTCTTCCGTTGACGTAAAGAATATCCCCTTTGTTATTGGTTAAAATTGCTGCAGGAGCATAATTTTGGAGGAGCATTTTCTCTGCCAGCGCCTGAACATTTACCGGTAATTTATCAATATTTTTTCGTGGTTTTTGATAGGAAAAAAAAGCACTGGGGAATTCAACCCTTGCAGGGACCAGCCCAGATTCCAAGCGCTGATATAAGCGGGATTTTCCTGCCAGGGGTTTAAATAAATTTTCTAATCCACCGATTGTTTCAGCGCTGCCTAAAAACAAAAAACCGTTTGGATTCAAGCTGTAGTGAAAAAGGGGCACAAGTTTTTTCTGCAGTTCTTGTTCGAGGTAAATCAGCAAATTGCGGCAGCAAATCAAGTCAAGCTTTGTGAAAGGCGGGTCCATGATCAGGTTTTGAGGAGCGAATATAACCATGTCACGGATGGATTTTTCTACCTGATAGCCGCGCTCGATTTTAGTAAAAAAGGTTTCAAGTCGCTGAGGAAGTATATCCGCACTTATGTTTGCTGGATAAACACCCTCCCGTGCAATTGTTATAGCATTTTGATCCAGGTCAGATGCAAATATCTGCAGCGATATGGCTATGGGAAAATTGTGATTATTTAATTCCTGTAAAGCTTCTTTGAAGAGGATTGCCAGCGAATAAGCTTCCTCGCCAGTGGAACAGGCGGGAACCCAGGCTCTTAACGCCCGGGTAGATTCACTTGACTTTAGCAGTTCTGGTAGAACCTCCGTTTTTAGCTGCTCCCAGGCACTTGGATTGCGGAAAAAACTTGTTACCCCAATTAATAGTTCTCGAAAAAGTAATTCCCCTTCCTGAGGATTCTCCTGCAATAAACGGACATAGCTTTCAATTCTTTCGATCTGGTGGATGCTCATCCGTCGTTCAATACGGCGATTGATGGTTGTTTTTTTGTATAAAGAAAAATCATGTCCGGTCTGGGCGCGCAATAAAATTAATATCTTGTCAATTCCCGATTGGATTTTTCCTTCAATAGGGAGTCCGGGGGCAACAATCAAAGGTGTATGTTGCACATAAGAGAGAATTTTCGCAGGAATATCTTCTACCGGAGCGATTACATCTGCTAATCCGGCATTTATCGCGCTGAGAGGCATGCTGTCGAATTTTGCGGAGGATGGAAGCTGAACAAAGGTCACACCGGCCTGTTCTTTGATCGCTCTGAAACCCAGGGTTCCATCTGATCCCATTCCAGAAAGGATTACACCGATGCTGTTTTCGCCCAGGTCCTGTGCCATTGAGCGAAAGAAAAAATCAATGGGCAGTCGTAAACCGCGTGGTTGAACAGGGTCTATGAGATATAAAAGTCCGTGCAAAATGGACAGGTCTTTATTCGGAGGAATAACGTAAACACTGTCAGGTTTTATTGGCATCCCGTCTTTAACCTGGAATACTTCCATGGTTGTCCTTCGCTGGAGTAATTCCACCATGATACCTTTACGAGTCGGATCAAGATGCTGCACAATCACAAAAGCCAAGCCGCTGCACTCAGGCACATTAGAGAGGAATGATTCGAGTGCCTCAAGTCCTCCCGCGGAAGAACCTATTCCAATGATAGGAAAGGGGATTTTTGAGTTGATGGTATTCATTTCAGTGTTAGAGGGAGTGGCGTTTGAACTAGAAGAAGTTGTATTTTTATTCCGCCGCTGTTTTTTGGGCTCGTTCAAGGGAATGCATCTCCTACTTGTTAGAGAAACCTGAAACAGAGATAAAACATATAAAGGACAGATAAGTTTTATACAATCTTGGGCTTGATTGTTGATAGATTTTCGTGGCTGACCTATGGCGCTGGTCGGTGAATTGATAATATTATAGCACGACCAGGATGGAGTGCCCCAATTAAACTAACATTCCTGCCTTACTAATGTACTCCGGGCAAAGCCATCAACGGACAGTTTTTTGTTTATCAAAACTTTGATTAAGAACTGCCGATCAAGAATACAAAATTCAACCTTTCTTCCTCAGCTGCACCATGATTTACCCTTATGATTTATGACGGGTGAGTTGTATGGCGCATACTCTTTTATGGCTTATGTGTTGATGACCAATAGTATATCGGCCATGTATATTTGGTTGTATAATGCCAGTTGTAATAACTAATCTTTGTGATGTTTTTTCATTTGCTGAACATAATGGTTAAACCATTGGTTCCTTTTTTTCATGGAATTATAAGAAAACAAGAGAGTGCATACTGGATTAATACCGCTGGAAATGTGATTTTTAGGATTATCTTTGCTGTCGCTCTTATCAAAGAATCAAAGATATCACACACAAAGAAACCCCAAGTTTAATTATATAATACTAACTACCAGCCCAATGGTATCCTCATTTTTTCATAATCCCTTGACCAATAGACAGCAAACTGATCCTTGCTCCACCCAACTTCTTTGAAGTAACAGCGCAATTACGATCAAATAATCTTGGGCAGATGAGCTCTACCATTAGGTTGCTCGCTCCATAGAGCCACTTCGTATCGCTCGGCCAAAGCTTGATGAATGGTCAATTGAATATGAAAAACTCTCCTACGCCTAATGTCTCTTCAGAGACTCACCATCAGCCGGGTACTTTTGCAGTCGTATGGCATAGTCTGACCGAATCGGCAACGACACTCTCTGAACCACAGCGCCGCCGGTCGTATGTGTTGACTATAATAATTCTGACTCTGCTCTTCAGTGCGGTGCTATTCTTGGTATCCTTATTATCCATCAACATCGATATTGATCTGCGCGGCGTTTATACCATTCTAATTGGGATTTTGTTATTCATCTTTGCCATTGCCTTCGGCCTGAACCGCGCAGGGCATTACACAGCCGCAGCAGGATTGATCATTACCTGTATGATCTTGGCCCCCTGGACCTCAATCCTGCTGAATTTTGCAGCCCTGGGTAGTGATATTTTTCGACTGCTATACATCACAGCTTCTGTGGTCCTATGCAGCTTCTTGCTCTCAACACGTGTGACAATCATTCTGGCTGCGACGCAGCTTGCAGCTCTATGGCTGTTGTCGCTTTACAGCCCGGTTCTGTCAGGAACTCAATGGTCAAGTTTGCTGGGATTTTTCGGGTTTATATCAATTCTATGCATCATCTCCAACTTCATTAATCGCAGAGACCTTGACCAGATTGATCGCCAGACCAACCAACTCATCGAAAGCGAAACACTGCTGCGCGAATTGTCCATCCGTGATCCGCTGACCGGGCTGTTCAACCGGCGGTACCTAGAAGAGACATTGGATCGCGAATTGAGTCGAGTTGCACGCAATAAACTTCCGCTCGGTATCATCATGCTGGACATCGATCACTTCAAGCAATTTAATGATACCCACGGTCATGAAGCCGGCGATGTGTTATTGCGGCAAGTTGGAGAGACTTTGAAGGAAAGCATCCGCGCGTCGGACATTGCCTGCCGCTACGGTGGAGAGGAATTCACCCTCATTCTGCCTGAAGCCTCGCAGGAAATCACTCACCAACGCGCTGAGCAAGTCCACGAAGATGTCAAGCACTTGCAAATAAACTATGATGACAAGATCCTCGATGGTGTGACTATGTCTCTAGGTGTGGCTGCTTTCCCCATTAATGGTTCAACCCCAACAGCCATCTTGAGAGCTGCCGATGACGCTCTGTATTTAGCCAAACGGGAAGGCCGTGACCGTGTAATAGTAGCGAAAAAATCCTCAAACCACAACTTACCCTGAGCGAAGAAAGGGGATGGGAAAATAAACTGAATTTATCCTTTCCATGGAAGTAAATTTACCAAGAACAATCTATCAAAAGCACAAAATCCCTCATATCCACACTAATTGCATCACGCTTGCACGATAACTGTACCATCACATTCCGAATCTACTAATTTGACGGCTTGATTTCCTCCAAGCTTTACTCATAAGAGACAGGATCAATTTCCCTACACCACCGCCGTGAAGTAGCAAAACAAAAATTCCTTGGGGATAATCTTAAGGTCTCCCAAAATCCGCTGTGTAATAGGCATCCAAATCACCCGATGTGCTGTCACTCACACATCGGAACCCCACCCCGATGTGAACAGCATTCTCGCTGAGCATATTATTCCTGTGCCCGGTGCTGTTCATCCACATATTCACTACCGACTGAGCCGAGAAACTGCAGTTCGAGCTAGCGGCAATATTCTCGGCGGCCCAACTATAGCTATATCCAGCTGTTAAAATTCGACTGCCGAGAGTAGATCCATCAGATCCTGTATGACTGAAAAAGTCATTACACGCCATGTCCTCGCTATGCCGACGGGCAGCCAGGCTCAAGCTTGAATTTTGGGTCATGGCAGAAAGGCCCCGATCCATTCGCTCCTGGTTAATTAAATCGATGACCTGATTTTCATAAGTTGCATTCCCAGAGAAAGAGCAACCAACCGGTATTGATGTAGCTGAGGGGACAGATGTATTTGTTGGCGCAGGTGTCGATGTTTGAACTGATGTCGACGAAGGGATAGTCGTAGCAGCAGGTTCCCCTGTCAACGAAGGGAGCAATGTCACGGCAGGAACTGAAGTCGCAGCAGTTGGTTTAGGCGTGTAAGTATTCAGGGATTTACTCAAGGTGGCAGTTGGCGTGATCGGTGTCGCGGTGGCGGAAATCCAAACGGGACTCCCGCTCAGCGTTGGTGTGATTGAGAACGTGGCTAAAATTTGCTCTGTGCCAGCCACTTCACTGGTTTCATCTGGAAAAGTTGCTTCGGAGGTCGCGGTCCGGGTAGGGTTTATGACGTCAGTCCCCCCATTTGGTATCATTGGAGTGTTTACGCTCGTGAATGTTGCTTTGGGAAGAAAAGGTGTCAGCGTTGCGATTCCAGAATACTCCCTCTTAACCATCTTCATCTCTGAACTGCAGGCAGCCGCCGACCAGGTGATGATCAGCAGAGAAAGGAGTAAAAGGAAAGAACGCTTTGGCATAAGAGGTGTAATTATAAGGTTAGCGTTACTTTATTGCCCCAAAGAGAAAATATCAAGCCTGAATTATTGAGGAAGGATCTTGAAAAGATTGGATTTTTCCTCATTATATCCTTTAGGAATTGACTTTCCCTATAACTAAAGAATCTGTAAATTAGAGCGGTCAACATCTTATTGATCTTCAATTCACAAAATCTGCAGATCTCGTACAAATAGAACAAACCTCCACCAATTATTGGTGGAGGTTTGTAATTGTCCTGCTATTTTTTTATTGATTTATTTTGCGTCGCAAAATCCACGGCCCGCTAATGTAAATTTCTAATCGCACCTGCTGCAAGTGCTGCTGCGGTGTCTGCCAGGATTCCTGCTTTTGCGGCGCTATCAAATTGAATGGAAAAGCTTCTGTGAGCTGGGAGAAGTTCATGGGATAGGCCATGCACATTCTGGATCTGGGAAAACTTTGGGTTAGATTCATTTTTTATCTTACCAATCTGGAAGCCTTATCCGAAGAAATGGTCTAAAAGACCATCTGTTAGGTGATCATTTCTCTGCCTGCCTCAATTTCCAAAACTGCTATCTGCCAGAGGACAGTCACCTCGATTTCATTGAGTACAAAAATCCAACCTTCAGTGATTGTTTATGGGCAGGGTTTTGATGCCTAGAATGTCAATTTTTATACTTGACGACTTAACCAGACAGGAGTAATATATTCGTCATTATGAATATGTTGACCGAGAAAGCACAGACTCAAGTTGCAGAATATCTAAAACTCCTGGGGGCTCCATTCCGCATCCAGATCCTGTTCAGTATAGGATACGGAGAAGCCTGCGTTTGCCACCTGGAAGCTGTATTGAATAAACGCCAAGCCTACATCTCTCAGCATTTGATGGTGATGCGGGATGCTGGGATCCTCGACACCAGACGGGAAGGTAAATATGTTTATTATCGTGTTGCTGATAAGAACCTCTTTGACCTTATCAAGTTAGCGGCAAGCATCTTAAATATCTCATTAGACAATTTGCCAGAATTATCAACATCATTAAAACAAAAGAACTGTGATTGTCCCCATTGCCACACAGACATTAACTAAGATCAGGAAATAAGGAGACAGCAATGTTACAAATCAAAATATTAGGTACTGGCTGCCCCAATTGCAAAAAACTTGAACAGGAAACAAAAAAAGCTGTTACAAGCTTGGCGATCGAAGCTGAGTTCGAAAAAGTCACTGATTACCAGAAGATCATGGAATATGACGTTCTCAGTACTCCTGGTCTTGTTATTAATGAAAAAGTTGTATCAAGCGGTAAAATCCCATCCCAGGGAGAAATTACTTCTTTCTTAACAAGCGCATTGGAAAACAGCTAGATCGTTCCGACTGTTTTTTTACCTGCCCCGGCAGGTATTTTTGTGGACTAATACATTCAAGAATTCGAATACAACCAGGAAAAATCATTATGGCTGCAATATTGGAATATGTTTCTCATCTGTTTTTCAGCGGCGTTGGTAATCTTGCGGCTTATCTGGCCGCTCACGTGCTGTTATGTTTGTTACCAGCTTTTTATATCGCCGGGGCCATGACTGCTTTGATTCCCAAGGAAACCGTTACCCGCTACCTGGGCCGCAATACACCCAAATATATCTCCTATCCAGCCGCTGCTGCGGCCGGATTTCTGCTGGCGGTCTGCTCCTGCACGGTGATCCCGCTCTTTGCCGGTATCCATAAAAAAGGAGCCGGATTAGGACCAGCAATTACATTTCTTTTTGTCGCCCCGGCTGTGAACATTCTCGCCCTGACCTACACCGGTGCTGTGATCGGCATGGATCTGGCGATTGCCAGGTTGGTATTATCGATCGCATTTGGCATCGGCATAGGCATTATCATGGCTTTGATCTTCCGCAAGGAAGATGCCGAACATGATAAAAAAACCGATTTGATGTTCGCGGGACAGGCCACAATGAGAAAGGTAGCTGTTATATTCCTGCTCATTTTGGTAGCTCTACTGGTAGTGGGCACTTTCCAGATCGAGGTACTGAAAACTGCCTATTTTGAAATAAATTTGGCTCTTCCAGGCGTAAATCAGTTCCAGGAGAATTTATTCCGATTAATTCCCTTTGATCCATCAAGAGGTGAGGAAGGAGTGACAGCCCAGGGCGCTGTGTTAATTGGCCTTTTAATCTTAATCGGACTAACTGCCTGGAGGGGTATAGAAAAGATCCATGATGGCTTTAATACCTGGACCTGGATCTCAACCGCCCTGGTTGGTCTGACTCTGATCTTTGCCGCCCTGTCTGTCAATCCTTATCCCGGGGGTGTAGCGCTAGCATTTACGGGGAAATTTTTTGGAGTTCTGTTATCTGTCATTCTCCTGGGCTGGATGATCCCTACCCAGCTGACCGAGAATGAAACGCGTGATTTCTTATGGGAAACCTGGCGTTTTATTAAACAGATCTTCCCTTTGCTGATCGTCGGCGTCTTTGCAGTCGGAGTGATCCGGGTGCTGATCAAGCCGGAGTGGATCCAGGCCGTCGCTGGCCAAAATACAATTCTTGGGAATTTTGTGGGGGTCATATTTGGCGTATTTATGTACTTCCCCACCCTGGTTGAAGTCCCCATCGCCCAGATGTTCCTCAGCCTGGGTATGCACCGCGGTCCGCTGCTGGCGTACCTGATCTCTGATCCGGAGCTCAGCCTGCAGAGCATCTTGATCACAGCTTCCATCATTGGAAAACTAAAAGCCTGGGTTTACGTTGCCTGGGTTTCGTTATTCAGCACAGTTGCAGGACTGCTTTACGGCGCCTGGGTGAACGGCACCAGCCTGGGGCTGGTAACACTCTATCTGGCTATTTTCCTGGGGTTACTGGCGCTGCTGGTTTGGCTGATAGAGCGTAATAATGATAAAACATCCCCCGTTGAGGCTTAATCAGCTTATTTGAGCTAAGTCGGAAAGGGTTTAGCTATGATAAATAAACACAGAAAAAAAGTTCCCGGATATCTAGAAAAATATTATGTCAATAACCAAGGCTGAGCAAGGAGTAAATATGAACGGAAAAACTGATAGAAAACTGTCATTTTTGGACCGTTTCCTGACGCTGTGGATCTTCCTTGCCATGGCTGTTGGCGTTGGGATTGGTTTTCTTTTTCCTAAGGGTGTAGAAACTTTCAACGCCGTAGTCTC
>CAZVIH010000039.1:0-8569 GCA_964627755.1 uncultured Anaerolineales bacterium
GCCTTTAAAGCCTCTTCCTCTGCCTTAGCTTTCTGTTCCAGGGCGTAATGAGCCGGTCTGATCTCAGCATAATAAGAAACTGGTTTCAAAAGGCGTTCCTTATGATGGATATTTTCTGCCATGCGATCATAAGAGGCCAGCTCGTAATCGTGGTCCATCTTAATCGCATCAAAGGGACAGTATTCCGCGCAGTAACCACAGTTCATGCAGAGATCGATGTCAATCGCAAAGTCTGCTGGTGTTTTCAGCGGTTTCCCGGTTTCCGGATCTTCAGCGCGAGTGATCCAGATGCATTGAGATGGACAAACTTTGCTGCAGATCCCGCAAGCTGTGCAGCGGGGGACTTTCTCACCATCAACCTCCTCATATACCAGGAAAGGTACATAGCGGAAGTTCTCTGCAACCGGGAGCCTCTCCTCCGGATAATTCACGGTGAAGATACCCTTAGTATCATGGGTCATGCGCTGCCGGACACCATCCTCGTTATAATAACGTTTTCGGCCTGCTTTAAAATCCTCGGCGTATGTGTCGTAAATGTGTTTCAGAGTAACGCCCAAACCCTTGACAATCCCAAATCCTTTCATAATCATCTCCAGTGACCCTGCAGCCCGTTAGCGGTCTACTTCTCCTAGCACGATATCAATTGAACCCAGAATGGCAACCAGGTCAGCCATTTTTTCTCCCAGACTCATTTCCCGTAAACCTGTCAGGTTGATAAATGATGGCGCTCGAACGTGATAGCGGTAGGGGTTGTCTGTTCCATCTGATACCACATAAAATCCCAGTTCACCTTTAGGCCCTTCTACGCGGCCGTAGGCTTCACCTTTAGGGATCTTGAACTTATAGGCAGGTTTATTGGCTAATACCTCTCCCTGGGGGATATTGTCTATGGCCTGCTGCAGGATTTTAATGCTTGATCGGATCTCATCATAGCGGATCAGGAACCGGTCATAAATATCACCGTGGTAGCGGACTGCCACATCAAAATCAAATCTATCATAAATCCCATAGGGGTCTGCCCGGCGAATATCATAGGGCACGCCAGATGCGCGCAGCACCGGACCAACAGCCGATAAGCCAATAGCTTGCTCCGGTGTTAATATGCCAACACCCTGGCTGCGGCTCTTTACGATCTCATTATCAACCAGATAGCGGTCCAGTTCATCTACCTGGCGCGGCAGACGTTCGTAGGCCATATTCCGAATATGCTCTTCCATACCTTCAGGTAAATCGCGCACAACACCACCAAACCGGAAGTAATTGCACATCATCCTTGATCCAGCAACGGCTTCAAAGATATCCAGGATCAATTCTCGTTCCTTAATGGTATATAACGCCGGAGTGAAGTAAGCACCCAGGTCATTCAGGAAGAAACCAATGGCCATAAAATGGTTCAGGACTCTGGTTAGTTCAGCCATAATGACCCGGATATACTGGGCCCTTTCCGGAGGCTGATATTTTTCACCCAGTAATTTTTCAACTGTCAGGGCATAAGCAAAGTTATTGCTCATTGAACAAAAATAATCCAATCGGTCCGTATAGGGCATGTTCATCGAAAAAGTGTTGCGTTCGCCAATCTTTTCATGATTGCGGTGCAGGTAGCCCACTACCGGTTCAAGACCCACTACTGTTTCGCCATCGAGAGTGGCCACCATCCGAAAAACACCGTGGGTTGAAGGATGCTGGGGACCCAGGTTAACAACCAACTGTTCAGTTTTAATTCCAGAATCTTCCTGCGGGATTACGGTTGTTCCCTGGAAAAGCAGCTGCTCCCCTTCCGGGATCCATGTTTCCGGGTTAAACCCTTTCGGGTATACAATATTTTCTTTGTAGGGATTATCCGCTTCTATTTTGGATGTTTTACCTTCGGGCCAGCGGTCCTCGTAGGGTTTAAATTCACCTTCATAGAATGCTTCCTGCCAGTCTTTCCGCATCGGATGTCCGGCAAATCCCTCCCACATCAAGATCCGTTTCAGGTTGGGATGGCCTTCGAACCGGATACCAAAAAGGTCCCAGGCTTCACGTTCCTGGAAATTTGCCCCGGGGTATAAATCCACCAGGGATGGAATAATGGGGTCAGAACGAGGGATCTGAACTTTGATCTCCAGAATCACGCCGCCGGTAGATTTGAACAGATGGTAAACCACTTCCATCTTTTCTTCCGCAAGATAATCCACACCCGTTACAGATGTCAGATGATCATATCCATATTCATCCCTGAGGGCTTCCATCACAGCCAGAAGGTTTTCGCTTCCAGCCAGAAGGCCTTGATAGCCCTCCCGCTCATCAACCTGGAGTAATTCAGGAAACCGGTTGAGTATTTCTTTTTCATGAGGTTGGATTTCAATTATCTGTTCGTTCATGCCTGGGTTTCCTTTTCCTGCGCCTTTTTCATCAAGTTAGGATAATCTCTAACGTCGATCAGGTCCGGTCCCAGAATGGGGACCGGGATACCTTCATCTGCTTCTTTCTGGTACCACCGGACCTCTTTGATGGATTGTTTATCGATCATTTCCTGAATTTTCATCAGTCCAAATAATAAAGCTTGCGGGGTAGGAGGACAGCCAGGGACATAGACATCAACAGGGATGTATTTGTCAATCCCAGCAATAACGTTGTAACCTCTCTTGAATGGTCCGCCCCCGGATGCGCAGGCGCCCATGGATAAAACATATTTAGGCTCCGGCATCTGGTTATATAAACGGACGACGATTGGAGCCATCTTCTTGGTGACTGTCCCGGAGACAATCATCAAATCACACTGCCTGGGACTGGGCCGCATGATCTCCATCCCAAAACGGGCCAGGTCAAACCGGGCCCCGGCCGTGGCAATCATTTCAATAGCACAGCAAGCCAGGCCAAAGAACATTGGCCATACAGAATATCTCCGGCCCCAGTTGTAAATTCGATCCAGGGTCGTGATGGCTATCGTACCTTCCAATTCAGGGGGAATGGTGTACTCAGGTTTGTTTAATTCACTCGACATGAAAAACGCTCCTCGCAGTGAAGCTAGTGATTATTTGTACAACTTCCCTATTATATTGCCCCCTCTCATACATTGTCAACAATTATTAAAACAGAATTTTTTTTGTTTAATTACCCGGACATGATATACTGCCATCATGCAGGCAACCAGAACTGAGATCCTTGATTATTTAGAAACCCACCCCGGCTCTTCGGCAGCTGAACTGGGCCGCTACCTGGAGATGACACCTGCCAACATCCGCTACCATCTGGCGATCCTGGAAAATGAAGGTTTGGTCCAGATATCTGGTCAGCGCTCAAGGGGATGTGCGGGACGGCCAATCCTGCTCTATAACCTGACCTCCCTAACCCTCGGTGAAAACATCATTCCCCTGCTTAAAGCCTTATTGGAAGTCCTGGGAGAAGGTAGTGATTTCCAGGTGATGTTAAAGAGGATCAGCAATCATTTTTTGGAAGATTTTCAGGCTGAGCCCGGAAATCACATCTCGTCTTATAACCAGGCTGTTGCTTATTTAAATGAACACCACTATCGGGCCAGCTGGAAAGCAACACCAGATGGTCCTCAAATCGAACTGCGGCACTGCCCTTACCGGGGTCTGGCACAAAGCCACTCTCAACTGTGCCAGCTGGACGAAGAGGTTGTATCCTCGATCTTCAACACCAAACTTGTATTAACCCAAAAAAGGGATTTTGGAAAAAATCCCTTTTCTCCCTGTATCTTCAAACCCCCAACAAACGAGGGTGAAAAGGGATTCAAACACCAGGACTAATGGTTATGCTCGTGGTCGTGATCGTGGTCATGACCATGACCATGGGCTTCGCTCTCGGCGCAAGATGACGCTCCCATAATTTTGCCTTCCAGGTAACAATTGACAGCATTCGCAACTGTTCCGGAAGCTCCAGTAGCTGGCTCGATGCCAAACTGATTGAAAAATTGGATCGCCCTGCCTCCCATACCCCCACTTAACATCACTTCAGCTTTCTGTTCATTGATAAAACCGGGTACCTGTCCAACTTCATGGCCGGTATAAAACGGATTATCAATCACAGAAACTGATTGGATTTGATTATCTTCTACTTCTACCAGGGCAAAAAAAGGACAGCGACCAAAATGGTGGGCAACCTGACTTTCCAGGCCCTGATTTGTTTCTGCTGATACTGCTATTCTCATAATTTTTTCTCCTTGGACTTTGATTTTCCTATTTTATTTGGACGAAGTGCTGTACAGTACTATCTTGATCCATCACATTCATCAGCTTTTCCCATATTCCTTTTATCGCCAGAGAAGAAGGTGACTTGGGATCGAATTTCGTAACCGGCTGACCCTGGGTCATCGCCCGGGGAACAGACAGATCAAAGGGAATTTCACCCAGTACATCAATATGCTTTTCCTGGCAGAAATTACGGATCTGCTGCGCTCCTTCAGGATAAAGATCTGTTTTATTGATACATACTTCTACCTGGACCTCAAAATGCGCTGTAGTCTCCAGGACACGCCCCAGGTCATGCAAACTCGCCAGGGTTGGTTCTGTGACAACCAGGACAACATCAGCTCCGGATACAGCAGAGATCACCGGGCATCCTATCCCGGGAGGGCCGTCAACCATCATAAGCTCCGCGCCGCTCCTTTCCAGCTCCTCCTGGGCCCGTGATTTGATCAGGGCCACCAGTTTGCCGGAATTCTCCTGAGCCGGGTATAAATGGGCATGGAAGAATTTCCCATATGGTGTTTCTGATATATACCACTCGCCGGCTTGCTGTTTTTCAAGCAAGATCGCATCCTCCGGACATTGATAGTAACATGCCGCACAGCCTTCACAAAATATCGGGTCGATCCGATATTGTCCATCAACTGAGGATACTGCTTCAAAACGGCAAACCTCCTCACAGCGTCCGCAGCCATTGCATGCTAACGGATCGATCTCGGCAACCGCCCCTCCAATAAATAACTCCCTGGAAAGTTCCTCCGCTTCCAGCAGCAGAGCGAGGTTGGCTGCATCAACATCGGCATCCACCAAAATTGCTTTCTGGTTGGGGTTATTCTGATAATACAAGTGTGCAAAAGCGGCGCTGAGATTGGTTTTTCCTGTACCACCTTTACCGCTTAAGATTACAAGCTGAGTCACTAGTCAACAACCTCCTTTACTATCTGGATAACCTCTTGATATAAAAGGCTGAACTTATCCTCGTATTCCGGGTAAATTTCAATTAGAGTATCGCCTCGTGCCAAACCCGCGCCGATCTTTTTATCCAGTGGAATAGTCATTAACAGCGGGGTATTATTTTCCCTACAATAACTCTCAATATCGGCTTCACCCAATCCATCCCGGTTGATGATCACTCCCGATCTAATTCCCAATTCATTCGCTACCTGGTGAGCCTGTTTTAGATCATGCAAACCAAATGGAGTTGGTTCTGTGACAAGAAGCAGAAAATCTACTCCCCGGATGGCTTCCACGACCGGACAGGACGCGCCGGGTGGAGAATCAATGATTTCAAGTTGAGGGGATAAACCCTCATTCCATTTCTTTAAATCAGCAATAACTGGCACTGTCAAAGGTTCACCGGGATTAAGCAATCCCTGGCGTAAAGAAATATTCTTTTTCCCAATGCCTCGTTCAAGGATTCCGATCTGATTTGGTATTTCCTGGATCGCGTTTTCAGGACAGTTCAGCATACAGCTGCCACAGCCATGGCATAAAGATGGGAAAACCATGGGGTGATCTTTTAAAAGGATTATGGCATTGTACTGACATACCTCAGAGCAGATCCCGCAACCCGTGCAGCTATCTTCATCGACCTGGGGAATGAGGACATTCACATCCCTTGATTGTTTAAAATCCGGATCCAGATAGAGATGAACGTTAGGCGCTTCCACATCACAATCACTCACCAGGACAATCTGATCAGGGTCCAATGAAAGTGACTCCGCCAAGGCAATTGCCACAGTCGTCTTTCCTGTGCCCCCTTTACCACTCGCAACGGCAAGCCTCATCATTTGCGCCTGCCGCCTCTTCCACCTCTTCCGCCTCTTCCGCCTCCTCCTCGAAGATGCATTCCTTCTCCAGTGGGTCCCGCAGCCGAGCTTAAAGAGCCCGCCTGAGCCAGTTCCAACAACTGCCTGGGAGTTCCTGAATTGGCCAGATAAGCGTTAATGCCGGCAGCAGCCAGAGCCTCATAGGCATTGGGCCCGTATCTACCGCTGATCACAGCATTAACACCCTGGTCAGCCAGATACTGCACAACCTGGGTTCCAGCCCCACCCTGAGCGTTCACAGCAGGATTTGAGATTTTTTCCCAGTTGTCTGCCCCTTCATCCACCAGCAAAAAATATGCGCAGCGCCCAAATCTGGCGCTGAATTCTTTGTCCGGGTTTCCAGTTGAAGATGATATTGCGAATTTCATGATTATTTCCTTTATTGAATTGTTTTTTGATATCTTTCTGTGAGTTGGTTGATCTGGTCCTGGATATTTCCCAGGTTGTCGATCCATTCCCCTAAACGGACCTTGCCCTCGTCCAGGATCCTGTATACACGCCTTTTGGGCCCTTTACTTTCCTCATCATCCCACTTGGATCCAATCAACCCCATTTCTTCCATATCACGCAAATCCCGATACAGAATACTGGAATCTAGGCATTCAGGGTCAAACCCCAATGAAGCCAATTGTTCATATAACTCGTATCCATGGGCTTCTTTTTCAGCAAGCATTAAAAGCAAACTGGGGCGCAGAATCAAACGCAGCCCCCTTCTCTTCCGCTGGCGGCAAGGACCAGGTCTTCCTCTTTGGCCTCTAGGCATAAATACCTCCCTGTCAATCAAGAATATGAATGGCGGGATTAGTATAGTCATCTATCTGCATTTTGTCAATAGACAGGTTTACTATAGATATTAATGACCTATCTGGCCATTATTTTTCTGTAGTCGGCAGGGATGGCATTTCGGGGCCAGATTTCCCCATCAGATCAGCAAGAGCTGATGAAGTGGCAGTGCGGTCATCCCAGGGGTATTCTGTATCCCCAAAACACATCGACTGTTCATGGCCTTTGCCGCATACCAGCACTACATCCCCTTGCTGTGCCAAGCTCAAGGCGAACTTGATCGCTGCTCCTCGATCCGGCACCCGCCAGAAATTTACCCCCTCTACTCCCCCATTATTCAACAACCCTTGCGCCATTTCTTCCAGAATGCCTTGTAGAGATTCTGTGCGGGGATCTTCCGCAGTCAAGACCGTCAGGTCCGCCAGATCCGCGGACACTTCTGCCATTAGACGTCTTTTTTCCTTATCTCTTAATCCCGCAGAACCAAATATGGCGATCACCCGGTTCTTCGATAACTCTCTGGCCGCTAATAATGCGACCCTGAGTGCATTGGGAGTGTGAGCAAAATCAACTACAGCCAGGAAATCCTGACCATAATCTATCTTTTCCATTCGACCTGGAATTCCCGGAAGGCTGCTGATGCCCTGCTGGATTGATTCCCAATTCAAACCCAGTCCGGCGGAGCAAGCTCCTGCCGCAGCCAGACAATTGGATACGTTATATTCACCTAAGAGAGCCATCTGGACAGGGATCCTGGAACCGGCGCCAATCAGGTCAAAACAGATCCCATCGTTCCTGTGTTGGATATTATCAGCCTGGAAATCTCCAGCACCTATCTTCCCGTAATCCACCAGATTTAATCCAAGCCCGATGATGATCTTTTTCAGCGCAGGATAGGAAAGGTCATCTGCGTTTAACACAGCGATCTTATTCACCTGTCCAGTCTTAACGGCAGAGTTTTGGACCAGTCGGAACAGTTCCGCTTTGGCTTCCAAATAACCTTTGTAATCTCCGTGATAATCCAGATGTTCATGAGTGATATTGGTAACCACACCAATGTCAAATTCACAAGCTGCGACCCGCTTCTGGGCCAGGCCATGAGAGGTTGCTTCCAGGACAACATGAGTGATACCGGCCCTTACCATCTCAGCCAGATAACGCTGCACATCCATTGCTTCAGGGGTAGTGACATGAAATCCGGTATCCAAAATATGATCACCGATCACCGCATTTACAGTGGAAATTAATCCCGCATGCAATCCTGCGGCAATAAGGATACGATGGATCAAATTTACGGTAGTAGTTTTACCGTCTGTGCCGGTCACACCGATCACAACCAATTGGCGGGCTGGAAAACCATACCAGGCGGCGGCCAGATACGCCAGGACTTCTCTGGTATCTTCTACCTGCAAATAAGGGACTGGGTAATCCCGGGCTGGTTTATTACCAACCAGGGCGGAAGCACCTTTTGAAATCGCATCCGAAATATAATCATGGCCATCGACCCGGGTGCCTTTGATCGCCAGATACAGGTCACCTGGTTTGACATCCCGTGAATCGATCTTTATTCCCGTGATTTGAACTGATTGTTCGGGAAAAGAGTTTAAAATGAGAATTTCCTGAAACAGCTTCTTCAGATCCCGTTTTTCAATCACCACAGAACACTCCTCATATGATTGACCTTATGAGAAAAACGCCCGGATTAAATATCCAGGCGTTTTTATTGTACACTAGAAAATAGTTCCTATTTAATTGAGCATACCC
>CAZVIH010000040.1:0-21009 GCA_964627755.1 uncultured Anaerolineales bacterium
GGCGCCGGCGGCCTGCTGGATTCCCTGGTGGGATCCCTGGGCGGCGAGGACGGGCTCGATCTGGGCGACATCCTCAGCGCGGGCGCTACCTTTATGCAGTCCAAGCAGGAAGGCGACAGCAACCTGGAAGCTGCCATCGACGCAGTGATCTCATCCAGTAAAATGGGCGAAACCCCTTACCGGGCCCAGTCCAGCAAGCTGGTTGCCGATACCCTGCTGCAAACCCTGATGAGTAATTTGAAGTAAATTGGATTAACAAAAAAATGGGTATGAGGAAACACCTCCTGTTAAAGGAGGTGTTTTTTGTCAGGCCATGACGGGAGACGGAGGACGGAAGACCGGTATTTTCCCCCCGTCGTCGGTCCTTGGTCATCGGTCGTTCATTAAGAAACGGAGTCTAGCTCCGTTTCTTAATGAACTCTTTAGTATTCCACCTTGCGGGGAAGTTTCTTGGCCTGGGCCACCCAACCCTTGACCATCTTCTCGGACGGGGGCTGGCGCACCAGTTTTTTCTTGGCATTGGTTTCAATGATCGCGGAGTAAAGGTTGGCGGCGTTGCGTTGAGCCAGTTCCACCACAGTATCTACCCCGGCCTCTTCCAGCAGGTCGGCATATTCCTCGCCTACACCTTTAATCCGGAACAGATCGACATGGTTGACCCATTCCAGGATCAATTTTTTCCCGATGCCGGAGGTTTTGGCCAGTTCTTCCCGGCCTTTGGCTGTGCCGCCTTTTTTCAGCAGGTCGCCGGTGCTGCGCACACCAATTTTACGAAGGTCCTTGGCGTATTTTTTGCCGATTCCTTCCACTACTTCTAATTTTGCCATCATAAGCTCCTTTTATGCTTTTTGCAGAAAACCAAACCAATCATAGATAACAAAAACCCTTCCCGAAGCTCCGAGAAGGGTTCTAATTCTTTTTTTACAGCTTGGGAATGACCAGCACCTGACCGGGTTTGATCAGATCTGGATTGTCGCCAATCACTTCTTTATTGGCTTCATAGATCTTCATATATTTTCCAATGTCGTCATAGTATTTCTTGGAAATGCTGCTCAGGGTATCACCAGCGACGACAGTGTGTTTCTTGACTTCCTTGGCTTCTTTCATGATCTCTTTTTGTTTCTTAAGCATATCGGCTTTGGCTTTATCAATATCTTTCAAGATGGCGTTTTCGGCCAGATCTGCTTTTCTGGCTACATCTTTCTTCACTTCTTCCTCTTTTTTACCAAATAATCCAAACAATCCTTTCTTTTCAGACATCTTTTCTCCTTTGGGTGTAGTTCTTAAACTGATAATACTATTGTAACATCCCGGACCAGGGCATTTTATAAGATATATATAAAGAATGCCTTACAGATTGGTTTTAATTGGGAACGGGATTGTATTCAGGACCGTCAACCCTGATCCTGGTGGGGAAAATAGATAAACTATGATCCGGGGAATAATTCTGTGAATTGACACCAAACCGGCCCGGCAATTGAGGAGGGACGAAGTCCCCCTAAGGGACTCCGTCCCGATTTTTTTGATTATTTCAGGCTGAAATTGATCAGCAGGTCCAGGTTTGTGGCGCCCTGGCAGTCGGTCTGCAGGTCCACTTCGCCAAACCCATCTGTCACCAGGTCGCCCGAAGCCTGGGCAGGACTTCCAGCTGAGGCATCCAGGGTGATTGCCGTGCCTTCTGCCCCGACCAGGGTCGCTTGGCAGCTGCCGGCTTCCAGGCTCAAGGTAGCCGTGGCGAATACACGGTCCCGCATCCAGTCCTCATTCAGCTCCACGCTGGTGGAATCCGTTCCTTCTGCTTCAGCTTTCTTAACCCGAACCTCACCGGAGTTGCCGCTGAGCTTCGAAGTTGTGCTATATCCTCCGCTGCAGGCCAGCACGGCCAGGGCAAGCATCAGGATCGGCAGGATAAGATATAAAATTCTTTTCTGTCTGGTCATTTTCCACTCCTTTTCCTCTGCTTCTTTTTGCTTGGATCTGTTTTTACAGCTCGAACCATGGTTCCGGTATTAGTTTATGAAATAGCGGATGATGCGGGTGAATTCCCTGTGCTGGGCGATCAAATCCAATTCCGGGTCTTTGTAAGATCCCATCTGGCTGAAATCAACAGTTAAGAAATCGTTCATTCCGGTGATATGGAGCGGTGTTTTGATGCTGGTGATCGAACCCAGATCGATCCTGATCATCAGGTCCTTGACAGCGGACTGGTCTTTTCCAAAAACAATTACCTGTTCATCAAAACCCGGCCTGTCATCAAGATCGATCCTTTTTAGGCCGGAATATTTTTCCGCAACTGACAGTACTTTGTCCAGCAGTCCCTCCATCAACCCCCCGATCAGGGAGTCGCTGTTAAATCCGGGTAGAGTGGTCAACGAAAAGTGGGGCAAGGCCAGCTGGTCGGAGATCACACCAAATACTTCGGATCCCAACTCACTATCATCAGAGTTGGAATCGCTGACATCGAAGATAAAAAATTCCTGACCCCACTCCCTTTTGGAAAAGACCTGGTCAATATGAATGGAAGAATTTTCTCCCCTTTTATAAAGGGATTCTGCCCGGCTGATCAGCTGTGAGGGGCGCGTTGTCACCACTTCATAACCCAGCGTCAGGGCTTGGTGTTTTTTCTCGGCTGCCTGCCTGCGGCCGGCCCTGAACACCAGTAGAAAAATGACTGCGAATACCAGGATCACCATCAGCGCCAGAAGCTCGGGTTGGAAATTCATAAGAGGACACTCCTTGCAGCATTTCTATTCAATATTTGGACCGGAGGGCATCCTGTTCAGGTGCGGCAGGATGTTATTATACGTTCATTTTACTGGAAAGTTGCAGCTGGTTTCATCACTTAATAGTTATCTTTTTTTATTCACACGGTTGGGATCAATAGGCCAGGATGCGGTTCTGCATCTCCCACATCTCCCGGTAATAACCATTCCGGGCCAGAAGCTCTTTTTCTGGCCCCCTTTCCACGATCTTTCCCTCTACCAGGACCAGGATCTGATCCACAAACTCCAAACCGACCAGGCGGTGAGTGATCAAGAGGGCGGTTTTGTTTTCCAGGATCCCGAACAAAGTCTCCAGGATGGCTTTTTCGGTCACCGGATCCAGGTTGGCGGTGGGTTCATCCAGTAAAAATAGCGGGGCATCTTTTAAAACGGCCCGGGCAATCGTGATCCGCTGGGCTTCACCGGCGCTGAAGCCTCCAGCCCGTTCCCCGATCTGGGTCTGATAACCTTCCGGCAAATCCCTGATCAGGTGATGGATGTGGGCTTTTTGGGCTGCCTGAATGACAGCCTCCAGATCTGCCCCCGGATTCCCCAGGGCGATATTGTTCCGGACTGTATCCTGGAACAGAGCATCTCCCTGGGAGATGACACTGATCTGCCCCCGGATATCATCCTGATTGAGGGAAACCAGTGGAATATTTTTATCTCCCACAGATATCTTCCCTTGATATCCTCCCCAGAAACGGAGCAGCAAATTACCCAGAGTGGTCTTCCCGCTCCCGCTGGGTCCGACAATAGCAATGGTTTTCCCTTCCTGAAGTTCAAAATCAATCTTTTTCAGGGCAGGTGTTAATGATCCGGGATAGGAAAATTCCAGATCTTTGACATGAATAGCATGATCGGCCGGAAAAGCCTGCGGGGTCTGGGGATCAAAAACAGCCGGTTGTGCATCCAGGACCTCGAATAGCCGCTTCCCGGAGACCAGGGAGCTGGCCAGTGTTTCCATGGCCTGGGGCAGGGGCTGGACCGCTTCAAAGGCGCTCAGGGTGACCAGGGCCAGGGCTGCCAGCATCACTCCCCGGATCTCCCCGGACTGGACCAGGGGGATGGCCAGCACCAATACCAGCCACATTCCCAGGTTGCTGAAAAAGATCAACAAGGCTGCATTCAGCCCGCCGATGCGGGACAGGCGCAGCTGGGCTTGGCGGTAGTTTTGATCCAGGTGCTGGATCTGCCCCTGTTTTGCGGCTGTTTGGCCAAATACCAGCAGATCGGGCAGACCCTGGATAAAATCCAGCAAATTCCCGGTAAGTCGGGTCCGCTGCTCAACCAGGATCCGCCCCGGTTTAAACGCCAGCCAGCGGATCAGCAGGGGAATGAATAAACCGCTGACCAGGAAAAATCCTCCCAGCACCCAACCAAAGACGGGCTGGTATTGGTATATAAATGCACCGGTCCCCACTCCAACCAGGATCGCCACCAGCGGTGGGGCAAGGGAGCGGATATAAAAGTCTTCCAGGGTTTTGATATCCGAGATGATCCGGCTCAGTAAATCCCCGGAACGAAAGTCCATGATCCTGGCCGGTGCCAGCGGGACCAGGGACTCATAAAACCAGACTCGCAGCCGGGTCAGGATTTTAAAGGTCAGATTATGGGATACCAGCCTTTCCAGATAGCGGCTCACTCCCCGGGAAATGCCAAATAAGCGCACTCCCACAATGGCTACTTGCAGAACGGCAATATTGGGATGCAGGGCCGCCATGGAAATGATCCAGGCCGAAGAGCCCATTAAAGCAATACTTGAAAAAATGGTCAGGGCGCCAAGCAGGGCGGAGGCCAGGACTTCCCTGAGGTGGGGCTTAAAGAAGGATAATAATCGGAGGAAGAGGGCTCCACCTGACGGAGGATGGTGGACTGGGCGCGGGGCGGGGGATGGGAGGACCTGAGACCGGGTATCGGACCCCGGGGACAGGGGAGCAAAAATGTCAGCAATAGCTTGATTTCTGGTACTTATTAAGTGATCGATTTTCTGAAGACCAGTGTAGGCCTGGACCAGGTCCTTATAATATGTGCCCTTTGCCAATAATTCCTGATGTGTGCCGGATTCAACGATCTTTCCCTGCTGGAGAACCAGGATCCTGTCAGCCTGGAAAACAGTGTTTAAGCGGTGGGCAATGGTGATCACTGTTCTTCCAGCCATCAAAGCCCGGGTGGCGTCCGCCAGCTGGGATTCTGTGACAGGGTCAAGCTGTGAAGTGGGTTCGTCCAGCAGCAAGATGGGGGCATCCTTAAGGAAGGCTCGTGTTAAGGCGAGGCGCTGGGCCTGCCCGCCGGACAGGCGGGCCCCACCTTGGCCGACCCGGGTCTGATACCCTTCCGGGAGGGACTCGATCAAGTCGGACAGGTGGGCAGCGGAAGCCGCTGCGGCCACAGCGCCGTCGCTTGCGCCCGGTTTGGCCAGGCGGATATTGGCGGCTATTGTATCCTGGAATAAGGTTGGTTTTTGGGGCACCCAGGCGATCTGTTTTCTCCATTCTTTCAGATCCAGGTTGGACAGTTTAATTCCATCCATTAAAATCTCTCCCTCACCGGGAGAGAAAAACCCCAGCAGCAGGTTTGCCAATGTGCTTTTACCGGCCCCGCTGGCTCCTACCAGAGCAATATGATCCCCGCGATTGATCTGAACCGAGATCCTGTCCAAAGCGTTTCCCCGATCCCCGGGATAACTGAAACTGACATTCTTAAATTCCAGTTCCTTGATCTCGGGCAGGGCAGTCTTTGAGTGAGACTGATTGGAGGAACTTTCCACAAGAGGTTCATGATCCAGGATCTGGAAGATGCGTTCCGCTGCGCTCTGGCCTTCCATGCCGGCATGAAAACGCAGCCCCAGGAGCCGGAGGGGGACATAGAATTCCGGTGCAATGATCAGTAAAAACAGGGCCTGCTCCAGGGAGACCCGAAAATATAAAAGCCGCAGACCGATCTGCACTGCTACCACTGCAGTGCTGAGCGTGGCCAGCAGCTCCAGGACCAGGGCGGACATAAAGGTCACCTGGAGCACCTTCATGGTAGTTTTTCGGTACTGGTCGCTGGTCTGGCGGATCTTTTCAGTCTGGGCTTTGGCCTGGTTATAAAGCTTGAGAGTTTTTAATCCCTGCAGGCTGTCCAGAAATCCTGCTGCCAGCCGGCTGAGTGTGCCATACTGCCGATCTGTAATGTTTTTGGCCTGGCTGCCAATCAGGGACATAAAATAGGGAATTAATGGCGCTGTCACAAGCATCACAAATCCGGACAGCAGGTCCATTGGAAATACAAAGATCAGGATGGTTATTGGCACCAGGACAGAAAGCACCAGCTGGGGAAGATATTGACTGAAATAGGCATCCAGCGCTTCTACACCCGCAACAACGGTGTTGCTGATCTCTCCACTTTGTTCCCCTTCTAAATAAGCTGGTCCCAACTCTTCCAGTTTATCGAGCAGCATTTTCCGCACTCGACCTTTCACCTGAACCGCGATCGTTTTAGCGCTGATGCTGCTGCCCCAGGCCAGAATCGCTCGCAGGGTGAAGAGAGCCAGTGTAAGCTGCAGGAGTCCCATTAGATTGACGAGGCCATCTGAATGCAGGAAAGCCCGGCTGATGATCTGGCTTACAGCCCGAGCCTGGAAGATGGTCAGTAAACCCGAAAAGAATCCCAGGCTGATGGTTAAGGACAACCAGGGTAGGCTTTTTCTGGCAAGATTGATCAGTCGAGAATTTGGAAACATGGGCGTATCCTGAACAGCTTTTCATTATGGTAACACAACCCCTATTTCTGGTTAGTCCAGGCTGTTTTCTCGCCAGGACAAGACCCGGGAAATTCTAATTCTTTTCCCAAAAAATCAACTATCCACTGTCATAACGAGGAGCCGGATCGATGTGCTGGAGACAAACTTATCCATGTTTATGGATTATGGAATCCATAAATTTCCGATTTAAATATTTATGTTCTTTACAGTTATTTCCGTTGATTACTCAGCTGATTGAATGAATCCCTTCCAGGATATCATTTAGATGGCTTTGGATGCAGACCATGCTCGCAATGAGAATCCGGAAGTCTCTTTTCAGGATTTGAGTCCATCGAAAGGATAAGGGAGATCACACTCGAAACGTGCTATACTTTTTCCATAACCTTTCAGTAAGCAGGAGATCGCAGTATGCCCAAAAATCCAGCCTATTTGATTTTATTAGGCCCACCCATGTCCGGTAAAGGTACCCAGGCAGCCCGTTTGACAGAGCAGCTTGGCATCCCCCAGATATCTTCCGGAGATCTGTTCAGGGATAATATTAAAAATCAGACTCCCCTGGGTCTGGAAGCAAAACAGTATATTGACCGGGGAGACCTGGTGCCCGATGAGGTAACAATCGGGATGGTGGCAGATCGATTAAGCAGGGAAGACTGCATCGCTGGGGCTCTGCTGGATGGATTTCCCCGGACCATTACTCAGGCGGAAGCTCTGGATGGGATTCTGACTGAACTGGGAGCTTCTCTTTCGGCAGTGATCTCAGTTGATGTGCCGGAAGATTCATTGGTTGAGAGGGCCAGCGGCCGTCGGATCTGCCGATCTTGCGGTCAGTCCTATCATCTGAAATTCAACCCTCCCAAACAGGAAGGAATTTGTGATGAAGATGGGGGAAAGCTGTACCAGCGGGAAGATGATAAGTCTGATACTGTCCGCCAGCGATTGGCCGTTTACCAGGCTCAGACCAGCCCTCTGATCGAGTTTTATCGCACTCGCGGGATTCTCAAGGAAATTAATGGGGATCAGCCCATTGACGATGTGGGTAAGGATATTAAGGCAGTGATTGTCGAATAATTTCCAGTTCTGTTTAAAATGAAAAGAGGTCGGCTCAGCCAACCTCTTTTTTTAGTTAATAATGCAGATCCAGACTGTCTGGACTCAAGCGTTTGCGAAAGATCCAGTAGGTCCAGCCCTGATAAGCCAGCACCAGCGGCAAAAAGATCACCGCCACGATGGTGATCACTTTCAGCGTGTAGGGGCTGGAAGAAGCATTGTAGATGGTTAAACTGTATGTTGGATCCAGAGTGGAGATCATCAGGCGTGGGAACAGGCCAGAGAAAACCATCACGGTTGTCAGGATGATCACCAGACCCCCGCAGATAAAGGTTAAACCCTCTTTGTCCTGGCGATGGAACCAACCATAAGCCAGCAAGGCGATGGCAGCCAGGATAGCCGGTATCATCCCATCATAACCGGGATTGTTGAGGATATCTGTGGCGAAATAGGTCCAGACCAGGAAAAGGACCGTCAATATAACAACGGCAATCCAGATCTTTCCAGACAGTTTTTTCACGCGATCTTTCAGATCACCTTCCAGTTTGATGCCTAAAAAGCTGGCCCCGTGGATTAGGAAAAGACCCAGGAAAACCACTCCACCGAACATGGAGTAGGGATTAAGCAAAGGAGCCAAACCACCGTAATAATTCAGGTCTGATCCGATCGCCACTCCGCGCATCAGGTTGGCTACTGCTACGCCCCACAGCAGGGCGGGCAGGAGGCTGCCGTAGTAAATGGCCCAGTCCCAGCTCGAGCGCCAGGCGGGATCATCCCGTTTGCTCCTGAATTCAAAAGCCACACCGCGGATGATCAGACCAATCAGCATAAATATCAGCGCTACATAAAAACCGCTGAATAAGGTGGCGTACATATGCGGGAAGGCCGCGAACATGGCTCCTCCTGCGGTGATCATCCAGACTTCATTTCCATCCCAGACGGGGCCGATAGTGTTGATCACAGCCCGACGTTCATTGTCAGTTTTGGCAACAAAAGGCAGCAGCATGCCAACACCGTAATCGAATCCTTCCAGGAAGAAAAATCCACTGAACAACACGGTCAATAATATAAACCAGAGTATATTGAGATCCATGATTACTCTCCTTTTCCTTCCCCCGCCGCGGGATCGTTTGTGCCATATTTGACCATCAGCTTAACTCCAATAAATCCCAGTATGCTGTAAAGGACCAGGAAGCTGACCAGCGAAAAAATGATATTCCCGGGTGTGATTGTGGGTGATACAGCATCTTCAATTTTCTGCAGACCATGCACGATCCAGGGCCAGCGCCCGGTTTCAGCAATGATCCAGCCGGCAGTGATGGCGATCGTTGGCAGTAAACCCGCGGGAACCAGGATTTTAAGGAACCATTTTAGATCTACAAATTTATCCTTCCTGGACCACAGGACGGCCAATCCAGCTAACAGCACCATCAGAAGACCGATACCGATCATGGTCCTGGAGGACCAGTAGCTGATTAATACAGGTGGTATGTAATTTCCGGGTCCGTATTTGGCGACCTCCTCGGCATTAAGATCAATTAGGCCTTTAAACTCCGAGGTCAGGTCATTGAACAGCATCAGAGACAGGAATTTGGGAATCTTGATCTCCCAGGTATTTTCCTGTTTTTCCTGGTTTACGATTCCTATCACAGAAAATGATGCGGGCTGTTCCGTTTCCCAGTGGCCTTCCATAGCGGCTATTTTGAGAGGTTGGGATTTTGCCAGGTACTGCCCCTGGGCGTGGCCAATTAACCCCACAAGGATTGAACCTATCAGGGCATAGGTCGCGGCCCATTTGAATGAGCGCTTGAAAAACTCGTTATTTTCTGATTTATTCTTTAATAAGTGCCAGGCGCTGAACGATAAGATAAGAAATCCGCCTACAGAGATCCCGGCAGTTACTACATGCGGGAACTGATGCCAGACATTGGGATTTCCTAATAAAGCCCAGAAATTGGTCATTTCTGCTCGTCCATTGCGAACGGCATATCCAACCGGGTTTTGCATGAAGGAATTGGCGACCAGGATCCAGAGGGAAGACAGATTGGAACCAATTGCCACCATCCAGGCTGCAGCCAGGTGTCCCTTTTTAGATAATTTGTTCCATCCAAAAATCCACACACCGATGAAGGTGGATTCAAGGAAAAAGGCCATTAAACCTTCGATGGCCAGCGGGGCGCCAAAGATATCACCCATAAATCTGGCGTATTCGGACCAGTTAAGCCCAAAATGGAATTCCTGGACAATCCCTGTGACGATACCGACCGCAAAGTTAATCAGGAAAATTTTGCCCCAGAACTTGGTCATCTTCTTATAGATCTCTTCTCCGCTGGTGACGTATTTTGTTTCCAGGATTGCCAGGAAAAGCGCCAATCCCAGCGTCACCGGGACAAAGAAGAAATGGAAGATGGTAGTCATGGCAAACTGCCATCGAGATAAAATTACAGGATCCATAAACACCTCTCTTTATGAAAAACAATTCCTTTAATTTCTAATGATATTTTTAAGTATTCCACTATTTTACTTCCACTTTGGGATGCTGGAAGAATTCCTCAAGGATAAATATATTATAACCCTCAGGGCAAAAAGGCTTTGTCCTGCGAAGCCGGTTTTTTCCCGTAGAAGAAGTCATCCAGGAAAAGGGCAGCCCTTCGGAATGTGCCAGATCTTTGAATGCCCCAGCGGACTAAATTGTGAAGCAGGTTGTCCGGATGGGAATAGGGGCAGACAGCCAGGCAGCGTCCGCAGTCAGTGCCGATGACAGTCCAGTAGTGGTAGCAGCTCTCGGGATTGATCTTCCAGCGCAGAACCCCGTTGCTGAGCTCGCGATCACCATCAGGAATGGATTGGCTGGGGCAATTGTGGGCGCATTTTTTGCAGATCCGGCAGAAGTCCAAAATGCTTGGTTCTCCACGATAGGTATCGGGTATCAGGGGCATCTCAGTGGTTACCACGCCAACCCGGACCCTGGGTCCCTGTTGGGGTGTGATTAATAATCCCATCCGGCCGATCTCTCCCAGACCCGCATCCCTGGCAACCAGGGGGGCAATCACACGGTAGTTGCCATCGATGTGAGCCCGTGCTGGATATCCAAGGTCCCGGATGGCGGCTGCCAATTGGATCGATACCCTGGCTGATTCAACGTACTGGCGGGCGGATTCCATGACCACTGGCGCGTATGGGGCAAATGCGGTCATCTCAAAATCCATCTCTACAGTAAATGCAATTGCATAGTGGTGATCGAGAGTGATTTTATCCCCGTACTTTCCGGTCCCCCTGCCAATATGAGAGTAGATATGGGCAGGTTTAAGGTCTGTGATCCCACACTCAAGGGCGCCGTAATATTTTGCCAGCTTTTTAATAATTTTTGTTAAATCCTCTGGAGAGGATTGATTTCTATCTTCAGAGGTTGGACCGTCAACAGCATCGCGAAGTGCTTCTGTCAGCGTGAAACTTCCTACTGCGGACGCTCTGTGGAGGGGGTCCATGAAACGAGCTTCTGGATTGAGAAGGCCGGGTTGATCCCGGGAAGCATCATCCGGGCTTTTTTGATGGGGGTGATCCCTGTAATAAGATTTATAAACCGCAGTACCGGGTTCCAGCCTGGCCCTGGCAAAGATAATCTCACGTTCGTCAACCTGATAAGTGGGCTGGTTGTATTCTGCTTGTTGGGGTCTTGTGGGAACAAAGAAGAGCAAACCCGCTATCACAAGGAGAGCGATTGAGATCAGGATAATTGAAAGTTGGATCGGATCTGGAAGCAGGAGGGCCACAAGATAGATCGCTGTAATGGGGATCGTGATCATTGCCCCTCGAAAAACTGCCCTGTTCTCTTTTTCAATCAAGGACAGGACCACAAAAGCAGCTCCCCCTCCGAAGGTCAGAAATGCGAATATGATTAAGCAATAAGATTCAACATCCATAAAAAATATCCCAACCATATTATAGCGGGGTTTGTTAAGTGTTGGTGTCTTCCTATCCAAATTATTGGTTTGGATTGGAAGCGGACAGGTTGTTATGGAAAAATGATTGGGATAATCCCCTGAAATACTGGAGATCTATCAGGTTCAGAGGGCTTAACTTTCCGTTGACGATATTTCTGGTTCATGCTATATTTATTCAGTGGAATTGGGTTTTCCCGATTCTGGTAGCAGAACGTACGTTTCTTGAGCAATTATTATTGTTTAGAACGAGGGGGAACGCACTGCTGCGTTGATACCATTTAGTTCGAAGGAGATTTTTTATGGCAGAGCGTGAGACCGGTACTGTAAAATGGTTTAACGCAGGAAAAGGCTATGGTTTCATTGAGCGTGACAATGGCGAAGGCGATGTCTTTGTCCATTACAGCGCAATCAATGGATCCGGGTTCAAAACGCTGGACGAAGGCCAGCGGGTTGAATTTGATGTTGTTGAAAGTGATAAGGGACCTCAAGCTCAGGATGTGCAAGCCCTGGGCGAAAGTGTTACTTCCTTCAGCACCGAGCCGGAAGACAGCGAAGATGACTTCAGCGAGGATTCCGACAGCGTATTCTAGTTATTCCACTTTTGACAGTCAAAAGGGCAGCGAGAGATCGCTGCTCTTTTTATTTCCCGTGAGAGAAATCCATTACAATGGAAGCAGGAGGGATCTGTATGGAATGGTTCAAAGAAAAGATCATTGTGGAGACCCGCGGTAAGGGGCTCTATCCTATCACTCAACTGCTCAAGCCTTTTTTACAATCCTGGGAAATCCAGGAGGGTATTTGCCATCTTTTCATCCCCCATACCAGCGCATCGTTGGTGATCAATGAGAGTTATGACCCTTCTGCCAGGCAAGATCTGGAAGTGTTTATGGAGCACCTGGCACCGGAAGGAGAAATCTGGCACCGCCATACTATGGAAGGTCAGGATGACTCTCCATCCCATATGCGGGCGATTTTAACAGCAACCAGCCTCAGCATCCCTGTCGATGAGGGGGTTTTTTCGCTGGGAACCTGGCAGGGGATCTATTTGTTTGAGCATCGGATCCGTTCACACCACAGGTCGGTTTTGATCTGCTGTCTGAAAGTGTCCTGAAGGGGGAAATATTGTCTAAAAAAAAGATCGCCTTATTCAGATATCTAAAATGGCTTTTTTTGGTTCTTTTTATATTCTTTTTAAGTGGGTGTAGACCAGAAGAACCCGGCTGGCTTGATCCATTGCCCAGTGTTACCGCGCCGGGATATACTTCCCCCGATCAGATCATCGGCATATATTTTACGGCGCCTGCCAATGACCAATTCCGGGGAGGACCTGATCAATTCCTTGTTGAGGCCCTTGACCAGTCCCGAATTCAGATTGATGCAGCCCTGTATGACCTCGATCTTTGGTCGGTTCGGAATGCCTTGATCCGGGCTCACGAAAAGGGAGTTACAGTCCGTATGGTGATTGAAGAAGATTCCCGGGATCGGCGAGAAGTACAAGAATTGATTGATACTGGCATCCCGGTTGTTTATGATCAAACAGACAGCTTGATGCATAACAAGTTTTTTGTGATAGATGGGAATGAGGTCTGGACTGGATCCATGAACATGACAGTAAATGGCGCTTACCGCCATCTTAATAATCTGGTTCGGATCCGATCTTCACGCCTGGCAGAAAATTATTCCATGGAATTTGATGAAATGTTTGTGGAGGGTTTTTTTGGCGAGAACAGTCTTGAGAATACTCCCTATCCTGACCTGACCATCGATGGGATCCGGATCGAAACTTACTTTTCACCGGACGACTCTACTGCTACTCGAATCATGCAATTGATCCTCGAAGCTGAAAAATCAATTGATTTCCTGTATTATTCCTTTACTTCGGATGGTATTGCTGACGCGCTGCTTTTCCAGGCCACCCAGGGAGTTCAGGTCCGGGGTGTGCTGGATGCCTATCAGGAGAAAACCGGTTTAGGAGGTGAATATCAGCGTCTGCATGATTATGGACTGGAAGTCTATCTTGATGTGCACCCTGAAAAGCTGCATCACAAGGTATTTATTATTGATGACAGGATCGTTATCACTGGTTCCTATAACCTGACACGCAGTGCAGAGCTAAAAAACGATGAAAACACTTTGATAATCCATAATGAAAAGATCGCTGGTATTTATCTGGGAGAGTTTGACTGGATCTATGCGGAAGCAAGTCAGGGGGAGTAGTTTTCAGGATTGACAACTCGCCTGGATCGAGTTGTCATGTATAATAAATAGAGCTGAGAACATGATATCGTTTTGAGGAATTGGCAATGGTAGATCAGAAATCAGCAAAAACCAGGGAATGGAAGCGGCTGGTAGATGAGTTCCAGAAAAAAAGTGACCGGGCTGTGGCTATATTGGGTACCACTTACCTGAATACTCACCTGGCCCGCCTGCTGGAATGTTTTATAATCGATGATGAAAAGATCTCAAAAATGCTCCTGGGGGAGGAAAACCCACTGGGCAGTTTTGAAGCCCGCATTAAAGCAGCCTATGGTTTTGGTTTGATCAGCAGAACAGAATATCACGACCTGGTTTTGATCTGGCATATCCGCAACCGATTCATTCGAGATATGGGGGAGGGAAGTTTCTCGGAGTTGGATATCCAGAACTTGTGCAAACGGCTCAAGATCCCGGATGAGGTCATCCTGCAAGAGGAAACCCCTTCACCACGAGGCCTGTTTGTTTTTGGCACTGCAATCCTGGCCCAGCAGCTTATGTATCGGGCCAATGAGGCTGCTCAGGAAAAACGGTCCCTGCGGGATAACTTTATCCTGGTGAATATCGAATAAACTCAATTTAATCTTACTGGTGGGGGTTTTTCTATTTAAAACTGACTAGGGGGAAATATCATGCCAGTTATTTGGATCACAATTTCATTTGTTGCGGGCATTATTGCGGCAGACAGTCTAGACTGGAGTACCTCGGTCTGGGTCCTGGTCGGTGTAAGCCTCAATTTGATTTCTGGGTGCACTCTCTGGTTATCCCGGAAGAGGATACCGGATCTCACAGCTTGGTTCAGGGGATTGATCCTGGCTGTAATCCTGGCTTTTTTTTTCGGAGCTATCCGCTATCGAATTTCTCTGCCCGATACTCAGAATCCAGCCTATATTTCAAATTATGCCGGCAGCTCAATTCCTGTGCAAATTACCGGAGTTGTTGTGGATTTTCCAGATCAAAGAGACCAGATCATCAATCTTCAGATCAGGGCAGAGAGCCTTCATGGGAAAAAGGGAGAATCTCCCGTTCCTATCAGCGGTTTATTCTTGGCCAAGGCAGCAGCTGAAACCAGGGTTTCATATGGAGATCGCATCCTGGTGATGGGTTTCCTGAAATTCCCGCCAGAAGATGAGGACTTCAATTACCGGGAATACTTAAAAAGACAGGGAATAGATGTTTACATAACCCGGGCGGAGGTCGAGGTTTTGGAATCTGGACAGGGCTCACTTTTCCTGCAGGCCATTTACAAATTAAAGAGCAGGGCCCTTGATAAATTATATCGTCTCTGGCCGGACCCGGAAGCTTCCTTGCTGGCAGGAATCCTGCTGGGGGTTGAAAGCGGGATTTCCGATCCGGTCCAGAAAGCCTTCCGCGAAACAGGGACCACCCATATCATCGCGATCTCTGGATTTAATATCACTATTGTGGCCGGATTCTTTTCCCGTTTTTTCAGCCGGATCATGGACCCGCGTAAGGGGGCTGTTGCAGCATTAATCGGTATTAGCCTCTATACTATCCTGGTTGGCGCTGATGCGGCTGTAGTCCGGGCTGCAGTAATGGGAGGTTTGTCAATTTTCGCCAGCCAGATTGGACGTCGGCAGCATGGATTAAACGCCGCTGCACTGGCCAGTTTGGTAATGATGCTGTTTGACCCCCAACTTCCCTGGGATATTTCTTTCCAGCTCTCACTCTCCGCAACCCTGGGATTGGTCTTATATGCTGATCCTCTTTCAGCCTGGTTCTTGCGGTTTTCCTCCCGTTTTTTCCCCTTGGATGTTGCACAGAAGATCACTCAGCCTGTTAGTGAATTTGTCCTGTTCACTTTTGCTGCCCAGCTGACCACGCTGCCGGTGATGATCTATCATTTCCACTCGTTCTCATTCACAACTTTTTTGGCGAATCCGGCCATCCTGCCGGTACAGCCACCTATCATGGTACTTGGCGGTCTGGCTTTGATCTTAACCTTGATTTGGATCCCACTTGGAAAGCTGGCAGCTCCGCTGGTATATCCTTTTGTGTTATATACCATCCGGGTGGTGGAATGGTTCAGCAGGCTGCCGATCAAGACTGTCCAGTTAGGCCAGGTAGATATCATCTGGATCATGGTTTTCTATCTGATCTTGATGATGTTCACCTTCTATTACCCCTTGCTGCTTCAGTTCCGCAGCTTGATCACACCTTCTCTGGCTGTTGGAAGCCTGGCCCTTTCAACCCTATTCGTGTGGCGGTTGGTATTTTCAGTTCCGGATGGCAATATGCATCTTTATCTCTTGAATGTAGGAACTGGCACTGCCTTCTATTTAGAAAGCTCCACAGGATATCGAGTATTGATCAACGGTGGACCTAGCACCAGACTATTATCTGACCACCTGGGACGCAGACTGCCCCCCTTTAAGCGGGATCTGGATCTACTGCTGGTAGTTTCACCCCAGGTCCAGGATCTGGATGCCCTGGCTGGAAACGTACCCCGATTTGTACCAGAACAGGTAATCTGGTTGGGAGATCCTTCTTTGTGCTGGGAGGCAGAGAATCTGCGGTTCGTGTTGGATGAAAACCGGATTCCCCTGATATATGGCGATGAAGGCCAATCATTGATTTTTAATGACAATTTAAGGATCAAGTTATTATCCAGCAGCTCGCGAGGTGGAACCCTGTTGATTGAATATGGAAACTTCAGGGCAGTTCTTCCCTTTGGGGTCACAAATCAGGTTAGAGCTGATCTACAGGATGGGAAAGATGTTGGGGAAGTGAGCGTTTTATTACTGGCAGACAATGGCTACCAATACAGTAATCCTTCAGTGTGGATCGATAATCTCCATCCTCAACTGGTTTTATTAAGTGTAGGCATTAAGGACAGCCAGGGCTTGCCTAATCGCGGGTTAATCGACCGGTTGGCAGGGTATTCCCTTCTCCGAACAGATCAGCATGGAACCATCCACCTCAGCACGAATGGTGAAAAGCTCTGGATCAGGGTAGAACGATTGGATTGAATGTGATACAAAATGATCATGAAATGGATCTTTCTTTCCCCACATCTTGATGATATTGCCTTTTCTTGCGGCGGTCTGGTCTGGGATTTGGCAAATAACGGCCACATGGTGGAGATCTGGACTATTAACGCCGGGTATCCCCCGGAAGATGGTCTTTCACCCCTGGCGAATAAGCTCCACTTGAATTGGGGGCTGGGGTTGGATGCAGTCCGAATCAGGCGCGAGGAAGATCAAAAGGCCTGCCAGATCCTTGGTGCAATCCCGCGCTATTTTTCTTACCTGGACTGTATTTATCGGAAAACTCCTGCTGGGGAGTTCTATTATTACAGCGAAGGGCATATTTTTGGGGGGTTGGATCCCCGGGAATCGAACCTGATTGATAGCTTGTCCAGCCAACTTTTAGGAGAGCTTCCAGAAGGTGCCCGGGTAGTTGCTCCGCTGGGAATCGGTAATCATGTAGATCATGAGCTGACTCGCAAGGCCGCCAGCCGGTTGGGAATCCCGTTAACTTTCTATGCTGACTACCCTTACGCCAGGGAAATTGAAGGAAAAGAAACTTTGGAGATCATGGAAGGTTCTTCAGAATGGCAATTTGAAGAATTTCCGGTTTCTGATATTGGATTAGAAAAGTGGGTTCTGGCGGCCCAGGCCTACCGATCTCAAATCAGCACCTTCTGGGCCAATGATGAGGATCTTGGGCAGCAGATCAGGAACTTTTCCACCTCCGGGGGAATATTCAAGCTCTGGAGGGCGGTTGAGGGTTATTGATCATTCAAGTATCTTTGCCACCTTGCAGTCAGTGATTACCTATGATAGAATTACCCCACTTTTCAGTGGGTAGGGCTTTTTTGGGTGAAAAACCCCTAATAAAAGCTCTTTTTATATTAAGAACAACCATCCAACGAAGTGAGTGTATGAATTATGACACCATCCTATTTGACCCAGGAAGGGTATGATAAACTAAAGACTGAGCTGGAATATCTGCGATCAGAAAGGCGCCAGGAAGTGGCTGACCGATTGCGGGAAGCCCTGGACGGAAGTCCTCTAGGTGTGGACGCTGATGTTGAGGTTGAAGCAGCTAAGAATGCTCAAGCTTTTGTCGAAGGCCGCATTCAGTATCTGAAAAGCATTCTAACCCAGGCAGAAATCGTCGAGGATCTCTCCAAGGCAGACGTGATTCAGATCGGCACTAAAGTGACTATTGAAACAGAAGAGAAAGAAAAAGAGAGCTATATTGTTGTTGGTCGCGCAGAATCGGATCCTATTGAAGGTAAAATTTCGTATGAATCTCCCTTGGGGAGTGCTCTCATGGGGCATGCCGAAGGAGAGAAAGTGGACGTTCAGGCACCGGGTGGGGTTTTCACGGTGAAAATCCTAAAAATTGGCTAGACAGTTTTATTTGAATTCTCCCCCGTGACCTGACCCCAGGCACGGGGTTTTTTTAATCACAAGGAATATCTTATGGCTGATTATACAAACCTGGAAGAAGTACGGCTGGAAAAAATCGCCAAACTCAAGGAATTGGGTATCGATCCCTATCCCAGGAGGGTGGATAGGACACACTCGATCCAAGAAGCGATCGATCTATTCCTGGCTGGCGAAGGTGGATCAGAAGAGGTTGAAGTACAGGCGGTTCTGGCTGGTAGAATCCGGTCGGTTCGGCCTATGGGCAAGGTAACTTTTGCCCATATTGAAGATGGAACCGCAAAGATCCAGCTCTTTTTCCGAGCCAATGATATTGGGGAAGAACAGCTCGATTTCTTCAAGGATCATTTTGATCTGGGAGATTTTATTCAAGCCAGAGGTAAACTTTTCCGAACCCGGACCGGTGAAATATCCTTATGGGTTTCCGAATTCCAGATGTTGGCCAAAGCCATCACCCCGCTGCCAGCTGCCAAGGATCAGGTTGTGGATGGGGAGATAGTTTCCCATGCCACTCTTTCCGATCCGGAAACTCGCTACCGCCAGCGTTATGCAGATCTGGCAGTGAATCCGGAAGTCCGCGAGGTTTTCCGTTTGAGAACAAAAACCATTCGAGCCATCCAGCATTTTATGGATTCGAAGGGATTTCTTGAGGTTGAAACACCAATTCTGCAGCCCATTTATGGTGGAGCCGCAGCTCAACCTTTCACCACCCATCACAACCAGCTGAAACAGGAATTATTCCTGCGGATTTCTTTTGAGTTGTATCTCAAACGGCTTCTTGTGGGAGGGTTTGACAAGGTCTATGAGATCGGACGGGATTTTCGTAATGAAGGAGTTTCATTTAAGCATAATCCTGAATTCACCCAGATGGAGTTTTACTGGGCATATGCGGATTACCGGGCAGTGATGGACCTCACGGAAGAGATGCTGGCTTTTGTCGTTCAGAAAGTACTGGGTTCAAAATCCTTCACGTACAGGGATCATGAGATCAACCTGGATAAACCCTGGCGGCGAGTTGAACTGCGCCAGGGGATCCTGGAGATGACAGGGATTGACATAAACGATCATCAAACCGGGGCAGAGCTGGCCAAGGCCATGAAGTCCCTTGATCTGGATTTTAATCCTGAGGCATCCCGCGGCAAATTGATCGATGACCTGCTGAGCCATTTCCTGGAACCGACTTTTATCCAACCCACCTTTGTTTATGATTACCCCCGGGAGATCTCCCCTCTGGCAAAAACCACACCCGATGACCCCAATACTGTTGAACGTTTTGAAGGTTTTATGGGTGGTATGGAGCTATGTAATGCCTTTAGCGAGATCAACGATCCGATCGATCAGGAAGAGCGTTTCCAAGAAATGGGGCGTTCGTATACCAGCAAAGAAGATGAACATCATCCCCTCGATGAAGACTATTTGCGGGCGATGCGCTACGGCATGCCGCCCAATGGTGGTTTTGGTATGGGTGTGGATCGATTGGTGATGCTGCTGGCAAACCAGCAAACCATCCGGGAAGTCCTGTTATTCCCGCATTTGAGAGACAGTTAAGATAATGTAAAAGGTCCCGGAGCTTCAAAAGCTCCGGGACCTTTTTTTATTTCAGCGGCCACAGGACAGGCACCAGCAGCACAGTGATCACCATCGATATAATAATCAATGGAATGCCTACTTTTGGGTAATCTTTAAAACGGTAGTTCCCGGAGGCCATGACCAATGTGTTGGCTGAAGAAGCGACTGGAGTTGCAAAGGCAGTAGAGGCAGCCAGCGCGACGGTCATGAGGAAGGCCTGGGGTTGGTATCCAAGCTGCAGGGCCAGAGAGAGTGCCACGGGTGCGAACAGTACAGTTGTGACTGTGTTGGAGATCACCTGGGTAAATAGAGAAGTGATCATGAAAAGGGATACCAGGATAGGGATGGAACCCATACCACCTAGAGTGGAGGCGACCCAATCCGAGCCGATTTGAACCAATCCCACTTTCTGAAGAGCGGTAGTCATGGGCAGCATCCCGGCGATCAGAATGATACTTCTCCATTCCACACTGCTGTAGGCTTGTTTCATATTCAGGCAGCCGCTGATGATCATCAGGAAGGCAGCGATCATAGCAGTTGTGGCAAGCGGCAGCCAACCTGTAATCAGGAAAACCAACATACCAACCATGATCAGGGCTGCGAGGATCATTTTTGAGCGGGGCGGTGAGCCTTTCATGGCTTCCGGCTGGCCAACCACCACAAAATCCCTGCGCTGACTGGTTAAAGCCCGGATATTCTTCCAGGGTCCCTGAACGAATAAAGTATCTCCGAACTGAAGAGCTGTATCTTTGAGGGATAATCTCTCATCAGATCCCGGTCGGTTGATTCCCAGGACAGTCAACTGGTAAAAGCTGCCAAAGCGGGAAGATACCAGGGTTTTTCCAATCATCTGGGAACGGGGAGGCAGCAGGACCTCTGCTACGCCGACCTCGTTATTTACAAGGGCTTTATGGTCCACAGACTTGGCAGGCTGGACCCCTAGCTGCAAGGTTGCAGAAGCATGGCTGATATCGTTAAGTTTCCCCTGACAGATCAACAGATCATCTGGCAGCAGTAAGTCTTGGGCTGAGACTTTCTGACTACCTGGTTCTCCATCATCCAGGAATCTGAGATTCCCGATTGGGGATCGACCTTGGGTTCCGTCGGTGCGGAAAATTTTCAACACATTAACACCGTAGCCGCTCCCCAGATTGCTTTCCAGGAGCGATTTCCCGACCAAGGGAGATCCCTGCCGGATTCGCAGCCGATATAGGTCCTCTGGAAGCTTATATACTGCCATTAACTCGTCTGGCGAGTCCACTCGCTGCAGT
>CAZVIH010000041.1:0-2958 GCA_964627755.1 uncultured Anaerolineales bacterium
CTTACTCCGTTTGTCAAACCGGATCTGGCACACAACGTTCCCCTCTGCAATCGTGTGGCCCAGCGTAAACTCGAAATCCTCAAACTCCCCCGCCACGCCCCGGTCTCCGTCCATAGCGATATCACACAGCTGTTCAATATCCTCCTGGCTGGCGCCCAGCTTCTGCCAGGCATTCACCAACGGACAGTAGTGAAAATCCAGGTGGTAGCCTTCTTCGTCCTGCTTCACCACCTCCATCTCAAATACACCCCGGCTGGTCTCTCCTGCAAAAACGGTCTGGAACTCCTCCATATCGGAAGGGTCACTCATCTTTTCTTTTTTCAGCAGGCCGTGGATCGAACCGGTTTTCCGGATCGCCTCCCGGGCAAAATCGTCCCACTCCAGCCCTCGCTCGCGGGCTTCCTTAAGCAGCAAATACATCCAGGTGGCGCGGTGTTCGATGGCTTTGCGGACTTCGGCCACCAGCTTTTGATCATGTTCCTCTTGTCTGTTTATTCGTGACATTGGCAGGGTTCCTCGATTGAAATAACGAATCTTGAAAATTTTATTATAACCGAATCATGGCTGAGAGATTCGCATCACGGGGGACTGCTGCCAGGGCAGGAATATCAATTTGGACTAACCCTGTCAGCTCCAGTATTCTACGCAGGAAAGGCTCCTTCCCGGGAAGCAGACCCGTGGAACCGTTATCCGGGCATGGTCTTTTCCAAGGGAGAATTCGTGCTATAGTGGAGATAACACCCCAAAAAGGAGATTCCCGATGCACATCACAATCAACACCTTCGGAACCCGGGGCGATGTCCAACCCTTTCTGGCTCTGGGTATAGATTTGAAAAACCGGGGTCATCAGGTCACCCTGCTAACCCACCAGATCTATGAGAACTTTGTCCGGGAGTACGGGCTGGAGGTGCAACCTCTGGATCTCAACCCCAAGCAAATCCTGCTCCAGCAGTCCCTGGCCAATATCGGCGGTGGAAACTGGCGAATCACCCGCTGGTTGGCGGAAAACTTTCAAGGGGTCCTGAAGGATCTTTTCCGGGCTACCCTGGAGGCTGCCCGGGATGCAGATCTGGTCGTCAATTCCGGATTGTCCTTTGCTGGCTGGCACGTGGCAGAAAAACTGAAGCTGCCAGCCGTTGCAGCCTATCTCTGGCCCGTCACACCTTCCCGGGAACTACCTTCCGTTAACGCGAAACCACTTCCCGGCTGGGCTCCCTTGCAGGGGATCTACAATCGATTCAGCACAAAGGTCTTTAATCAATCTTTCTTCCATCTGCTTTCTCCGCTGGTCAATAAATGCAGGGCTGAAATTCTCGGTCTCCCGCCGCTCGGAATCCGCCATTACTGGCCCTTGGATAACCCGCAAACCCACACTCCCCTGCTGTACGGATTCAGCCAGGCTGTGATTCCCAAGCCGTCCGATTGGACAAGCTGGCAGCAGATCACCGGTTACTGGTTCATGCCCCCGGAAGCGTCCTATCAGCCAGCCCCCGAGCTGGAGGACTTCCTGGTTTCCGGTCCCAAGCCGGTCTATATCGGATTCGGAAGCATGGTCGATCACGACCGGGAATCTGTCACCCAGATGTCAGTGGATGCACTGGCCTTGTGCGGGCAGCGAGGAATCCTGCTGGGGGGCTGGGGGGAGCTGGGGGAAGGAGTCCTGTCAGAAAATATCCTCAGGTTGAAGTCAGTGCCCCATGACTGGCTCTTTCCCCACATGGCAGTCGTAGTCCATCATGGAGGTGCCGGCACCACCGCCGCCGGCCTGCGGGCTGGGGTTCCTGCTGTGGTGATCCCCAATTTTGCAGACCAGTTCTTCTGGGGACGTAAGGTCCATGAGCTGGGCGCTGGGCCTCAACCCATTCCCCGCCAGCAGCTCAATGCGGAGAGTCTGGCGGAATCCATCCGCAGCTGTCTGGAGGATCCGGCCATTCAAGCCCGGGCAGCCCATCTGGGCGAAGCCATCCGGGCTGAAAAGGGAGTGGAGCGCGGGGCTGATCTGATCGAACGCTTTTCAGAAAAGGGCAGTCTTGTCTGAATTCCACTCCAGCAGTCCTTAAAACGTTCCTGGCTTAATAAAAATCTTGAAATCGAATTGCTCTCTGATTTGCTCTCAATGCAGATTGTGATGCGTTCCGCTGTTCAGTCCAGAAACTTTAGGATCAGCGGGATCACAATCGCAGTCAGCCCTGTGGTAACCACTGCCAGAATGAACAGCAAATAGCGGGTATCGTAGTTGCCGATGATGGAGGAATCATAATACTGATCTACACCCTGGTCTTTATACATCTTCAGCAGCCCATCAATCAATTTACTGCGGGTATCTTTCCCCTTCAGTAAACCGAAGATCACGACCAGGTTGACCACAATCACCAGAACGATCAAAGTGACCAAGGTCCAGTCTGAGGCCGGCCCGTCATCGGAAGCAATGCCGGAACCGATGCCCAGGGATATGAAATTCAAGACCATAGCCACAATAATGAAGATCGTATCGGTTCGGGTATTCTGTTTGATATCCATAATGATATGATCATAGACTTTTTCTAACATATCTACCTCCTAGGTAACCTTGCACTTTGATCATAGCATGGGGAACAGCGAAACTCAAATACGCTCCGCCTGAGTTTTAGGGACCGAATACAGGGCGCTGGTCAAATCCAAGTTCCTTCCAAAGATCATCGAGTGGAAGGAAAAGCCCCGCAGGGGCGTAGTTATTAGCCCTGGTATTCATGCCATGGCGGACAAGGCAATGAAGAGGTTTCCAATTCACCAAAAGTTCACTCTGATTCAATACAGATTGCCGCGTCGACCTCCGGTCTCCTCGCAATGACAATTTGGCGCTGTCGCGCCCGACGGAGGATGGAGGATGGGATTGAACACTTCACGGTCTGGTTGTTGTTAGATTCGGGCATGGAAAAATGGTTGCAGGAAATGATTTTTATCCGATCCTTTTACCTC
>CAZVIH010000042.1:0-8026 GCA_964627755.1 uncultured Anaerolineales bacterium
CCAGACCAAACACGGGGCCAATCCCTGGCCTTTTACTACAAAATGTGAAAATCAATAACCGGATATTTATGAAAAAACAACCAGGATTTTTTCTTTTGCTGATAATTCCAATCGTAATCTGCTCCAGCTGTGATCTAATACAAGCTGGATCATCCCAGTCCGTCAATTCTGATGGACAGCTCAGCCAAACGGAAGGGCCCCCAGCAGTGGATGCTGACCAAACCGAAGTAAAACTTGAAAATATTGAGTGGAGTAATATCTGGATTGAGAATGCAAATCAATCTGAAAAACCGCGCATTCTCTTCGTCGGTGATTCCATCGCCAATGGATATTTCTCCCGGGTAAACAAAAAACTGTCCGGAGAATATTACCTGGGGTATTATGTTACTTCCAAGTTCGTCAGCAATCCTGATTTTCAGACAGAGCTAATCACCATCCTAGACCGGTATGATTTTGAGATAATTCACATCAATAACGGACTGCATGGATTTGATTACACAATCGATGATTATCAGAAAGGTTTGGAGGAATTATCCGAAATTCTGGTGAAACATGCCCCCGAGACCTTGATTATCTGGTGTATGACCACTCCTATGAGACTTGAGGAGAACTTGGATTTTCTCGATCCCTTGAACGCTGAGATCATTCTCAGGAATCAAACGGCATTGGAGATATGGGGAGAACAAGATGTTCTACTTTTTGATCTCTATCAGATGATGGTAGGACACCCGGAATATTATAAGAATGATGGGGTTCATTTTAATGAAACAGGGAGAGAAGCCCAGGCAGAATCGATTGCAGTCTTCATTCAATCCTCCCGCTAAGCAGTTTTAGAGTTTCAGCACCTCTCCCCGCTTGATCTGGAAGCGGTCAAAATCTTGCGCCACATAAACATTCTGAAATACATTCCGAGCCTCTTCCAGGATCTGCTCGGACCGGTAGCGGCGCGAGATGTGGGTCAGGATCAAAGTCCCCACCCCAGCCTCGCGAGCCAATTCCCCAGCCTGACTGGCAGTTAAATGGCCAAATTGATCCGCTAGATCCTTTTCCGTTTCTAGGTAGGTAGCCTCGATCACCAGGGCATCAGCATTCCGGGCAACATCCAGCAGGTTATCCGTTCTGCCGGAATCGCCCACATGAACTAATTTTGTGCCCGGTAATTCCTCTCCAAGCACCATCTCGGGATTGATCACCCTTCCATCCGGCAGGGTCACTTCCTTCCCATTAACCAATTCTCCCCGCCACGGTCCTGGAGGTATTTTTAATATCTCAGCTTTCTCAGTTAAAAATGGCCGCCGGGATACTTCCTGGAAGGAAAACCCGTAACAATCCGGGGTCCGGTGGTGAACCGGGAAAGTGCTGACTGTAAAATCACCCTCATCAAAAAGAAGCCCTGTTTCCAGGGGTTGGAGAGTGATCTCCACCGGGGGATAATTGCCCTTCAACACCACACCAAAGATCAGGTCATTAATGCGTCCCAGGGCAGATTCTCCGGCAGCAATCAAGATCTTATCCATCGCTTCCCAGCGCACAAAAGTGGAAATCAGCCCACCCAAACCCAGGATATGATCCAGGTGTCCATGGGTAATCAGGATGCGGTCCAGGCGCTTAAATCCCAACCCGGACTGCAGGATCTGGCGCTGAGTGCCTTCACCGGCGTCGATCAAAAAACGGTGTTCTCCCCGCAGCACCACCTGGGATGTTAAGCCGCGATGAACCGAAGGAGCAGAAGCAGATGTGCCTAGAAATACGATTTCGAACAATTTTTCCTCACCTTTAAATATTCACTGGCCTAATTTTACCGCATGAGAGAGAAAAGAGACGGGGATGAAGGGACCGGGATGAGGAGACGGGGGACGGAAGACGGGATGAGAACTGCGCTCCGGATGGAGGAAGATAAACATTTCCGGTCTTCTGTCCTCTGTCCCCGGTCCTTTGTGGCATTGAGTCCCTCAATGCCACAAAGTTAAGCTATAATTCCAAAAGCACTGCAGGAAGGCATAAATATGGCCCAGGCACGCAAAAAAAGCAAGCCGAAATCAAAATCCAAAACCCAGCCCAAAACGGCGGCGAACCCCTCCCCGGATCGTAATTTGAACCTGACCGGTTTGATGATGACCGGGTTGGGTTTGTTATCCGCCATCATTTTATTCTCCAACCGGAGTACTCCATTGCTGGCTGATCTATATACTCTGATCCGTAAAGGGTTTGGCTGGGGATCTTATTTCCTGCCCATCCTGCTGCTGGGGGGCGGCATCCTGATCCTGCTCCGCAGAATAGAGGGTGCACCCAAATTCACACCCGAACAGACCGCTGGAATCAGTTTGTTATACCTGGCGGGACTAACTACAATGCAGTTTTTCACTTTCCCACTGGATTTTCAAGCCTCCAAATACATCGCCTCCATCGGCATCGGTGGGGGATTTATCGGTGTCTATATCCTGGCACCCCTGCAATCCACCTTTGGAACAGCCGGCACAGCCATCGCCCTTTTTGCCTGGATCCTGATCAGCCTCTCGCTGACGCTGAACATCCCGGTCCTGGAGCTTTTCCAATGGGTGCCTGGAGCCCTGAAAGCGATCAAGGATCTCTATCTGAAATTATTTCCACCCCGCGCAAAACCAGCTCCAAGACAAACACTGCCGCGGGAGCGGACTACTATCCCGGATCTTAAGATCCCCACTCCTCCGAAGATCACAGTAGGAAAGTCCAATGCCCCTTCCATGTTCCATGACCCGATTCCGGATCGGAACTGGGTCCTGCCCCATGTGCCGGATATCCTGAATATCGGTATTGATATCGAACCCAACGAGGAATTTGACCTGCACCGGGCTTCGATCATTGAAGAGACCCTGGACTCCTTTGGAGCTCCCGGGCATGTGGTAGAGATCAACCGCGGTCCTACCATCACCCAGTTTGGGGTGGAGCCGGATTTTATTGAAGTCCGGGGGCAAAAAAGGCGCGTCCGGGTCAGCAAGATCACTAGTCTGGCAGATGACCTGGCCCTGGCCCTGGCAGCCAGAAGCATTCGCATGGAAGCGCCTGTTCCAGGCAAGGGTTTTATCGGCATGGAAGTGCCCAATGAAGAGATATCCCTGGTTGCCCTGCGGGATGCCATTCAAAGTCCCGATTATAAAAAGAAGAAAAGCCCGCTGCGTTTTGCGCTTGGCAGGGACGTTTCCGGAGTTGCCATTGCTGCCGACCTGGCAGATATGCCGCATCTGCTGATAGCTGGAACTACTGGCTCCGGTAAAAGCGTTTGTGTCAATTCTCTGATCTCCTGTTTCCTGCTCCACAATACCCCCGATGATCTGCGTATGATCATGGTCGATCCCAAACGGGTGGAGCTCTCCGGTTACGACGGTATTCCCCATCTATTGGCACCCGTTGTGGTGGACCTGGAACGGGTGGTGGGTGTTTTGCAGTGGGTCTCGCGTGAGATGGACCAGCGCTATCATAAATTCTCCGAAGCCGGCGCCCGCCATATCATCGATTACAACCAGAAGACGATCAAGGCTGGCGGTCTAAAACTGCCCTACCTGGTAGTGATCATAGACGAACTGGCTGACCTTATGATGCTGGCGCCTGTTGAAACCGAAAAAGCCATCACGCGGCTGGCCCAGCTGGCGCGGGCCACAGGCATCCACCTGATCATTTCCACCCAGCGCCCCTCCACCAACGTAGTGACCGGCCTTATCAAAGCCAATTTCCCGGCCCGGATTGCCTTTGCCACCGCCTCCGGCGTTGACAGCCGCGTGATACTCGACCAACCTGGCGCTGAGACCCTTTTAGGTCGGGGCGATATGCTCTTCCAGTCGCCTGACGCCGCAGCGCCTGTCCGCTTGCAAGGTGTCTACGTTTCCGATACAGAAATTGATAAGCTGGTGCAATACTGGCGCTTCCTGGGCGCCCAGATCAGAGGCCCCATCGGCGGCGGAACCAGCGCATCCGGAGAACCGGACGCCAGGATGCCTGTCATTCCTCTCAAACAGAAAGAGATGTGGGAGGATATGCAGGAAGAGACCGAATTCGATCCGCTGTGGGATGAAGCGGTCGAGATCGTCCGGGCCGAAGATAGGGCTTCGATCTCCATGCTCCAGCGTAGGCTTCGGATCGGTTATACCCGGGCAGCCCGCCTGATCGAAACCATGGCCGCTGAAGGAATCGTCGGCCCCGCCAAGGATGGACCCCAACCCCGCCAGGTATTGGATCAAAAACCGGAAGACCCGTTAAATAAGGACTGAATCCCCCTAATAATCAAAGGGACGTAGTCCCTTCCGAGGGACTACGTCCTTCAATTTAACCTTTTAAGTAGATGTTATAATCTCCACATCATGAAAAAACCTTCCAAGGCCAGGTTTTTGCTCCTCATTCCCCTCCTGATCATCCTGGCAGCGCTGCTCTATCAAATTCCCTTTATCAAAGATCGGCTGTCCTGGCGGATCGATGAGATCAAAACACGCCTGACCTATGCCCTCAATCCCCCTGATGAAGCTGTTTTTATCCCGGTGCGAGAAACTCCCCTGGCAACACCCGATCTGGTGGTGGTGCCGGATACTCCTGAACCAACCCCTGAGATCACCCCCGCTGATCCTACAACCGAGGTCCTGAATCAAACTGCCACTCCCCTGCCCGAGCGGGCCATACTTGATGGAGTGGTCTATGTTGATCAGCACGAACGCTGGAATTACTGCGGTCCGGCCAACTTGGCGATGGCGCTGAATTTCTGGGGCTGGCCCGGGGACAGGGACGATATCGCCAGGGTCGTAAAACCTGGTGTTAATGACCCAAAACTGGATTTCATCCAGCAGGGTCGATACGATAAAAACGTCATGCCATCCGAGATGATTGGTTTTGTAGTGGACCAGACCGACTTTAATATCGTCGTCCGCTACGGTGGAGACCTGGATCTGCTCAAGAAGTTGATCGCCAACGGCTACCCGGTGCTGGTGGAAAAGGGCTATTACGAAGAAGACTACACCGGTAAGGTTGCCTGGATGGGTCATTATTTATTCACCACCGGCTATGACGAGGAAGTAGAGGAATTTGTGGTCCAGGATGCCTACCTGATTCCGGGCAATAATTTACGGGTGGATTATGATACCTATCTGGAAGGCTGGCGGGGTTTCGACTATCTATTTATGGTGATCTACCCCCCTGACCGTCAGGATGAAGTATTTGGCCTTTTAGGTCCCTGGGCGGATCCTTCCTGGGCCTATCAAAACGCCCTGGAAATTGCTGAAAGCGAAATCCAGACCCTTTCAGGTGTAGATGCGTTTTTTGCCTATTTCAATAAAGGCACCAGCCTGGTAAAAATGGAACACTATCTGGATGCGGGAGAGGCTTTTGATCAAGCCTATCAGGTTTACAGTGAGCTGGATGAAGACGATACAACCCGTCCCTACCGCATCACCTGGTATCAAACTTCACCCTATATGGCCTATTATTTCAGCGGCCGCTATCAGGATGTGATCAACCTGGCCAATTTCACCTTTGAGACCATCGACGAGGATACTCTCGAGGAGTCCCTTTACTGGCGGGGACTGGCCTATTATGCCCTGGGGAAAAAGGCTCTTGCCAAACAGGATCTCTACCAGTCGGTCTGGCTCAACCCCAATTTCCAAGCCGGCCTGGACCAGATCGCTGTATTGAATTTTGATGAGTAGTTAATTCTATGCCCCGTATCCTTCACTTTGCAGATGCTCATATCGATATCGCCAATCATGGACGCAGGGATCCGGCCAGCGGCCTGCCGCTGCGCATCCTGGATTTCCTGAAATCACTGGACGAGATCATCGATAGTGCTATCGATGAAAAAGTGGATTGTGTCTTATTTGCAGGAGACGCCTACAAGGACCAGAATCCCGCTCCCACCTTCCAGAGGGAATGGGGCCGGCGGATCATGCGCCTGAGCGAAGCCAGCATCCCGACCATCCTGCTGGTGGGCAACCATGATATCTCACCCTCCGCAGGACGAGCCCATGCCCTGGCCGAATTCAACACCCTCCAGGTGCCGCATGTGTTAATCATCGACCAGCCCGGATTCTTCTCCAGCGAAGAGCTCTCAAAACTGTGCCCCCCAGGAAAATCCCTTGATCTGCAGCTGATCGCCCTGCCCTGGATCTCAAGATCTTCCATGGCAGCAGAACTGGAATTAAAAACCAGGGATTCCGAAACCCTTTATCAGGCTATGGAAGAGAAGGTCTCCAGTGATCTAGACCACTGGCTGAAAGAGGCTGATCCTGAAATGCCCACAGTCCTGGCTGCCCACGCATCTGTGGAGGGTGCCATTTACGGGGCCGAACGTTCGGTCAGCCTGGGAAAAGATTTTATCCTTCCAAAATCGATCGCTTGCGATTCCCGGCTGGACTACACCGCCCTGGGCCATATCCATAAAAAACAGGAGCTGAACCCGGGAAAACATCCCCCTGCAGTATATCCGGGATCGATTGAAAGGGTGAATTTCGGGGAAGCAGCAGATGATAAATATTTCCTGATAGCGGATGTTAAGAAAGGAAAAACAAAGCTGGATTGGCACAGGCTTGAAAACATCCGCCCCTTTGTGGATATCAACCTGACACTCAGCTCCAGTGATGACATTACCGACCAGGTTAAAAAAGCCCTGCCATCCGGGAAAAAACTGGAGGGCGCAGTCACCCGCCTGGTATTGGAATATCCCAAGGCCTGGGAGCCGCTGATCGACGATAACTCCATCCGGGAGCTGGTGAAGGACAGTTTTGAATTTCACTTCTTAAAACAGCCCCAATATGAACCCAGGATCCGGCTCCCCAAGGACCGGGCAATTGGATCCCTCACGCCGGAAGAGCTGCTGGAACAGTACTGGTTAGCCAGTCAGACCCCCGAAGACGAAATCAAATCCCTCAATCAGCTGGCAGGGGAAATCCTACATCCAGACGAGTGAGGTATGCCAGACGTTTCCGTTTTACTGCCCTGTTATAACAGCTCCGAAACCCTCGAAGAAAGTTTAACTTCCCTCCAAAACCAGACCTATCCAGATTTTGAGGTGGTCTGCATTGATGATGGCTCCGCAGATGAGAGCGCTGATATTCTGGAAGAATGGTCGATAAAAGACCCCCGATTTGTATTATTGAAAACCAAGCACCAGGGTGTGGTGGGAGCGGCCAACGCCGGATTATCCCTCTGTCGGGGAGAGATCATCGTTCGCATGGACGCCGATGACCTCTGCCATCCGGACCGGATCCGGCTCCAGAGGGATTATCTATTAAAAAATCCTGGGATCGCAGTTGTAGGTTCCCTTGTTAAAGGATTTCCGGAAGGGCAAATTGGTGAAGGCTTCCAGCTTTATTACGATTGGCTCAACTCCCTGGTTTCCCATGAGGAGATCACACGCCAGATCTTTGTCGAAAGTCCCATTGCCAACCCCAGTGCCGCGTTCCGGAAATCATGGATCCAGAATCTGGGTGGCTACCGGGACCAGGGTTGGCCCGAGGATTACGATCTGTGGCTGCGGTTTTACCTGGCCGGGGCCCGGTTTGCCAAAGTCCCTGAAGTTCTTTTAGAGTGGAAGGAGCATCCCGGGCGCCTGACCCACACGGATTCGCGCTATTCACTGGAAAATTTTTTACGCTGTAAAGCCCACTACCTGGCAAAAGGCCCGGCGCAGGGGCGCGATGCTGTCTTTATATGGGGTGCGGGTATGACCGGCAGGAGGATCAGCAAACACCTGGTCCGGGAAGGGCTGCCGCTGGCTGCTTTTGTAGATCCCGATCCCAAGAAGATCGGCAATACCCGGCGCGGGAAGCCGATCCTGGGCGTGAATGAACTGCTCGAATTCTGGAAGAAATATCAAAAACCAATCCTGCTGACTGCGGTCAGGGCGCGAAAAGCTTCTCCGTTGATCCGAGCCAATCTGGATCAGCTGGGATTAGTGGAAGGGGTGGATTGGTGGAGAGCAGCCTGATACTTAAGTACTAAGTTGTAAGTAGTTATTTGACTAAGAGGACAGTATTCAGAATCCAGGATGCAGACAAAACCGTCTTAGGTC
>CAZVIH010000043.1:0-12917 GCA_964627755.1 uncultured Anaerolineales bacterium
ATCTTTGGTTACTACCTGCTGGTCCTGCGCTGGCTGGATGACTGGTTGATGATGATTTTTAATACTAACCTTGTTTATTATGCATTTGTCGGTCTGAGTATGATCTTAATTCAAGCAGTATTACTGGATTTTGTTACTTCATTCCTGATGAAATTCATTAAAACTGACCAATTTGGTATTAAGAGGATCCTGGATGTATTTTCCGATCGCTGATGTCACAGTAAGTCCCATCTTGCTAATGAGTGTTGGATTCCTGGTAGGAATTCTGGGCGGTTTTTTCGGCGTGGGTGGTGGATTTCTAGCCGGACCGATGATGTTCTGGACGGGCGTACCAATGAACTTTGTAGTGGGGACTGACCTGGCCCACATGACCGGAAAATCCCTGGTTGCAGCCCGCCGACATCGCGCTCTGGGGCATGTCGACCTCAAACTTGGGTTCTATATGGTGCTGGGAACAATTGTCGGGGTTGAGATCGGGGCCAGGATCATCGAAGCGCTCCAGGAAACCGGGACCATTGAGCTGACTGTAGGTATCACGTATATCATCATCCTGATTTTTATCAGCGGATTTACAGCCTGGGAAAGCATCCGGACTATCAAAATGGTGCGTACAGATCAAATCGATGTGAATAAAGCGGTCGGTTTTCAGGGACTGTCAAGACGGATCCAGGCAGTGAATATTCCGCCGATGGTTTCTTTCCCGGTTTCCGGTATTGAGTGCATCTCGATCTGGATGGTGCTGGGTGTAGGATTTATTACAGGCATACTGGCAGGCAGTCTTGGAGTCGGTGGTGGTTTTATCCGGATGCCGATGCTCGTTTATGTGCTGGGAATTCCTACCCATGTAGCAGTTGGCACGGATTTATTTGAGATCGTTTTTTCCTCTGCATTTGGGACGTTAACCCATGCCATCAAGGGAAATGTGGATATCCTGATGGCCCTGGTGATGCAAACCGGGGCTGCTATCGGGGCTCAAATAGGCGCGAACGCCACCCGTTTTTTTGCCGGTCCACGGATCCGATTGGCATTTTCCGTTTTACCGTTAATGGGTGCAATTATGGTGATCGTTCGCCTTGTTGGCGGCGTTATAGTGCATTAAGGAGAGTTAATCAAAGATATGAAAATCCTAATTTATATGGATAGCGAACAATATCATCATTCCCCAGTGTTAATGGGAAAAATCATCGCCAGGGCAACCGATGGAGAGATCAGTGTTTTGGTGGTAGTTCCGAAAGGGGGCCACTTGGAGAATGGAGATGCAGTTGCAGAACAGCTGAGACTTGATCTGGAAGGCTTCTCTCCCAAGGTTTTTATCAAACAGGGCAATGCCAAAGAGATTATTAGGGAAGAATTGGATCGGGTGCCGTATCAGCTGATAATAGCGGATACAGATAGGATCAATCGCTTAAAAAAATCCTTCGAAGTAGACCCTGTGCTGATCAAACAGTCTGCCATTTCTCTATTATTAACCCAGCAGACTAAACCTAAGATCAAACATATCCTGCTCTGTACCGGGTGCAAAGAGGGTGATTATGCATTGATCAACCAGACTTCATTGCTGTCGGCGGGCCTGGGAGCTAAAGTAACCCTTTTGCATGTTTTCCCGGGTTCTGTACCGAGCATGTACACTGGTTTGGAGCAAATTGAAGAAACAGTGGATGAGATGCTGCAAACGGATACTTCATTTGCGAAATATCTGAGAAGGGGTGTAGAAATATTAAAAGAGAATAATATCGAATCTGAAGTAAAGATACGGCGAGGGATTCCAATTGAGGAAATCGTCCGGGAAACTCAGGTTGAGAATTATGACCTGGTTGTGATCGGGTCCTCAATGGTTGATCAAGGTTTGCTGGAAATGCTCCTGGGAAATCTTGCTGTAAAGATCATAAACCGCATAGATCTACCAGTCCTGGTCATCGGAACCCGGTCTTTAGCGTAGGGAAGCAGTCAGATTTAGGAATAGATCAATGTGGTATGATATGAAGTTGATTTTTTTGAGAAAAAAAGATAAATCCACTTGGTGGACGGTAAGAAAATAAGGAGCACCTAAGCACTATGAAGAATAACGGAAAGATAATCGGACCCTATGGTGGCGAGCTTGTAAATTTGGTTGTTAGTGAAGGGGAAAGAGAAGAATGGCTCGATAAAGCGAATCAATATCCCTCCCATCAGTTAACCGCTCGCTCCCTTAATGACCTAGAGCTGTTGGCAGTAGGAGGTTTTTCACCCCTGACAACCTTTATGGGTGAAAATGATTACAATCGAGTTCTAACCGAAATGAGATTGGCCAACGGTAAATTATTCCCCATACCGATCACACTTACTATTGAAAAAGAGGCTTTGCCAACACGTGGGGAATGGATCACCCTGCGTGACTCCCGCAACTATATCATTGCAGTGATGAGGATCGAGGAAGTTTTCCGCTGGGATCCAATCGAGGAAGCGACTCAGGTTCTTGGATCCACGGATCACCGCCACCCCTTGGTTTCAGAAATGGAACGGTGGGGAGACCTTTGTATATCCGGTGAATTGCGAGTGATCAATTTGCCTATCTACTATGATTTTGCGGATATTAGAAAATCACCCCGGGAAGTCCGGGAAATTTTAACCAAGATCGGCAACGAAGACGTTACTGCCTTCCAGACCCGCAATCCCATGCACCGGGTGCATGAAGATCTGACCAAACGGGCTATCGATCGAGTTGGGGGAAGTCTTTTACTCCATCCTGTGGTTGGATTGACCAAACCGGGTGACGTGGATCATTTCACACGTGTTCGTGTTTACAAAGCCCTGGTTGAGAAATACTACGATTCCAACACGGTTTTAAGTTTGCTGCCCCTTGCCATGCGCATGGCAGGCCCCCGGGAAGGTCTCTGGCATGCCATTATTCGCCGCAACTACGGTGCGAATCACTTTATTGTGGGACGCGACCATGCTGGCCCCGGAAAGGACTCCAACGGTAAACCATTTTATGGTCCTTATGATGCACAGGAAATAGTTGAGAAATATGAGGAAGAAACCGGTGTGACTGGTGTGTTTTTCAATGAGCTGGTTTATATTGCTAAAGACGATAAATATGTTGCCAAGGAAGATGCGCCCGAGGATGCTGAAGCAAAATTCATCTCCGGAACCCAGGTTAGGGAAGAATACTTGAACAAAGGGAAAGAACTGCCTGGTTGGTTCACTAGACCGGAAACAGCTGAGATTCTGAGAGATTCTTATCCCCCACTGCATAAACAGGGTTTATGCATCTGGTTTACAGGATTGAGCGGATCCGGGAAATCCACCATCGCTGAGGCTTTGACTCCTATGCTGCTAGAACGCGGCCGGGAAGCAACTACTTTAGATGGCGATGTAGTGCGAACTCATTTATCCAAGGGTCTGGGATTTAGCAAAGAGGATCGCGATACCAATATTTTACGGATCGGATTTGTTGCAGGTGAAATTGCCCGCCATACCGGCACCGTGATTTGCGCCGCCATCAGCCCTTACGGTAAAACCCGCAATGAGGCCAGGAAAATGGTTGGCAATGATCAGTTCATCGAGGTTTTCGTGAACACACCACTAGAAGTCTGTGAAGAACGGGATATCAAAGGCCTCTATGCCAAAGCCCGGAGCGGAGAGATCAAAGGATTCACTGGAATTGATGATCCGTATGAAGAGCCTGTGAATCCAGAGATTAATGTTACAACTGAAAAGAAAACTCCTACCGAATGTGCCAGGGAAATTATCGATTACCTGGAAGATAGGGGCTTCTTAAAACCCGATGGGTTTAACTCTGTAAAATCCTGAAGGATCTTATGATATTTGACTTTCCTCTGCCAGTCACTAAAATAGCAGAGGAAAGTAAAAAAGGGAGAGGTCAATGACAGGAGTCCAGGAATTATTCGACCTTACTGGCAAGACGGCCATAGTCACTGGCGGCGCCGGTTTTCTGGGACAACAGTTCTCAGATGCTCTGATCGAATCTGGCGCAAATGTGGTTGTTGCTGATATCAATGAGCAAATTGCATCAGAATCTGCAGAAATGCTGCAAAGAAATGGGGGAAATGCAATCGGTGTTGCCCTGGATGTTACGGACCCCTCTTCTGTTAAAAAGTTGATGGAATCAACCCTTGAAAAATTTGGTGGAATAGACATTCTGGTGAACTCTGCGGCCCTGGATCCAAAATTCGAAAGCGATTCCAAAAGTTCCCATGTGACTTCATTTGAAGAATTTCCTCTCCAATCCTGGAACGAAGCCCTGGATGTAAACCTGACTGGAATGTTCCTCACCTGCCAGGCTGTGTCAAAAGTGATGAAAGAAACAGGCAAAGGTTCAATTATCAATATCTGTTCTACCTACGGTATCTCAGGTCCTGATCAGCGCTTATATAAATCTCTAGGTGAACCCCGTTTATACAAACCAGTCTATTACTCAGTAAGCAAAGCGGGTGTGCTCGGTCTGACGAAATATATTGCCACATATTATGAAGGAACTGAAATCCGCTGCAATGCCCTCACACCCGGAGGTGTTGAAAGAGACCATGATCTGGCATTTAAGAAAGCTTACGCACAGAGAACCGTGATGGGCCGGATGGCCTATCCCCATGAGATGAAAGGGGCAGTGGTTTTTCTGGCTTCTGAAGCATCGAGTTATATGACTGGAACAAATTTAGTCGTAGATGGAGGATGGACAGCATGGTAGAAGTCCTGGCGCTTATCCCCGCGCGGGGAGGCTCTAAGGGCATTCCCCGCAAGAATATCAAGAATCTGGGAGGTCATCCCCTGATTGCCTACAGTATAGCCGCTGGCCTGAGTTCAAAACTGGTTACCCGCACCATTGTGACTACTGATGATCAGGAGATAGCCCGGAAAGCTAAAGAATACGGAGCAGAAGTACCATTTCTCCGTCCCGAGGAATTCGCCCGGGATGATACACGAGACTTACCTGTATTTCAGCACGTATTATTTTGGCTAAAAGAACATGAAGATTATCAACCTGATTTGGTCGTGCAGCTCAGACCGACCAGCCCATTCCGTTCCCCAGCGCTTGTTGATGAAGCGCTCCAAATATTGATTGACAACCCCCGGGCAAATTCTGTACGAGGTATTGTGCCCTCAAAACAGAATCCCTATAAAATGTGGCAGATTCAGGATGGTGGACAGATGAAGCCTCTTCTGGAAACCAATTTTGTTGAACCTTATAATATGCCACGCCAGGAATTGCCTCAGACCTTCTGGCAAACCGGTCATATTGATGCCATCCGAACCCAAACAATCCTGGACGGTTCCATGAGCGGAGAGAATGTCTATGCTTGCCAGATCGATCCCCGATTTTCGGTTGATCTGGATAATCTGCTGGATTGGGAAGAGGCCGAATCTCGTTTATCAACCCTTGAAAAGGACATCGTTTTACCTCACGGTGTCTCTTTCACGATACCAGCAGATATTTCTCTCTTGGTGTTGGATTTTGATGGTGTGATGACAGATGATAGAGTATATGTAAATCAGGATGGAGAAGAAACTGTTGCAGCTCACCGGGGTGATGGTATGGGGATCGCCAGTTTGAAAAAAACCGGTGTCGATGTGATCATCTTGTCAAAAGAGAAGAATCCCGTAGTTCAGGCTCGTGGGAAAAAACTGAATATTCCTGTTTATCAGGGTATCGATGAAAAAGGAACAAAACTACAAGACATTATTCGGGAGAAAGGTCTCTCAGCTGAACAGGTTGTATATGTAGGCAATGATGTTAATGATCTGCCCTGTTTTCCGCTGGTTGGACTGGCCGTGGCGGTTGCTGATGCCCATCCTGAAGTTAGAGATCAGGCTGACCTGGTATTAAATAAAAATGGTGGCTACGGCGCTGTACGTGAAATTTGTGATTTATTAACAAAAACAAGGATAGCAGGAAAATAGAATAGGGATTGGAGATTGGCATATGAAACGAGAAGTAAAAATGGGAAACCGTTATGTGGGTGATGGCCATCCGGTGTACATTATTGCTGAAATTGGCATCAATCATAATGGAAACATCGATGTAGCTAAACAGCTTATTGATGCTGCTGTAGAAGCTGGCTGTGATGCGGTGAAGTTCCAAAAACGAACACCGGAGTTATGTGTCCCAGATGACCAGAAGGATCAAATGCGTCATACTCCCTGGGGTTATATCAGCTACATGGAATACCGCGAAAAAGTTGAGTTTGGCAAAGATGAATTCAGCGAAATAGTAGATTACTGCCAGGAAAAAGGTATTGATTGGCAAGCCTCTGCCTGGGATGAACCCTCGGTTGATTTTTTGGAGCTGTTCAGCCCTATTGCTCATAAAGTAGCTTCGGCTTCACTTACAGATTCAGCCCTCCTATTGAAAATGCGCCAGCAGGGACGACCGATCATCCTCTCCACCGGTATGTCTCAGATGGAACAGATCAAAGCTGCTGTTGAGCTGATTGGAGTAGATGATTTGATCTTGGCCCACTGCACTAGCGCTTATCCATGTCCTCCTGGAGAGTTGAACTTGAAAATGATCCAGACCTTGCGAGAAATGTATCCCTGCCCAATTGGCTATTCCGGTCATGAAGTTGGCTTACCAACTACGGTTGCTGCTGTTACTCTGGGCGCTTCCTTGATAGAACGCCACATTACCCTGGACAGAGCAATGTGGGGTTCAGATCAAGCGGCATCCATAGAACCGGGCGGTTTAAGAAGGTTGGTGAAGTACATCCGTGTTGTGGAAGAAGCCCTTGGTGATGGTGTAAAAACCGTCTATGAGAGTGAACAACCCGGTTTGCAGAAACTACGCCGGACAGATACCCTGCCTATCCGTGGACGCTATCAAAAAGAATAACTCAGGATATATCAATCCTGAGTATCAGGCTAAAAACCATGGCTGAGTTAACCGGGTTAATCAATCGGGGAATACGCAAGCTGCAGCTGTTCGGCCGCATCAGGCGATTGAATCATATGATCGCTGCCCATTCAATTCCCTTGAGGAATCAAAAGCCCATTATTTTCTTTAACGCGTCTGCCCGATTGGAAGGGCTCAATCTCAACGCTGCCTTTGGATTGGTTTCCAGTTGGGGTGTGCAGCTGGCTGGTCGAGAGGTGATCCATTTTGCCTGTCAGTCCGGGATGAGTCATTGTGTGCTCGGAGCTGGGCTTGGTGATCCAAAAGCGCCCCCTCCCTGCCAGGGTTGTATCCAACATTCACGATTATTTACCGGATCCGCTCAGACTGCCTGGTTCAATTATCAAGAAGACCCCGATCTCAGACATATTCTGAATGGAATGACTGTAAAAGAGTTGGAAACTTTTTGTTACCAGGATCGTCCTTTGGGTAGATTAGTGCTGCCAAGTTTACGCTGGATTTTACGAAGATATAATCTGCAGGAAGATGATCTTACCTATTATTTATTCTCGGAATACATTCTTTCCGCTCATAATATCGCTGATAAATTTACCAAGATCATAAATAAACTCGGACCTGATACAGTTGTAGTTTTTAATGGATTACAGTATCCAGAAGCTGTGGTTCGCTGGGTTTCGCAAGAGCACGGCATCCGTGTAGTCACCCATGAGGTGAATTTGCAGCCTTATTCGGCTTTTTTCACTGATGGACAGGCGACAATATATCCAATGGATATTCCGGATGATTTCAGATTATCCGATAAACAGAACCAGGTTCTTGACAGTTATCTTGCTAAACGTTTCAAGGGTGATTTCAGAATGGCTGGGATAAAATTCTGGTCGAAAATGGATCAACTGCCAGATGATTTCCTGTCCTTTGCTAAGAATTATGAGGCAATCATTCCTGTGTTTACGAACGTCATCTTTGATACAAGCCAGGCTCATGCAAACACTTTATTCAAAGATATGTTTGAGTGGTTGGATCTTGTTATAGAAAAAGCAGTTCAACATTCAGATATCCTGTTTGTCATCAGAGCTCACCCGGATGAGATGAGGAAAGGGAAAAGCAGCCAGGAAAGTGTTATGGCCTGGGCGAAGGAAAAAGGTATTGCAGAGATTCAAAATATCAAATTGATTGGTCCCGATGAAATGCTCAGTTCATATGAATTAATTCAGCGTTCAAAGTTCACCATGGTTTATAACTCATCCATAGGATTGGAAGCAACCCTGTTAGGCACTGCGGTCTTATGTGCTGGAAAGGCTCGCTACACACAATACCCAACTGTGTTTTATCCAGATTCGCGGATAGATTTTGAGGATAAATTGGAATCCTTCCTGGTAGCTGATGAGATCCAGATTCCAGAAGAGTATTACGAGTATGCTCGAAAGTTCTTGTATTATCAACTTTTTAGAGCATCACTTCCGTTTGATGAGTTCCTGTTTGAACATCCCACTCCCGGGTACGTTCAGATCAAGAACCTTTCATGGAAGGACTTTTTACCTGGCAAATCCCCGGTGCTGGATTGTGTGGTGAGCGGTATTAGAGAAGGCAGTATGTTCGTCTTGGAGAATGATTTAACATGAAGCTTTATTATCAAATAAAAAGACAGCTCAAACTGGTCCGTTTAGAGCTCCGAAGAGCCCAGGTTGCTCGTCGGTGGGGAAAGGATGTTCTGGATAAAACTCCATCTATATTTGGGAACGCGATCCCTAAAGCAGGATCTCATTTGTTGATCCAGGTATTACTAGGTTTGACCGAGATCGGTCCATTTGTAAACCCCGGGTTTCCTCCAATCAATAGATTCGAAGGGAATACTCGTTTAGAACTCCCTGAAAGACTCGATGAATTAGGTCGGATGAGACCAGGTGATATTCGTTATGGGTATGCTGGTTGTTATGAACCCTTCATTTCAGCGATTACAGGACCGGGCCGGGCATCCGTTTTTATTTACCGGGATCCGAGGGACCAGCTGGTCTCCCATGTCTTTTACGCCAAGGATATTCATACTGGCCACGGCATGCATGAATATTACAATAAAGTCCTGTCAACGATGGAAGAAAGACTGAACGTGGCTATTGAAGGTTGTGATCTGCCGGGCCTGGGACTTCCTACAGTTTGGGAGCGGTATGCTCAACATTTTGGTTGGTTTGAAAGAGATGATGTTCTGTGTTTGAAATTCGAGGATTTGATTCTTAATAAGGAAAAAGCTTTGGGGGATCTGTTGGATTATATTGAGGGATTTGGGGTTGAATTTTCTGTGTCCCGCCCGCAAGCGATTGAGATCCTCAGTCAATCGATCAATCCAAAAAAATCAGGGACATTCCGGAAAGGCCAACCCGGCAACTGGAAAACTCATTTTACGGAAGAAAACAAGCGCAGGTTCAAAATTGTCGCCGGAGATTTACTTAGCCGCCTTGGATATGAAAAGAATGATCAGGACTGGTAAATTAGAATTTATGGAATATTATGTCTGAACAAAAACCTCTCTGTTCAATTGTTATCCGTGCTTTTAATGAAGAAAAATATATCGGAAAATTATTAACTGGCATCGAACAACAAACAATCAAGGATAAAGAAATACTGATTGTGGATTCAGGTTCGACTGATGCCACTCTTGAGGTTCTTAAAAAGTTCGATGTTAATATTGTGAATATTGATGCCAGGGAATTCACTTTCGGCAGATCACTGAACAGAGGTATACAAGAGGCTCAAGGGAAATATATAATAATCATCAGCGCTCATTGTTACCCTGTTTATCCTGATTGGTTGGAGCAATTGATAAAACCGTTTGAGGATCAACGAGTCGCAGTCAGTTATGGAAAGCAGCGCGGCGCTGATACAAATCATTATTCAGAACATCAATTCTTCCGGACCTATTTCCCGGATATTAGCCAACCAAACCAGGGACAGCCGTATACTCATAATGCAAATGCCGCGATAAGAAGATCCCTTTGGGAGGAACATCCTTATAACGAACTGATCACTGGCCTGGAAGATCTAGCCTGGAGCAGTTGGGCAAAAGACCAAGGTTATTCTATCGCCTATCAGGCTGAAGCTGAGATAATCCACATCCATAAAGAGACTTTTAAACAGGTCCAAAATCGCTATCAACGGGAAGCAATTGCCATGAAACAGATTCTTCCAGAGAGCCACTTTTCCACCCGGAATATGATCAGCATGTTCCTTCGGAAAGCAGTTTCTGATCTCTCTCAAGCTCGACGGGAGAATATCTTCTGGAAGGAATTTTTTGGAATCCTGTGCTTCAGGCTGGTTCAATACCTTGGTACATGGCAGGGATACCGGTATTCTGGCAAGATCGATCAGAAATTGCACAGACAGTTTTATTATCCACCGGGATCACTAACTGAGAAGATCCCTGAAACCCGGCCTGTTGTACCAATAAATTACCCTGGTGAGGAGTAATAATGATGACAAGATTATCAGCCATGGTGCCAATGAGGCACCATTCCCAGCGAGTACCAGAAAAAAATTTCCGGCTTATAGCCGGGAAACCGCTCTTTCATCACATTCTTAACACGCTACTGAACGTACCGGAGATCGATGATATTTTCGTAGACACGGATAGTCCAGTGATCAGCGACGGTATAAAGGAATTTTTCCCGAAGGTTAATATCATCGACCGATCGGAAGACCTGCGGATGGATGATGTATCAATGAACCGGATCATTGCCCATGATATGTCTGTAATCGGAGCGGATCTATATTTACAAACCCACAGCACAAATCCGCTGCTCAGGTCAAAAACCTTGTCTAGAGCCATCCAGGTATTCAATGAAAACAGATTAAAGTTTGATTCCTTATTTTCCGTAACCAGGCTCCAAACCCGGCTGTACGATCAGTCTGGCAGGGCAGTCAATCACAATCCCGGGGAATTGATCCAAACCCAGGATTTACCACCATTATATGAAGAGAATTCCTGTATATACTTGTTTACAGAAGCTGGTTTCAAGAAAAGCGGTCACCGGATAGGAAGTTCACCATACCTATTCGAAATTACACCTGATGAAGCCTGGGATATCGACACTCCCCTGGATTTTGAAATTGTTGATTTTATAATGAAGAAAAATAAAGAGTGATCTTATGCCAACAATCTTATTATCTGCGCCTTATATGATTCCCTTCCTGGACCGCTTTCGCCCTGTTCTAGAAAGTTTTGGGCTCGAGCTGCTTGTTCCCGAAGTGGAAGAGCGCCTGGAGGAGGCTGAACTTCTTGATTACGCAGGTAAATATGATGGTGTGATCTGCGGAGATGATCAGTATACCCGCAGAGTAATTGAGGCTTCTGTTCCCAGGCTAAAAGTGATTTCCAAATGGGGCACAGGCGTTGATTCGATTGATAAGGACGCTTGTGATGAATACGGTGTGATACTTGGGAATACCCCCAATGCTTTCACAGAACCTGTGGCTGATTCTGTCTTTGGATATATGTTAACTTTTGCCCGCCAGCATCCCTGGATGGATCAGGCGATGAAAAAAGGCGCCTGGAAGAAGATTCCGGGTAAGGCTCTGAGGGAATGCACCCTTGGTATTATTGGTATTGGCAATATCGGGAGTGCATTAGTGAAAAGAGCCCAACCGTTCGGGATTAAAGTCCTTGGCAATGATATCCGCGAAATTGATACTGAGTTTGTTAAGCGATACAATCTTGAGATGGTAGATCTTGAGGAATTATTATCTCGGGCTGACTTCGTGAGCGTGAATTGTGATCTTAATCCAACCAGCAGGCATCTGATTGACAAAAAGGCTTTTTCCCTGATGAAAACGGAAGCGGTGCTAATTAATACAGCCAGAGGCCCCATTGTGGAAGAGAAAGCCCTGGTGATTGCCCTGCAGGAAGGATTTATTGCCGGAGCTGCTATGGATGTGTTTGAATCTGAACCGCTCCCCAAGGATAGTAAGCTGAGGGGATTTCAGCAAGTCCTGCTGGCTCCCCATAATGCCAATTCCAGTCCGCAGGCCTGGGAAGAGGTTCACTGGAATACTATTAAGAACCTGCTTAATGGATTGGGGATTGGTTTTCAGATCAATGAAAGAGGTGAAATCCTATGAAAAAACGATATGTTGTTGTCACGGGTGCTGCTGGTGGCATTGGTCGGGCAACTGTAAATTTCTTTGCCAAAAAAGGCTGGATCGTTATTGGCATCGATCGAGCGCCATTTGATGGTGATTTCCCCCAGAACGGACTTTTCATTCAGGCAGATGTTTCCCTTGAGAAAGATTGGCAAGAAATTCAGGGAAAATTGGCCGAACGAACATCCAGCCTGGATGCTTTGGTAAACAATGCTGCAATTCAAGTCACCAAACCCATCGTGGAAACAACAGTTGAGGAATGGGATCGGGTCCTAAACGCCAACCTTCGTTCTGTATTCTTAAGTGTTAAAATGCTTTATTCAGCCCTAGAAGCCGAGAATGGAGGGGCAATTGTGAATGTGTCATCCGTCCATGCAGTTGCGACTTCCAAGGACATTGCCGCATATGCAGCCAGTAAGGGTGGAATGCTAGCCCTGACCCGGGCCCTGGCAATTGAGCTGGCTCCTGCCAATATCAGGGTCAACAGTGTTTTGCCTGGCGCAGTGGATACTCCCATGTTAAAGGCAGGTTTAAATCGAGATCATGCTGGCGGCGGAACACCTGCAGAACGCCTGGAAAATCTGGCCCGCAAGACCGTCAGCGGAAAAATTGGCAAACCTGAAGAGATTGCCCGCGCTATTTATTTCCTGGCTGATCAGGACGAGTCGTCCTTTATCACCGGACAACCAATCGTTGTAGATGGCGGCGCAACAGCTAGACTGAGTACTGAATAATCATGGATTCAATTAAACAGAATTTTGAAGAATTGTCCCCTGCCTTATTTCATGCTTTACGTTCTGGCAGGGATGCCCTGGTTCGGATGGCTGATTTGCCGGGTTTGGTATTCCATCCCTGGCGATTGGATTCAAATCGACGCCTGGAAGGGTATCAAAATAAATATTTTGGCAAACGTTGTTTTGTGATCGGTAATGGACCCAGC
>CAZVIH010000044.1:0-33902 GCA_964627755.1 uncultured Anaerolineales bacterium
AGTTTGGTGTTTTTCTTTGAGTTATCCATTAATTATTCAGATCAAACTCTCCCAGTACCGGTAAATGGTCTGAAGCTGGGGACTGGATGACCTCGATCTCGCGGACTTCCAGGTCAGGGCTGAGCCACAGGTAATCTATCCGTTTATAGGGGTCGGTGGCGTAGTAGGTATAACCAGGACCAACTCCCGATTTCGCCCAGGAGTCGATCAAACCTACCCTGGAGATCAGCTTAATCTCCTCTGAGTTCGGCTCAGCGTTAAGGTCACCCAGAAATACTGTCTGTCCCCGATTATCCCAGAAATCGAGGATCACCGGTACCTGGACCATACGGATCTGGCTGTCGACAACCACCTGATGCAGGTGAGTCACGATCACCAGCAGCGGTTCATCCTCTCCCACATCTATTTTTGCCCAGAGGTAACCTCGTTTGATGGGTGTGCCTTCATCCGGCAATTTGCCTTTGCCCGATTCAATGATTGGATACCTGGAAAGCAGGGCATTGCCCCAGGTTGGTTCTCCTGTCCCCAGGAACAGGACCTGCATGCCCAAACGCCTGGATAACCAGGTTGTCATATCGACTGCGCCGTCCATCAGCCGAACCCGGGATACCTCCTGCATCCCGATGATATCCGCTCCTGATTCCTCGATTACCTGGGCGATGGCTTCAAAGTCCTGTCCACCGTCCACGTTATATCCGGAATGAATGTTGTAATTCATGACCTTGACCGGAAATCCTTCCGGTTGTTTGGGAGCAGGGGGAGTTCTCCAAAAGATCCAACAAACCAGCGGGATCATGGCCAGGATCCCGGCGCTGATTGTGCCGGTGTGATCCCAGGATGTGCTGGACCTGGCCCGGTTTTGGGAAGCACCTACCGTTATCAGGATGCCGAGGATCCCGGCAGCGATGGTGGGAAAAATATCCCGAGGAAAGGGCAGGGTCATGTCCAGTGCCAGATAATAAGCAAAAGACAGAGCCAGGAAAAGCACCAATCCCCCGATGACTGCCAGGGTTGTATGCCATAACCCCTGCTTAATTCCCAGATCGTTGCTCAAGCCAATCCCGGCCAGACCCCAGCCCAGAAAGAATTGACCTATCAGGAGCATTAAAATGGCAAAATCTCCTACCTGATTGGCGTTGAAAACTGTATATACCAGAAGGATTCCAAAACCAGCTGCCAGGAGCGGATGTAAAAGTCGGGGACGTGCATAACCTAAACCCAGGCCCCGGGCCGCAACCAGGTAACCCAGCATGACGATGATAAATCCATAAGGAAAACCCAAGCCGGCCACTTCTTCCACCCAACCTGAGCTCTGGAAATAAAGCAGTTGGAGAACCATATAAGAACCGATCACCAGCAGGCCCAGGCTGTATTTTCCAACTGTATCGCATTTTAACCCCGGAGAGGGTTTTGGCTCCTGGACCAGGCCCCAGATTAGCATACCGGCCAGGATGATGATAATCACCAGGGGAATTATTCCTGCAACTGTGCTTAAATCGCGGGGGCCGAAGATACCTCTTAAGCCAGTATCGAGGGCGAAGCCTAATATCAGCCCGTAAGTCCAGCGTTCCGAAGAATTAGTACTCGACTCCCGGGTACAGCCAATGAAAATCGGTATAAAATTCAGGAATAATCCGACCCCGGCGATATTGAGCCAGAGATCGATCCCCGGGTTGCTGCAGATCTGCTCACCGATGCGCAGGAGGGCCAGACTGCCCGCAGTGATCCACAGAGCAGATCTTGTACCGAGTAAACGTCGGACCAAAGGCGCTATAAATCCAAGGGCAAATGTGCCAAAGGCATAAGGGATCAAACTCATCGTTCCCACAGCGACTGTATCTCGCAGATACCAGGCCAACCCTGGTATAAAGGATCTTATGAACTGGAGGCCAAAGGTAATGGCCAGGGTGGGAAGTAGACAAGAACGAATCTGGGATGCAAAATTGGAAGAAGAGACCTGTTTCATCTATAACTCCCTTGTTAAAAAATGGAAAAAAATTAGAAAAATATAAAAACAATACCTGGCCTGGGATGCATTGTTCTTTGCCAGAGTGATTGAAAGGCGATGTTTCAATAATAAATGAAGTTATGGAGTGTAATTTTGATAATAGCATATCAAAATTGTTATTTCAACAAGGCCATTTGAACCTCTAAACTATAAAATTTGATAGTGATTTTCCTTTGCTAATTTTGGTAGAATAGACTTACGAATGTATGAGGAGAATGAATGATATCGGACAAAGGTTCCAAGACATCTGATGAACGCCTGTTGGTTAGCGTTCTATTTGTGGATATTATGGGTTTTTCCGCAGTGGCGGATCAGCTGATGCCGGACCTTGCCAGCCAGGTGACAGGAGATTTGTGGAAGGAATTCAACCAGGTAATCAAGGAATACGGTGGAGTGATTGTTAACCAACTTGGAGGTTCTTTGATGGTGGTCTGGGGGGCTCCTGAATCCCAGGAAGATGATACAGAAAAGTCGGTTTATGCCAGCCTTGCTTTATTCGATAGATTTGCTCGTTATAAAGAAACTGCCACTCATCCCGCGGCCAAGGCGCTTCTTTTGAGAATGGGAATTCATACAGGGCTGGCCTTGACGGGCAATCTAGGCGCACGGGGTGAATACACGGTGGTGGGTGAAACAGTTAACATTGCCAAACGGATGGAAGAATGCGGTCAGGCGGGTGACCTGATCGTAAGTGAAGCCACCTACCAGGTAATTCGGGGCGCATTCCAGGTCAAACGCCTGGCACCCATCCAGCTGATTGATACACAAGCTCTGGTGAACATCTTCCAAATTTTGGAAGAACTACCGCAGCCAACCAAAGTCCGCTACAGAAGCAAAGGCGGCCTGGAAACCAAATTTGTTGGCCGGAGCGAAGAGATGGATCATTTGGCTGAGATATACTTGCAAACTCTGGAAAAAAATGAGCCTCACCTGGCGCTGGTTACCGGCGAAGTAGGTGTGGGCAAATCACGTTTGTTGTTTGAATTTGCGGGACACCTTGAAACGGAAAACCCACTCGTGACAGTCATGGCCAGCCGGGCTTTGGAACAAACTTCCCGAGTACCGTATTATATGTGGAAGGAGCTCTGGTCCAACCGCTTTGAAATCAATGAAGATGATCCCCTGGAGGTATCCCAGAAAAAAACCATCGATGGCGTCTTGAACCTGTGGGGCAGAGCGCTGGGTGAAGTAACAGCAGTAGAGGCTGCTCATTTCCTTGGTAGTTTGCTTGGAGTGAATTGGAAAAAAAGTCGTTACTTGGATCCGTATCAAACCAGACCCCAGGACAGGGTAGAAAGGGCTTTTGAGTTAATGGGTGAACTGCTGGTAAGGGCTTCTCAACGAGGCCCGGTGGTCTTGATCCTGGATGACTTGCACTGGGCGGATCCTGGCAGCCTGAAATTATTGAAACATCTCTGGTCAACTAACAGCCGTCGGGGATTGCCGCTCTTGATGCTGACCAGTGCCAGAGAGGAATTTTTACAGGAGGGAGGAATAGAATTCTTAAATGCTGAACGGATCGAATTACAACCGCTGCCTGTTTCGGCTGATCTGGTACGAGAGGCTTATCCAGTATTAAAGAATGAATCCGATAAAATCTTGACTGCTCTGGCGGAAAAAGCCCAGGGCAATCCCTATTATTTGGAAGAGATGGTCAAAAATGTACTTACGGCCGGACAGGTCGATGAGGTCAGCGTAAAAAAACTTCCCAAAACTTTAGACGCCTTGCTTCGATCACGTCTGGATTCACTGTCGTTGGAAGGCCGAGCTACAGCTTATTTTGCCGCTGTATCGGGCAGGGTGTTCTGGAAAGGTTCTGTTCTGGCTGCCTACCGGGGCGCACCGGGAGTGACCCAGGTTTTAGATGTTTCCAGCCACAATCTGGTGGGCAAAGTCCAGAAATCTCTGGACGAATTAATGGAAAAGGAACTGGCTTTTTTGCGAGTGGGGAGCTCGTTTTCGGGTGATAGGGAATATATTTTTAAGCATTCGTTGCTGCAGGAAGTCGCCTATCAACGTTTGCCGGATGACCTAAAAGAAGCCTGTCATCATTCGGTGGCAACCTGGTTGGCTGACCGAGTGGGTCCGGAGAGGAGTATCAGCGTGGCCCTTCATTTCGAAAAAGCCAGGGTCTTTGATCGGGCCCAGGAATTTTATACCCGGGCTGCTGATCATGCCCGCTTGTTGGGAAGTTTTGAAGAGGCAGATGATATCCAGTATCATGCTCGCACCCTGCCGAACGATAATTAAGGTCAAGGGGGAATGATGTCAAAAATCTATCTGGATGATATACCCCTGGAGGAAGCCAGGGATCGCTTACAAGAGAAGATCCAGGCCGCCGGATTGTGGAGGATCCTGGGGGTCGATCGCCTGGCGCTGGATGAAAATCTTGTCGGACGGATCCTGGCAGAGACACTCTGGGCCAGGATCAGCTCTCCCCATTATCACGCATCGGCAATGGATGGTTTTGCCGTTAAGTCAGAACGGACTCACGGCGCTTTAGAAACCGCTCCGATCTCACTTCACTTTGGCGAAGATACAATCTACCTTGATACCGGTGATCCACTGCCAGAATGGGCTGACGCAGTGATACCCATAGAAAATGTCGAGCCTGTAACCGAAGATGGTGGAATAGCTAGTGACCCTCGTCATCCATTTGAAATCCAGATCAGGGCTGCTGTTTCTCCCTGGACCCATGTGCGCGAAATGGGTGAAGATATGGTTGCTACCCAACTGGTCCTGCCTCAGGGACATAAACTCAAACCAGTAGATCTGGGAGCGGCGGCAGGGGCTGGTTATGACACCCTTGCTGTAGTCCGCAGACCTAAAGTGGCGGTAATTCCGACCGGAACGGAACTGGTATACCCGGGGGATCCACTTCAAGCAGGCGATATCATTGAGTATAATTCGATCGTTTTGGCCGCCCAGGTCAAAGAATGGGGCGGGGCTGCAACCCGGATAGAGAATACTCCAGATGACTATCAGCGAATTAAATCGGAAGTACTAAAAGCAGCTCAGGGTCATGACCTGGTATTATTAGTGGCCGGATCTTCAGCCGGTTCTGAGGATTACTCAGCCCGGATTGTGGAAGAATGTGGAGAGCTGCTGGTGCATGGTGTGGCAGTCAGACCAGGCCATCCGGTTATTCTGGGAATAATCAAGGATGAAGGAAAGGACACTCCGATCGTTGGGGTACCGGGCTATCCAGTTTCAGCAGCTTTGACAGCAGAGATATTTGTAGAACCGCTTCTGGCGAAATGGCTGGGCCGGGTCCAGGCAAAACCTGAAGAACTCTCAGCCTCAATTACGCGTAAGGTCAACTCTCCTGCCGGGGATGATGAATATTTACGGGTGGCAGTTGGTTATTTAGGAGATAAAATCCTGGCGGCGCCGCTTTCTCGAGGATCGGGTGTAATCACATCCCTGGTGCGGGCTGATGGGTTAGTGGTCATCCCTCGGGGAGTGCAGGGTTTGCAGGCCGGTGATCCAGTGCAGGTGCGTTTGTATCGTTCGCGGGATGAACTTGAAAATACTATATTTGTGATCGGATCCCATGATTTAACTCTCGACCTGCTGGCCCAGTTCCTCTCACTTCACCAGCGCCGGCTAACTTCGGTCAATGTTGGCAGTCTGGGCGGCATCATGGCTTTGAAAAGGGGAGAAACCCATCTGGCAGGCTCCCATTTATTGGACCCAGAAAGTGGAGAATACAACCTCACATATATCAAGCAGTATATTCCGGGTATTCCTTTGCGTGTAGTCACTTTGGTTGGGCGCACCCAGGGATTATTCCTGGCCAAAGGAAATCCCAAAAATATAACAGGCCTTGAGGATCTGAACCGCCAGGACCTCAGTTTTGTCAACCGCCAGCATGGGGCCGGGACTCGACTTCTGCTGGATTACCATTTGGGGGAACTGGGCATCACACCAGAGAGCATCAACGGTTATGCCCATGAAGAATATACTCATCTGGGAGCGGCAGCGGTAGTGGCTTCTGGTAGGGCGGATTGTGCTCTTGGTATTGAAGCGGCTTCTTATGCCCTGGAGCTGGATTTTCTGCCTCTCTATTCTGAGCGATTTGATTTATTAATTCCGGAAAAGTATGCTGGATCTGAGCTGCTGACTCCTTTATTGGATTTATTGGAGGACCCGATGTTCAAAAAAGCCGTTTCTGAACGCCCGGGTTATGACGTCTCACAGATGGGGCGGGTTGTAAAGTAGGTATCTATCATCTCCTGGAGCCTGGTAAATTTCCAGGAGGATATTTTATTCGCTATGCTTCTTCACAAAAACCTAATCTCGTCTATAATTGGAAAAGCAAAATTGCGAAGTTAATCAAGTTGGAGGAAGGACGATGGCTGAAGTAAAAAGAAAAAAAGGTGTGATTGGTATCCTGACTGGCGGCGGTGACGTTCCAGGTTTGAACCCGGCAATCCGCGCAGTGACAATTCGAGCACTGCGGGAAGGCTACCAGGTCATAGGCTTACGGCGGGGATGGGCAGGCATTATGGAGCTGATCCGCGATAAAAAAGCGGATAACCAGTATAACTTTGAAATCCTAACTGAAGAACGGGTAAACAAAATGGGTCGCACCGGTGGAACTTTTCTACACACTTCCCGCACCCGTCCCAGCAAAGTTACCTTGGATTCAGTTCCTATGCATCTAAAAGATGATTATCCTGAAGAGGTAAACGATCTTACTCCGGAAGTGATCAAGAACCTGGAATGGTTAGATGTTGATTATTTGATCCCGATTGGCGGTGATGACACCCTCAGCTATGCTGTAGAACTTTACAGGAAGGGTGTGAATATTGTTGGTATTCCCAAAACGATGGACAACGACGTGCCAGGAACGGATTATTGCATTGGATTCAGCACTGCTGTAACCCGAACGATCGAGATTGTAAATAATTTGCGCACAACCGCTGGTTCCCATGAACGATTCCTGGTGCTGGAGGTTTTTGGGCGTTATGCTGGATTTACTGCCATGCTTCCAACTATGGCAGGCGCAGCTAATCGCTGTGTGATCCCAGAATATAGATTTGATATTGAACTCTTGACGGAATTGATGGCCGAGGACCGCTATAAGAACCCCAGCCGTTATTCAATAGTTCTGGTATCGGAAGGGGCCATGTTCACCGGCGGCGAGATGATCTTTGAGGATTCGATCATGGATGCCTACGGCCATAAAAAATTGGGGGGCATCGGCGATATGGTATCTGAGGAATTGAAAAATCGCTCTGCCAAATACAACAATGGGAAGAGGATCAATGTGGTGAACCAAAAATTGGCTTACCTGGTCCGCGGCGGCAGCCCAGACGCTATAGACTCGATCGTTCCCATGGCGTATGGCAACCTGGCCCTGGATCTGATCCTGCAGGGTGTGCATGGACGGCTGGTTGTTCTCAAGAACGGCCGGTATGACAATATGCCGATCGAGGTCCTGTCGGGAGCAAGCAAAGTGGTTGATGTGGACCGTTTCTATAACACTGAACGCTTGCGGCCCCATTATAAGAAATTTGCCATGAAACCTTTGTTTATCATGACAGCCGAGGATGGGTAGAAAGAGAAACCGGTCAGGAGGGATGTTATAATAGAAACAGATTAGGAAATTAAATCATTCATCCAGGAGGATCAGTTGTTAAATGGATCCGGAAAGAGTTCGAGGTTAATCCCTAGGTGGTTTTGGTTCACCTTGATTGGAGTTCCTGTAGGCTTGATGGTCTGGTGGTTCCTGCGCTGGTTCTTTTTACCTTGTTATAAACGGACATCTGCCGTTACCATAGAGGTTCCTCGCTCAGAAGTCAAACGTCCTGCTATCAAGAAAGATGATTTCAGAAAGTTAAAAGGCATCGGACCCAAGAGCGCATCAGCCCTCTATCAGGCAAGAATCTATTCTTTTGAGCAGCTGGGATTGATGGAATTGGATGATTTAGTAAGGATCTTGAAGAAAAATAATCTCCCCACCACTGGAGCAGCTTTCTGGCAGAAACAAGCTCGTTTAGCTGCTGCAGAAGAATGGAATCTGCTGGAAAAACTGCAGAAATAAAAAATTTAGAGATTAAAAAAAGAACAGGATTTGATTTCCAGTAAGAAAATCAGATCCTGTTTTGTTGTCTAGCGAGAAACCGCTAACTTTACCATCTTTCCGGCTTTATCAAAGGTGACCCGGGCGTAATGACGGTGGACCGTATTACCGCTGTTCTGGGGGATCTCAAACTTTTTACTTAAGGTCACTACATGACGCTGGCCAAGTGTTTCCTCCTGAACTTTTTTTCCAAAATGAGCTGTGGCACAGTCATGACCATCTCCACTGCAAACATTCTTTTCAGTACTCAGCACCATTTCCGCGCCTTCCATGCCGGGCAGGTAACGTTTGACGACATGTTTTACATGCATCAATGTGGCAGAGGGGATATCTGTAGTAAGGTTGGAGCGGTCACAGACAGTTTTTACCTCAGCCGGTTTTTGTCGTGAGTCGGCCATAGGGGCTTTGGATTGTTTCCTTTCCGCGGTTGCAGGGCTGGCCAGTGGATCACCAAAGTGCAGGAACGAGATTAAGGTTTTTTGGTCTTCACCATCCAGGTATCCCTGGCGAGAGTTCATCTCTCGAGCCAGTTCGATCTTGGCTTTTTGCAGGGCAATTCCGCTTGAGAGACCCTGATCAATGAACTTCCAGTAGTTCTCCGCCAGTAGATCCGCTGCGATAAGCGGAGCAGATACTGATCCATAAGCGGTTACCGAGGAGCCTACTACGGCATGAGATCCCCGGGAAAGGTATTTTAATGAGATTGAGTCCTCGATTTCCCTGCCTTTAAGATGGGCCCCATAACAAGCCTCAGAGAATACGAATAATGGCGCGTCATCAAAAGCGTTGATGTCCTGGGGGCGTAGAGCAATGGGATAATCCGGACCGAGACTTCCGTTAGTGAAATCCTTCTGTCCATACCAATCCGGGGAATCCTCTACGCCATGGAGGTTAAAATAACCATAACGAGTGACAGGTACAGGAATCTCTGTATCTTTACCAAAGGGAGGGGAGGTGACGAGGTCGCCGTGCTCCTTAATGGTCTTGAAGACATCCTGGGAAGCGGATTTCCAGGCTTCAGCCACATAACCAAAACTCTGGTTATGAATAGCTGTGCCTTTAAACAAGGAAATCAGCCATTCCAGGAAACGTTCCCAAATGCTTCGCATATCCTGGATCGTTCCCATATGATGTTCAGATACGTGACGCAGCATATCGAGCAATAATCCCGGATCGTTGTCGGCTCCGCCGGGAAGGCGGCCAACCGGCCATTCAGGGATGAAATAATTTTCATCTATTGTTCCGTAGGGATTATCTGACGGGACGTCTGCATCAATATCAGCTACCGGGTTTGGCAGCTTGTGATAAGGGACTACATCGGGCCCACCTACAATCAACAAAGCGCCTATCATCAATCCTTTTTCATTGAGTACTCGGTCTGTATCCACCAGGGCTAGTTTCAGAGCCCAGGGATCATCGGAAAGAGTGGGTTTGAGCCCGAAATTAGCCATGCTGGAAGGATCATCTGCTAACAGCATGATAGCGCCCCAGCCGGGTTTTAATCTAACAGCATAAGTTGTTTTTCTCATCTCTTCAATGATGATTGCGGATGTCTCTGGACCATACTTTTTTTCCAGCCCCTTACGGGTCGAAAAGACAACATACATGGGAAATTTACCGCCAATCCGCTTGGCTTTTTTCTGACTCGCAAATTCCAGATCGTCATCAATATTGATCAAGGTTTCCGGAGTTGATACTCCTTTGGATTCCCTGGTTTCACTGAAGTTGTAGAAATCATCCTCGTCCAGGTTCTTATCAAGCGCTGAACCGGAAGGCAGCTGGTTCCAGCCCAAGGCGCCGTTGACAGCAGCTGGAATTGAGATTTCCAGGTATGTGCTTAGGCTGTCCGGCCATAAGTTCTGGTAGGCGTGATTTTCTCCCCAGAGTCTGCGTGCAACCTGTCCAGTGAGATCGAGTGAAGCAGCTTTGTGGATCAACCCCACACCCCGGTCGGCTTGACCGCCCTTGATCAAGGAATCCGCCAGGACCAGCAGCGGTAGAAGAGCATCCGGGTATTTATTTTGGTAATATTCCGCTAGTTGCCGCAAGGCCAGATCTGGAGTCTCCTGATCCAGAACCAGGAGTTCAAGATGAGTGACAGCAGCCAGAGCGGATTTTGGGTTTAAACCCAGCAATGCGGGCAGGATATTTGCTGCAGATTTCAGGTCACCTTTTTGAACGCAGGCGCGGATTTTAGCTAAAGGATGTGCCCAATCAGGAAGATCTTTTTTTATTTCCGGATCACGGAAGATCCGTTGATTAGGGACCAGGGCGAATAATTCACCTATAATTTCCTCTTTCATCGCCTCATGAGCGGTAATTTCGAAGCGGGCTTGCTGCGCTTCCGAATAGTCAGGATCGATCTGGCAGATATTATCAAGTAGCGATGAAGCCTGGTTATTCTTAATGGATTTTACAAGAGCCTGGGCGTGGATCAGCTGTACCGGTAAATCGCCTGGATAAATTGCCAACCAGGCTAGCGCGGCTTTTCTGATAAAGTTGTATTCATTAACTGCTGCAGCAACACCGAGGATTTCGATCAGCTGGTCTCTCTGCCAGGGTTGTCCCTGACGGGGGGGCGTTATAGAAGTTTTCTTCATAAGCTCATTTTCCGATTTGGATTGAATTATGTGCAATTGGATAATGAAATTTTATTCAGTCCATCACACCATAATTTGCTGACGTTTTTCTCCATGGACCAGATTCAATGTAACCAGAACTCCGAGCTGGCGGTGGATCTTCAAATCATTTGGGGCCAGTTTAGAAGCCTTTCGGAGCATTTTTTCCGCCTGGTTGTACTGTTTTAGATCTTTGAGGACCTTTCCAGCCTGGTAATACCCTTCTGCTTCTTCAGGTTCTATATCAATTGCTTTTTGGATCTGCTCCAGTGCCAGGTTGTATTGTCGACGGTCATGATGCACGCGTCCTAATTCCAGAATGGCCTCATAGTTCGGATCGACAAGCTTCTTTGCTTTATAAAGATGATGAACTGCCTGATCAAGTTGACCTGTATTGCGCAGCAGCCGGCCTGTGATCAGATACAGATGGGCTTTTTGTTCTTTGGTATGGCCTACTTCATCGTTTTGCAGAATGTCCAGGGCAGTTCGAATCGCCTGGTCCATTTCGCCAGCTTCAGCTAAAGTTGCTACTAATTCAACTACCAAGGGATATCGGTCGGGGTAGTGGCTGCCGATTATTCTTAATTCATCAATCGCCGCCAGTGGACCTTCGATCTGCTTGATCATGGATGCGCGCTGAAGTTTCAACTCAAGGGATTCCTCATCAAGAGAGATCGCTTTATCAATCACTCGCATGGCTTCCTCACTCTGCTTTTGAGCTGCCAGGGTTCTGGCAAAGAGAGCTAATAACTCTGTATCATGCGGTTCCTGTCCCAACAGGGTTACCAGATGTTTTTCTGAATCCCTGTAATTGCCATTTTCGAAGGTTAATAAGGCGGCGGTTTTTCTGGCTTCTTTATGTTCCGGAGCTAATGTAAGGGCTTCGTTGATACTGGCCAAGGCTTCCGGCATTCGATGTAAAGCGCGTTTTGCGAGTGCTCGCTGAATCCAACTGTCCACATATTCGGGATTCAAAGAGAGGGCAGTATCGATAGATTTCACTGCAGTTACACCCTGCTTCGCGTTTAATTGCTGTTTGCTGAGAGCGAGGTAGTGACCTACGTATTCTGGTTCCAGCTCAATTGCCTGATGATAATAGGCAACTTTTTTCTCATAATTTAGTGTCATTTCTGCCGCCATAGCATACCAGCGGGGCTCAGTATCCCAGATCTGAAGGGCTTTACTCATTGACTCTTCTGCTGTCAGCAGATCATCAACTGCTTTAGCGGTCAGAGCCTGCAGGACAAAATAGAGGGGCAGTTGCGTCTGGCGACCTCTTTTAGCCCCCTCCAGGGCGGAGGATGCAGCTTTGAAAGCCTGACTGGGTTTGCTTTTGACCAAAGCCAGAGCTATCTGGGCATCCAGGATGGGATCTTCGCCAAGTCCGTTGATGTGATCAAGCGCAGTCTGGGAGGCAAATACCTTCTGCCGGCTGTGGCGGTAGGCAGCGATCAGAGCTGCTTTTTCTGCAGGAGTTTCTGCGTGGGACTGCAAAGTATCAGCAGATTCCTGAGAGGGCAAAAATACTGCGTCACCCCGGGTTTCTATTTTATGAATAATGGACTCATCAACTTCAAGCTCACGGAGTGCTTTTATACAGCTCTGGAAGTTTTGATAAACATCCGAAGAAATCGCGATCTGACTGGGAGCATTGTGGATGACTTTGAAGTTCTCGAAAAAGCGCCGATTTTCTGCCAGGATGATATAACCACTGGCCAGTTCATAAAGGGCTCGCTTTTCTAAAGGAGAGATATCGACTGCATGCTGCAGGTGAGCAGCTGCTTCATCCCATCTTTGGATTTCAAGGGCGGTTTTACCTAGGGCAATTTCCATCGCGGTGCTGAATGCGCGTTTGTCAGTTGGAGTATTTTTCCAACCAGCCACAGCGGCATCGTATTTATCAAGAGCTTCATTTAAGCTTCCCTGCCGGTTTAATATTCTGGCTTGAAGTGCATTCACTCTGTAATGGTCAGCGTGTTGGGATACTAACAGGTTGCTGATCTCAGCCGCTTTAACTTCCTGTGATTGATCTAGGGACAATTCAGCGGCCAAACAGAGGCTGTTGATCTTATCCTCGGAAAGGATCTCACCCTGAGGAATGGATCCAGCAGCAAGGTTGGCCAATAATTCTAATGCAGTGTCGATCCGGAGAGTTCCACAGGCCAGGTCTGCGGCCAGGGCAAGGGCAGGTTCGATTTCTTCGATAGAGCTGCCACTATCCTGGTATTCTGAGAGCGCTTCCTGGGCATGGTAAAAAGCTTCTTCGGAAGCTCCGACCTGGCTTTGTACCTTGGCCATCTTTTTATGAAGTGCAGGTTGGCTGGGTGAAAGATCCAGTGCATTTGAGAGGCTGGCGATAGCGGCTTGATAACGGTCTCCCTTGATGAGAAGGTCCGCTTTTTGGATGCGCCATTCGGGTTCATTAAGTTCAGCGCTGATAGCCTGGTCTAATAATTCAAGGGCCGTCTGCTGATCGTCAAGCAGGGCGTAACCAACTGCCTGTTGTGACCATATTTTTGGCAGCAGGGGAGAGGGTTCTGGATTGGCTTCGCAAATGTTAATTGCCTTTTTTAAGCTGGCCATTCCAGGTTCGATTTTTCCTAAACTAATCAGCGCGTCGCCAGCTAAAAGTAGATCTTCCGGCTGAATATCATCGAAATTTGAAAGCATTATAAAAGCATTGGCAGCTTCTTCTTGATTTCCGGCCGAAGCCTGGGCTTTTCCGAGCAGAATGTATGCACCGGGATCTTCAGGATTGATACGGATCAATTTCTTTAGAGAAGCGATTCCCTGTTCCGGTGAGCCAAGTTCTAATGTAAATGAGGCTACCCAGGATAGATTATCAGGATCCTGGGGAGCAATATTAGCAGCATCTTTGGCTGTTTCAAGCGCATTGGCTGATAAATTGGCAGCTCGATATGCGTCGGCCAAGCTGCGGGTCAGATTCAAATCTGAGGGATAACGATCGTGACCATCTTTAAGAGCGGCAATGGCAGTTTCGGTTTCCCCTAACTTAAGGGCGGCTTTTCCTAACCCGGCGCTGATCCTTGGGGACCAAGTAGGATCAGTCATCAAATGGCTTTCTCTGGCCTTCTGAAATGAAAGAATAGATTTTTTATAATCGCCGTTGGCTGCTTGAGCATCTCCTAGTAGAACAAGGGCAATTTCATTTTTGGGTTCGAGGGCCAGAGCCTTGCCAAGTGCTGCAGTCGCAGCCTGGGGATCTCTGCCAACCTGCAGCAGCGTATCTGCATAAAATAGGTATGCGTCTGCGCTATCTGGATCCTGGTCTACAACCTGGATTAAATAGGGCAATGCTGATTGGGGCTGTTTCAAATCCAGCAGAAGCTTGCCATAAAGAAGATTAGCTTCAAAGTTGGCCGGGAAATGATCGTTGATCTCTTTGAGATGTAAACGGGCCTGATCGTTATGGCCCAGGGCATAATAGGATTTACTGATCCCTAAATGGATGTCATAAGATGATCTCTGATCAAGGGACTCTGACTCGGCGTTTGTGAAAGCTTTTTTGTACTGTTCCAGCGCCTTGGAATGATTATTCCTTTCCGATTCAATTTGTCCAAGTTGAAAATAGATCATTGATTGAGTGCTGGCAGCAGTTAAACCAGAATTGAGGGTTTGCCGCGCTTGTGTGGTCAGTCCGGATCTTTTTTGACATTCTGCCAGGGTCAGCCAGGAGATCTCTGCTTCAGGTGTGAGCTCAACTGCCCGATTTAAATAAGCGAATCCTTCGTCATCCTGTCCTAGATGGCAGAGAGCGCTGCCTTTTAGTGACAGGGCAGGGCTGTTTTCCTGATCCTGGGCCAGGATCTGATTGCAAGCTGATACTGTCCGGCGATATTGTTGTGCAGAAAAAGCGCAGTTAGCAAAATCAATTAAATCATTTAAGGGCAGGGAAGAATTTAGTGTGGTTTCTTGTTCAATGGCTGACTGCTGTTTGGTCAAGATCGAGGCGCGGACTTCGAGGGCTTCCTGCCAGTCATCGGCCTCTTCCAGATATCCCGCCAGTTTCCTTTGTAGTACCAGGTCCTGCGGGAAGAGAACAGTCAAGATCTGAGCTGCCTTGGCGGCATCTCCGTAATTACCCTGGGATCTTAACGCTTCGATATAGTTCAGATGGGAACCCAGGTGATTAGGATATTTCTTCAGGTAATCTTGCGCCGCTTGGGCGCTCTCCCGAAATAGACCAGCCTTGAGCAGAACTGAACTGAGGTTCTGCTGGGGTTTATCCAGTGAAAGGTTCAGAGCCTTCAGGGCCATTTGCTCCGCCCGGATAGGTTGATCCTGAGTCAAGGCATATTCAGAAAGGGCGATCAGCAGCTCGGGGTGTTCTGGAAGTGGGTTAGGAAGTTTTTCAACTAGATCTCCGATCGCTGCATATTGTTTGTTTTCCAGTAGGGAAATGACGATATCAGCCACTTCAGTCAGGCTTTCTTCGGGTAGGTTCTCCTTGCTGAGAGATCCTTTTAAATCCTTCCAGGCCTGATCGCTGACTCGAGGTTCATCCAGGTGGGATTTAACCTTGGTCAGATTAGCAGTCACCTTTCCTTGCAGTTTCTGATTTTGATCCGCGGCCTTTTCCAGAAGCTTTAAAGCCTTTTCATCATGGCCTGCCAGTTGGTTTAGGAAAGAAAGTATCAGGATTTCCTGGATGCTGCCGCTGGCGAGGTCCAGACTGGATAAAAGAGCCTGGGCAATCATGGCAACCAGGTCGGGAACTTCTTTCTGGATCACTTTAAACCATTTTTCCAGATCACCGATATCCAGGAAGGCCACAACCTTGACCAGGATATCCACCAGGGTTTCCGGAGTTGAAGGATTCGAGAGAAGAACTTGCAGGGCAAATTCGGGATCGAGAAAGCGCAGATATTCTGCGGGGTCCTTCACCAGGTTAAATAAGATTACCAGCGGTGTTTGCCAGTTGATCCTGTCCTTATATTGATTAAGGAGCTCGGCCCAACTTTTACCAGCCCTTTTTTCTCCCAGCAGGGCCAGTGCCAGCAAAAAACCGTTAATCAGATCAGGTGATTCGCTCTCATTCTCTTCAAATTCTTGATAGGTTTGATGGACTAATCCTTTGATTTCTGCTGAAAGGTCATCAAAGGAATCGATCGGATAAGGGATCTCTTCTTCGACATCCCTGGAGAAAAGAACTGCGCCAATCCGGCCGGGCGTCCATTCCTGAGGTTCTACTCCGATATCCTGAATGAGGATCTGGGAAAAATCTTCAGAATCAAATTCAGCCCAGATGGTGGGATTTCGCCTTAATGCGGTAATCGCCCAGGACCATGAGTCTTCAGGAAAAATGCTTTTTAGTGTTTTGAGTCGTTGAAGTTCCAGTTGTTCCATGGCAGATCCGTTAGTTGAGGCCGATATAAAGAGTCAGGACGATACCAAAGATCATAAAGAGGGATCCACTGATGATCAGGAATACCCCAATCCCTTTAGTTGTCTGGATAAGATTGCTGGTGGCTGCCATCAGATTTGAGGCGTTGTCTACCAGCCCAGATAGATCATCCGCAATTCCTTTCTCTGTGATGTGGATGATCGATTTGCTGATCGCTCTTGTATCACTGCCGATGGACCGGATGATCAGGATCGCAACACCTGTTGCAAAGGTGATCAAGCCGATCAGGAATAAACCTGAAGCCATGGCAGATAAAACACGGGCAATTTCAAAGATGGTCATAGTCATTGTAAAAACTCCTTTTTTAGTGTTGCTCTTCTTTGTGCAAGTATTGTGCCTAATACTCAAAGAAGTAAAATGGTTTGATTCCATCCTGTAGATGAATGGTCTGGAGAATAAGATGCAAGAATTACGCCAAATTCTCAGATATCTGCTTATTCTGGAAAATCTCAATTATCTGCCAGGTATTGACGAAATTATTGGGGCAAGTTACAATCTCCCCGGCTAAAAATTCATCGTCACCAGTATGTGGCGGTCTTTTTTTGTTAACCGAAGTTGGATGATGGAATGCTTTAGCTGAAAATTATTATTCTATAGAAGCGAAGGTAACTGCCCGTTGTGGGGGGTGAGAGGCGCTTCGAGGATGGAAAAAATGGAAAAGTATCTTTTAGATGCAGAAAAAAGAGAAGTTATTGGCAAACAAGTAAAAGCTCTTCGTCGGGAAGGAAAACTTCCGGCGGTCATTTACGGCCAAGAGATCGAACCTATGGCGATCACTTTGGAGACCAGGCAGGTTGTTCAGGTTCTGAAAAAAGTGGGTGCCAATACCCTGATCAGCATTAAACTTGGTAAAGATGAATTTCTAACCCTGGTCCGTGAAATTCAGCGAGAAGTGATCAAGCGTGATCTGCTGCACATGGATTTCCAGGCTGTGTCGCTGGAAGAAACCATCACCACCACAGTGCCTGTGGTTATGGTAGGTGTGGCACCGGCAATAGAGGAATTTGAAGCTTTACTGATCTTAAGTATGGAAGAACTGCAAATCGAAGCAAAAGCAAAGGATCTGCCAGACACGATCTCTGTGGATGTCTCGGGATTAAATGAGATCGGTGATCATATCCTGGTGAAAGATCTGGTGATCTCCGGTGATGTGAAAATTCTTGATGATCCGGATAGCGTAGTGATTGTAGCAACTGCTGCAACCCTGATGGAGGAAATCATAGATGAGGTTGAGGAAGGCGCAGAGCTCTTCGAGGAACTCACAGATGCTGAATTGATGGAAGAAGCGCAAGGAGAGGAAGAAGGCGAAGCCGAAGAAGAGTAATCCAATCTAAGATAACGATCAACCATCCCGGCAGGATATTTCCAGTCGGGATGGTTTTTTGGTTAAATGGAGTATGATAGATTCCATGAAGAAATCAGTACCATTCGGGTTGTTATTAATGGTTGTCCTCATCTCGGGCTGCAGCTCAAGGCCGGTTGAGAACGACCCCTTACCGACCGGAATTATTGAGCCAACTCCCACGCTTAACCCAACTCAAGTCGCGGCAGACCGTTATCCGGCCACTGGTGTGGTATACCAGTGGGGAATAAGCGCCGAAGCAGATACAGAGTTTGCCAATCCTGAATGGGGAGCTGAGCAAGCAGCAGGACAGCCTGATGCGCCTGGCTGTGGGGATTATCAATTTGCATGGGCTTCAGCTGCCAGCGATTCAATCGCTATCCTGGAGATTTCTTTTTCAGCAGCTGTTTATCCTCTGGAAATTGTGATCCATGAAAGTTATAACCCTGACCAGGTGGTTAAAGTTGAGGTTTTTGATCCAGAAACTGGAGGTTACTATACCGTATTGCAGAAGAATCCCGTCCAGGTAGATCGTTCCTGTCCATATCAGCTGATCGTTCCGGTTGAAGGGATTGATTTTAAAACCAACCTGGTGCGCATCACTTTAGATCAATCCCAGCTTGGTTTGGGATGGAATGAGATCGATGCTGTACGGCTAATTGGATCGATCAACGAGCCAGATCGCTAGACTTTTCTCAGGGGATATATTTGATCAATTCAAGGAAATCTATCACTATCTGAGCTGTAGCGCCCCATAATATTTCCCCCTCAAATTCATTGAAGAAAACCACCGGAAGTCTCATACCTGGCGCAAAGGGTGATTCCCAGGATCTAAATTGATGATTTTTTGGATCTGCCAGCCAATCAATTGGGATCAGAACTGTCTTTTCTACTTCTTCCGTTGAAAGTGTGATTCGATAAGGCCAGGGTAGTAGACCAACATAGGGGTTGATCTCATAATCAGTAACTGTAGTGATCGAGCAGGATTGTCCGAGGATCTCAACATCTGTCGGTTTTACTCCGATTTCTTCTTGGGTTTCTCGAAGGGCGGTGAACTCCAGAGATGGATCATTCTGATCCATCCTGCCGCCTGGAAAGGCGATTTGCCCACTGTGGCGGTCATAGAGATGTTGAGTGCGCTTGATGAACAGGAGTTTCCAGATATCTCCATCATGTACCAGGGGGATTAATACAGCTGCCGGTGAAGTCTGGTGAGGTTGGATCTCCGGCCCGGGAGGGCAGGTCTGGGGGTTGTCTAACTCGGAATGACTGAGCTGCTTCCTGATTTTTTCCGGGTCGATGATCATGACTGATCCAGGCGGCTGAACCAATTGCCCACAATTAAAAATAAGATACTTCCGGCAGCGCCTGATCCTCCTGATACGGGACCGATCATCAGGAAATGTATCTCCCAGGCTGTGCCCAGTAAATGGCCGATGATAAAACCAACCCAGGACAGGATCAATAAAAACAAAAACCGCCCGCCGCCGCCTCCTTTCAAAAAATGGAAAGTGGATCCCAGGAAAGTAGCCAGTAGGAAACTATATATTAAAGCTGGCGCAGTCATAAAACCTCCCTTTGAATGATGCCGCCGCCAAGGCAGATCTGTTCTTGGTAAAAGACCGCAGCCTGTCCAGGCGTGATATCTGGCAGTGATTCAGTCAGGTCAATTTGTGCCAGATTGTTATCAAGCGGCGTTACCCTTCCCGGCACTGCTCTGGATTTATAGCGGATTCTGATATCAGCTATAAATGGGACGGATGGAGTCTCTCCATTAATCCAATTGATCCTTTCTGCATTAAAGCTGATCCGTCCAAGGTCATTTTTTGATCCTATGATCAGGGCATTATTTAAAAGATCTTTGTCGACCACATAATATGGTTCCGGCCCGGCGATCCCCAATCCTTTCCGCTGCCCGATCGTATAATCAGCCAAACCTTGATGTTCACCAAGAACGCTTCCAGCGGGGTTCAGGATGGGTCCAGGTTTTAATAAAGAGGGATCAATCTTTCTCAGGAAATCCCGATAATTCTCCTGGCCTACAAAACACAGGTCCTGGCTGTCGGGACGTTCCGCGACAGAAAGCTTATATTCCCTGGCTAACTGCCGAACCTCCGGTTTGGAGAACTCTGCCAGGGGAAACACTGTCCGACTGAGATCTTCCTGGGTCAGGACATGCAAAAAATAGGATTGATCTTTTTCCGGGTCAGGATTTTTTAGGAGCTGGTAAGCCCCATCTTCAGACTGCCGGATTCTGGCGTAATGTCCAGTAGCGATATAATCCGCGCCCAGGGCTTTGGCTTTGGATAGCAGAAACTGCCACCGGATCTGACGATTGCAATTCAGGCAGGGATTTGGTGTAATTCCTCCCGCATATCCGTCTATGAAGGGTTGGACAACTGCCTGGTAGAAAGCATCCTGGGCATCTATGACGTAAAAGGGGATATCCAGCTGGGCTGCAATGCGTCGAGCTTCCAATTGGGCATCTGGCGCGCAGCAGCGATTTTCTGTTTCGCTATCGCTCCACAGCCGAAGCATGACGCCAATCACATCGTACCCCTGGTCTTTGAGCAGTGCGGCAGCTACGGAACTATCCACCCCTCCACTCATCCCGACCACGATCCGGCTTCCAACAGGGGACCTCACCTGGATGCCTCCCTCACCCGCTGGACACATTCTGGCAGGATATAGAGGAATTTATCCACTTCTTCCTGGGTTGTGTCTTTTCCGAGGGTCACTCTCAATGAGCCTAGAGCCCATTCCGGCTCATATCCCAGGTTGGTCAGTACTGAGGAGGGTTTAGGATCACCGGTTTTGCAGGCTGAACCCGATGAACAGGCAAATCCCTCGCTGTCCAGTACCTGGATCAGCAAGTTCCCATCCAGGTTTTTAAAAACGAAGCTTGTATGATTTGGCAGACGCTCTTCAGGACCTCCTCCGGTTAACCGGCTGTCTGGGATCTCTTCCAGCACAAACTCAATGATTTGATCTCTAAGGAGAACTTGACGCTCCCGTCTGACAGCTCCTTCTTCCTGGGCCAGACTAAAAGCTTTGGCCATTCCGACAATTAATGGGATATTTTCTGTTGCTGCTCGCAGGCCAAATTCTTGTGATCCGCCGGTTAACGTTGGCATCACCCTCATCCCGGAACGAATATATAAAACTCCCACGCCTTTTGGCCCATAAAACTTATGTGCTCCTAGCGATAACAGATCTAATCCCAGCTTTTCAACATCGATTTTTAGATGAGCCCCGTATTGCACAGCATCGGTGTGAAAAGGAATACCTCTATCCTGGCATAGATCGGCAATTTTCTGGATTGGATTTATTGTGCCGATTTCATTATTGGCTCCCATTACGGAGACCAGCGCGGTATCTTCCCGGAAGTGATTTTCCATTAGCTCCGTGTTAACTTGACCGGAGTGATCAATTGGCAAATAACTAATTTCAAATCCGTGATGCTCTGCCAATTGCTCTGCGGTTGCCTGGATGGCTGGATGTTCAATGGGTGAGATCAGAATATGGTTGTAACCATGTTCTTCCCGTCTGGTGAAGGCTGTGCCCCGGAGAGCCAGATTATCACTCTCAGAACCGCAGGATGTGAAGATGATTTCAGATGGAAGGGCACCCAAGTTGGAAGCGATACTGCGACGGGATTCATCGAGGGCTCTTTCACCAACCTGGCCGAATCCATGCAGGGATGAAGGATTGCCAAAGTTTTCCTTAAAATAGGGCAGCATGGCGGTTATCACCCGTTCATCAACCGGTGTAGTTGCAGCGTAGTCTAAATAGATTCTTTTCATGTTTTTATACTCTCAGCGATTATAGCATGTCAGGGATACTCTGAATAATACCGGTCCACAATCCGAATTTACACAGGGGAAAGCCCTCGGGTTACTCCCCAATCCTAATGCTCTTTGTTATAATACCTTGGCTTTATTCCAATTATATTGGGAGGATTTATGGTGCAGGAAATCAGGTTTGGAACAGACGGCTGGCGGGGTCATGTCGGTGAAAATTATACTTTTGCCAATGTGAGACGTTGTACCCAGGGTTTTGCGTCCTACCTGGCTGACGAAGGTTTGCAGGATAGCAGTGTTATTGTGGGTCATGATCGGCGTTACCAGGGAGAACTTTTTGCAGCTGCAGTGGCCGAGGTGCTGGCAGGTAATGGATTAAAGGTGTATTTGACCAATGGTCCTACACCTACACCGGTTATTTCTTATGCCGTGGTAGATAAAAAGGCATCCGCGGCTGTAAATGTCACAGCTTCCCATAACCCGTATACAGATAATGGCTTTAAGGTCCGGGACCATAACGGCGGCGCGATCGACCCAGAAGGTTTGGTCCAGATTGAAAAGAATATTCCCGATACGGTAGAAGATGTTAAAAGAATTCCACTTAAGGATGCTCTTGAAAAAGGTTTGGTAGAATATTTTGACGCTGCGCCGGCCTATATTGAACATCTTAAAACCCTGATCGATCTGCAGCCGATAAAGGATGCTGGTTTAAGAGTGCTGGTAGATCCTATGTGGGGAAATGGAGTGGGGTGGTTCCCCAAATTGATAGGTGGAGGGAAAACCCAGGTCTTTGAGATCCATAAGGAACGAAATCCGAACTTCCCAGAAATGGCCCGCCCGGAACCCATTCCGCCCAATGTTGATGTCGGCCTGGCCGCCATAAGTGAGTATCAAGCAGACGTTTTGTTGATCAACGATGGCGATGCCGATAGAATTGGGATCGGTGATGAAAACGGTGAATTTGTGGATCAGCTGAGGGTTTATGCGCTGCTGGCTTATTATTTACTGGAAGTTCGCGGAGAACGGGGGCCAATCGTAAAAACACTTTCCACTACTACCATGTTGGAGAAACTGGGAGCGATCTACGGTGTTCCTGTGTATAACACCGGGGTCGGATTTAAGTATGTTGCACCCAAGATGGTAGAAGTAAATGCCATGATAGGCGGAGAAGAATCGGGAGGATATGCTTTCAGAGGCAATGTCCCGGAGCGTGATGGCATTCTGGCCGGTTTGTACTTCCTCGATTTTATGGTAAAGATGGGTAAAAAACCATCTGAACTCCTGAAGCTTTTATTTGATAAGGTCGGCGCCCACTATTACGACCGCATTGATACTCCCTTTAAGGGGGATCGGGCGGATAAAATCCAAAGGATCTTAACAGCTAATCCAAAAACCATCGGTGGATTAAAAGTGACAGATCTGGTGACCCTTGACGGTTATAAATTTGTCCTTGAGGATGGTGGTTGGTTATTGATCCGTTTTTCCGGGACTGAACCGATCCTCCGGGTATATTGTGAAACGACCTACGCCGACCGTGTTGATGCGATTATAAAAGATGGGCTCTCAATCGCCGGCATCGATGATGAGGATCAGTGAATTTAACGGATACTCATTGTCATTTAAATTTTCAAAACTATCAGGAAGACTTGCCTGAAATATTGAACCGGGCCCGGACAGCAGGAGTTAATAGGATCCTGATTCCGGCAATTGACCTTATATCCAGCCGTGAGATTCTTTCCCTGGTCGAAATGGATCCGATCTTATTCGCTGCGGTTGGTGTACATCCCAACAGCGGTACTGGTTGGGATTCGAAAACGCTGGCTTCACTGAAAGACTTAGCAGCACACCCCCGAGTAGTAGCGATTGGGGAAATTGGATTGGATTACTACAGGGACCGAACACCAAGGGATGTCCAGAAGGCGATCCTCATCGAACAGCTGGAGCTAGCTCTGGAAATGGATCTTCCAGTGATCCTGCATGTCAGGAATAAATCTGAGGAAGATCGCTCCTGTATTGAGGATCTGTTATGCATCATCGAAAATTGGACAGCAGCTGCGGAACCACCTTTTTCCAATCGCAGTTATCCCCCAGGCGTTATCCATAGTTTCTCGGGAAATTTAGATGAGGGCCAACGCGCTCTCAAGGCCGGATTCTATATTGGCATTACCGGGCCTGTTACCTTTAAGAAAGCGGACCAGCTGCGAGATCTGGTCAAAGCGATTGAGGTCTCCAGGCTGCTGATAGAGACGGATGGTCCATTTCTGACACCACAACCTTTTCGGGGAAAACGGAATGAACCTGCCCACGTTCGGTATATTATTGATAAAATAAGTGAAGTAAAAGGTCTGCCGTTTGAGACGACAGCCAGACAGACTGCTGAAAATGCAGCCTGTTTATTTCAGTGGGAGTAGCAAGTTGATTAATGTAGGTTTCTTAACATACCTTGAAGATCGATTGATCAAGGTAGATCAAAAAATGATGTCAAGGTCAGCGGGGTATCATCCTGATCTGACATCAGCTTTCGAACACCTGATGACTTCGGGCGGGAAGCGTATCCGTCCGATCGTAACATTGTTAATGGGATCCTTGTTGGACGCTGAAGAGGAAAAATTGATTTCTCTAAGCGCTTCTATCGAAATGTTGCATACAGCAACACTGGTCCATGATGATCTGATTGATGGTGCCCTTTTACGTCGAGGAAATCCAACTCTAAATTCGCATTGGACCCCAGCTGCGACTGTATTGACCGGAGATCATATTTTTGCCCAGGCAGCCCTGCTTGCAGCTGAATTGGATAATTCTGAGGCGATGAGATTATTTGCCAAAACGTTGAGCATTATCGTCAATGGGGAAATATCACAGTTATTCGGACGCAGCCATTTGCCAACCCGCGATGATTATTATCGTCGAATATACGAGAAGACCGGTTCATTATTTGCATTGTCCGCCAGGGCTGCAGCCTTGATCAGCCCCGCAGATCGAAAATACATCCAACCGGCTGAAGAGTATGGCAAGGAAATTGGGAAAGCTTTCCAGATTGTGGATGATGTGCTGGACTTTACTGGTGATCAGATCCGGGTGGGTAAACCTGTTGGCAATGATTTGCGTCAAGGAACTCCTACCTTGCCTGCGATATATTATGGTGAACAATTTCCTGAAGATGAGGTCTTATTGGCTTGCCTGGATGGGAGTGCCACAAACTCTGATGCGGACGAATTGATCCAGCGAATCAATCAAAGCGGAGTGATCGAAAAGACGCTGGACGAGGCCAGGGAATGTGCTGAAAATGCGGTTCATAAATTGGGGGATTTCCCAGAAAGCCGTGAAAAAGACTCACTTGAAAAATTAGGTATGTATATCATAGACCGGGATCTGTAATCCGGTTAGTGTTCTAGAAGAAAAAACCCGCTGGATCGAATCGGCGGGTTTAATGTTTAGTTATTTGAAAAAAGGACCGAGTCCCTCAAAAGGGACTCGGTCCTTTTTAATTTATTGAGTCTGATTATAAAAATTGTAAATAGCGGCCGAAAGCTGTCCAACCAGGTAAGAGGCACTATCCCAGATCAGCTGTTCTGGATGGTAAAGGAAGATCACCAGAATGTAATCTCCACCGGGAGAGAAGATAATGCCAGCGTCTCCCAGGGTTTGCATGATGCCATTGTAGGTTACCCAGCCGTGTTTATGGGCCACTTCTGTGACATCTGGCACACCGGCTTCAAGCAAGGAAGGCATTTTATTTTGAGAGAGATAATCGATCATGGTCTGGCATTCTGCTTGAGTGATTTCATCCCCGAAAACTGCCTTGAAGGTCCCCTGGCCGTTATCGGCACATAAATAGATATCCTCCAGCAGCATACCAATATCTGAAGGAGTGCTCTGGTTGTACTGATCTGGATCGGTGGTGACATCCAGGCGCTGGTTTGCTGGGGTCTTAAAGACTTTCAACAAGGGGGAACCCAGGCTGAATTCACCCGCCAGAAAGGTGTTCTCCAGGCCCAGGGATTGCATATCTTTTGTGACTTCCAGGGGGGCTTGGCTGGTATGGATCACGCGCTCCATGACCCAATCCGCCGGGTCGTTCCCGGATTCAATGATCATCTTTTGCAGCAAATTGAAGGTTTCAGCGTCCTCATCCTGATCAATGCGGCGGAAGATGGAAGTCATTATAGGTATTTTTACGATACTTGCCGTAGTGAAGGCAACATCAGGATTGGTAGAAATTTCGTAGCCATCCTGATAGGCAAAATGAATTTCTTCCAGGGTGCTGGCATTGAGCAGATATAACCCGGTAATGCCATCAAATCCACTAAGATCAATGGTTTGTTTTAACAATGTTTCCAGGTTTTGCAGGGATGGTCTGGGTGGGCTCGATTGTTTCCGGGGCAGGTTAACTGACCTGTTGTTGATAGACTGCAAAGCGTTGTCAATTAACAATACCGCAGTATCAAGATCCAGCTCGGTGCCGTATGCACCGGCAGTGAAGTTCACTGTTCCTGGTTGGGGAATAGCAGGTAATGGCGGTTTGTCATACCGTGAGGCGATCTCATCCACCAGATAGGTCCTCAATCGGGATTCGGAGTATGTTGCCCGCAGGGGGATGGACAAACTTGAAATTTGCCGCCCCCACAGATAATCCCAGAAACCGATCCAGAAGGATTGTTTGGTCCGTTCCAGGTCTGCTGCTGCCAGCATGCTTTCCAGGTCGAGGTCAAAGCCGCAGATGGATGGCTCAAAGAGAATCGTCTGGTCATCATAACGCAGCTCAACTGGCAGTGAATAAGCCTCGAGCAGGCGCTGGGCTGCTTCCTGTCGATCCAGTCCGCCAACAGGCACTTCAGCTATTGTCATGCTTCCGGGATAGGTCGTGCGCAGACGACTGAACCGGACAAACTGCAGGATCGAAAAGATTACTGCAGCCATCAGGAAAAATACAGCCAGCCAACTTAAGGCAGATAATCTGGTATGTCTTCTCACGAAATAACTCCTAAAAAGGAAAGGTTTTTCTGCTGGGGTAGTTTATCACAGGAAATCATGGATGCCAAACCGGATCGAAAGGAGATTATCAGGAAAGGGAATCCGCCTTGGAAAAACCAAGACGGATTCTAATAATACTGAGCGTTCTAGTGATAAAGTTGAGGTTTAGACTTCGGGGAGTTCAATGACACAATTGTCTTTTCCAAAATCTCCCAGGATATATTCATCCGCTTCCCATTCGTTGTACCAGTTTTTATTATTCAAGAGATAGCGGAACTCATATTTCTTACCCGCTTCCAGTTCAACATCAATTTTAAAATCCCCGTTCTTGAGAGATTCCATAGGTGTATTCGTGAAACTCCAATCATTAAAATCTCCTACCAGATGGGCAGACGAAATGGGATATTTTGGCTGTTCATGTTTTGCTAGACGAAATGTCACTTTGTAAACATTTCGGCTTTTTATAAATTGTTTTTTTAACATTTCTGTCCTTATATATGACATTTGTCAAAAATTCAGGTTAATTTTATCATAATTTGTTATATCAAGATCATAGTTAAGTAGAAAATCAATCTGGCCGAAGAAAGAAAGCAAATTTTCCCATAAGCCAGATTCGTCCCCTTGATTAAGGACTGACATATTACACTCTATTGAAGTAAATTTGACATGGAAAATAAGGCTCAAAATAGGTAGGATTAGAGTAACCTGAGCGTATGAGTGCCCGGAGGGATCTATTTATGTTGAAATTGGTCTTAACTTATTTATCTCAAGCTGTCTGGGCCAGGCGCATAGTCCAGAAATGGGGGTTTGCAAAACGGACAGCGGCCAGATTTGTGGCCGGGGAAACTCTCGATGAAGCCATAACCGTTGTGAAAGATCTCAATCGAAGGGGAATTTTTACCACTCTGGATCACCTGGGAGAGAATGTCACGTCTCGTGAAGAAGCGATCCAGGCAGCAGATGAGATCATAACGATTATTGATAGACTGATTAGTGAAGGAGTCCCATCCGGAATTTCTATCAAACTAAGCCAGATCGGTCTGGTGCTAGATCCGAAAATCTGCCGCCAGAATTTACTTCGGATTTTAAAGAACGCCTGTGAAAGGAATATCTTCATCCGCATAGATATGGAAGATTCGTCATTGACCCAGGCCACTCTGGATCTTTTTAAATCGGTCAGAAGAGAAGGATTTGAAGACTGCACAGGTATTGTGATCCAATCCAGTCTCTTTCGAAGCCAGGAGGATGTTAAAGATTTATTGTCTGAGTCATGTAAAATCCGGATTTGCAAAGGTGCTTATAAAGAACCCAGGACAGTTGCTTTCCCCAAGAAAAAATCTGTTGACGAAAACTTTGACAGGATCACGGAGTTATTGCTGGAGAGTTCCCTGAAAATTGGATCCAGCGTTAAATCGGATGGAAGCTTTCCCCCTCTCCCGGCAATCGCCACTCATGATCCGTCCCGAGTAGATCATGCCCTTGCTTATGCTGATCGGATTGGGCTGGATAAAAAGGGATTGGAATTCCAGATGCTTCATGGCATCCGCGACGACATCCAGGAAAATTTGCGCAGTCAGGGTTACGCGGTGCGGGTTTATGTTCCTTATGGCAGCGAATGGTATCCCTACTTTGTACGTCGGCTGGCTGAACGTCCTGCAAACCTGTGGTTCTTTCTGTCCAACCTTGTCCGGTTTTAAATTCAAGGAATCTAAGGAAACCATCAACTTTCTCGGAAAGCTAGTTATAATCAGTGGCAGATGACTGAGACGAAAAAATTGAATTTGGTCCAGCATATTCGCCCCTTGCACCTGATGACCCTGATCGTTCTATACAGTCTGGGAGTAGGTTTTGGTCGTTATCTGGGCCAGAGAATTGATCTGGCTCCATTATTGATTGGATTGCTTTGGATCCTGACTTTATCAATTGGTTTGAATTTCCTGGGAGATTATTTTCACACGCCATTTGATCGGGGGCTTGTTCGCAAACAGCAAAGTGAAAAAGGTCCTGGAGATAACACCCCCCCAAACCGGGATGAGGTCTTGTTATATATCTCAGTCGCATGCCTGGCAGTTGATGCTGTTTTAACTTTGATCCTTGGAATTTCTGGGTTTTTATCCCTCTCCAGCACCCTGGTAATGGCCATCTTCTTCTTTTTGTACAGTTTGATGATCATCCCGGGGGTTTCTCTGGATCTATCCGGGATCGGGGAGTTTATCACATCCATCATTCTGGTAGTACTGCCGCCTGCTATTGGATATCTTCTTCAGGTTGGTGATTTCCACCGTTTTTTATACCTGGGAATCTTTCCTTTATTTCCCCTGCACCTGGCATTGCTCCTTGTTCTGCGTCTGAAAACCTATCCGGATGATATTCGGATAGGTAGGAAAACCCTGCTTGTGCGCACAGGTTGGCTGCGGGGTATATTCCTTCATAACCTGATGGTCCTAAGTGGATTCCTGTTATTTGGAATAACGTTGATTTTTGGCATGCCTTTTCGAGTGATCTTACCTGTATTCTTCACGCTTCCTGTCGCTGGATATCTGATTTGGTATTTGTCCAATCTGCAATACGGCGCTCCTGTCCGCTGGTCGCTGATAACCTTATCATCCCTGGTAATATTCTTTTTACCGGTCTATTTGATTACTTATACAGTCTGGATCCGCTGATCCGGGATTGTGAAACCTATGCCAGAATTTTTATCCTTAATCTCACCTGAAGCTGCGTTATCCCTATTATTAAGCCATCTTCAACCGGTTCTCAAGGTTGAAAATACGGCAACAGAGCAGTCCCTGGGAAAGGTTACAGCTGAAGATATTTTTTCTCCCCATAATTTGCCAGAGTTTAGAAGATCCACGGTTGACGGTTATGCACTTTTAGCAAGAGATAGCCACGGGGCAAGTGAGTCCCTTCCAGCCTACTTAAAACTGGCGGGGGAAGTGTTGATGGGAAATGTGCCAGAATTTGATTTGCTTGGTAAAGAGTGTGCCCTGATCCATACCGGGGGAATGCTGCCCGAAGGTGCAAATGCGGTAGTGATGCTGGAAGACACCCAGATACTGGACGATGGAGAAATTGAGATCTATCGTTCTGTAGCATCAGGGGAAAATGTGATCGAAATTGGGGAAGATGTTCCTGAAGGCGGGATGGTGATCACAAAAGGAACCCGGATCAGACCTGCGGAAATTGGCGGATTGCTGGCGCTGGGTATTACAAATATAAAAACGATCTCTCCGCCCAGGTTTGGGATCATATCCAGCGGTGACGAGGTTATCCCACCGGGTCAAAAACCCAAACCGGGAGAAGTGAGAGATATCAATTCTTACACTTTGGGAGCGTTGATAAGAGAGTTGGGCGCTGAGGTGATCCATTATGGTATCATTCCAGATAATCGAGATGATTTACGGGATATTTTCCAAGTTGGGCTTCAGGAATGTGATCATATCATAGTGACAGCAGGATCTTCTGCCAGTTCCAGGGATTTGACCGCGGATGTGATGAACGAACTTGGTGATCCAGGTGTGCTTGTCCATGGTGTGAGTATAAAACCGGGAAAGCCGACAATCTTTGCTATCGCTGGTGAAAAAGTTATGATCGGATTGCCGGGTAATCCAGTCAGCGCCTTGGTGATTGCTTATGTCCTGGTGAAACCAATAATCCAGACCTATCTGGGATTAGAAAACCGGATGCTGTCCCCTTCCATTTCTGCTGCACTTACAATGAATGTCCCATCCCAGGCAGGTCGGGAGGATTGGATTCCAGTCAGATTGATTGAAGGAGAAAAAGGGGTTATCCAGGCGGAACCGATTTTTGGACGCAGTAACTTGATTTTCCTGCTGGCAAAAGCGGATGGTTTGGTGAAAATACCCTCTGCTACCACTGGTTTGGAAGCAGGGGCGATTGTGTCAGTACAATTATTTTAAAGAAGAGATGAGGATATGAACTCTATTCTAACCATTCCAGCCATCTTCTACATTTGTCTTGCTGTTTATTCTCTCAGCCTGACTGTAAACGCTCTCCGGAAACTTCGCATCTATAAAATTGCTGATTACCTTTTGGTATTCATGCTGGGGTTGTTCTTACTGATCACCATGATCCTGTTTGGTTCTGAGCTTTCCTGGTGGGAATTCTTGGGGCAGGGAATCAGACTGCGCTTTCTCTGGTATGCCATGCTGCTGTTCAGCGGAGTAATCTTCGGTTTGACATCAGCGGTATTCAAAACCGAAAATCCGGGCTGGACCTGGTTAATCATCTCCCTGGCTATTCTCAGCATAGCAGTAACAGCAGATGCTATGGTGATCTTTCCCGGTGATATCAATTGGGGCCGACAGCAGGAAGGATATATCCATTCTATCTTGTCCACCATGATACAGGCTGTAGGTTGGGGATTCTTTGTGATCCTTTCCAGCATTCAGGTACTCCATGAATATCGCACAACAGACAGAACAGTTGTAAAACAACGGGTTATCTATTGGACCTCTGCTTTAATTCTCTATATCGGCAGCACAGTATTAATGATGTTGGGTCATGAACTTCTTGGCAGTCTGCTGCTTTTATTTGCAACAATCATACTGAATTATCTGGTCTTAACCTACCGCCTGCCGGATCTGAAAATCCTGGCTTTCCGGGGGGCTGGATATACTCTGACCGGGATAATCATTATTTTGATCTATGCTTTGGGTTTCCTGATCCTGGAGCAATATTTTATTGGACTTGATTGGTATAAACCAGTTTATAATGGAGTTTTCTTTTCCCTGATAGCCCTGGTATTTTTCTCACCCATCAACCGGTTGGTCAACTCCATCCTGGATCGATTGTTGTCCAGTGAGAAGATCAGGACCTTGGAGATCCGAAGCTACAGCAAAACCCTCAGCAGCATCCTGGATATTGAACTGCTTTCCAAAGTAACCATTGAGATGATCTGCGAGTCCCTGGATTTGAGAAAAGGTACATTATTCCTGGTAGACCGCAATGAGCTGGATAAGGATCCACCAAACTGGCATCTTAAGGCAGTCCAGGGGACCTCGGTGACCATACCAGACCTGGAGTTCCTGCCCGCCCATAGTCCGATCACTAAAGTTCTGGCAGAAGAAAAACGCCCTTTGACACAATCGGAACTGGAGTTCATTCCCAAGTTCCAAACCATTCCCGAGAATGTTTTAACCTGGATTCGGGCCCTTGAGGTGGAAGCTCTGGTACCCATTCATACTGAAGATGAATGGATTGGTCTATTTGCGCTGTCACAGAAACGGTCCGGAGCTTCTTTCTCAGATGAAGAACTGGAACTGCTGTCTTCCCTTGCGGACCAAACTTCGGTTGCGCTGCAGAACGCCCGCCTGGTACAAAGCCTGACAAAGATCGACAGCCAGCTGAGGCGGGCCAAGGCGTCCCAAAATACTGCTCTGGACAAGATTGAACAGATCAAAAAGTCTTCCTCTGATATCATCAGCATCAAAGCCCATGAATTACGCTCGCCGTTGACAGTGGTCAGTGGATACTCTCGACTGCTGGCAAATGATACAAAATTGATGCAAGATGGTTATTACAGTGAACTGATCAAAGGGATCGTGTCTGGTTCAGAGAATTTGCAGATTATCATTGAGAATATGATTGATACAGCCAATATTCAGCCAAAGAATTTGAATATCGATACAACACCACTGTCCCTCTACACGATGGTGGATTCCATCTGCAGGGACCTGGGGGGGAAAGTCCGGGCCCGGAAGATCACTCTGTCCCATGATAACCTGGGAGAGATCCCGCCGATATATGGTGACGGTGCAGCTCTCAAGAGAGTGTTTGAGATCCTGATCAATTACGCTATGACCCATACCCCAAGCGGCGGGAAGATCACCATCACAGGCAGGCATATTCCGCCGCGGTCTGATGTATTGAAATGGGAAGGCGCAGAAATTGTGGTCTGTGATACAGGTATCGGTATTGATTCCGAAGCCAAGGACCGTTTTTTCCAGGAGCGTATGAATCCCATGATGGTAGATTACTCGGTTCTGGATGAACTTGCCGCTGGTGAGGAACGTCCCGGTGAAGAACTGGCTATCGTTCGCAGCATCATTGAAGCCCATAACGGACGGGTTTGGGTCGAGCGGCTGGAAAAGGACGCCGAACATTTGCCGGGGAGCGAGTTCCATGTCGTTCTGCCCCTGGAACAGCAATCCTATCCCACGCAGCCAAATCACTCTTAGTCAAACACGGAGGGGGAAAAATTACCCTAAACTATTCGGGTATACGCGGGGTACCCGGGCACCTATACCGCAGGTAACTTCATAGTTAATGGTCTGCCAGACTCGCGCCAGGTCATTGACGCTGATTTCCTGATCACCCTGTTTCCCGATCAGGATTACTTCGTCACCAATTTGAGGATCGGGGACATTTTCCAATTTCACCATGAATTGATCCATGCAGATTCTGCCTACTATAGGAGCTTTGACCCCATTGATAAGGACGGAATTTCCTGGAACTCTGCGGTAGCCATCAGCATACCCGACCGGGATCACACCAATCAGCTCTTTTTTAGTTGTGACATAAGCATGCCCGTAGCTGACTCCGTGACCAGGGGGTAGTTCCTTGATGCTGGCGAGCACTGATTTCCAGCTCAGGATCGGCTCGATACCCGCGGGAAGTTTTATCTGCTCGGAAGGTGATAAACCGTAAATAATGATACCGGGGCGGACCAGTTGAAAACGAGTTTCAGGATGGGCAAGAGTGCCTGCAGAATTTGCCATATGGATGATCCCGGGCAGCAAATCAGCATCTGCTAGAGATTTGATCACTTTTTGAAATACCTGTTCTTGCTTCTCGGTAGGTTTCTGATCAGACTCATCAGCTCTAGCCAGGTGAGAGAATAAACCTTCCAGTTCAATTCCATCAGTTTCTACTGCTAAACGGGCGAGATCCAGCGTTTCTTCCGGAAGGCAGCCCAGGCGTCCCATACCGCTGTCAATCAGCAGGTGGACCCGGGCAGTCCTCTGGCAGCTGGCTGCAAATTTTTTTACCAGATAGATGTGTTCCCTGGTCCAAACTGTCAGGGAAACATCCAGACAGATCATTTGTTCAATGCGTTCGGGGGAGATATATCCCAAAACCAGGATATTGCTTTTTATACCTTCCTCACGCATTTTGAGCGCCATGCGCGGTCGGGCAACCCCAAACCAGTCTACACCGGCTTCTTCTGCAGACCTGGTGATAGGTATATAGCCGTGACCGTAACCATTAGCTTTTACGACGGCCATTAGAGGAACACCAGATTCCTTCTGGATGATCTTGATATTCTTTTTAAGGGCTTTGAGATTCACTTCTACCCAGGTAGCAAAGGATTGTTGTGCTTTCATAGGATTCTATAATCCTGAGGAATTAATTTCTGACATTCAGGGCTATTCTACCAGAGAAAAGAGCAGGGGGTAGTAAGCAAAATGGTGCCTTGACAAAGTAGAACAAATGTTCTATACTGTGCTCACAATCATACTAATCATCATTTTTTTCCCCACAACGGGAGGTACATTATGTCCGCTCACAGCATTCCTTTTATACCAGAACGAGTCCAGGTTAAACGCGGAGTAGTTTATGGTCTGTTGATCATCACCGCCCTGGTCGCCTTCGAGATCTTCAACTTCAGCACCACTGATTTTGCGC
>CAZVIH010000045.1:0-34308 GCA_964627755.1 uncultured Anaerolineales bacterium
CACCTCAAAGTTGCCGCCCTGGAGCTTGGTGATGAGGGCGTCGTCAACGGTCGTCGACTTTGAGAAGGTGAACATCATGAAATACGCTGAATTCTGCGTCTTGAGGATCTCATTGACGATCCTCAGCTCGGGGTTGTTGTCGGGGGAGAACATGATTTGTACCTGGCTCCCCTCAATGTTAAGCGTTAGTGGATCGGTCGAGGTTAGCTTCGGCGACCGCACGCCAAAGATCCCCTCCCTGAGCTGCTCGAACTCGCTCTGGTACGCGGCGGCCACACCAATGTCATGGAAGATCACGATGTGGTTGAGATTCCGATGGGTACCGGTCGTTGTGAAGTTGGTGGACCCGGTCAGAACCGCCTCGCGGGCCTCCCCCCGGTCGCGTATGATAAATTTGTGGTGGAAGATTTTGGGGTTGAAGTCGATTTTGGCGTCCACGGCCCCCCGGAGGAGGGTCACTAAGTGCTTACGATTAGTATCGAGGCTGACATTCTTGTTGGGTGGGTCAACGGGCTTTTTCTCCTTGAGGTAGTCGCCCTCGGTGACCAGGCGCACCCGAATGAATTTCTCCGTGCCAGGACGCTTTCTCCGCGCTGCTTGATCGATCGCTTTAGCGATCCGCGGGTTGTCGATCTCCTGGACCGCGATGTCCAGGGTGTGCTCAGCTTCTTCAATGAAGTCGATGATGACCTTCTCGAGGTCGTCGGGGGCACCGGCGTTTCCAGGTGGACCAAGATATGCTTGTAAACGACCGTTGAGGAAATCCATAAGATCACCTCCTTTATATGTTTATTCTATTTGATTAAGAAGACCACATCACGGATGAGCTAACCTGCAGCCGATTTTTCCCGGTCTCTTCACCCCGGTCCCTTCACCCCGGTCCTCGGTCTTCTGTACCCGGTCATTCGCGAAGCGAACAATACAGGCTGTTGGGTGGAGCGTGGGTTCGCCAGAATTATACCGGGTTGATAGGGGAAACTCTAGTCAAGAATTATATATCGCGAAGAGGTAATTTAATACTAAGATTAGTGGATTTGATTTACAAAAATAATTGTAGGCCTTATGATCCTCTGGTTTCTTCTACCGGCATTAATTCCACCAGATTATTCATCCTAGCGAACTCTGTAGCATATTCATCTCTATTAAACTGGATTCGGATTTTGGGTAATCCATAAGCAGACGCACTGATTGCATAGTTGTGGTTGGAGCATGTAGGTTTCATCCTTGATTTTGAGAATATGTTAATTATTGATTTTGATAATAAATAACATCCTCCTCCAATCAATAGGGCGGAGAACAAGAATATCAATATACCAAGAGTCTCATTCCCTAATCCATTAATGAATAATAAATATCCAAAAGCTGCCCAAAGAAAAAAACCAACAATATAAATATAATAGGTTTTTTCGTTAGTAGATGCATGTTGTTTGCACACCGTGCAATATGGGGCTATGAACTCCACTGGATAATATTTATCAGCCCCGGATTTAATCGAATTTGAAGTGACAACACGGGTACCAAAAGCATAGTATTCACTTACTTGATCCTGTCCACAGCAAGGACATTGTTGTGGCCAAATAACATTTTGCCTCACTAATTTGTTATCACTTTCTTCGTATGGTATGTCGACCCACCGCATTTTATTATCCCTCCAATAAACGCTATTCTGATTGAGTAAATTGTAACAACATAAATATTTGTAGAAGAGAACTTTATATTTGTTGCCTTGCTGGTATGAAGGCTAACGGTTTGCGTTACCCGCAGGTGGGTGGGACGAGATGAAACTGATTTGACGGAAAACCTTCAAGCGCAGAATCAACTCCTTTTGGCGGGGCGAATCCTACCTGTTGGGTGCACGCTGTGTTGGGCGCTTTCAACTGGTTACCATTTCCATTTTACTTCTGAACGATCTTTCCAGTGGAACTCAATAATCAATTTAACCATTTTTTCAGGCTTCGTATAATCGCCACCCCATGTTCCTCCAGCAATTCCATCATAATCCCAGCTCCAGATATCATGTCCAATATCTTTCAATTCATCAATTACCTTATACATTTCAACTCGAAAGTCATCGATAGACATTGTATTTGGAAGTCTTTCATTTATGAGAAATTCTAATTGCACTAACCTGGAATCCAACTCACTAGGATGGAGTTTACTAAGAATATCGGAGTTGAATTGATCTGAATTTATTTCCATATACGATTTTTCAGCGCCCAACGTTAATTATCATTCAACTGCGCGGTAATCTCTTAGGCGTTATGACGCAGGTTGGAGAATCTTCAATTAATCTATATTATATATGGGAAGCCTATCTTCTAGGTGAAAACCGAGCCGTCAAACCAGTTGATTTGGGTGGATTTCTGGTGCAATCGGGATGGAAAGGGTGGATTTTGTGGACTCAATGGACAACTGTGAGTTGACGCCATCGAGAGGATGGACAGAAAATTTCCCCATGGAAAGGGTGTTCATCTATCCCGTCCAATATGAGATCAGACCGCTGGATAACTGAGATGGGGAAAAAAGTCGGCATCAGTCTCCAACTCAGGAGGATTATTTGTACATCAAGCAAAATGTCAATTGCGAATTTATATACCCAATCTCTGATGGTCTATTGAGTCGCAAGATCCCAAGTGTTTAAAACAAATTCAACAGTCCAGCTTAGTATATACTTGGCTGTTGTGCAGTATTTTCTGTATTTTGCTTTATATGCATATTGTTTTTAACTCTAATCTAAATTAGAGATTTGGACTCATCTTTTTTGGGCAGATAAGATCCTTTCATCGCTGCTTGCGGCCATCCACCACAGAAAGCACTACGACAAAAACCAGGACAGCAATAGAAAGATAAACAAACCAGTCACCTAAATAACCGTAGAGGGTTCTAATGCCTTTCACAGGGACATCAGCCATCAATAATCGGTCTTCGGTATCAAAGTAGTGTTGATATGCCAGGATATTGCCGTTGTAATCCGCTGCAATGGAGGTGGATTCGTTAGCTTGCCGGAAGACCGAGAATCCATACTCCACGCCCCTGAGAAGTCCGATTTGGGTGTGGTATGGGCTGATCAGCTCGGTATCGTAACCAGGAACCAGCAGAATGTCCACTTCTTTCTGGGCTGCCTGCCTTAGGAGTCGAGGGAAGTCAAGGTCAAAACAAATCACCGCTGATAGTGTTCCCCAGGGTGTTTCGGCGGTGGGAACGATTCCATCCGAATCAGTGGGATACCACGAGAATGTTTTCTCGTATCGAAAGAGCTGATCACCGGCAGGACTAAAGAGGTAGATTAAGTTGTCGTTCTTTGTTCGGTCGTATTGCAGGACCAGCAATCCTGGGGCGAAGTACACCTCATGTTCCTTGGCAAAGGCAGCAGATCGTTTCAAGAACGCTGCTTCGTCATCTTCATAAAGGACGGCGTTTCCTTCTGACCAAAAGATGATCTCCGCTCCCGCCTCCGCGGCACGCAGGCTACCTGCAAATAGGAGGTCATTTATTTGGTTCATCCCATCAACAACATCTGCTTTGCCGTCCCTTGGTGTATTCGAATCTGTAATAGCCCAATAATCTTGGGAATGCGGCTCTGTTACACCGGCAATTCGTACAGTACCGGATTCGGGACGGGTCAGGAGGAGTTTTGCGGAGCCATAAGTCAATAAAACGGCAAACACCGCAAGCAGGACCAGAACAGGCCTTGCTGCGTTTCGAAAGTCGAATTCTTTTTCCCAGACGTGGTTTATCGCGGTGGCAGTAAAGCCGATCAGAAAGGTCAGTCCCCACAGACCCGTTAGGGAAATCGTTTGGGATAGAAGTTTTAATGAGAACTGTCCTGCCCCTGGCGAAAAGACTGTTCCTAAGGGGGAAAATCCCAATAGAAAGTCTCCAATGGTCAAGATCAGGGGGAACAACAATAAAGAGCCGAATGACAGATCTCGCCTGTTCGCCCACCGATCAAGGTAAAGTGCGACCCAGAGTGGCAGCAAAACCAGAATACTGAAGACAAACTCCAGCGGGAATGACAGGTCCCAACCTCCTGTGATGCTCAACCAGCGAAAAATAGCAGTCGCAATCAAAATGGGAATTGTGTCATACCAGCGATCAAGGCCACGGAAAGATCGAACCAAGAGTATTGTAGACAACCATACAGCTGCCGGAATGTTACGAGCCCAACCAACAAAAAAGATCAGAACGGAACCAGCCAAGCCAACTATATACCAAATAATTGTTTCTCTGTCTGGTTTCATGCGGATTGCTCCTTGCTTAAATTTATTGTTTAGGATTGAAGGTTTGAAATATATTCTGAGCAACTATCAATATTTCCCGCACATTAATAGCTTTTAGATGACTTCACCACGATTATACACTGGTTCTATGTCTCGAGGTGAGGGTCATATCCCTTTCTTGTACTCTCAACAATCTCGTGCAGAATAGCAATAATGGACATTTGAATATGTTCCGGAAGGCCGTCGACTGAAAATTCTGATCGGCCTGATATTCCATCAATTGCACCCGAATCTGCACACGCCCGAAGCATTCTGGATTCAAGGTCCACATTGTGAAGGATATTTCTGTTGCCTATCAAGGCATACAGACATGCTTCGATACCATAAGCTCCCCAATTTGATACCGCACAGGGAAGGGCGATATCCACGGTTGTTGCATCATGCATTCCAGATGGACATTCGCAGCTACATTCACTATAACGTGGGTAATCCTTCACTGACTCGGCGATTGTTCCAAAACCAATCTCGTGGCCACAACCATCGAAAATGCCGATAGTTAAAATCTCATTCTTTTGAGCCCAATTAAATAACGAAGTAAACTTTGCTTCCATCGCAGTTATATTCGTTCCATCTACAACGTGGTACTCCCCGTCCTTATTAGCTCCTCTGGCTTCGATCGCAACCACAGCGGTAGGGGCGAACTCGTCTACAAGGAAACGGACCTTATCTCTTGCCGCGTTTTCTTCTGTAGGCATCCCCTCTACTAAAAGCGCAGACGGCAATCGACTCCAGGCCTGTTCAATTTGATCTTGCTGTATAACAAAGAAACCAGCACTTGAGGCCATGGCTTCAAGCTGGGCGGCGAACATATGATGTGTAAGGAGGATCGGTCTTACACCGAGACCGATCTGAAGTGCTCGGGCCAGGGCTAATGCACCGAGTGGGCCATCGGTTTCAAGTGCCATTCCATAACAAGCCATACCGGTGACCAAAAAAATGGTATCTCCGGGTCTATATGTCTCAACTAAACTCGTTGCGGCATGCGCTGTTATAGGTCCCCCGATTATCTCGCGAGCCGCTGGGTACAGTTTCTCCATGATGGGGCATTTTTTCCCCCTTCCCCTGATATCGAGAGTGATAAGGTGGTCTACACGTTCGCCAATTGCATTGAGAGTGAGTGGGTCCATATTTATATTACCTATCTGCCAGTTGGGAAAGGAAACTCCGAGTGTGACCTAGGATAAGATTGATCTCTTTTGCTGTATGTGCTGCGGTTAGTCCGTTGTGAGAGTAGGGACTTGCGACCCAAAGTATCCCATTTCTCACCATATGTTTTCTGAATTCATGGTAAAGGGATATATTGACCCGCGAGGCAGATCTCCAGTCGAAAACTTCATCTTTAGTGAAGTACACTTGAAACTTACCTCCAAATCCTTGGAGACGGGCATTAACATTCAATCGTTTAGCATCAGTGTTGAAGCCTTCCTTAAGCCTTTCTGTATATTGGTGGAGATGACGTTGAACTGCTCCCGTTCTCAGACTATCTAAAGTAGCGGAAGCTGCTGCTAGTACGATCTGGTTTCCATTATAAGTTCCACCATAAGAGACCTTATGATCTTTCGGATCTATAACATCCATAATCTCCTTTTTGCCGGCTACGAGACTGAATGGGTAACCATTTGCAACAGCTTTCCCGAAGGTGGCCAGATCTGGTGTTACATTAAAATATTCTTGGGCACCTCCAGGAGAGGAACGAAATCCGGTGATTACCTCATCGAATATTAATACAATCCCATATTTCTTTGAGAGCTTTCTAACGCCTTCCAAATAGCCTTCTCGAGGAATAGCACACCCAATATTATGGTCGACTGGTTCAAGAATAATAGCGGCAATCTCGTTTTTATACGACTTGATCAAATGCTCCATACTTTCCAGATCGTTCCATGGAACAACCAATGTGCTATCTGCAACTTGCTTGGAGAGACCCTCGCTAGATAGTACCGGAATAGGACTTTGCCACTCAGACTCCGGATACCTGTGGCTGCAATATACGAAGTCATACCACCCATGATAATTTCCCTCGGTCTTGAGGATCCGTTCACGACCGGTATAACCCCTGGCTATCTGGATCGCGTGCATAACGGCCTCTGTCCCACTGTTTGAAAAGCGAACGGCCTCTGCACATGGGATCATTTCCACGAGCTTTCGCGCTACTTCGATACTCAGTTTAGTTTCAACTCCACAAGTTAAACCAGTTGTCAGGACCTCTTTAACGGCTTGAGTTACTTTCGGGTCACCATGACCTAAGATAAGAGCTCCGTAGTTACTAGTGCAGTCAATATACTCATTTCCATCAACATCCCAAATGTGTGATCCAGAAGCCCGTTCGAAGAATAAGGGGTGAGGATCTGACCAACGCACATTAGAATGTACTCCACCGGGTGTATATTTGATTGCTTTCTGATAGAGTTTGGAACTCTGGGGTAGTTCCTTTGGATTCTTAAGATCACTTGGTTTATTCATGTGTGTTTTTCCAACTTGTGTTCAATATATCTACTGATTTTGACACTCCATGGATATTTAACAAATAAAACTGAGCCGCACTTTTTAGCTTTCTGGGAATACATATCAAGTAATGTGTAATTGTAAGAATTGCTATTTCGACGAAACTCCAAGCTTGATACGAAATTGTATAATCATTTAATAGGACTTGCCCCGGTCTGTCAATAACGGAAAGTCGTCATTTGATAATCTTAAGTTAAAAAAAGTTATATCAAATCCTTTATAATGTTTCAAGAGAATATCTTGGAAAATTCAAATGATCAACAGTGGCTTGGTATTATAATTATTATCTGCACGTAATACCTTAAGGAAATTCTCAATTTGTTATAAGGCAACTGAAAAGATGACCAAAGATGGTCAGCAAACCTCAAATGAGCATATTGGTGGGAAAATCCTTGGACCGCTGGATTTGATTAATGAATTAGATCCGAGTCATACTGTTAAGGAATATCAAGCTAAATCCCTTGATTTTCTCATAAGAGCATTCCGATGCCCAAGTGGTCAGTTCATATTAACCACAAAATCTGGTGACTCCTTGGATTTGGAGCGAATTACAAGCCAAGGTATTTCAACTGACTTTGCTGATGCTTATCGAAATCATCTTCTTACTATCAATCAATTCCACCTCACTCCACAAGACCTGGAAATACCAGTTATTACTGGTCGGGAAATAGCCAAATGGAGTCATCTTCAACCGAAGCCATACTTCATGGATATGCCCGAAGGTTTAACAATGTCCAATCAGTTAATCTTTCTTCTAATCCATGAAGATCATCTTCAAGGTGCTATTTATATATATAGACCAGAAGATGCACCACAATTCACTTCATCAGATAAGAAAAGAGCAGAAGCGATGATTCCATACCTTAATATATTTCTCCATCAGACTTGTCTGAGGGAGAGAGAACTTGGATGGATAAAAGCTCTCGACTCATTGGCGGATGATCTACCATATTGGGGACTTGTACTTATTGACCCTTCCTTTGAGGTTGTCTACGCTAATTCCTACGCTCACCAAGCATTATGTATAGAAGAAATCCAGATACAAGAAGGAAATAGACAAGCCTTCCTTCTTCCAGAGGTATTTACTAATCATTGCCGTTCTTTAATAGAGACCAAGGAGGCAGAAATCATGTTGGACCTCCTGGATTTCAAGTTCTGCACCCCGTCCGGGAACCAGGAGATTGCTGTTCATTTACGCCGTCTTTCTGCTGGTGAACATACGTCATTCATTCTTGCCAGCCTTCATGAGATTGCCCCCGTCACTTCCTTGTCTCAAGAGCTGAAAGACCTTGGTATTAGCCTTCGGGAATTGGATGTCATCCTTTTGGTATACCAGGGTCTGCAGAATTCAGAGATTGCACAGAGATTATCGATCAGCGAACATACAGTTGAGAATCATCTCAGATCCATTTATGAAAAGTTAAAGGTGAACAGCCGCACTGGACTAATTCATCAGATCATTGAGATGGGAGGAGGAACCTCTCGCCTTATCCCAATCCAAGATTTTCCTTCATTATAGCGTTGCCGTTTCTTTCAGGAGAATCTTTGTCGAGTATGCGGTCTTACAAGCATCTATTTAGGAATTTACTTGAGTAAATATTGTTGTATGATCCTTTCTGTTCTGATCTTAAATGAATGACGAAATATCGTTATTGACGGGAATGTTTATTGAATGTAAATATATTATTAAAAACAAGCTTTAATAACCGGATATTTATTTGATTGTGATCATATGGGATGTGTATTATAAAATAGCTGGATCAATTCTAAATCAGAGATAACAATTGTAGTGAGATTTAGAGAAGAAAGAATAATATGAATTTTATAAAGGTAATTTCTGAATATTACAATGTTGGATGGTCTTGATGAAGAAAAACAAAACACTGATCGTTGCCACGAGTGCTGCTCCCACAAATGCTGACCCAGATTTTGGGCATTCATTTGCTGACTCTTTGCTGTATACTAATTTGAATGATCCATTGCTCCGGAGTCACGTTCGCCCATATCTACCTGATTCCAACTCAGATCAAGATGTAGAAACTGTAATTATTGACGATGCCTTGTCGCTCAATCCCAACCTCTGTGAATCTTGGTCTGAATCCTCAGATAAAATTGTTACTACTTTTCACCTCCAACAAGGTATTTACAACCACTGGGGTAATGAACTTACAACGGCTGATGTTCGTTATACAATAGACCGGGCTTTTGCTGTTAGGGCATCCATCTTCTACTTTCTGAACTCCTTTGCGGGCATTCCTTCACCGGACCATTGCCGCGTTCTTGATGATTATACTTTCGAGCTTCATACTCCGGTGCCGACAGGTGTTGTCCTGAAACTTCTATGTTCACCATGGATCGCGACTTTTGATCATCTCATAGCGAGTCAATATAGCACAAACATGGACCCTTGGTCTCTGAAATGGATGACGCGAAATTCTTGCAGTTGGGGACCGTACAACATATCAGAGTGGAACGAAGGAAAAGATGTAACCTTAGAAACAGTCAACAGATATTGGAAAGGGAAGCCAAATATTGAAAAAGTGGTTGTTAAAACCTATCCTTTGAGGACTGACCTAATCACCATGCTTGAAAGAGGAGAAATCGATATTATTGACCGTCTTCTCCCGAAGGAAGTTGAATACCTTAATGAAAAAGAGGGGATTCGGGTGCTCAGCACTCAGTCAACTGGAGTCTACCAGTTAATTATGAATTGCCAGATGAAACCTTTCGATGATATTAGAGTAAGACAAGCCATGAATTTCATCTGCCCCCAGGAGCGTATTATTAGCGAGGTGTTCCGAGGGAATGCAGAACCAATGACAAGTCCGTGTTCACCTTTGCAGCCAGGTTTCACTGATCAATATTGGAAGTATACATTTGACCCAGACAAGGCAGCGGCATTATTAGCCGAGGCAGGATACGATAATGGGTTTGATATTCAACTAGCTTACTCTGACAACAGCCCAGCTGAAGAGTTGGCCTGCAAGCTATATCAAGAAGCCCTTCAGGCAATCAATGTCCGAGGAAAACTTCAAAAAATGACAGTACCAGAATTCAACAGGAAGTTATACCTTAAAGAACACCGCTTTGCTTCAAAATTTACTTTCACAGTAGTCCGTGATCCAGCTTATTGGGGGCTATGGTATAGGAGCGGAACATTTCTCAACTACCAGGATCTGAGGGATACTGAACTGGATCAGCTGCTGACACAACAATCTCGAATCTTGGATCCAGACGACCGAGCTGAATTCAGTAAGACAGTTCAGGAACGGATCCTAGATCTTGCACCAATGGTATTTGTCGCCTATCCATTGATGACTGCTGCCCTCAGGGATAATATCAGTGGCCAATTCCATGTGAATCCAGATAGCCTCTCTTTTTACTGGAGCGACTTAGATAAAGATTAGATCTCTGCTAATTGAATTCATATAATAACTTAATAATTTCTCAACCACAGGAATACTATCTATGCGGCTAATGACTAATTCCCGCTATTGACGTTAGAACTCTTCGTATTTACCCTTCAGATAACACGAAACAAAGATTCAAGTGAATTGAGTGTATTTACACATGATTACTCAAGGGAAGGGGTATCAATATGAGTGAAAACCAATCTGACATGATAGGTAACCTGACAAGAGAAGATTTAATTCAATTGTATCGGAACATGATTGAAACTCGATTTTTTGAGGAAATGGTATCGAGTCTTAATATTCAGAAGGGTATCCCAGAAACGGCGCATTTATGCATTGGTCAGGAAGCGATAGGCGTAGGTGCCTGTTATGCACTGCAAAAAGATGACTACGTTGTTCCTGCTCTCCGAGATCGAAGTATATTCCTCTCCCGCGGTGTTTCTGCCGCAATATTAATGGCTGGAGTTTTAGCTAAAGTAACTGGTCCAGCAAAAGGAAAATGGCCAGCCCATCATATGGGTGATTTAGAAAAAGGCATCATGGCTGCGAGCTTGGTTATTGGATCTCAATTTCCTCTTGCTGTGGGAGCTGGTTTGGCTTTCTCTCAAAAAGGAACTGATCAGGTCTGTGTCTGTTTTTTCGGAGATGGTGCATCTAATCGAGGAGATTTCCACGAGAGTTTAAACCTTGCAGCTATTCTGCAGCTTCCGGTTATTTTCCTTTGCGAGAACAATTTTTACGCAATTGATACTCCAACTTCTAAGTCAATGCTGATTGAGGATATTGCTGTCCGTGCTGAAAGCTATGGAATTCCGGGAATGATTATTGATGGGAATGATGTTCTTGCAGTTTATCACGCGGTGGATCAGGCAGCAGTCAGAGCCAGGGCGGGTGAAGGACCAACTCTTCTGGAGTGCAAAACTTACAGAATGAGGCCTCACACTGAACGTCTTCAAGAGGATCGATCAGAGGAAGAGCTTGAATACTGGTCTGGAAAATGCCCAATAAAACGTTTTACGGAATTTCTTTACGATCATGATTACCTCGATGACAACTTAGAGAAAAAAATCAAAATCGAAACCGATGGAATGATCGAAGAAGCCGTTAGGTTCGCAGAAGATAGCCCATACCCGGGAGCTGAGGAGCTTTTTGAGGATATCTGTGCAGATAGTGAATACAGGGAGGGATGGTTATGCATGAAATGACCTACCGGGAGGCTGTCCAAGAAGCCCTTATTGAGGAGATGCAAAGAGACCCCACGGTCTTTATGTTAGGAGAGAATTTAAGATTGCGAGGTGGAGTATATCAGGTTGCGAAAGGGCTTGCTGACCAATTTGATGAGAGCAGGATTCTTGACATGCCCATATCTGAATCTGCTTTTGTGGGAGCTGCCGTTGGAGCCGCGATTTTGGGGACAAGACCTATCGTTGACCTGATGTTCTCTGATTTTTTGCCACTGGCGATGGATCAGATTGTTAATCATGCCTCGAAAATGCACTATATGTATGGGGGAAAGGCAAGTGTTCCGCTTGTGATCCGCGCATTCTTTGGGGCAGGTACCAGCCTCGGCTGCTCACACTCGCAAAGTCTGGAAGCCTGGTTGATCCACTGTCCGGGATTGAAAGTAGTAATGCCATCAACACCTGCTGATGTAAAAGGATTATTAAAAGCATCAATTCGTGATAATGATCCAATAGTCTTTTTAGAACACAGATTGTTATATTCATTAAAAGGAGACGTGCCAGAAGGGGAGTATTTAATCTCTTTAGGGTCAGCTGATGTAAAACGCGAAGGAACAGATATAACAATTGTAGCGACAGCATACATGGTACATAAAGCGCTCGATGCAGCCGATATATTAGAGCAGCAAGGGATCGATGTTGAGATAATTGATCCGCGCTCTCTTATGCCGTTGGACTGGGACACGATCTTTCATTCAATCCAGAAAACAGGCCGTTTACTGATTGCCCATGAAGCTTGTAAGACGGGAGGATTTGGCGCTGAGATCGCTGCAATCGCCTCTGAAAAAGCTTTTGGTTACCTTGATGCACCTGTTAAGAGGGTTTGCGCTCCTGATGTTCCCGTGCCTTTTAGCCCACCTCTTGAACAACTTTACATTCCAACAAAAGATGACATTATAGCGGCCGTGCGGGAAATGGTTTCCTAAGGTGTTGAAATTCATTAAGCAGGAGAAGATAAAATGGCCCATTTAATTCTGATGCCAAGATTGACTGATACCATGCATGAAGGTGAAATAAATTACTGGTACAAGGAGGAAGGTGATTCTGTCTCTAAAGGAGATGATCTATTCGCCGTTGAAACGGACAAAGCGGTGATTGATGTTGAGGCTGGAGAATCGGGAATTTTGTTGAGAATATTTCCAAAATTGGGAGAGTCGGTAAAAGTTGGGGACGTTGTTGTAATAATTGGTAAAAAAGGGGAGGATATAACTTCACTCTTACCGAAGGCAAATGAGCAGCAAAGTGATTTTGATGACAGGCCCATTGAAAAGAATGAGAAAAAGAAATCAGCGATTATTGCTTCTCCGGTTGCAAAGAGAATGGCAAAGGAATTAAACATAGACTTGGCATTAGTTACCGGGACTGGACAAGATGGCCTAATCACAAAGAAAAACCTGGAAACTTTTTTGGATGAGAGAAAAGGTCACACCAATATTGAATGCCCAGTGAGGGAGATTGAAGAGCGGATTCCAATCAAAGGTGTCTTAAAAGCCATGGCTGAGAAAATGACTACGAGCGCAAATATCCCACAAGCGACCACATTCGCAGAAGTGGATGTTAGTGATCTGGTAGATCTCAGTAAGGAACATTCGATCAAGATTACTCCTTTTATTATCAAAGCAACAAAGGATTCATTGCTAGAGAATCGAAAATTGAATTCCACTCTCAATAGGGATGAAATCATCCTCTGGCGGCAAGTTAATCTAGGTGTGTCAGTATCTACACCAAGGGGATTAGTTGTTCCGGTAATTAAGCAAGCAGAGAAATTGAGTCTGCATCAGATTGGTGAGGAACTGGCAAGTCTGGCAAAGAAAGCTGTTGATAACAGATTAACCTTGGATGATGTGTCTCATTCGACCTTCACGATTACAAACTCTGGTGTATTTGGATCGCTGTTCTTTACACCTCGGATTAACCCACCAGAGAGTGCGATCCTGGGTGTGGGCAAGATTATGAAGCAACCAGTAGTGAGAGATGAGCAGGTAGTGATTCGGTCAATGATGATTTTATCACTCTCATACGACCATCGGATCATTGATGGTAAAACTGCTGTGACTTTCCTTCAAAACCTAAAAAGTCGTTTGGAGGATCCAATTCATCTTCTTTAGTCTAATCGAATCTATTGGATAAGAACGGGAATATCCCAATGGCCAGAAATTAATACATGGTCACTGGGATATATATTTTATATTTCCCCGATTGTGCCATCCCAGGTATCAACCTTGATCTGGATCATTTCTTCCTCATCAAACCAATGGGTCGTGACGCATTTTGTTTCTGTATAGAAACGAACTCCATCTTTACCCAGCACATGCAGGTCACCGAAAAAGGAGTTCTTGTGCCCAGAGAAGGGGAACATCCCTACTGGAACTGGAATACCAACATTGATGCCTACCATTCCTGCATGAGTTCTCCTGGCAAACTCACGACTGTAGTATCCGTTCTGCGTATATATTGCTGAGCCGTTGGCAAATTGGGAAGCGTTCATAACCTGGATGCCTTCTTTGAAACTCTTAACACGCTTGATGCAGGTAACTGGTCCAAATATCTCTTCATTACCAACACTCATTTCAGGAGTGACATTATCAAATATTGTTGGTCCGATCCAGAAGCCATTCTCATATCCATCAACTCTTGCATCTCTACCGTCAAGAACAAGAGTGGCTCCTTCCTCAATGCCTTTTTCGATCCAATCCAACACAAATTTTTTGTGTTTTTCAGTGATAACAGGTCCAAGCTCTGAATTTTTATCGTAGGAAGGGCCAATCACTCTTTTTTCCGCCAGACATTTAATCGCGGCCACAAGATCGTCCGCGATGGATTCCTGCACAACTACCACGGGGAGGGCCATACAGCGCTCGCCTGCACATCCGTAGGTGGCGTTTACAATGCCGGCAGCAGTCCTCTCAATGGGAGCATCTTCAAGGACCAGGCAATGGTTTTTTGCTTCACAAAGTGCCTGTACTCGTTTGCCATTGGCAGCCGCTGTGGAATAAATATGTGTCCCCACTGATGTTGATCCAACAAATGTGATTCCCTTAACGCTTGGGTGAGAAAGGAATAATTCCGCCTCATCACGGCTGCAGGTCATCACGTTCACTACACCTTTTGGCAAACCTGCTTCGTGAAGAAATTCTACGATAGCCAACGCTGCCATGGGTGTTGAGGAGGATGCCTTCAAAACCATAGTATTGCCTGTGGCTATACAGAGAGGGACCATCCATCCAAAGGGAATCATAGCGGGGAAATTCCACGGCACCAGCCCCACAAATAGACCTACCGGCTCACGATACATCACTGTGTCATAATTGCGGGATGTATCCATAAGGGATTCACCCATCATTAAGGACGGTGCGCCGCAGGCGAGCTCTACCACTTCTATTGCTTTGAGGACATCGCCCTTGGCTTCCCGCCAGACCTTTCCATTTTCTTTGCAGACCAGCATGGTTAGGTCATCGATATGTTTTTCCAAAATATTCTTGAATCGGTAGAGAACTTGAGCCCGTTCCTTGACGGGTATATCTCGCCAACTCGGAAACGCTTCGTGTGCTGCCGTTACAGCATTATCCACTTCTTCCTTCGTGCAGCAGGGTGCCTTGGCGATGACATCCCCGGTATTGGGGTCAAAAATCTCGAAATATTTTTCTGTTTTTGATTTTGTGTTTTTACCGTTAATAAAGTAACCCAATTCTTTCACATCACTCATAACTTCTCCATGTGCCAATCTAATCACCCCATGCTGCCTAAGAACGTATCTTAGGTAATACTGAACTTACCCTTTAGCGGCGATGAGACTATCCTCAATAATATTTAGGGCTTCATCGATGTCATCCTCTGTATGTGCGGTAGATATGAATGATTCTTCAGACCATAGAGGACCCATCAGAAATAATCCCTTTGATAGACATTCCAAATAATAGTTCATAAAGAAATCCTGATCGCTTTGGACGGCTTCCCTGTAGTTCTTTACACTTTTTTGCGTCGTGAAGAGTATAGTGCTCATCGAGCCAACCCCAAGCACAAGTCCTGGGATGTTATTTCGATCAAGGATTTCTTGCATACCACTGCGCAATCGTTCACCAAGGTTATTGATTCTTTTGTATGACTCTGGTGTCATGATTTTTGTCAAGACAGCAATTCCAGCCGCTACTGAAACTGGATGGCCATTATAGGTGCCAAAGTGGCAGGCTCCGCCCAAGGGAGTGATAGTTGAACTCACTTCTGCCGCCACTCCAAAAGCTCCTAATGTCATGCCTCCGCCTAGGACTTTAGCCAAACATACAATATCAGGATTGACGCCATACACCTCGGTTGCACCTCCTGGCGCGAGGCGAAGGCCTACTTTTACCTCATCAAAGATCAGGAGGGCGTCATATTTTCTTGTGATTTCTCGTGCGGCTTCAAGGTATCCAGGTTCTGGAGGAATCACACCACAGTTACCAAGGACTGGCTCAACGATCAACCCCGCGATTTCTCCTTGATGTTTCTTAAATATTACTTCTAATGCCTCCGGATCATTAAAAGGGGCGACCAGGATATCCTGGCTGATTCCCACAGGTATTCCCTCCGAGGCAACGTGTGTGCTGGGAGTAATTTGTGGTCCCATCTGATCGAGAGGAGGATGGAAGCTCACATATAAATCGTTTGACCCGTGGTAGGCGCCTTCAATCTTAATAATCTTGTCCTTTTTTGTGAACGCCCGGGCAATTTTTACTGCATACATTGTGCTTTCGCTGCCAGAGTTTGTGAACCGGAACATATCCATCATAGGATAGCGCCGTTTCAGCTCCTTCACTAAAACCGTTTCATTGGTATGCGGAATACCGAAAATTGTCCCTTGTTCTAGTTGATTTATGACTGCTTTTTCAATCGTGGGATTGGCGTGCCCGGCTATCACGGCACCGTAGCTGCAATTGAAGTCAAGATACTCATTATCATCAACATCCCAGATACGGCTACCAACACCCCTGTCAACAAAGAAAGGGTACGGTTTAATGAATGATCTAATTGGAGAACACACTCCACCAGGCATGTGGAGTAAGGCCTCAGTGTACAGCTTTTTTGATTTTGGAGTTCTCTCAACATAATCCGATTTAATATTATCCATTTTCCCGCCTCCCTGTCTTTTGTTATTGAAGTTTAGAAAATCCTTTAGATTAACGATAATGTCCCTAAAAAGATTTTGATGGATTATCTGTCGCAGACTAAAGTTAAACTGATTTGATTTTTTATATGTGTTAATTTATACGATAGAGGTATTAAGAAAACAATGCGATTATCTACTGATAATTCAGCATTACCCTTTTTACTGGAACCTGTCTCAGATGTTCCAATTAGATTATTAACGAAATGAGGTATGGCTGTCAATGACGGGATTCCGTCATTGGATTTCCTTAGGCAGAATATTTTTAGCATTGACGGATTCCCGCTATTGACCCACTCATTGAATTTGATATATGATTATTTATAACCCTCTAAAACATTGCTATGAGGAATACATCTTGGTGCTACTGTTTCCTAGATGTCAGCTGCAGAATTCCTGATGCAATTGCTTAAAATATCCCCCAAGCTTGTTTGAATAAGGAGCCAGAAATGGTAGAAGATGCAACCAAGAGAGAGCCGCTAAACTGGTATAAATCATTCGGATTCGAAGATGATAACTTTGCTTTCCAAATGGCTTGGGCCCTTGGTCAAGTCTACGATAGACAGGGGGATATCAGTGAAATAATGGTGACGTGTCATAACATAGTCGATGGAGATATTATAAGTTGGTACAACGAATTTTATAAGACAGCGGTCCGCGTGGAAGAGATTGGGATAAATTGTGAGAAAAAGGGACATCGAATTAGTGCTGGTGAGGCATACCATAGAGCTTCTAACTACTTTAGGATGTCCGAGTTCTATTTGCACAAAGACCCCGCTGATCTTCGGGCATTGGGTGCAGCCAAGAAAGCGGTCGATTGTTTTCAAAAAGCGATGAAGTTGCTTAAGGTACCGGTTGAATACGTCAGAATTCCGTATGAAAATACTACTTTGCCTGGTTACTTATACAAGTCACCTATATCCAAAAAGGAAGCACCCTTATTGATCGTTCAGTCAGGTTTTGATGGAACAGCTGAAGAACTATATGGAATAGGAAACGCAGCCATTAAACGGGGGTACAACTGTCTTGTTTTTGAGGGACCGGGACAAGGACAAACTATACGGGATCAAGGTTTACCCTTCCGGTATGACTGGGAGAATGTTATCTCTCCTGTAATAGATTATGCCCTGGATGTATCAGGATCTGATCCGGAAAAGATCGCTGTCTTAGGCATAAGTTTTGGGGGGTGGTTAATATCAAGGGCTGCTTGCTTCGAACATCGCCCGAAGGTTTATATTGCCAATCCTGGAGGATATAGTTTTGCTGATAATACCGTTAAATTCTTTCCACAAGAATTGATGAAGATTGTATCGACAGACCCAGATGAATTTAATAGACAAATCAATACGATGAGAGAGATGTCTGTGGTTCTGGATTGGGGCATCAGTGACGGAGTATGGAAATTTGATTGCACATCACCAGCTGATTTCATCATGAAAATTCAGGATTATACCCTGACTGAAGAGCTTGTAGATAAGATCACAAGCTATATGATTGTAGTTGATTCTGAGGGGGAAGATATGATGGAAGAAGGTGAACCCCAAAGATTATTCAAAGCGATCAGGGGTCCTAAGGATTTTATGCTCTTCACAATTAATGAGACGGCTGAGGCCCATTGCCAAATAGCGGCCCTCAGTATTTTATATCAGAGAACATTCGACCGTCTTGATGAGTTGATGAATAACTAAGTCTGATGGAATACGCTTTCTAGCAGTGTTGGCTATATCTATTAAAAATCCATAAGGAGAGGAGATTGCTATGACTAAAGCAAACAGCATGCAGACATCAGAAGTAAAATTGAAAGTCCGCGAAAAAGTGGCCTACGGTGCAAGTAATGCTGCATTTGCCATAATCATGTTCTTTACCTCATCCTTTCTCTTGTTCTTCTATTCGGATGCACTTGGCTTGAGCCCGGCTTTAGCTGGATTGGCTATCATGCTCGGAAAGATTTGGGATGCTGTAAACGATCCGCTCACTGGCTACATTTCCGATAACGCAGAGACCCGATGGGGCAGACGACGAGTTTTCTTGCTGATCGGTGCTATACCATTAGGAATTCTCTTCTATTTTATGTGGGCACCTTTTGGTTTCTTGCTAGAAAATCCCGGGGCCGGTTTATTTCTCTATATGCTCATCGCGTGGATACTTTTGATGTCGGGATTGAGCATTTTAGATATCCCATATTTAGCTCTAGGCGCAGAAATGACGTCAGAAACTGATGAGCGCTCTAGTGTTTTCGCTTATAGCAATGCCGCGTATAGATTAGGACAGCTTCTGGCGGTGTTAGCAGGGAATTTTGTGTTGATGTCTCCCGATTCTGCTATTGGATTCTTACACGGCACATTGGGACTCATGACCGATTCCACAGCTCAGAATGCAATTGATTTTCTATCCAATGTCCCTGAAGCTTTTCGTTGGGTAGGTGCGTTTTTTGGCTTATTAATTACGGCATTAATTTTGTGGACTTTTACCGGTACCAAGGAGCGCGTAAAGCGTGAAGAAATTGAGGAACTAGAGGGAAACTCTTTTAAGGAAATTCTCATTAACCAGTGGAAAACCCTCGAAAATAAGCCTTTCAGAGTGTTGATCATTGCAACGTTAGTAGCAGACATTAACACTGGGATAGTGCTCGCAACATTCCCATATGCGCTGACATATTGGTTATTGTTGGATGACTATTTTGCGATGCTGTTCGGGATTGTGATCATCATGCAAATTTTCTTTGGATTTGCTTGGGTTTGGGTTTCGAAGAAGAAAGGTAAGAAGTTCGTCTTCCTTGCCGCTCAGTTAATTTACGGTTTAACTTTTACAGCAATGTATTTTATGGAGCCAGGGAACGTATCCATGATGGCTGTTGCTATGATTTTTGTATCTATGGCCCTAGCGGCTTACCTGATTGTATGGTCCCTAATTGCTGATATTGTTGACTATGATGAGTATAAAACTCACCGACGACGTGAAGGGACTTTCTATAGCCTTTATACATTAACAAATAAGATAGCTACTGCAATTGGTATCTTCTTTGTGGGGCTTTTCCTCAGTGCCGTTGGCATGGAAGGAGATTTTACATCTACGCCCACGATGATTTTTTGGCTTAAGATGTTTTTCGGACCTTTCGTAGGACTACTTAATATTGTTGGGTATATAATTTTCCTGCGCTTCCCTTACAATAAGGAAGAGCATAAGAAGATTCAAGACGAATTAGAACTTCGTAAGGTTGATATGCCTGCAAAATAGAATGACTTATAATGCTCTCAGAAATGCGCTGAGTAACAAGTAATTCAATGGCGGAAGTGTCAAATTGTGGGTAGCTCATGGGAGATTTATCCAAATACCTACCCGTTTGTACTATCCGACAAAAAGAGAAGGATATCAAGGAATTCTTGCCAATGTTTCGGTATTAGCAAGAGTTCCTGGTATATCGGAGAAAAGTCATTATGAAATTAGAAGGAAAGGTAGCAATAGTCACTGGCGCAACATCAGGGATTGGGCAGCAGATAGCTATCCGGTTTGCCCTCGAAGGTGCCAAGATTGCAGCAGTTGGACGAAATCTTGAACGACTCGCTTCAGTTCAAAAAAAGGTCGAGGAAAATGGTGGTACATGCCTTGCCATTCATGCTGATCTTCGCGAATTCTCAGAATTTGAAGGATTAGTGAAAAAAATAAAATTGGAATTCAATCAGATAGACATATTAATAAATGCAGCCGGTGTGTTCGAACTATGTGATTTCTTCGAGGTTTCAGAAGATCTCTACGATAAGACATTTGATGTGAACTTGAAGAGCCTGTTCTTTCTCAGCCAGGAGTCAGCACGAGTCATGAAATCCTTTGGCAGAGGAAAGATTATCAACATAGCGTCAGAAGGCGGCGGCAAAACAGGCTTTGCTCAAGGGGTTCATTACTGTTCATCCAAAGGTGGTGTTGTCAGCCTTACACAGGCCTTAGCAGTTGAACTTGCTCCATATAAGATCAATGTAAATGCCATCAGCCCCGGGACAATTCGAACTCCCATGAACGATGAGATGTTCGTAAAGAATCCTGATTTTATTAAATCAGAGATCGAGGGGACGCCATGGGGTAGGGTTGGCGAGATTGAGGATGTTGTCCCGGCAGCTGTATATCTGGCGTCTGATGAATCGGATTTCGTCACTGGGATTCAGATAGTGATTGATGGCGGTTTCTCGTCGATATAAATCTAGGAAGCCACCATGATATTTTTTGGATAATCTGTCATTGAAACAAGATCTATAAACTGGACCATAGAGAGAGAAAGTGGAAGAGCATATTTCGAAAGGAGATTTCAATGACAAAAGGATATGTTGGTAGAGTTCTCCACGTTGATCTTACAAATGACATCATAAATGTGGAACAACCTGGTGAGGACTTTTACCGCTTCTATATGGGCGGCAGTTTAATGGGATTGTATTATGTACTCCACAATACACCCCCTGGTGTAGACCCGCTTGCTCCTGAAAATACGATAGTTTTTACAACGAGTGTCATCACAGGAGCACCAATCTCTGGACAAAGTCGACTTACGGTAACTGCAAAATCCCCCCTCACGGATTGTATCGGCGATTCTCAAAGTGGAGGATTTTTCCCTGCTGAGTTGAAATTCGCTGAATTCGACGCTATTGTTGTGAAGGGCCGTGCAAAACACCCCGTTTATTTGTGGTTACAAGACGGAGAGGCAGAGCTCCGTCCAGCGGAGCACCTCTGGGGAAAGCATACAGGAGAGGTGGAGAATCTGCTCAAAAAGGAGCTAGTAAATAATAAGATCCAAATTTTACAAATTGGACCAGCAGGAGAAAACCTAGTTCGATTTGCTGCAATTATGAGTATGTCAAACAGGGCAAATGGCAGGACTGGAATGGGCGCTGTGATGGGAAGTAAAAACCTTAAAGCGATTGCTGTTCAGGGTAAGAAGAAACCAAATCTGGCGGATAAAGAAAAAGTGCTGGAAATTGCAAAATGGGGCTCTGACCATTTTGAAGATTCAGATATTTATGGGCTTGGATTGCTTGGCACTGCAGGTATTACAGGATCCCAAAACAAAGGGGGAGGGTTGCCGACCCGGAATTGGGATAGTGGTGTATTTGAGGGAACAGACGCAATTTCCGGAGAAGAAATGACTAACAAGATTCTCCAAAAGCGCGATACATGTTATGCGTGCACAGTAAGGTGCAAGCGAATTGTTGAAGTGAAAGAAGATCCATATCAAGTTGATCCAAAATACGGCGGTCCTGAGTATGAAACACTGGCGGTGTTTGGATCGTATTGTGATGTAGATGATTTGGAGGCGATTGCCTACGCTAACCAACTGTGTAATATGTATGGCATGGATACTATTTCTTGTGGAGCAACGATTGCCTGGGCTATGGATTGTATTGAGCAGGGCATTATCAATAAAGAAGAGCTAGATTTGCAATTTGGTAATGCGGAGTCTATGGTCAGGTTAACTGAAATGATCGCAAAACGAGAAGGAATTGGGGATTTATTAGCGGAAGGCTCCGCTAGGGCGGCAGCAAAGATAGGTAGAAGAGCCATGGATTTGGTTGTGGCGGTGAAGAATCAGGAACTACCAGCTCATATGCCTCAGAAAAAACGCAGTCTGGCTCTCATATACGCCGTTAATCCATTTGGAGCGGACCATCAATCATCTGAACACGATTTAAGTTATAAATACTATTCTGATCAGATGGAAAAGATTGGATTGACCGAACCGCAGCCTGATGGTGTGCTAAATGAGGAAATAGTTCGTTATGCCCTAATTACACAATACGTCTATTCGTGTATGGATTCGCTAAACGTTTGCCAATTTGTGTTTGGACCTGCCTGGCAACTATATGACCTTGAGCAGCTAGCTGAAACAGTATGTGCCGTTACTGGATGGAAAGTCTCAGTAGAAGAATTGTTATTGATTGGCGAACGAAGATTGAATATGCAGCGATCATTTAATGCCCGCGAAGGTATAGGACGGGACGCTGATGTCTTACCAAAAAAACTCGAGAAAGCTTTAATCGGAGGTCCGAGTGATGGGCTAAATATTCCTTTTGATGAAGTAGAGAAAGCTAAAGATTGGTACTATGCTATGGCGGGATGGGATGTAAAAACCGGTCTGCCCACAAAGGCAAAATTGGATGAAATTGGATTAGGTTGGGTTACTGACCTGATTTCTTGAGATGTAATTCTATATGTTGATTTTGTTATTCTGCACGGATGAGCTATGTTTTTTCTGAAACTATATGGGAGATAGTAACAAAGCGGGAAGAAGTGTTTTCGTTTATTAATTGAGCCGCCAATCCAGTTGGTTGGTGGTTTTTTGGTGCAACGCCGGTGCAAATACGCTGGACACCATGGAAATAATATATAGTTTCTTCCAGATCTTGTGGACAGAATAGACAATATTTCTCCCAGTGGACACAATGGACAACCCTGTGTCTGATTAAGAGTCAATCGCAAGCACAATATTTGTTTTCCACAATATAAGCAAAAGGGCAGGGGAGTACCGGGCGGATCCCTTGGGTTGTCCGAGTAACCGACGAAGAAAATAAGCAGATTCCAACCCGGCTACTGGGAATTGGATGCAGGATGGTTCTTAGAAGAATTGATTAAATATAACCAAAAACACATGTAGTGAAAGCCCCGAAGGACCCTTGGGGGCTCAAGCATGTCTGGTTTTGATGAAAAAGAAATAGTTAGAATGGCACGAAATCACTGATGGTCATCTCTAGGTCGAGTTCAATATTCAAATATTCCTGTGTAGTCTCAATGCTGGCCTGTCCCAGCAATTGACTGATCTGGGATATCGGCACACCAGCGCGCCTTCCAAGTTCGGCATAGGTTCTTCTGAGATCGTGGGGTTGTAATGCTGGCTTTCCAATCATTGCTCCGCGTTTTTGCACGATGTTATATAGCCCCGTAGTACTGATGCTGTCCTTGGGTTCTTTGTTCCTTCCCAGGCTCCGTAAAATTAAACCCTCGGCATCGATCAGGAACTGCCAATCGATGATAGCGTCGGCCAGACGCTCGCTGATAGTAACAACCCGGCTCTTGGCGCCTTTCCCGGTTACATTCAGCACATAACGCTTGTCCTGTTTGATGATGTCAGTAAACTGGATACTGGCCGCTTCTTCCCTTCTCAGGAAAATAGGTGCGTTGTACGTAGTTAGCATCTGCGGACACTTGCGCCTGATCAAAAACAAAAAACTGCTGCCGGGCTTTGAAGTAGCCAAGCTGCAGGATGTAATAGATGTAAGACTTATAGCCGTGCAGCTGTGATAACAGCGCTTTTTCCGGCGGCAAGAGCGAAAAATATAACTCTCGATCGTCGTCGTCGAAAACAGGTAAGCCAAAAACCGCTTCTATTTCATCAGCCTCCAGGATCTTCAATCGTTTTTCCGCTGCCTTTTTTGTGGTTTCTTCAGCTATGAGCATCCCCTTCGTCTTCAGATTGCCTTTTTTAAGCTATTGGGTGGCTATAGCGCATCCATTGACTTGATCACTACAGGAAGATCAGTGGTGTCAGAAATTCCCCCCGGGTTATATGATTATAAGTTAGCTTGAGGCTTGCTGCTTATTTGACGCTGAAAATCAGGGTAGAATACCGATAACGATATCGTTAAGGCAGGATTATGCCAGGGAGGGAAGATTTATCTTATTACCGAGCTATTGGTTGTCGATTTTAGACTGAATATCGGTGAAAAAACGGGATTGGCTCGCTCTGGAATATACCTTTTTGGGGGGATATGTAAAAATACCCTTGTTGAATTGTGCTTTGCAGGACGACCCTGCGGGTCGCCCATAGATAGGTAATGTCGAGTCGGCAGGATCATCGGCCACAGGAGGCTCTGTCCGGGAGAGCGCCGGGCATGTTCTCCCGGCCGACCGCGCCCTAGCCTGCCAGGTCCTGCAGCTGGAAAAAAGCCGCTGCCGCCAGCAGGGGAAGGACTGCCCAGGCTGTCAGGATCAGCAGGGAGGCCCAGCCCGGGAGCCCGGCAGCTGTGCCGAGGGCTTCGGGCGGCGGGGTCGGGGCCTGGAAGAACCAGGCCTGCAGATTGGCAGTGGAATACCCGGGGAAAACCAGGTAGGCTCTCAGTATCCCGGGGCTGTTAAACAGCTTTGCCAGCAGGGTCAGCAGCGGAAGGGAGAGGATCTCCAGCAGGGACAAACCAAAACCGCCCAGGAAGCCCCCCAGGATCGAGCGGCTGAGCACCGCAGCCAGAGCGGCGAATCCCAGCACCATCCCCAGCACCAAAATGCCGATCAGACTGTGCAGCAGGAAATCAGCCAGCACCCCAGCAAGGGAGATCGAAGCAGGGGAGGGGCCAAAAGCCTCCCCTCCCACCCGGCACAGCAGAGCCTGCCCGCCGGCCGAGATCGGAGCGCTGATCAGGATCGAGGCGCTCACGGCCAGTAGGGCGGCCCCGGCTTTCTGAAACAGCAGTGTCCTGCGCCGGCTGCGGGGGACCAGGTTCTTCCAGGTACCCCAGTGATATTCCCCGGCGAAGACCACCGCGAAGAAAGCCAGCGGCAGCATGCGGCCAAAGATGTCGCCCTCGCTGACGATCAGGAAATTCCAAATGTTGAAGAGATTCCCGGTCCATCTCCCGCCGCAGCCGAAGACCAGCTCCTCGGGTGGGGCTTTGGCAAGGATGCCCCCCACGATCATCAGGGTATAAAAGACCAGCAACCCGGCCGGCAGGATCCAGATCAGGAATAGGTTGACTTTGTAGTTTCTCAGGATCTTGAGCCATTCTGCCCGGAAGGGCCCCAGTCGATCAGTCATCACATTCCTCCCCGGTGGTCTGCAGAAAGAACTCCTCCAGACTGAGCTGCTGGACCCGGACCTGATGGAGATCGATCCCTGCCGCAGCCAAGCGGCGGACGATCTCAGGCGCTTGGTCCGGCGCAGCCTGGATCTCGATCCAGGGGGGTTGGGAGGGATTCTCCCCCGGCAGCGGGCGTCCCTGCCACTCCGGCTTGAGGGCTTCCAAGACTCCAGCTGCTGGGATGGCCTGGATGTGGATCGAGGAAGCGCTGCTGGCCAGCAGCTCAGCCACCCGGCCCTCGCGAGTGATCTGCCCCTGGTGGATGATCGCCACCCGGTCGCAGATCTGCTCGACCTCGCTGAGCAGGTGGCTGGAAAGAAAGACGGTCTTGCCCCGCTGATCCACCAGGCGGCGGATGAACTGGCGGATCTCGAGAATCCCCCCTGGATCGAGCCCGTTAGTGGGTTCGTCCAGGATGACCAGATCCGGATCCCCCAGCAGAGCCGCGGCGATGCCCAGACGCTGGCGCATGCCCTTGGAATAGCCGGCCGCCAGGCTGGCGGAGCGCCCAGAAAGTCCTACCTGGCTGAGAAGGCCAGCGATCTCCTCTCCCGGGCGGCTGCCGGCAGTGCGGGCCAGAGCCAGCAGATTATCGCGGCCGCTCAGGAAGGGATAGAAGCAGGGATCCTCCACCAGCGATCCGACCCGGCGCAGGACGCGGGGGTTGTCGCGGGTTTCCCGGCCGTCGATCCGGGCGCTTCCCCGGCTAGGTCGGACCAGGCCCAGTAGAAGGCGGATGGTGGTGGTCTTGCCGGCTCCGTTGCGGCCCAGGAAGCCGTAGACCTGGCCGGGACGGATCTCCAGGTTCAGGTCGCGGACGGCCTGGACCGTCTTGCGGCCAGTGCCGAAGGTCTTGCTGAGCCCCTGGAGCTGGATGATGGGTTGAGTGTTCACTTTATTTCTCCCTTGTGCTGTGCCTGTCCGGAATGATCTCCTGTTTCAGTGCTGGGGTCCCGCTGGGTGGGGTGGGTGTGCAAGGCCAGGGTTGAGTCATGTCCAGCAGACCATTGGGTTGGCCGTTCCGCCGGAGGTGAGGTTGGTTTCCCGCCATCAAACGCGGCTTGCCTGACGCTGTCTTCGGTCGCCACCGCAGGCGACAGCGATTCCCGGTCTCCCGTCACCGGTCGTGGGCGAAGCCCGCACCGGTCGGGCCGCTAGGCGGCCCTCCGGTCCTTTCTTTCAGTCCTCCGGCTGCAGGACAGCCATCATCTTGTCGCGGTACTCCTCGAAGGCGGTCCTACCCTTCCCGGTCATCTGCGCGACGGTATGCGTCTTTTTATTGATTATGGTTTTATCCACCTTCACATAACCTGCTTCTGCCAATTTGCTAATGTGCGCAGATAAGTTTCCCCAGGTCAGGCCGGTGCGGTTGCGGAGGAAGATGTAGTCGGCGCTTTCCACCACGTAGAGCTGGGTCATGATGTTGAGCCGGGCGGGGGTGTGAATGAGCTGGTCGAGCTCATCCACGGGGTTGGTGTTTTCCCTGTCCTGGACCATGTCACTCCTCCTCGCTGACTTCCGGGTACTGCTTCAGGAAACGAGCCATGAGGACGGCACCGACGGCGGTGATGATCCCGCCGGCGACTAGCCAGGGGAGGCCGTCGTAGACCGGCAGGATGGCCTGGAGCGGGAAGCCGGCTGCCAGCAGCACCCCGTAGAGATAGTAGCGTTGGAGCTCCAGGCTGTAGGCCATGCCCCAGAAGATGGCCAGCACGATCAGGGAGACAATGATCTCCACCCCGTAGCGGCCCATCCAGGCTGGCAGGGAGAGGAAGGTCCCCCGGGCGGCTCCCACCCAGGTCAGGGTGGTGAGGATCAGCAGGATCACGGTGATCAGCAGGGCCAGGCGGGAGCGCTTTTTAAAGCGCTCGCCGAGGGTGACGATCCCGATCCGGGAGGGGGTGAGGCGCTTCTTGACCCAGACCTGGGCCGCGACGATGGCGCCCAGGACCAGCAGGAAGAACGGGAAGTTCCAGTAGACACCGAACAGCTCCCGGGTGAGGGGGTAGAGGCCGAGGAGCAGGAAGACCAGGCCCAGGCTGAGGTCGGCCGTTCCATCGGCGTAGGCGGCCAGCCGGAAGCTGGCCTTTTCGGTTTGTTTGAGGTCGATCTTGGCGTTCATGCGATACTCCATGACTAAAAGCTCTGCCCATAAAGCACTTTATGATGTAAAGAACTTTAGATGTATTATACAAGGAGTGGGGAAAAAGTCAAGTAGTTCGCGGGAAGGGTTTTGGATGGGACAAAATGACTGGGATGTTGACAAGTTGTATTCTTTAGGCACCTGACATTTTGCCAGGTGCAAGTATTGATTATGGGAATTATTGGACAGAGCATGGACCGGTTTCCCTCTGGATATTTCAATTTTCATACAAATTAGCGAGGTAATAGCATATTAGTAAATTCCTCACACCTGGATTTTTCCAGAAGGGATTTCTATATCCTATTTGGGCAGGCTGTTAGTCAAGGCTTCGACCACTACTCCTGATAGTTGGAAAGGAATTTTAGTCTGCCTGAACAGGTTAGGGAATATTGGTTTTATAAAACAAGGCCAGTCGAGAGAACAGAATTCCGACGCTCCACTCGCTGCTGGTGCGAAGAGGGTAGGCCAGCTGAGTGTTCAGAGAAAACAACTCTCTCATATTCACATCCAGCTTAGTGCCATTTATGGCAACGCGACCGCCGTGAAGGGTGATGAAAGCAAGGATATCCAATACAATCGGATCCTTAAGGAACTGCTTGATAATTTCGTTTGTTGTGGATTCAATCCGAACCAGCGTGTCGAACTCTTCAGGCCTGATATGGATTTCCAGGAGGGAATTTTTCTTATCTGGTAGGCTGAATCCCTTCCTGGTGAAAACAGCGTCCATTTTATTGCCAGAACTCTTCGTTATCTCTCCATGGGCTTTCAACCAAAATGGTTTGATGTATGTGCCTCCTGTTTTACACACGAGCACCCCATACCTATGGAGAGGGTCAAGCCGGGCGGCTTGAGGGGATTCGAGACAGGATTTGCAAATGATAGCACCGTGGATTGTGTCGAATTCTTTTCGATGTTGACCGCAGATAGTGCAAATGGCTTGTTTATCTGATCTGTTCATATGATTACTTCCCAGCTGCGTTGTCCCCACAATCAACATGATAATCGTCTAGTATAAGGGCAATCAAAGCGGGACAGGCGTGAACTGAAGGGTGCTGCTTGTGGGAAGGAGATGTGGTTGTATTAATCTCTTCAATCAAGGTTCGTCCAACCCCCCAACACCGTTGGCGCTTGAGGCATTTGATGGTGAGCAATCCAGTCCGTAAATCAGCGCCCTTCCAATAAATCATGGATCCATCCCTCGTTTTCTTCCTAATCAGTCCCGTGTTCTAATTTGTTTCAGGAACACTTCCACAACCTGGGGATCAAAATGTTTACCGGATTCTTCTTTAATATACGCCAATGCTTTTTCTTTGGACCAGGCTTTGCGGTAGGGGCGATCCGAGGTCAGCGCGTCCCAGACATCCACGATGGCAAAAATCCGAGCAGCAAGCGGAATTTGTTCTCCCTTGATCCCTTGAGGGTAACCTGTGCCATCCCACTTCTCATGGTGGGAGTAAGGTATTTCAAGAGCCGGTCGCAGGTATTCAATTGGGTAAAGCCAATCCAGTGTATAGACCGGATGCTGGTGCATGATCTGCCATTCTTCGTCGCTGAGTTTACCAGGTTTCTGTAAAATGGCATCAGGGATACCCATTTTGCCAATATCGTGCAGCAGCGCGCCCCTGCGGATGTGGATAAGTTTTTCCCCTGAAATCCCCATCTCCCTCGCTATATCCATGGTTAATTTAACCACCCGGCGGCTGTGGCCTTCGGTTTCCATGTCCTTCAGCTCCAGGGCACGAGCCCATCCTTCAATGGTGGCATCGTAGGCTAGCTTCAATTCAACATTCGAGCGCTGCAAATCATTATATAAGGTAATATTATCGATAGCGATGGCTGCTTGCCCGGCCAGGCTATTCAGGAAATTCACCCATTCATCCGTCGGATTAAGAGGAGAACGATGGAAGACCTCCAGCACGCCGACCAATATTCCCTTTGTTATCAACGGGACGCCGTAATAAGAAACAAATTCTTCTTGTAAAAACAGGGGAGATCCAAAAAATTTATCTTCAGCCTGATTCAAATCGGGGATGAAAATATGATCTCTTTCCAATCCAACCTTCCCGGCGTACCCCTGTCCCAGTGGAATATCTGTACCCCGAAGGGTAGTAGTTTTAAAACCACGTCCTTGAACGAATTCTAATCTCTGGATATCTTCCCGGTATTGCAGCACCGCCGCAGCATCCACTTCTAAATCTTCCAGAAGTTTATCTAACAAAACACCTGTTGAGATACGCAGATCAAAACTGCCACTAATGGCATTGTCAATCATCCTCAGCGAAGAAAGCTGCGTCAGGTGGCGTTCAGATGATCCAAACAAGCGTGCATTTTCGATCGCTAGAATAGCTTGGCCGGAAATGGCTGTTGCCAAATTGATTTCATCTTCTGAAAATGGGATAACGTCCGAACGATCAAGCGAAATCATCCCTTTCACACTTTCCTCGGATATCAACGGCACACCCAGCCAGGAGCGGATATTCCCTGAACTATATTTGTTCGATTGAGTTTTAAAATGTAGATACTCCTGAGTGACATCATCGATGGCCAGGGCTTCTTTTGTCGTGATAACTTTTAGGTTGGGGAATTTCGGATCAAGCGGGAAGACCAGCCCTATGACTTCGCCCGGCTGAGTAAATCCACGACAGGCAATGATTTCCAGGGACTTATCATGCAGTATTTGCAGCGAGATCGAATCGCAGGGAATGATCTTCCCCAGTTCTGCCATGATGAGGTTCAATACTTCTTTATAATCCAGGGTGGAAGAGATAGCCCTCTCAATTTTCAGCAGCGCTTCCATATGTTTGATCTGTCCCTGTATCTGTTGCTCCGCCTGCTTGCGCAGGATGACCGCTGTTACCTGACCGCTGATGTTTTGAATACGTTTCATGTCATCTTCTGTCATCACGCTTTCGCTGGTGGACACCTCCAATAATCCAATGGTCTTTCCTGAGGAAATTAATGGAACTGAGGCTACGGATTTAATTTTTAGAAGTTTATAGATCAGTGGAACAAGTTTCTTGAGCTGGTTGCGGATAAGAGGTGAAAAGAATGTTGTTTCAGCGAATTCGGTAATCCATTGCCGAATCATCTTTGGATCACTGGTGATGCTGCCTTGTTCATTCCCTGAAATTTTATGGAAGTGGCTGTCTTCCTGGATCGAAATTTTGATATTTGGGATGGGTCGCCCGATTAAATTCTCGATATTCTCTTTTAAAGAAGCGGAAAGGGTTAGATTCTGCAACTCGAGGTACTTCGCACTCGAGTCGAGCAGAAAAACAGATACACTGAGACAGCCAGGTATCATGTCCTTAAGTCCCTTGGTAAGTATTTTCAAGAGACCATCAATATCTGTTCCGTGATTTGCAGCTTCATTCAGGGTGTTGACCAATGCCAGATCTTCTGTACGTATTCGGAGGGCGCGCTCCATTTGCTTGCGCGCGGTGATGTCCCGAGCGATTCCTTGAATACCAATAATGTCTTTTTCTTTGTAAATAGGGGTCGATAAAAGGTCTAAATAATGTACCTTTCTATCCTTTCCATACACCTCGTATTCTGTTGAATCCTCTATCAAACTCTCCCCATTAAGAATTCTCGTGAGTCTTTTGTTGTACTGATCCAAATATTGTTCCGGGATAATATCCCAAATGTTCATGGAAAGGAGTTCTTCTTTGCTGTACTTAAGCTCATTACACATTACTGAATTGACGGTTTGTATATTACCTGAGGATTCAATGATGAACATACCGTCTGGACTTAGATCAACCAGATCATGATATTCCTTCATTTTCTTTTTTAATGCAGCTATTATTTGATTGTGTGCAGAGGTGTCACGGATAATGCATTGGATCACTTTTTCGCCACCCACCAGGTAGGCGTTGCTGACGAATTCCACTTGAATAAGCTGTCCATCTTTTGTTTTAAGGGGCAAGTCTTCGTAGCGAATATATTCATTCTCCTGCAAATCTTCAAAGGCGTCTTTGCTGGCTTCAATATCCTTAAACGCGCCGACCTCCCAGAGCCTTTTTTCCACTAACTCTTTGCGCGAATAGCCCAGCATTTTTATCAGATATGGGTTGACGTCCTTGATCAGTCCTGTCTTGGCATCCAGTATCAAAATCCCATCCTGGGCTGCTTCAAACAGGCGGCGGTAACGGATCTCTGAATCTTTCAGTTTTTGCATGAGAACGCCTCGTCTTTCTTGGCTGTGCCGATCTTGTGGTGCCAGATGCCATTTTTGACTATGCTTCGGTTGACTCTTTTTTCGATGGGTTGGGTCTTTCCCAGCTGGTTTCTTTGAGGTAGAAGTGGAAGTCATCGCTTACCATCCTTTTCCCTCTGGCTGCTTCCTGACGCTGCAGGCTGGATGGTCTGGGGAATCGGATCTAGGCAATCTTCCGCTAAGAGCAGCCTATTTATTGTCGAGTATAGTTCGCGGAACAACTGGTCTTTATGTATGAAAGCATCCGCGCCACAATCATAGGCGGATTCTATGTAGTATTTGCCATTCAATTGGGTAGTCATGATCACACGCGTATCTCGTCTGATGGTTTTGATGATTCGGGTTGCTTCAATGCCGTTCATGCCGGGCAGGCTGATGTCCATCAGCACCAGAACAGGAGGTCTGTCTTTAATGATTTCCAGGGCTTTTTCGGCGCTTGAGGATGAGCAAACCTGATAACCGGGAAACTGGATCTCCAGCCAGGATGACAATTTCTTTCGCAATGTATCGTGATCTTCAACGATCAGGATAGTGAGGGGTGGCTGATTGGTTAGGGGCGGTTTTTCTATCATCGATATCACCTGATCTGGTAGTGTCGGATCGTTAATATTAGCCTTTGTTCTTATCATGCCTATTTCCACTCAAAAAAGATGGTTGAAGTTTGGTTAAGATCAATTACCAAAATCAAAGCCCTCTTCTTTCTTGAACGCAATCAGTATCCCCCTTAAAGAAGAATCCGTCTGTAGGTTTTGTTGGATAATTGGGGGGTGAATCTTTGCAAAAGTTATCCCACTTCTGCAGTCCTTAATTAAGTTGGGAGTTATTCTCGGGGTTTTATCCGCGAATCAGGATGGCATGCGGGATCATTCCAGAGAGGTGATGCCGTGTAGGATGGCGAACTTTATCAAGGATGGCAGGTCATCGAGACCTAACTTCTTCATCAACCGGCTGCGGTATGAGGCGACAGTCTTGGGGGAGAGAGCCAGGTCATCAGCGATCTCTTCGCTAGTATGACCCTCAACGACCAGCTGCAGGACCTCGCGTTCTCGTCCGGTTAGTGATTTCAGCGGATCTATCTCTGACATCCCTTTCTGCAGTTGCAGGTAATCGTCCACCAGAGTATCCGAGATGCGCCGGCTCAAATAACGCTGCCCAGCAAAGGCTGCCCTGACAGCGGCGATCACTTCCAGGCTGGCTGATTCCTTGAGTAGGTATCCCAAGGCACCCGCCTCCAGGGTGCGATAAATGTATTCAGGGGTGGCATGCATGGAGAGAATCACTACCCTAATTGACGGGTTCTCTTGCAGGATCTGGTAGGTCGCCTCGATGCCGTTCAATTCTGGCATAGCAATATCTATCACAATCACATCTGGCTTCAGTTTCCGCGCTTTCTCCACCGCCTGCCTACCATCCGCAGCAGTCCCTAGAACCTGGATATCCGCCTGGCTTTCCAGGATCATGCGCAAGCCATCTCGCACAACGGCATGGTCATCCGCTAGCAGAACACTGATATTCATACAGGCACCTCCACAATCAAAGTGCATCCTTGCCCGGGATGGGACTTGACGTGTAAATGACCGCCAATTGCCTCAGCCCGTTCTTGCATGGAGAGCAGGCCCCAACCGGTCTCTGCCCGGCCGGCAGGGACAGTTTCAGGATCAAAGCCGATACCGTCATCCCAGATGGTCATTTGCAGCCAGTTTGTATCTTGAGATAATGTGATCTTCACCTGGCTGGCTTCGGCATGCTTGGCGATATTGGTTAACGCTTCTTGGGCAATGCGGAAAAGGGTTGTTGCTGTTTGGGAAGACGGCTGGGGACTTAAGTCTCCCGCGGGGACCTGGATCTGGATTTTGTTGCGCTGGGTAAACCTGTCCCCATACGAGCGCAAGGCTGCCAGCAGGCCGTAATCATCTAACTCAGGTGGTCGAAGTTCGACCATCAGATTACGGATGCGCCAGGCAGTCTGTTCGATGAGCTGTTGGGAATCCTCCAGGAGGGGTTTGATTTTCTCGACACTCTCAGGTGATATCATGCTCTGCAGCATATTCATGTTGATGCTCAGGGCTGTCAGGTCCTGTCCGACTCGATCATGCAGTTCCAGGGCTAGTACACGACGTTCTTCCTCCTTGACCTGTGAAAGGCGAGTGGCCAGGGAACGCAGTTGTTGGGTTGTCTGCTTCAGGGTTTCTTCAGCAAGCTTGCGTTCGGTGATGTTGATCGAAACCCCCACAACCCCGATCACCATGCCGGTTTTCTCTCGTATCGGGCCGATAAAGTTATCCAGAAACACACCCCGCAGCTCATTGTGGGCGTGGATTGATTCACCAGCGAAAGCTCGTTTGAAGACATCATGTCCATTTGCTACCTCGCCAGATTGCTCTACAAATGGCATTTCACTAAAAAGCTCAAGGCCCGACTTGCCAACATTCTCTCCTGGTTTGAGGCCGACAGCTTCCAGGCCCTTGCCTTCGGATAAGGAGAAATTTCCCTCGCTGTCGATGGCAAAGATCGTTATCGGTAAGCTGGTCAG
>CAZVIH010000046.1:0-15313 GCA_964627755.1 uncultured Anaerolineales bacterium
CATCGAGAGAAGGTTTGTCATTTCCTTTATAAAACCAAGATATGCGATGATGGTTTTTCGAGGCTCAGCACAAGTGCAGATGTAAATATTCTTGTAATTTTTCATAATAAGTCCGTCCATATCCCCAAAACCTATCAATATTGATATATTGCAATCGAATCATTTGAATGATGCTCTTGATCTATCTCAAGAAGAGACCCATTTAGTAGTCAATAAAAAATATCTCTTCTCAATTAAAAAGTTCAAGGAAATAGCGCATGTTTAAACCAAAAACGCCCATTTCTGGACGTCTCGGAAACAGTAGCGGGGCTTGGATTCGAACCAAGGACCTCCGGGTTATGAGCCCGACGAGCTGCCACTGCTCTACCCCGCGTTATTTATGGATTTCAGATTATAGCATGCGCTTAATCTTCGGTCAAGGTTTGGTGGAGAAAAACAGCTCCCACCAGATCTGGAACAGGTTCTCTGGTTCTGGAGTTGAAGTGGTAAATAGCAAGGTAACCTCGGGAGTGCCCTCTAACGGCACAATCGCCACGCGATTATCCCCCTCCCGGATCCATTTGCGTTCATTATAGGCCCATTCTTCCACAGCTGCATCTGATCCCGCCCTTACGACCTCCGTTGCCAAAGCGCCGGTGGTTGCGGTTAGAGCAGAAATGGTCAGCTGAGATTCATCAAACTCATCAGATAAACGCTTTAAATCAGCAATCCGGCTGCCAAACGCGACCATCCAGATCACGATCAGACCCAGGAAACCGATTAGAAAAACAATTCTGCCCTTTTTCAGATCCATATCTTTATCTTAACGTACAATTCAATTAGTCGCAATAAGGGGATAACTGCAAGTTTATTGCCAATTCAACCTGAGGGACTGAGTCCTTTGAAAGGTCTTAGTCCCTTTAGGAAAATGATTAAATGATGATCTTTTTCAATTCTTCAACATCATCATCATTAACAATAATCGTCAAATAATCATTTGGAGAGATCAAAGTAGATCCATGGGGGATCACTCCCCTGCCATCCTGCTTAATGGAAACCAGCAAACTGTCTTCAGGCAGCAAGCTGGCAATTTCGCTGACCTTTTTCCCTGCAATGGCAGAGTCTTCATTAACCAGCAAATGGATCACTTCAAAGTGATCCTGCTTTTCAATTTCAAGCTGTTTCACTCTTCGGGTGATCTCTGATCTCCTGGTCAAGGCCAGATGGTAGGCGCGGATGATATTTTGCCTTCTGACCAAACCCAGGATAAGTCCAGGGTCCTCTCTTGAGACCACTGGCAGGCGGCCCAATCCACGTGACCCCATCCTGTATAATGCCTGGCCGATGGTTTCGTCCGGATATGTGACCAACAGGTCAGCCCTTTTTGTAGCGATGTCCTTCACCTTGGTATCATTCAGATTGAGATCAGAGGAGATGACATTTCGGAGATCACTTACTGTGATGATACCAAACAGTTTGCCATCATCATCCAGAACCACGACTCCATGACTGGATGTTTGATTGAGCAATGTGGAAAGTTTGCTCAAGGTATCATTCATCGAAATAACATTAAAATCATGTGACATCACTTCCCGGACCAGGACACCTTCCAGAATATCCACATCTTTGCCCCTGCTAAGGTGGACACCACGTCTGGATAGTTTCAATGTATAAATAGATTCTCCCTTCAAGAGCAGTTGGGATATTATTGTGGTGATAACAACGGTTAACATGAGGGGTAGAATGATGCGGTAATCACCGGTAAGTTCAAACAGGATGATCACCGCTGTAATAGGTGCATGGGCAGCAGCAGTAAATGTTGCGGCCATGCCTATCAACGCATACGCACCGGGAGGGGCTATAAGAGTGGGGAAAATTTTCCTAATACCCAGTTCAAAGACTGTTCCCAGCATCGCTCCCATAAATAACGAGGGGGCAAATATACCACCCGATCCTCCTGAGCCCAATGTCAAAATGGTTGCTAATAGCTTCAGGAATAAGAGGGCAAGAGCCACACCCAGAACCAGGTTGCCAGCCAGGGCGTCCCCAATCACATTATAGCCAACGTTAAATATCTGCGGCAGGCCTTCCCATTGGACACCTGTCAAAACCGGATACAACAGGGCTAAACCACCCAACAAGATCCCCCCTATCATCGGTTTCAACCACTCGGGTACGCCTTTCCATCCCCCGAAAAGGTCTTCGGTCCAATAGAGCGACTTAACAAATAACACTCCCATCAAGGCTGCCAGAACACTTAAGACTGGGTAAAATGCAAACTCCCATAAAGAGGTAATGCCGTATTCCACGGGGATCAAAAAAGCCGGATTATCGCCAAAAACAGCCTGTCCAACAATACTGGCAGCCACAGACGAGATCACGACCAGACTAAAATGCCGGACACTGAATTCCCCCACTATTATTTCCAGGGCAAAGATAACTCCTGCGATGGGAGCATTAAATGTTGCGGCAATGCCCCCTGCTGCACCACAAGCCACCAGGATACGGATCTTTTCATCGGATAGATGTAATTTTTGACCGAGGGTTGATCCAATTGAGCTGCCTATTTGGACGATTGGACCTTCCCGTCCTACAGAACCTCCACTGCCGATGGATATAGCCGAGGCAAGTGATTTTATAAGGGCGACAACCGGGCGGATCTTTCCACCGCGCAATGCAACTGCTTCCATTACTTCCGGGACGCCATGGCCCTTGGCCTCCTGGGCAAAATTATAAATCAGCAGCCCTACAATCAACCCGCCAACAGCAGGAACAATTACCACTACAAGATTGCCGATGGATGGGAACGTCGCCGGGATCCATGAATAACCAACAAACTCAAAAAAAGAAATCAGGTACCTGAAAATGACCGCACCTATACCTGTGCCTAGACCTACCAGAAGAGCAATAATAATGCTGCCGATATTTGATGTACTGAAAAATTTTTCAAATTTATTGTTCATTTCTATTCTTTCCAAAATTATTTTAATTCGGTTTGATAAAAAATCGCACCGTTCTAACAGAAAAAAAACCGATCCCCCTTAAACTGGACCGGTTTTTAAATTATGAGTGCCGAAGGTGGGAGTCGAACCCACATGGGAGTAAATCCCACTACGCCCTGAACGTAGCGCGTCTGCCTGTTCCGCCACTTCGGCAATTTTTTCTTGCAGAGGCAATTTTACCCCGACTTGTCAGTTTGTCAACCTTCCAGGTTTTGTTATCATAAAAAAGATAATTTATTGATTTCTTCAAGAGAGGGATGTACTCCCAACAAGGAACACATGCTATAATTCAATGAGGTGTGCCATATGAATCTATTTCAAACAGGAACCAATCCCGCCAACTTACCCCCCGCTTTCCTGGGTTATTCATTACTGGTTATTCTGATCTGCGCGACCACCCTGGTAAAGGTATTTCGTACCTGGCAAAAAGGCAGATTCACCCAGGGCCTGCGCATGATCCAAATTATCCTTGGTTTGGTTCTTCTGCGATTAATCCTCTTTATAATTACCTATTTTACTTGGAAAGTTACTACCCAATTTACTAATACACTTTTAATCCTGGATCAAGCAGCTTCTTTGGTAGGCATTATCCTGATCGTTTGGCTCTGGAATTTTCCAGAACCAAGTAAAGAAGTGGATTCAGCAGCTATATTATCGATCAGCTTGATCATTCTTCTTGTTATAGGACAAATATTCATCATGCCTTCCTTAATGGAAGGTTTCACCGGTTCCTTGTCGTTTTGGCAAGGTTTGTCCATCACCGCTCTGGTTATCGGTTTAGGATTGATCCTGATCCGAAAACCAAATTTGTGGCACTACGGTTTTTTCATGGCAGTGATTCTCTTCATCGGTGCCATACTGAGCCTTTTGAGCGGAAACCTGGAATCCATGCATCTGACCCAGCTGGTAGCCTACCCTCTCCTGCTACTGCTATCTGATCGATTCGCAATTGGAGATCCCTCCCGGAAACAAAGCCCAGAAGAGGACGAACTTCAGCGCAAGCAGTTCAGCATAGAGTACAACATTCTGGAGTTAGTTGAACGTCTATTTGACGAAAATGACCCGGTCGGAATCCTCTATAAAATCGCCCAGGCAACCGCTTACTTAATCCTGGCGGATCTGGCATTGGTGATAGATACACCTGATGAACATGGCAAGATCCGCATAATCGCTGGATACGATCTTATCCGGGAAGAACCGCTCCAAGCCCTTACTCTAGACAGCAAGAGCGTTCCCTTACTTTCGAATTACATCCAGCGCGGAAAAATGCTCCATATTCCTGCCAGCAGCACATCAAGAGATCTTTCTCACCTGTCCAAAATGCTGCAATTAAGCAGACCGGGGCACTTGCTGGCATCTCCAGTCTACGTAGCGGGAGCTAACAAGACCATCGGTGTTGTGCTCTTCTCGCCCTTTTCCAACCGGCCCTGGACAAAAGCTGATCAAGAATATATCAGCCTGCTCTGTAAGTTATTTGAGTCAGCATTCAGCCATCATCTTGTTTCGCAGAATGGCGAATCTGATAGCGTAAAGAACACCATCCGGGACCTATCTTCGAAACTCACCCTGCTCACGCAAGAAAAAAGTGACCTAAAAGAAGAACAGGCTTTATTAAACAAAGAACACCAGAACTTGCTGATGGAATTTGACAGCCTCAATGCAAAATACTACCAGGTGTTGGGCTGGGCAAATTCCCTCCAGAGACACCTCGATATGCTGGTAGATTTATCCGGGAAGGATTCTACAGAAGCGCTAAAAAAATATATTAGCGTGATCGACAAAGAAGTGAAGCAGTTGAAGGATCAAGATCCAAGACCAACAGATACAGAAACCCCCATACTTGTTGCGAAAGAGGACAAACATGAGGAAGAAGTTGATTCAGACAGCATTAGACCGGCTGTCCTGAACGTAGCAATTCAGGATTGTCTTGATGCTGCCCAGGTTGAGATTGAGGAGAAGAATCTTGTAACATCACTGGACATTCCTGATAATCCTCCCCTCCTAAAAATGAGCCATGGCTTGTTCAAGGAAATCTTTTCCTTCCTGGTTGCCAATGCGATCCAGGAGAATAAATCTGGCGGAGAAATCCAGATCCGAACTCAGATCTATAAAGAAGATACAACCCAACACTTTGCCCATATCAAGATCAGTGATCAGGGCGAAGGCTACCCCCCCGACGATATCGCGGACGTTCTAAACGATCACCTGACAACTGAACAGCAGGAAAAACTCAGCCAGGTGATGACCAACCTCTATGTCACAAAGAACCTGGTTGAAAATGAAGGGGGACGTATGTGGGTGGAGAGCAAACCCGGTACCGGGACAACAGTTAGTTTACTGCTGGCATTCCTTTAGGATATTCCCCCAGAAAATGATTAAACTGGTACAAATCTTGCTACCTACGATGTTAGTTGGATCGGGCAAGAATCCTCTGCCCACGTCTGAGAGAATTGGGACAGACTTGGTAATTGGCCAGAACGGTCATTTAAGTAGTAAATGATGATTGAAGATAGGCCAGGTAATAATATGTTAAAGAATAAGCGCTACTTGATCTTCATAATAGGTTTTGTTCTGCTGGGATTGGTGATCCTCGGGCTCCAGTTAGGTGGCAGATTGTTATCTCCCAGGCCATTAAGCCAGGATATCGCGTCCTTGGGAGGAACTCCGACCCCGACCGCCTTCCAACCACTGGAATCCACACCAACTTATTTTCCAACGGACTATCCAACCCCAACGCCAAATCATACCCCCAAACCTGTCAATATTGTCCCCGTCAGGAATACTGTGGGAGTGGATCCAATAGTTCAACCTGAGAATCAAATCAATATCTTGATCCTGGGATCGGACCAGAAATATAAAGGCTCGATTGGCAGGACCGATGCCATTATCCTGCTGACCATTAACACAGAAGAAGGAACAGTGAATGTCACTTCCTTCCCACGGGATTTATATGTCTACATCCCCCGCTGGACAAATCAGCGCATCAATACTGCCTTTGCCCATGGCGGTTTCCAGCTAATGCAGGACACTATGCTGCACAATTTCGGTTTTAAGCCGGATTACTATCTTTTGGTCAACTTATGGGCCTTTGAGTATATTATCGATAATCTGGGTGGGGTCTATGTAGATGTCCCACGCACAATTTGTGATGACAAATGGGGTTACGGATTAACACACTGTGTTTATCCAGGAAGACAGCTTTTATATAGCAAGGAAGCTCTTTGGTATGTACGATCCCGAACCACAACCAATGATTTTGATCGCAATTATCGTCAGCAGCTTGTATTGAGTGCCATTCTGGACAGATTGTTCTCATTGGATACACTATCTCGAATTCCTCAATTATATGAAACTTATGCAAAAAACGTAACTACGAATCTGGACCTACCAACCATCCTCTCCCTGTCGCCTACAGCCCTAAAGCTGACCGATAAATCCCGGATTACCCAGTATTTCATCACCGATGCCATGATCACAAACTGGATCACACCAGGCGGTGCCCAAGTATTGCTGCCCAACTTCCAGTTGATCCGAAAAACATTGAACAAAGCCCTGAATTCCCCTTAGAAAGACTTTTGGGATACTGTTTAGGAGCGTGGTATTTAGTAAAAATTATTTATAGTTTTCATTAAACAAATTGAGCGAGGACGTGCAATGTTAACTGGAAAAGGAATGTTCATCTGGAAGATCCAGAACTGCCACAATGGCAGCGTGAGTGAAATTACCAGAAAAGCCGTCGCAGCTAATTACAGCCATGTGTTGATCAAAGTTGCCAATGGCATTTACAGCTACAATTACGATTGGGAAAAGAAAATCGATCTGGTACCACCCTTATCTGCCGCTTTAAAAAGTGAGGGTATTGAGGTCTGGGGATGGCATTACCTCTTTGGTGATCAGCCAGGGCAGGAGGCACAAAAAGCGATCAGCCGTATCCGGGACCTGGGTATTGATGGATATGTATTGGACGCAGAAGGTCATTACAAGGGAAAATTCACTGCTGCGACTACTTTCATGAACCAGCTAACAGCGTCCATCACTGATATCCCCATTGCGCTCAGTTCATATCGTTATCCTTCCATGCATCCTCAGCTCCCCTGGAATGAATTTCTCAAGAAGGTTGACTTGAACATGCCCCAGGTCTACTGGATGTTCGCCAACAATCCAGGCGCCCAGTTAAAACAAAGCATTGCAGAATTTAAAAATTTGAAATATACACCGCCGATTTTTCCCACTGGCGCTGCTTTCACGGAATATGGCTGGACACCTACAATCTCTGAAATTAAAGAATTCATGCGCAAAACCAAAGACTTGAAGTTACCTGGATTCAATTTCTGGGAATGGGGCAACCTTCACACATATCTGCCGGCGGAATATTATAGGACGATCCGGGATTTCGAATGGGATAGTGGGCCAACACCTCCAAAAGATATTGCGGAATTATTCGTTGATGCGCTCAACTCCCATAATGCAGATCAGGTTATGGGACTTTACCGGGCAGATGCCGTACACATCACCAGTGAGAGAACCGTCCAGGGCCAGGAAGCAATCAAAAGCTGGTTTAACACAGTTTTCAGTGAGATTTTACCTGAAGGGTCCTTTACACTGGCAGGATACAGCGGGGAAGGCAGTACCCGGCAGATCAACTGGACTGCCAGTTCCTCTGCGGGGAATGTTCAGAACGGCTGTGACACCCTGGGTTTGATTGACGGAAAAATAGCCTACCATTTCTCAGAGTTTTCCATCGGCAAATGATCTGACGCCGCGCCAGATTTATTATTCTTTATCAACCGGGCGGACCATTTCCCAGGGGATGGTTAACAAGGTTACCTGGTCATCATCCCGCATTTCCACAACCTCTTTGCCTTTTTGAGCGACCCTGGTTTGCAGGGGAGCTTCATCCAGTCGGGTTGATTTTGACGCAAAGTTTTCCAAGTGGACAGTCACACGCATGGTTCCTTTTCCGGCTGCCACACCGGCCAAGGTATCCCCTTCGGGCAACTTCCAGGCAATAACTCCTTTTCCATACCTTCCCTGAATCGGGAAATCATTCTCTTTGACTCGTTTTGCTCTGCCGGAAGATGTTAAGAAGTACAGCTCTCCTTTCTTTGAGAGGGTTTCCATACCAATGATCCGATCACCCTGGGATAATTTCATTCCGTTTACTCCAGCCGCTATCAACCCCATAACTCGGACATCTTCATCCTGGAACCGAATCGCCATTCCCTGACTGGTAGCCAGGAAGATATCATTACTGCCATCACTTAATCGGACGGAGACCAGTCGATCATTGTCATTTACCTTTACGAGGGTAAATAGCTGGGCGGAAGGTCCCGGCAGTTCACCGATCTCGCTCTTTTTTATCATGCTTTGCTCAGTAACAGTTATCACATGCCAGTTTTCTCCCCGATCCTTCTTTGGCGGTAATCCGAAAACCGAACCCAATTGAACCTCTTTATCAAACGGTGTCAGCTTCGAAATATGGATGCCTTGACTGGGTTTAACAGCTTCAGGTACAGAATGGACAGGAATGGCAGCAGCCTCTCCCTGTTCGGATACCAGGAACAAAGTATCCCGAGTATTGACACGTATCAACCAGTTGGGCACATCCCATCCACTCGGTCGGGGAGGATCATCGCCTTGCGTACGGGCAATCAGACCATCCCGGTTGATCATCACCCAAACTTTTTCAGATGGTGTCAAATGGGTGAGCTGCATCGGGGCTGCCTCCAAGCCTCCTTCCACCATAGCGATCTGGGTTCTTCTGGCGTCGTTGAATTTCTCTTTTATCTCCTGCAGAGAAAGGGCAATCGTTTCCCGCATCTTTTTGGGAGATTTTAATAAAGTAGTAAGTACCTGGATTTGCTTCTGAACTGCTTTATATTCATCCTCGATCTTCTTGCGTTCCAAACCTGCTAAACGGCGTAATGGCATATCTAATATCGCCTGAGCTTGAATATCAGTCAGTGAGAACTCCCGCATCAGGTTATTTTTTGCAGACGAGGCGGAACGGGAATTGCGGATCGTATCTATCACAGCATCCAGGTTATCCAATGCTTTTGTTAAACCTGCCAGGACGTGTTCCCGGGCCTGGGCTTTCTCAAGATCGAACTGGCTGCGTCGTTTAACAATTTCCAGCCTGTGCTCCAGGTATACCAGCAGAGCTTCTTTCAAGTTCAGCAGTTTTGGTTCATCGTCCACCAGGGCAAGGATGATAATGCTGAAAGTATTTTCCAGGGTCGAACGTTTAAAGAGGGATTCAAGAACCTCTTCCGGTTGGGCCGATTTCATTAATTCGATCACAATACGCATACCCTGACGATCGGATTCATCCCTCAGATCAGCAATTCCTTCCAATTCCTCATCCCGGACCAGTTTGGCAATCCGTTCCAGGACAGTGACCTTCTTGGTCATATATGGGATTTCAGTTATCACGATCCTGTGTTTACCACGGGACATTTCTTCCACAGTAGCTTTAGCGCGAACGCGGATCTTGCCTCGGCCTGAGCCGTAAGCACTTTTTAAACCGCTGCGGCGCTTATCTTCGATGATCACACCGCCAGTAGGAAAATCGGGACCCTGGATGAATTTTGTCAATTCTTCGACGGTAATCTTATCCATCGCCTTCCAGTTCTGCAGCATATAGTCCAGGGCATCAACCACTTCGCCAAGGTTATGCGGTGGAATGCTGGTAGACATACCAACTGCAATGCCAGTGACCCCATTCACAAGCAGATTAGGGAACGAAGCTGGCAGAACGCCGGGCTCTTCAAGAGTTCCATCAAAATTCTGGCGGAAATCCACCGTATTCTTTTCCAGATCATCCAGCATCAATGTGGCTGTAGGGGCCATGCGCGCTTCTGTATATCGCATCGCTGCCGGGGAATCCCCATCAATGGAACCATAGTTCCCCTGGCCGTCCACAAGCGGATAACGCATGGAAAAATCCTGGGCCATACGAGCCATGGATTCATAAACCGCCATATCACCGTGCGGGTGGTATTTACCCAGCACCTCCCCAACAATGCGGGCTGATTTTTTATAAGCGGAATCGGGGCCCATATTCATGTCATGCATGGCATACAAAATTCGGCGATGGACAGGCTTTAAACCATCCCGAGCATCTGGCAAAGCCCGGGAAATGATTACGCTCATAGCGTAATCCAAATATGCCTTTTGCATTTCGTCGTCAATATCTATAGGTCGGATCAAACCAAAATCCATATTTCCTCCAACTACAAAACAACACGGAATACGATTAACCCGGTGTGCTTTCCACGTTTCGTATTCCGTAATTTTTCCACATTCAATATATTCAGGGAATTTAGCCGAAGAGCATTATAACATTAAAAGAGCAGCTATCTTTCAACTTACACCGAAAGGGGATCCAATTCAATTATAAACACTTTTTGAAATCATCTAAACAAACCTCTCCAAGCAGGGTTCCAACTGACAGCCCCCGGCTCTGTCGTGGGGTGTTAAATAAAAAGGATACGGTTCCCATTGAGAAACCGTATCCTGGATGTTATTCTGTGTGAAGAATTATTTTTCTACAACCCCGGTTTCGAGTTCTTCCACTACGGTATCTTCGCTGATCTCGCTGAGATTGATTTCGATTTCCGCTTCACTATCTTCGACTTCAGCATCTGCTTCAGCGCCCAGTTCATCCCCTTTCAGATCTTCGAGTTCAGATGCAAATGGTCCTCCCGTAAAACCAGTGCCAGCAGGGATCAACTTGCCGATAATCACGTTTTCCTTCAGACCGAAGAGGGGATCTTCATCCCGATTCACAGCGGCTTGGGTGAGGATTTTGATCGTATGCTGGAAGGATGCAGCGGACAGGAATGAATCTGTATTCAATGCTGCCTTGGTAATGCCCAGCAAAACATCGTTGTATTTTAGTGGACGTTTCCCTTCCTGGAGCAAATCTTCATTCTCCTGGATTACTCCCATCCGATTAGCCAGTTCCCTTGGCAGAGTATCTGAGCCGCCAGAGTCCGTTACATTCACCCGGGACATCATTTTGGCAATTACAATCTCAAAGTGTTTATCGTGAATATTCTGTCCCTGGGAGCGATAAACTTTCTGGACTTCAGAAAGCATATACTTCTGACAGGCATCTCGCCCGCTGATGCGCAAGATATCATGTGTATTCAATGACCCTTCTGTCAGGCGCTGGGCCGGTTCGACCTGATCGCCATCTTCCACTGCCAGGCGGGCATTGCTGGGAATCTCATAATACTTTTCGTCTTTAACTTCATATGAAACAATAATTGTTCTACCTTCAATGCGAACCCGGCCGCCATTCCTGGCCAGGAGTTTATTATCTGCATCGAGGGAGGCGATCACATCACCTTCATCAACCTTATCTTCATCTTTGACGCGTTTTCGCCAGCTTTTTTCCAGTTCATAAACGTCGCTGATCATTTCACTATGACTGACACGCACTACGCGCATATCACTATAGCGGTCAGATTTCTCGATACTGACTCTGCCGGCAATCTCTGTCAATACAGCTTCACCTTTCGGAGCTTTGCGGGCTTCAAATAATTCTTCAACCCTGGGCAAACCTGTCGTGATGTCACTGGCAGCAGCCACACCACCGGTATGGAAGGTCCTCAGCGTCAACTGAGTACCAGGCTCACCGATGGATTGAGCAGCAACAATACCAACCGTTGCACCTTTCTGAACCGGTTGACCACGTCCCAGATCAAGACCATAACACTTGGCACATAAACCATATTCCAGGGTGCAGGTCAGTGGGGAAAACACCTTTACTCTGTCAACGTTGGATTTCTGGATCTTGCGCGCGATTTCTCGAGATACAATGGTGTTCTTTTCAACCAGGACTTCACCGGTTTCTTGGTCAACCACATGGTCCGCCAAAACTCGGCTGAAAACCCGGTCTTGCAGGGTTTGCCCGGCCACATCTTCTGACCGTTCTAATATGATGCAATTGTCGGTGCCGCAGTCTTCATGGTTGATGATAGCATCCTGGGAAACATCCACCAGACGCCTGGTCAGATAACCGGCATCAGCAGTTCTCAAAGCAGTATCGGCCAGACCTTTACGGGCACCGTGGCTGGAAATGAAATATTCCAGTGCGGTCAGCCCTTCACGGAAACTGGAACGAATGGGAAGCGGGATGATCTGACCAGACGGGTCAGCCATCAAACCTCGCATACCTGCCAGCTGAGAAACCGGACCGAAGCCGCCTTTGGTGGCTCCGGAAAGAGCCATCACAGCCATATTGCCATGGGGATCCATGTTAGCTTTTACCGCATCGCCAACCACCGAAGTGGTTTTCTGCCAAATATCGATTACCCGATCATCCTGTTCCTGGGCAGTCAGCAGACCGCGCCTGAAGCTGCGTTCCACTTCACTGACTTTCTCCAGAGCCTCAGCAACGATCCCTTCCTTCTCGGGTGGAATCTGCAAATCGGCCACTGCAATCGAGTATCCCGATTTTGTTGCAAATTCAAATCCCAAGTCTTTGATCTTGTCAGCTGCCTGGGTAGTAGTGTCATTATCACAATATTCGTAAATTTCAGTGATCAGGTCTTTTACGTCTCCCTTAACCAACGGCCAGTTCATAAACTGGACTTCGTACGGAAGTGAGAGGTTAAAAATGGTACGTCCAACGGTAGTATCGATCACCCGTTCCTCCGGGGCTTCCATCCGCTCACCATCTTCGTCATACCAAGTTTCCGCCAGGAGTTTGATCTTGGTCGGTATTTTTACTTGGTCCAGGAGGTAAGCAGTCTCAACTTCAATCATGGTTGAGAATATCCGGCCATCACCAGGATAAGGACGTTCGTCATCCCGGGTCAGGAAAAATACACCCAAAACCATATCTTTGGAGGGAGCAATGATCGGTTCGCCGTTGGCTGGTTTCAGCAGGTTCTTGGTGGAAAGCATTAACTCTCGGGCTTCCGTAACAGCTTTCTGGGAAAGCGGTACATGGACGGCCATCTGGTCGCCATCAAAGTCTGCGTTGAATGCGGGGCATACCAGAGGATGAAGCTGAATTGCGCTGCCTTCGATCAACTGGACCTCAAAAGCCTGAATACCAAGGCGGTGCAAAGTTGGAGCACGGTTGAGAAGAACCGGACGGCTCTTAACAGCTTCCTCTAATGCTTCCCATACTTCTGGGCGGTTTCGTTCTATTAATCGTTTGGCACCTTTGACGTTTGTCGCAAAACCTCGTTTCTCAAGAATCGAGATCACAAAGGGCCGGAACAACTCCAAAGCCATTTTCTTAGGGAGACCACACTGAGACATCTTCAACTTGGGACCGGACACAATCACGGAACGACCGGAATAATCCACTCGCTTACCAAGCAAGTTCCTTCGGAAGCGTCCTTTTTTACCTTTCAACATATCACTGAGGGATTTTAGTTCCCTGCGTCCCCGACGGGAGAGGGCTTTTCCGCGTTGAGAATTGTCTATCAGCGAGTCTACTGCTTCCTGGAGCATGCGTTTTTCATTGCGGACGATCACGTCCGGAGCACCTAATTCCAGGAGGCGTTTCAACCGGTTGTTGCGGTTGATCACCCGGCGGTAAAGGTCGTTAAGATCCGAGGTAGCAAAACGTCCGCCATCCAGCTGTACCATCGGGCGCAGATCAGGGGGGATTACTGGAAGCACAGTTAGGATCATCCACTCGGGTTGATTTTCAGTGTTCTGGAAAGCATCCACAACCTTCAGCCGCTTAATAGCTTTTTTCTTTTTCTGTTTACTTCCAGTTGTTTTGATCTCGTTCCAGAGTTCCTTAGAGAGGGCATCCAGGTCAAGGCGCTTGAGAATATCGTAAAATGCCTCAGCTCCCATCTCGGCCTGGAAAACCTGTCCCCAGCGGGACCTCAGCTCACGAAACTCCGCTTCGCCGAGAAAGGTCAGAGGTTGTAAGTTCAGCAGTTCTTCTCTCAGCCGTTTGTATTCAGATTGGGCGGAGTCAATCGCTGAACCCAGATTATCACGAAGCAGGCTGATCTCCTGGGTTGTTTCTGCCCGGACTCTGGCTACATCCAGCTTGATGTGTTCCAGTTCATTTTCTTTAGCTTCTTTGAGGCTATCTTCAATATCTGTTAAGCGCTGCTTGACGACATCTTGAATATTGGCGATATGAGCTGTGCTGATCTTCTCTCCTTTTTTAACGATCACAACATCTGTCTCGGGGAAGATCAAGTTATCTTTAGCAGCTTCATCGACACTATCTTGTAGTGTCTTTTCCAGACGCTGGCCCTGTTTGATCACAGGTTCCAGGTCTGCTGCAATTTGTTCATCATAACGGGCAACGACCTCATTTTGCTGTTCTTCCAGCTCTTTCAGGCGGTCTTCCCGTTCAATTTCCTTCGTTTTGATTCCTTCGCTGAAGTCTATCCCCACTTCTCCCTCACCGGAGGTAAAGCGGGTATCAAGCTGTTCCAGCGCTCGTTTTCGAGCTTCTTCATCTACATAGGTGACAATATATTGGGCAAAATATAAGACTCGATCCAGGTCACGGCGTGACATATCAAGCAAACGACCCAAGATAGAAGGGATCCGGCGGGAAAACCACAGATGTGCCACAGGGGCTGCAAGTTCGATATGCCCCATTCGTTCCCGGCGAACTGCGGAACGAGTAACTTCAACACCACATTTATCGCACACGATGCCTTTATAACGAATATTCTTGTATTTTCCACAATGACATTGGTAATCCCGAGTAGGGCCAAAGATTGCCTCACAGAAAAGACCATCTTTTTCCGGGCGCAAACGCCGGTAGTTGATGGTTTCCGGTTCCAGGACTTCCCCGTATGACCAACTGCGGATGATTTCTGGTGATGCCAACCCGATTCTAAGTTTTTGTATCCCCTTAGTTTTCACTAGAAAACCTCCTGTATGATCGCGATCTCAACCGCTTAACCCAAAACCCTCACCAACCGATATTCTTTATCTGCTTCCCTCAACAATCACACTTATCCCTGGCTGATAACTCCAATGAGCGATCAGTCACATAAAACCTTCAAGACAATCAATTGTGAGATCTGTATGTGTCCAAAAAAAGGCACCGCCAGGCAGAACAGATGTTTTAGTACCAGTACGCACAAAATCAAGCGCAAAAGAGTATGCTCTTTAGCGCTCGCATCATGTGAGGGGATTGATATTTAACATGCAACACGCTATTATACAGGTTGAAGGGAGCTCAGTCAAGAGCCCTTCCATGAATTCTGGGACTTATTCACCCATGTAAATTCCCCTGAAATTCCCCCTATCGATCACTGCAGGATCAGTCTACCACAATACCAGGCTTCTTTCCATAAATATTATGGTCTGTTTTTCTTTTCCGGCTG
>CAZVIH010000047.1:0-7790 GCA_964627755.1 uncultured Anaerolineales bacterium
ACGATCATCGCTGCAGGATGTGGTGATACAGCAGCTGGCGCGTTGGGAGCAGGTATTGTAAAACCTGGCATGGTATTTGATACAGCGGGTACAGCTTCAGTTTTTGCTGGCTGCACAGATCAATATGCCCCTGATATTAAAAACAGGGCATTATTAACCATGCGCTCTGTGATTCCTGGCCTGTGGCATCCATTGGCTTATATCGCGGGGGGAGGACAGGCTTTAACCTGGTTCAGAGACAAATTCTTTAATGCTGTACTGGGTGAAACCCAACCCAAAAAAGACCTTTATCAACAGCTGGATGCCCTGGCAGGGAAGGCTCCCCTGGGGGCTTCAGGCCTGTATTTTTCCCCCCATCTTTCGGGGCGGATTTGTCCTGCAACACCTGAAATGCGCGGTGCCTGGGTGGGTTTTTCCTTTTCGCACGGCCAGGAACATTTTTATCGGGCTATTCTGGAATCTGTAGCATATGAGTACGCCTACTATCTTCATATATTAAAAGATTTGATCCCTAATTTGAATTTAATGGAGGCGCGGGTGATTGGCGGCGGCGCACAAAGCTCTCTCTGGAACCAGATCAAGGCTGATGTGCTGGGTGTCCCGTACCTGCGCCTGACCAGATCCGAGTTTGGTACCTGGGGTGCTGCCATGATTGCGGGTAAGGCAGCTGGTCTCTATGACGATCTGGCGGACGTAGCTTATGAACATGCCGTAGCGGCAGGAAATCCGGCTGAACCAAATTGGGAAAATAACGACCGCTATCAAACCCATATTAAACGTTATATTGAATTACAGGAAAGTCTGACTGATGTATTTGGCAGTTTTCAGTAAATAATTCGGAGATTTTTTATGTCAAAAAATATCAAAATATGTATGATCGGTGCCGGGCGTGTTGGTAAACTGCATTCGGGTACCTTACGAAGATATATTCCAGGCGCAGATGTGGTTGCTCTGGTAGATACGCAGCAGTCCATGCTGGAAGAAACTGGCCAGGAATTTGCCATTGATAATTTATATACCTCGCTGGAAGAGGCTCTAGAAAAATCAGACTTTGAAGCTGTTGTGATCACAACACCGACCCCGACTCACAAATTCTTGGCCGTGATGGCGGCGGAAAACGGAAAACATGTCTTCCTGGAAAAACCCATGGCGATGGATTTGGAAGAATGTGACCGGATCATCGATTCCTGCCGCAAGAACGGAGCTCATTTACAGCTGGGTTTCATGCGCCATTTTGATCCGGATTTCAGCCTTGCTTATGACCGCATCCAGGCCGGAGAAATCGGTGAGCCGATGCTTGTCAAGTCGCTTACCCATGGTCCCGGGCTGCCTCCACCCTGGGCAAGGGATCTGAAAACATCGAACGGCAATCTTGCCGAAGTAAATAGCCATGACCTTGACGCCACACGCTGGCTGATGGGGTCGAATCCGGAGCGAATCTACCTGGAAGTGGCCAATTTTAAAGGCAAAGAGCGCGGCGTCGATACCGAGCATTATTATGACAACATGATCGCCAGCTTGAAATTTGAATCCGGCGGTCTAGGCAGTATCTCTGGCGTTTGCCCCTGCGATTACGGGTATGACGCCCGGATGGAGATCATTGGAAAAAAGGGTATCATGATCATCGGTGATTTGAAGAATAATGCCTTGACGATCGGGATTGATCGTGAGACCGGGCTTGTTACACCGATCTATAAACGCTGGCCTGATCGATTCCGGATGGCGTATATTCAAGAAATAGAACATTTTATCAAATCCATCAGGACTGATACGGCTCCCAAGGTCAGCGGCGAAGATGGCCGCTGGGCCGTTGCAGGGGTGCTGGCAGGGACAAAATCCCTTCTGGAAGAGCGGCCGGTCCTGCTGCGCGAGGTAATGCAGGAGAGTTAAATGAGTAAAACCATGTATGCAGGGGTTTATTACGGCCCTAACGATATCCGTTATGAGGAAGTCCCTTATCCCGAACTTGGTCCGGGAGATTTGATCATTAAGGTGATAAACGCCAATATCTGCGGAACAGATCTGCGGATATTGCATGGGGGTCATCGCCTGTATCCGGAAGGAACAATCCGAATTCCCGGACATGAGGTTGTTGGTGAGATCGTTGAAATTGGGGAAGATATCACAAAATACAAGGTTGGAGATAGAGTATTTATAGCCCCCAATATGGGTGAAGGAGACAGCCGGGAAACCATATCCGGGAATAATAATCTGGACCCTAATTTCCAGGCAATCGGAATCAATCTGGACGGAGCCTTTGCTGAATATATGCGGGTACCTGAGGCTGCGGTCGGGCAGGGAAATGTTATGCCTGTTTCAGAAGAGGAAGATCCGGCGGTAGCAGCTTTGATTGAACCGCTGGCTTGTGTGCTGAGAGGGCAAAATGCTGTCAATCTAAAAAGCGGGGATGTTGTGGTTGTAATGGGAGCAGGACCCATTGGAATGCTGCATGTACTGCTTGCCAAAGCCCGGGGAGCTTCAAAGGTGATGGTGAGTGAGCCGGATGCAAATCGCCGTTTGAGGGCAGCGGAGCTGGGAGCTGACCTGGTTGTTGATCCTGTAAATGAAGATCTGGAAAAAATCGTCCGGGAATCCTCTGGCGGCCGGGGAGCTGATGTGATCATTGTGGCAGCGCCTTCGAAACCTGCCCAGGAATCTGCGCTGCAGATTGCCGCAGTGGGAGGCAGGATTAACCTGTTTGGCGGCCTGCCAAAAGACGATCCGGTGATTAGATTTGATTCAAACAGTGTTCATTATAAAGAACTGATTGTTACCGGTACAACAGCCTGTTCAACCCATGACTGCCTGCAGGCGGCAGACCTTGTTAATGCAGGCGTGCTGGACCTTGCGCCGCTGGTAACCAAAAGATTCCCGCTCAAAGAAGTAAAAAAAGCCTTTGCTGCAGCAGGGGATGGCACAAATATGAGAGTATCGTTGGTTCCATAAGATGGAGAAACAAGTCGTAACTGTGTTAGGGCGAGTCTTGGCTGATAGGTTGGGTATTACTGATGCCCATAATCATCTCTGGATATCAAGCGTGGCTGGCGAAGAAAAAAACCTCCCGGTTTTGAACCAGCAGGACCCTATTATAGCGGAATTGACTTTGTATAGACATGCAGGAGGGGGCAGCCAGCTCGACTGCCAGCCGGGTGGTGCAGGCAGGGATGGAAACAGGCTTTACCACTTATCGAGCACTACAGGTGTTCAGATCATTGCCTGTACCGGATTCCATCTGAATGATTATTATCCTGAGGATTCTGGTCTGTGGCAAATGGATTCGGATCAGGCCGGAGATTATTTTTTAGGTGAGATTAGGGATGGGCTGGAAGAAACACGATCATATATTCCGGTTTTCCCCGGCTTCATAAAGATAGCAGTGAGAGAATCACTGGAAAATTCCCCCCGTCAATTACTGGAAGCAGCTGTAAAAGCCAGCAATGAGAGCGGATTGCTGATCGAAATGCACACAGAAAAAGGCGCGGGGGTGGAAGAATTTGTGGAATATCTTTTAGGACTTGGATTACCTGCCAACCGTTTGGTGATCTGCCATATCGATAAGAGGCCGGATTCCGGGCTGCACAGGGAGCTAGCCCGAACCGGCTGCCTTCTGGAATATGATACTTTTTTACGACCTAAATATAAACCTGAGCAGAATCTGTGGCCGATGCTGCTGGAACTGGTCCGGGATGGTTACGAAGATTCAATCGCTTTGGCTACGGACCTGGCTGATAATAAAATGTGGATCAACCTGGGAGACGGCCCCGGGCTGGAAGCTTTCATAACAGTTATCAAAAAGCGACTGGATGATTTAATTCAGGATCACGGCATAGTAGAAAAATTGATGGGCGGAAATATTTGCAGCCGCCTGGTTTGCTGATAAGGAGATTTATTCATGAAAAATGCACCATTTTCTTTTGACATCAAAGCCCCGGATTATATACCCGATGTATTTGATAATCATATCAAACGCAGTTTGAGCAAGATGGCCGGTCAATATCACGATCAGGCGGCTTTCGAAAGCTTGTTAAAAGAAGAGGATATTTTACTGTACGAAGTATACGAGATACAACGCCCGGAAATTGCTGGTGAAATTTTACACGGCATTTCTATTGTGCACCCCGGCAAAGTTGGCGATGAATTTTTTATGACCAAAGGCCATTTTCATACTGTGCTGGATACCGCAGAAATATATTACACTCTCAAGGGCGCGGGATATATGGTTATGGAAACACCAGAGGGGGACTGGGCGGTAGAAAAGTTGGTTGCGGGCAGCGTTTTATACGTTCCACCCCGCTGGGCTCATCGGTCCGTTAACATCCAGGCTGAGGGAGATCTGGTGATGTTTTTTGCTTATCCTGGCAACGCCGGTCACGATTACGGAACCATCGAAACCCAGGGATTTCGGAAATTAATCCTGGATGTGGACGGCAAAGTAGAAATCGTTGATAATCCCCGCTGGTCGCCACCGGAGGGTAGATGAAAGATCTGAAGGATTGCAAAATCCTTGTCACCCCAACCTCTTACGGTTCGCAGGAACCGGGTTTAAAAACGGATCTTGAGGCTCTTGTTGGTGAAGTAATTTATAACACCACAGGCAAACCCCTCAGCTCAGAACAGCTGCAGGAACTGCTGCCCGATGTAGATGGGCTGATCGCTGGACTTGACGAGATCGATGCCAAAGCCCTATCATCAGCTCCGGAACTAAAAGTTGTGGCCAGATATGGCGTGGGTTATAACAACGTGGACCTGGAAACTGCCAAAACGTTGGGGATAATCGTCACCAACACACCAGGAGCCAATGCGGTCGCTGTGGCTGAGTTAACCATCGGGTTAATTCTGAATTTGCTCCGGCCGATTCTGCCAGCGGTGAACAGGACTAAAAATGGAGAGTGGCCCCGATTTAAGGGATATTCGTTGGAAGGGAAAACAGTCGGATTGTTAGGTCTGGGTGCTATTGGAAAAGAAACAGCAAAGCGACTGGTTGGCTTTGGCTGCCAAATCCTGGCATATGATCTCTTCCCTGATGAGAAATTTGCGGCAGAGTACACGATCAAGCTGGCTCTGCTCGAGGATATACTGCCTGCGGCTGATATCATCTCGCTCCATCTTCCAGGTACCCCGGATACTCAGAGGATTGTCAACCAGGAGTTCATTGACCGGATGAAAACGGGAGCCTGGTTAGTGAATACTGCCCGGGGAGATTTGATAGACGAGGATGCATTGGTCAATGCTCTTAAGGAGGGAAAGTTGCGGGGAGCCGCCATGGATGTTTACCCTGAAGAACCGCCCCCAGAGGGCAGCCAGTTATTAAAACTGGAACAGGTGATTACTACACCTCACATGGGTGCCCATGCCGATTCGGCTACCAATAGAATGGGCAGGATGGCACTGCAGGACTGCCTTCTGGTGCTGCAGGGAAAAAAACCAAAATATCAAGTTAGCTGAGGAATGAGAATGACAGATAAGGAAAAAACTTTAAAAAAGATCCATGACCTGGGCATCCTGGCAGTCATCAGAGGGCCTTCTAAGGAGCTGACTTTGAAGATGGTTGCTGCTCTGGTAGAAGGTGGAGTATCTGGTATAGAGATCACCTTTACCACCCCTGATGCGCTGGAGGTTGTCAGCGCTCTGGAAAAAGAATTTGGTGAGCGGATCGTACTGGGTATGGGCACATTGACCAGGCCCGGGCAAGCAGCTGCTGCTTGCGAAGCGGGCGCAAAATTTCTGGTCAGTCCGCATACAGAAAAGAAACTGGCAAAAAAGATGGTTGCCACCGGATTGCCAACGATGTTGGGAGCATTGACTCCCTCAGAAGTAATGAAAGCACGTAAATACGGCTGTGATGTAGTGAAGATCTTTCCTGGATCGCTGGGTGGACCAGCCTTCATGAAATCGCTTAAGGGCCCGTTTCCTGATATCCCGATGATGCCAACCGGTGGTGTGTCTGATCAGAATCTGGCTGACTGGTTCAAGGCTGGTGCTTTTGCTGTTGGTGCCGGCAGTAATCTTTGTCCAAAGGAATACGCCCTGTCGGGGGATTTTGAAAAAATTACGGATATCGCCCGCAATTATATAACAGCGATCAAGGCTGCCCGCACCAACTAACAACGAGGAGATTATGGAATACAACGTCATCACAAAAGATCAACCGACCTTCTACTTCATTGGGGTAACAACGGGGAAATCTTCCATAAATAAAGTATTTCCATTGTGGATGAAGTTGATGGGAAAACTGGAAGTCGTTCTGGAGGGGATGGATCACCCGCTGCACGACCAGCCAGAAAATTACCGGGAATCGGTTGCCCAGATCAAATACGATCCGCTTTCTTTGGGTGCCCTGGTTACGTCGCACAAGATGAATGTCTATTCTGCTGCAAAAGATATGTTTGATTATTTTGATCCCTATGCTGTCACGACCGCAGAGATATCCTGTATTAGCAAAGTAGACGGCCAACTTCTAGGACATGCCAAGGATCCTATCACGGCGGGACTCAGCCTGGAAGCGATTGTTGATCCGGGATATTTCGGGAAGACGAGCGGCCATGTTTTGTGTCTTGGCGCTGGAGGGTCGGCAGTTGCAACCCTGCTATATTTGATCAATAAAGAAGATCCTTCAGATAGACCGGAGAAATTTATTGCTGTAAATCGGTCACCAGGGAAACTGGATCACATGAGGGAAATGGTTGCCAATTATGATACTGATATAGAAGTGGAATATGTCCATAACAGCGATCCACAGGTGAATGACCAGATCATGGCTTCTTTGCCGAGGCACAGTATTGTCATCAATGCCACCGGGATGGGAAAAGACACGCCTGGATCCCCCATCACTGACCAGGGTATCTTCCCCGAAAAGGGCATCGCCTGGGAATTCAATTACAGGGGTGAGCTGGATTTTATGCACCAGGCCCTGAGGCAGGTTGAAAGCAGGAAACTGAGGGTTGAGGATGGCTGGATCTATTTTTTACACGGCTGGTCGCAAGTGATTGCCGAAGCGCTGCACATTGATTTAACCCCTGCATTATTCGATGAGTTGGACAAAGCCGCAAGTACTGTACGTGCAAAATAAAATCTAGAGGAGGCCGGTATGTTAGCGCAAGTTGTACCCCTTTATTTCAGGGAGGGCAGGGACCAGGATTTTGATAAACAACTTAATCTCCTGAAAAAAATACTTGTTGATGATATTGAGTTCTTACCAGAAGTTGCTCTGGGGGATCCAATTCCAGAAGCTGATGCTGTGTTATTTCCCCAGATCCTGGGAGAAGCCTACAGGCAGCTGGATGATTTTAAGGCCATTTCTATTCCCATTTTGATCATAACCACAGAGTTTGGCACGATGGCCATGTGGGATTGGGAAATTATCCAGTATCTGCGCCTGAATGGTGTAGATGTGATTGCTCCTTACAACATGGCTCAGACCAGGAATCTGGCCAGGGCCTTGGCCGTAAAAAAGGACCTGAAATCATCCAAATTCCTTGTCTACCAGGATAACCCTGGGGAAGGATTTCAGCCAGAAATCTTTAAACGATTCTTCTGGTGGGAAGATGAATGCACCCAGCGCATGCTGGATAAATATGGGGTAACACTGGAAAAGAGAAGTTTTGAAAAAATGGGAGCTGAAGCAAAACAGATCGCGGATGAAGCGGCTGAATCTGCCTGGGAAGAATGGAAGGACCGGCTGCCAATGGGCAATGTCAAACAGAAACAGCGCAACAGCGCTCTGAAAGTATATTTGAAACTCAAGCAGGCCCTGGATGAAGACCGATCGATTAAAGCCGTGGGCATTAATT